>NZ_JARVRF010000002.1 GCF_030209835.1 Arthrobacter sp. efr-133-R2A-120 | reverse complement strand
GGTACCAGAAGGACAGCGTGGAGGTCCCGCCCGCGGGCACGGTGATCGTCTGGGACAGGGAGCTGTCCCCGAGGGGTTCGGCACCGGAGGCCAGGCCCAGCAGCGCGGAACCGGTGCCGGTGTGGGCAACGGTGGAGGCCACGGGCGCCCTGACGCCGCCGGTGGTCCAGGCGGTGAGTCCGGATTCGAAGCCGCCGTTGGTGACGCCGGGAACGGGCGCCGTCGGCGTCACGGGAGCCGACGCGGCAGACGCCGCGGACGTGCCGACCGCGTTCGTGGCCGTGACCGTGAAGGTGTAGGCCGTGCCGTTAGTCAATCCGGTGACGGTCGCCGTCGTCGAGGGCGGATTTCCGGTAACCGTCACCGGAGCCAGGGCCGTGCCCCCGGACGAAGGCGTCACGGCATACGAGGTGATCGGGGACCCGCCGTTGCCCGGAGCCGTCCACGACACCACCGCGGAGGCGTTGCCCGCCGTCGCGGCCACACCGGCCGGAGCCGCAGGCGCCGTCGCGGTAGCCGGGCTGACGTCGATCATCGAGTAGTCGTCCGTGGTGATCGATCCGTTGGATTGGATGTTCAGTCCGTAGCTGATACCGGAGGCGCCTGCCGGGAGGACCGGCGTGGTCCAAGTGATCTGGGTCCAGTTGCTACTTGCGTTGAACAGCGGGCTCGCGGTCCAGTACGTCCAGTACCCCGTTCCCGTTCGGTAGTAGACCTCGAATTGGGTGATGACATTGGATTTGTACCAAGCGCTGAGCTGATAGATATGGCCTGGCGTGCCCGTGGGTGAGCAGCCGCCAAGGTCCAGGGCCGGCAGGAGCTTCGCGTCACCGCTGACGTAGCCGCTCATGGTCAACCGTTCTGCGTTGTTGCCCGTGTGGCCAGGCGAGACCACTGAATAGCTGGGCGTGTTGGTCCCGTATCCACCCGCGGCCCAGCACAGCGGAATTCCGCTGGTAAGCGTTTCCAGGCTCGGGTTCTGGATCATGTTGGTCCCCTGCGCGGGCGGCGGCGGCACCGGCGGGCCGGAGACGAGGGGCTGGACCGCGCCACCAATTACTTGGTCAACGGTCTTGACGGCAACGCTGCCCGCCGTCTGTTGTTGCGCTAGCCAGGACGCGAATTGGTTGAACAAGGTGGGGCTGATGGTGAGCGTCGGATCGGTCCCGACTGCGATGTGGTGGAAGGTCAATTGAACCCAGCCACCCCCAGCTGCCTGGGCCCTGGTCACAGAATTTTCCAGGTTCTGCAGTGTCCAGGTGCTGTCCACTTCTTCGGGTGCCGCGGTGTCGTAGGGATTGGCGGGCGGGATGGTCTCCGCGGCCGGGAGCCCGGGATCGTCCTTGCTGTAGAGGTCCCCGAGCCCGCGTGCGCTGTTGAAACCGCAATTCTTGACGATGGTCTGCACGGCAGGGTCCAAAGAGGCGAAGGGATAGGCGAAACTTGTGACCTTGAAACCCATATTGGCCAGGGCCACCCTGCCGTTGCACACCTGGCGCGTTACTTCATCCGACGTCAAGGTGACCAAATCGGGGTGGGTGACCGTGTGCCCGGCAATCTCGTTGCCGTCCGCGTAGAGTTGCTGCAAGTTCGCCGACGTGAAATAGCTCGGCTGATCTATCCATCCGGAGGGGACGAAATACGTGCCGTGAAGCCCGAGGTTCTTCAGCGTGGCTGCGGCGGTCATTTGGTCGGCGTTGCCGTCATCGAAGGTCAGCGTGATGATGGTGTTTGCAGCCGCATGCGCCGGCAAAGCAAAACCGCTCAGGATTGCCAGGACCATGGCGGCACACGCACCAATGGCACCCCACCGGACCCCGAAGCGCCGCGGCACCTTCTGCTCCCGCGTCGAGAGTCTAGCCACTCCACTCACCGTCCATTCGAAGCCATAGCAACCGTCAAGGATGGGAGCATTCCTCCCTAGGCCTTCGGCCGATGATAGGGCGTTGAATCCGGCTGCGTCTTGAGTGAGCTCACTCGGCTGGGCAGCAGCAGCGGCTCCCGATCCTGAGTGTGCTCACCCGATTGGGCAGCATGGAAGCAGATGGGCACCCTAGGGCTGGTTAACGAAATCAGAGCGCCTTGACTGCGCTCAACACCTTGGCCAGGGACTCCTTGGCGTCGCCGAACAGCAGCGTGGTCTGCGGTTCGTACATGAGTTCGTTCTCGATTCCCGCGAATCCAGGCCGCATGGAGCGCTTCAGGAAGACTACTTGGCGCGCGTCGGCCACTTCGAGGATGGGCATGCCGTAGATCGGCGAGCCAGCGGTGGTTTTCGCGGCTGGATTGACGACGTCGTTAGCGCCGACCACCAGCGCGACGTCGGCCGTCCGGAATTCCGAGTTGATCTCGCCCATTTCCTTGAGGGACTCATAGGGCACATTGGCTTCGGCGAGCAGGACATTCATGTGCCCCGGCATGCGCCCCGCCACCGGGTGGATCGCGAAATCCACGTCGATGCCCCTCGCCTCCAATGCAAGGGCCAGTTCCGCCGCCGTGTGCTGCCCCTGGGCCACAGCGAGCCCATAACCAGGAACGATGATGACCCGCTGCGCGTAGCCAAGGAGCACGGCCACGTCCTCCGGGCTGGAGGAGCGGACGGGGCGGTCGCTCACCGCCGTCGACCCCGCCGTCGAGCCTCCCTTGAAGGCGCCGAAGAGGATACCTGCAACACTGCGGCCCATGGCCGCGGCCATGGCGCGCGTAAGAATGGTGCCCGAGGCGCCCACCAATGTGCCGGCCACCACCAAGAGCACATTGCCAAGCACCAGGCCGGAGGTGGCGACGGCCAGGCCCGTGAAGGCGTTCAGGAGTGAGATGACGATCGGCACGTCCGCGCCGCCTACTGGCAGCACCAACAGCACGCCCGCCGCCAGCCCAAGCACCAGGAGCAGCAGCGCGAGCGCGAGGGAACCGCTGAAGACGACGGCGACGGCGGCACCCACCGCCGCGATCAGCACCGCTCCCATAAGGGTCGGCAGGCCCGGGAACACCACCGGACGGGTGGTCATGAGCTCCTGCAGTTTGGAGAACGTGATGGCTGAACCCGCGAACGAGACGGCCCCCACCAACAGCGTGAAGACGATGGCCACGCGCACCCAGTGGTCCTCCGAGTGCGCGAGTTCCAGGAGTGCCACGAGGGCCGCGGCACCACCGCCAACGCCATTGAACAGCGCCACGAGTTGCGGCATCTGCGTCATCTTGACCTGGCGCGCGACCGGCGCGGCCACGCCCGAACCGACCACCATCGCGCCCAGGATCCAGGGAACGTTGTCCATTTTGACGGACATGAAGACCGTGGCGACGGCGAGTGCCGCACCGAAGGCGCCCACCAGGTTGCCTCGCCGGGCGGTGCGGGGAGAGTTCAGTCCCTTGAGCGCGAGGATGAAGCACACGGCGGCAGCGAGGTAGAGGAGCGAGGTCCACACCGGATCGATGAAGGTCATCGCATGCCCTCCTTGGACCCTGATGCTCTGGACTCGGCCTTTATGGCGTCGGGCTTCCCGGCTGGCGGCGCTACGCGTTTACGGCCGCGGAACATCTCCAGCATGCGGTCGGTCACCACGAAGCCGCCCACCAGGTTGGCGGTGGCGAGGACGACGGCGAGCAACGCCACTGCGAGCACCCACGGGTCCGAGGCCTGCCCGGCAACGATGATGGCGCCCACCAGGATGATTCCGTGGATGGCGTTGGCCCCGGACATCAAGGGCGTGTGCAGCGTGCTTGAGACCTTGGAGACCACTTCGAAGCCCACGAAGACCGCCAAGACGGTGATGGTGAGCAGGGCGATGCCGTCCATCAGGAGACTCCTTCGTTGGCGGAGCTTATGGATTCCGCCGCCTCGGCCGAGAGTGCCGCAAGCGCCTCAGCCGTCGGGCCGTGCCGCACCTCGCCGTCGTGCGTCAGGCACGCGCCCGCCACCACTTCATCGCCGAAGTCCGGGACAACGGCTCCATCACAAGTCATGAGGGCAAGCAGGTTGGCGACGTTCTTCGCGTAGAGGCGTGAGGCGTCAGCCGGCATCGCAGAGGCGACATCCTTCATCCCCACCAAGGTGACCGTACCTTGGCCGTCAGCCGTCGGGATCTGGAGATCCATGCCGGGTACGGAGCCTTCCACGTTGCCGCCGGATTCGGCGGCGAGGTCGATGACCACCGAGCCTGGGCGCATGTGCTGAACCATTTCGCGGCTCACCAGGAGCGGGGCCCGCCGTCCGGGGACCGCCGCCGTCGTGATGAGCACGTCGGCCTGGGCCACGTGCGGCGCGAGCAGTTCGCGCTGCAAGGCACCGCGATCGGCGCTGAGCTCGCGGGCATAGCCGCCGGATGCCTCCGCCGTCTCCACGTCGAGCTTGATGAACGTGCCGCCCATCGAGGCGACCTCGTCCGCCGACGCCGGCCGGATGTCGTTGGCGGAGACGCGCGCGCCCAACCTCTTCGCGGTGCCGATGGCCTGCAGGCCCGCCACCCCGGCGCCCAGCACCAGCACGCGGGCCGGCGGAATGGTTCCAGCGGCTGTCATGTAGAGCGGGAAGAAGCGCGGCAGGCGCATCGCGGCCTCAAGCACGCAGCGATACCCGGCCACGAGGGCCTGGGACGTGAGCGCGTCCATGGATTGTGCGCGGGAAATGCGCGGCACCAGCTCAAGCGCAAAGGAGGTCACGCCCGCTTCCGCGAGCGCGCGGACGGTGGGAAGTTCCGACGACGGCGAGGCCAGGCCCACGGTGACCGCGCCCCGGCGCAGCGCGGCCGCCGTCGTGGGTTCGAGGGGGCGAACGTGCGCGTACACGTCCAATCGGGCGAGATCCAAGGCGAGGACGATGAGGGCCCCTGCCTGGCGATAGTCGTCGTCGCTGTGGCCCGCAGCGGTTCCAGCACCGCTTTCGACGACGACTTCAAGACCGAGTCCGGCCAATTGCGTGACGGTCTCGGGCGTCGCGGCCACGCGCCTTTCACCGTCCAGGCGTTCCCGCGCTATGCCAAGCTTCACCTGCGCTCCCTTCCCGAAACCCCATTGCCCCGAGCCGTTGTTGGCTTGAGTCTAGGACGCGGAAGGCCCGGGCGGGAGTAGGCGCCCAACGCCGACCGGCCATTCCCATCTTCGGACTGCTCTACTAAGCTCGCTGTGGGCTGGGAGCCTCCAGTTACCGCACCGTCGATGAGCCGGTTCCGGCCGCGCCGTCGGGAAGGAACATTGCCATGGCCACGTACAAGATCGGATACTTCGTCGGCAGCCTTTCAAGCCGCTCCATCAACCGGGTCCTGTCCAAGGCGCTCATCAGCGTAGCGCCGGAAGAACTCGAATTCACCGAGATCCCCATCAAGGACCTGCCCCTCTACAGCTCCGACTACGACGCCGATTTCCCGCCCGCAGGCCGGGCGTTGAAAGACGCGATTGCGGCGTCGGACGGCATCCTTTTCGTCTCCCCCGAGTACAACCGCTCCATCCCCGGCGCCTTGAAGAACGCCATCGACTGGGGATCGCGGCCTTGGGGAACCAACTCCTTCGCGCGCAAGCCCACTGGCATCATCGGCACATCTCCGGGCAGCATCGGCACGGCGGTGATGCAGTCCTCCATGCGCAGCGTCCTGAGCTTCCTCGACGCACCGCAACTGAACGCCCCGGAGGCCTACATCAAGTTCGATCCGGCGTCCTACAACGAGGACGGATCCGTCCGGGACGAAGGAACCGCGGCCCTCTTGCGCCACTACATGGAGGAATTCAGCGCGTTCGTTCAACGCGTCCTGGCCGCCAACGCTCCCGGGCACATCGGCGACGAACACCCGGACGGCGCCAAGCTGACGCGGTAGCGGGGCGGTAGCGGGGGCTACTCCCCGACAACCCCATCCACCGACTCGCGGAGCAGGTCGGCGTGGCCGTTGTGTCGCGCGTACTCCTCGATCATGTGGAGCACGATCCATCGCAGGCTGGGTGCCCGGCCATCGGACCAGGTGCGTGCGGCAAGCTGGTCCAGGCCGCCGTCGTCCATCGCTTCGGCGACTAGCAAGCGGGAGCGAGACACGGTGTCCTGCCAGAGCGCACGGAGCTGCTCGGGTGAGTCCTCGGCGGCCGAGTGCCATTCCCAGTCCGGGTCGACTTTCCAGTCCACCGTGTCCCACGGGGGCTGCCGGTCCCGGTCGTGCAGGCATTGGGAGAACCAATGCTCCTCGACATAGGCCAGGTGCTTGAGCAGGCCGCCGAGGGTCATCGACGTCGGAGCCACGCTCGCTCCCAAGCCGGATGCGTCCAGCCCCGCGCACTTCCATGCCAAGGTGGCTCGTTGGTAATCCAGGAAGCCCAGCAGGGTTGCGGCCTCGTCGGCCGCGAGGGGAGGTTCCGGTCGTCCTTGCTCGTCCACGTCGGTCATGGGCTGTGAGCCTACGCGCTGCAACGCGCGGCCGCAACGCGCCGTGGCAACGAGGCTAGTGCTTCGCCGAGACGTCCTGCGATATCGCGCGGGCCGTCTCAACAATCTGCTCCTTGACCGATTCGAGGTAGGCCTCCGGGTTCGGCTGCGCAGCGACGTTTTGGGCTTGAAGTGAGACGTTGACCGCAGCAGCCACATGGCCTGCGTTGTGGTTCCACACCGGCGCAGCGATGGACATGAGTCCGAGTTCCAGCTCCTGGTCCAGCAGGCACCAGCCCTGCCTGCGCACTCGATCCAGCTCGGCCACCAGTTCCCCGCGGGATGTGATGGTCCGCGGTGTCAGGGCCTCGAACTCCACCGAGGAAAGGTACTCGTCCAGCTTCTGCTGCGGCAGGCCGGCCAGAAGCACCCTACCCATGGACGTGGCGTAGGCGGGGAAGCGGGTGCCCACCGAGATGCCGACCGTCATGATCCGGCGCGTGGTCACGCGGGCCACATAGAAGATGTCCGCGCCATCCAGCACCGCGGCCGACGTCGACTCCCCCAGCTTCAACGACAGCTCCTCAAGGTGCGGCTGCGCGAGCTGGGGCAAGGACAACGCCGACAAATACGAGTAGCCAAGCTGCAGCACCATGGCCGTGAGCGCGAAGGTCTTGCCGTCCGTGCGGACATAGCCCAGCTCCACCAGTGTGTGCAGGAACCGACGGGCCGTGGCACGCGTCAGGTTGGTGCGCGCCGCCACCTCGCTGAGCGTCATGATGGGGTTGGCCGCGTCGAAAGCACGGATCACGGACAAGCCGCGTGCCAGCGATTGCACGTACTGGTCACTCGCCTGGGGTGCACCGGCCTGAGGCGCTCCGGCTACTGCTGCGTCGGTCATGGTTACCAATCTTATTGGCGCGAGCTGGCACCAGATTCCCTCAAAAGTCGATCCAAGGGGCATCTGCTGCCAGTTCGCGCTCGACTTTGAGCGCGTTAGACGCCAACGACGGCGCCCGCCGCCTTCTCGTCGAACGGCACCAGAGGGACGGGCACCAGCGCTTGGAGTTCTTCGAAGGTGCAGCCAAACGTCTCACGCACGGTCACGCCGTCGGGCCCTATCAGGAAAACCGCTTTGTCCGTGTACACGCGCGTCACGCAGCCCACGCCGGTGAGCGGGTAGCTGCAGTGCTCCACAAGCTTGGACACGCCCTCGCGGGTCAGGAGAGTCATCATGACGAACACGTCCTTCGCGCCGGTGGCCAGGTCCATCGCCCCGCCGACGGCCGGGATGGCGTCCGGGGCTCCGGTGTGCCAGTTAGCGAGGTCACCCGTGGCCGACACCTGGAAAGCGCCAAGGACGCAGATATCGAGGTGGCCGCCGCGCATGATCGCGAAGGAATCGGCATGGTGGAAGTACGAAGCACCGGGGAGTTCGGTGACGGGGATCTTGCCGGCGTTGATGAGGTCGCCGTCGATCTCCTCGCCCTTGGCCTCCGGGCCCATACCAAGCATCCCGTTCTCCGTGTGGAGCGTGATGTTCTGCTCTTCCGTGAGGTAGTTGGAGACGAGCGTGGGCTGGCCGATGCCGAGGTTCACGAACGAGCCCGGGGCGATATCCCGCGCCACGAGGCGCGCGAGGTCGTCGCGGCCGAGGGGTGTTGTTGAGGTTTGGATGCTCATGTCAGGCCACCTTCACGATGCTGTTGACGTAGATTCCGGGGGTCACCACGTTCTCCGGGTCCAGGGCGCCGGTCGGGACGATCTCGGACACCTGGACGATGGTGTGCTTGGCCGCGGCGGCCATGATTGGGCCAAAGTTACGGGCGGTCTTGCGGTAGACGAGGTTGCCCTTGCCGTCGGCCTTGAGCGCCTTGATGAGCGCGACATCGGCGTGGATGGGTGTCTCGAACACTTGCCACTTGCCGTCGAGGAAGCGCGTGTGCTTCCCTTCAGCGAGCATGGTGCCGTAGCCGGTGGGTGTGAAGAACCCGCCGATCCCCGCGCCAGCCGCCCGGATGCGCTCGGCCAGGTTTCCTTGCGGGACGAGTTCCAGTTCGATTTCCCCGGCCTTGTACTTAGCGTCGAAGTGCCAGGAATCGGACTGGCGCGGGAAGGAGCAGATCATCTTCCGGACCCGCCCTTCCTTGATGAGCAGTGCGAGGCCCTGGTCGCCCTGGCCCGCGTTGTTGTTCACCACGGTAAGGTCGGTGGCGCCGGAATCGAGCAACGCGTCGATGAGTTCGAACGGCTGGCCAGCGTTTCCGAAGCCGCCGATCATGACGGTGGAACCGTCTTTGATGCCGGCGACAGCCTGGCCAACAGTGTCAATGAAATTCAGCATGGCCCTAGGCTCCTTTTCCGGCTACGCCGGAGGTGACGTTCTCCAGCACCACGGCCAGGCCCTGCCCAACGCCGATGCAAATCGCCGCGACGCCCCAGCGCTCACCGGAAGCCTGCAGGCTGCGGGCCAAGGTCCCCAGGATGCGCGTGCCCGACGCGCCCAGCGGGTGGCCCATCGCGATCGCGCCGCCGTGCCGGTTCACGATGGACGGGTCGATTCCCCATGCGTCGATGCAGGCCAGGGACTGCGCGGCAAAAGCTTCGTTAAGTTCGACGGCGCCCACCTGCTCCCAGCCGATGCCCGCCTTCGCGAGTGCCTTGTTGGCGGCCTCCACCGGCGCGTAGCCGAAGAACTGGGGATCGTTTCCGTGCGCCCCGCGTCCGGCGATGCGGGCGAGCGGCTCGAGCCCCAGCAGCCCGGCGGCGCTTTCGCTGCCGATCCAAGCCGCGGACGCGCCGTCGGACAGCGGCGAAGCGTTGCCCGCGGTGACCGTTCCCCCTTCCGGGGCGCTGGCTTCGGGACGGAAAACGGTCTTGAGTCCGGCGAGCTTCTCCGCCGTCGAGCCCGCCCGGATGCCTTCGTCACGGACCAACTCGGTGCCCGGTACCGGGGTCACCAACTGGTCGTAGAAGCCCTCGTCCCACGCCGCCGCGGCGAGGTTGTGCGAGGCCGCGGCAAACTCGTCCTGCCGCTCCCGGGTGATCCCGTACTTCTCACGCAGCCTCTCGGTGGCCTCGCCCAAGGAAATGGTCCAGTCTTTCGGCATGGCCGGATTCACCAGACGCCAGCCCAGGGTGGTCGAAGCCAGGGTCATGTCCCCGGCCGGGTACGGCTTGGAGGTCTTGGGCAACACCCACGGAGCGCGGGACATGGACTCGGCCCCGCCCACCAGCATGAGCTCGGCGTCGCCGGCGTTGATCTGGCGGGAGGCGATGATGGCGGCGTCCAGGGAGGAACCGCACAGCCGGTTGACCGTGGTGCCCGGAATCGACGTCGGGAGCCCGGCCAGGAGGGTGGCCATGCGGGCGACGTTCCGGTTCTCCTCGCCGGCGCCGTTGGCGTTGCCGAACACCACTTCGTCGATGCGCTCAACATCCAGGGCAGGGGCGCGCTTGACGGCTTCGCGCACCACGTGGGCAGCGAGGTCGTCCGGCCGGACCCCGGCAAGGCCCGAGCCGAATTTTCCAAAAGGTGTGCGCACGGCGTCGTACACAAAAGCCTGATTCATGGGGTCTCCTCTAAGTTTCTGTAGTCCCAACTACCTCGCAGTTAATGTCGTTATGAGGGCTCAAAACGACATCTAATGCGAGTCAGTTGGGTGGGGTGGGAGCTTCAGGGGTCTCGTCGAGTTCCGCGAAAACGCCCTGCGCGGTCTTGAATGCGGTGTTGGCGGAGGGGACTCCGCAGTAGATGGCGGTCTGCAGCAGGATTTCCTTGATTTCGTCCCTGCTCAGCCCGTTCGTGATGGCCGCGCGGATGTGCATGGCCAGTTCTTCCCAGTGTCCGTGTGCCACCATCGCGGTCATGGTGACGGCGGAGCGCATCTGGCGGGTCAGGCCGGGACGCGTCCAGATGCCTCCCCAGGCGATGCGGGTGATCATGTCCTGGAAGTCTTCGGTGAATTCGTCCTTCTTGGCGTTGGCGCGGTCCACGTGCGCATCGCCGAGCACTTCGCGGCGGACCACCATCCCGGCGTCGTAGATTTCCTGCGAGCTAGCGTCGCGCTGAACGGCGCCTTGCGAAGGATCATTGCTCATTTTCCGGCCTCCGTCATGAACGTCCGCATGAGGTCCGCGACGACGGCAGGCGCCTCCGCGGGCGCTAGGTGCCCGACGCCGTCGAGCGCTACGGCAACAGCGCTGCCGCCACCTGTGTTGAATCTGGAGTTGATGCCCGCGGCAATTTCTTCAGCGAACGACGGCGGTGCAACAGTGTCCTCGACACCCGCCAATGCCTGCGTGGGGACGGTGATGCTGCCGAGCTCGGAGCGGACATCGAAGCCGGCGAGGGCCTCACAGCAGAAGGCGTAGCTGAAGCGGTCGGCGTCCCGCAGGGCATGCAGAAGGCGACTGCTGACCACGGGCTGGCGATCCATGAAACCGGGAGCGAACCATCGCTGCGCCGAACCCTGGATCATCACCGCGGTACCTTGTCCGCGAACGGTTTCAGCCCGTTCCAGCCACCCCTCGGGCGTACCGAGCTTCGCTCCGGAGCATTGCACGGACAGGGACTTGAGGCGTTCTCCGTGCTTGATGGCCAATTGCAGACCGGTGGCGCCGCCCAGGGAGTCCCCGGCGTAGTGGAACACGGCGCCGGGCGCGATCGAGTCCACCAAGTCAACCACCGCGTCGGCCAGTTCGGCGACGCTGAACGTTTCGGAGGCTGCGGGCGAGACGCCGTGACCGGGCAGGTCCCAGCCGATCACGTCGAACTCACCGCCGAGCAGCGCTGCCGTCTCGGTCCAGAGCACCGTGGACGTTCCGAGCGAGGGCCCCACCACCAGGAGCGGCTTCTCCCCCAGGGTGCGCTGCGGGGACAGCAACACCGCCTTGACGATGGGTTTAGCCACGATCGGCTCCCTTCGGATTGGTGTGTGCGAATTCGGGGTAAGCGGCGAGGATGCGGCGGCTGATCTCGGCTGCCTCGCCGACATAGTTCGCAGGATCCAGAAGTGCCTTCAGTTCCTCGTCGGACAGCTTGCCGGCCGGGACGGCCTCGCGGAGGAGCTTGGTGTAGATCCGGGCTTGCTCCGCTGCGGGTGCCTGCAGGGTCTCGTCGACGACGGCCTGCAGCTTGGCCTTCGCATCGCCCCTGTCCGCGCTGAGGAGCGGAGCAACGGAGGATGCGACGGCTTCGCTGAGGAGCAACGGCCCGGAGATTTCCAGGTTGCGGCGCATCGCCTCTGGGAAGACGCGGAGGCCTTCGGCGAGCTCGCGCAGCTGGGTGGCTGCGCCGAGTGTGAGCCGAAGCAAGCCCCGCAAGGCAGGCCACTCGCTGTGCCAGGCACCGTCCGGGCGTTCGTCGTTGAAGTTCGTGGCTGCGACGTGCAGCTGCGCGGCCAAGCCAGGAGCCTGGAGCGCCGCGCTGCGGATCAGCACGGACAGCACCGGATTCTGCTTTTGCGGCATGGCCGATGAGACGCCGCGGCCCGCGGCAAGGGGTTCACCCAGCTCGGCAACTTCGGGGCGGCTGAGGAACAGCAGATCCGAGGCGATCTTGCCAAAGGAGTCCGTGAGGGAAGCCAAGGCGTCGCCGAGTCCCGTGACGGCCAGCCGGTTCGTGTGCCATGGAGCCGGAACGGGAGCGAGGCCCAGTTTCCCGGCCAAGGCATCGGCCAGAATAAAGGGGCTCGACGACGAGCCCTCCGCGAGCACGGTACCGGCAGCCAGGGTCCCACTGGCGCCGCCGAACTGGACAGGGAACTCCAGGGCTTCGAGGCGACGGGCCGCGGCGGCCACTCCGTGAAACCATTGCGCCGCCTTGAGACCGAAGGTGAACGGAAGCGCATGCTGCGTCAGGCTCCTACCCACGCACAGCGTGTCCGCATGCTGTTCCGCAAGGCCGGCGAGCGCCGTCGTCGTACCCTTTACCTCGGCGAGAAGGGCGGAAACCACGCGGTGCGCGAGCAGCATCAGGGCCGAATCCAGGACGTCCTGGCTGGTCAACGAGGTGTGCACGGCGGCAAGCGCGCTAGCGTCCAGCCCTTTGACCCTGCCCCGGAGATCGGCCAGCAGCGGAATGACCGGGTTGGCGCCACCTTGTGCGCGTTCGGCGATGGATGCGGCGTCGTAGGCCCAGGATTCCGCGGCCTCGGTGACGACGGCGGCAGAACCGGGGGGCGCGAAGCCGGCCTCTTCGAGCACGGATGCCCAGGCGGCCTCGACGTCGAGGATGGCCGCGATCACTGCACGGTCACCCGTCAGCGCCACCACGGCGGGCGACGCCGAGACCGGGCTGAGCAGCCCGAAATCGCCGTCGCCACTCACTGGGAGGCGCCTTCGAAGTCGAGAAAGACGGTCTCGTTCTCGCCCTGGAGGCGCAGATCCCACGTGAGGCCACCATCCGCGTCGCGGCGCGCGATCAGGGTGCTGCGGCGCTCGGGATCGAGGGAGCTGAGCAGCGGATCGGCGGCGAGCGCTTCCTCGTTTTCCGGCAAGTAGATGCGGGTGAACAGGCGGTTCATGAGGCCACGCGCAAAAACGGCGACGGAAATGAACGGAGCCGCTCCCGCTTCAGTGGGGCCGGGGTTGACCGTGGTGAAGGTGTACACACCGGAGTTTCCTACCGCGGCGCGGCCCCAACCGGTGAAGGTGTAGCCATCGCGGACAAGTGAGCCCGTGCGCTGGACCACATTGCCCTCGGAGTCCGGCTGCCAGATCTCCAGGATGGCGTCCGGGATGGCTTCTCCGGCGCCGTCGTACACAGTGCCTTGCAGACGGATGCTTCCGGCGCTGCCCGGGGCGAGGAGCTCGTTGTCCTTATTAAAAGGGAGGGCGTAACCGTAGAACGGGCCAACGGTCTGGCCTGGTGTAGGTGTCAGCTTGCTCATGTTCTACTCCTCATCCCCGGCGTCGCCAAAGGCTTCGTTTTCGGTCCAGGTCCGCTTCGACCCGCTCAGGACGATGTCCCAGTTGTAGCCGAGGGCCCATTCGGGGCTCGTCAGCTCGTGGTCGTATGTGGCAACGAGGCGGTCGCGGGCGTCCTGGTCCACGATCGATTGGTAGATCGGGTCCAAGGGGAACAACTGGTCGCCCGGGAAGTACATCTGGGTGACGATGCGCTGCGTGAAATCCGTGCCGAACAGCGAGAAGTGGATGTGCGCAGGCCGCCAAGCGTTGAGGTGGTTCTTCCACGGGTAGGCGCCGGGCTTGATGGTGGTGAAGCGGTAGGAGCCGTCCGGTCCGGTGATGCAGCGTCCGACGCCGGTGAAGTGGGGGTCGAGCGGGGCGGGGTGCTGGTCGCGCTTGTGGATATAGCGGCCGGCAGCGTTGGCCTGCCAGATCTCCACGAGCTGGCCGGCAACCGGGCGGCCGTCGCCGTCGAGCACTTTGCCTTGCACGATGATCCGCTCGCCCTGGGGTTCGCCGTTGTGCTGGATGGTGAGGTCCGATTCCAAGGCGTGCACGTCCTGGTGCCCGAACGCCGGCGAGTACAGCTCGATGGTCTCCGGGTCCGCGTGGTGCAGGCTCTTGGTGGGGTGGCGCAGGATGCTGCTGCGGTACGGCGCGAAGTCCAGTCGGGGCTGGGTCTCCGGCGCGGCGCCGTTCTTCAGCGCCTGGGCATACGCTTCGCCGATGGCCTTGATCTCGGCGCTGAGATCCGCTTGGGTTTCGGCTGCGGCGTCCAACGGCGCGTGCCCGGCATGCGGTTCGGCCGCCGGTACGAGCTCGTCGTCTTGGTAGTGCCCGGCATTTGCGTCTAGCAGCACGGCCGGCTCCTTTCGGGTGGTTGCTTTCCTGGTTTCTGCTGGTGTTTCTGCTTAGCGATGCACGTGATGGGCGTGAAGCGAGTCGTATTGGACGGCGTGCCGCACGGGGGCGTTGGGGGCGCCGTAGCCGTCGTAGTTGCCGCGGCGTTCCACCATTTCGAAGAACACGCTGCCCACCGTGGCGGTATAGAAGTGGAGGAATTCACCGTTGGCGTCCCTGTCGTAGAGAAGGTTCAGTTCCTTGAGGGTGGCAAGGAAGGCAGGATCCAAGGCGAAGCGGGCATCCAGGTCCTCGTAGTAATTGGCCGGTATTTGGAGGAAGTCGAGTCCACGGGCATGAGCCGCCCGCGCCGTGGCCACGAGATCATCCACCGCGAACGCGATGTGTTCCTGGTAGCTCTTGCGGGCGCCGTTGCCATGCTGGCCTGGTCCCTGCTGCCCGGGTTCCTGCTGAAGCACCGGAGCAAGGTTCAGCACCAGGCGCACGGCGCGGTCAGACGTTTGCATGACCTGCGAGCGCACCAGGCCGCTGGGGCTCGGCACTTCGGCGAACGGCTGAGGTTCCAGCGCGAGGGCACTCGTGTAGAAGAGGACGGCTTCGTCGAAGTGCTGCCAGGGCTGGGCCAGGTTCACGTGGTCGATGACGGCTCGCGCTCCAGCGGCAGGATGCTCCAGGCCCTCGCCGAATTCGCGGGTCCAGGCGGCGGTGCCGTCAGGGCTGCCTTGACAGAGGAAGATCTCCGTCGAGTCCGGAGCGGCGATGCCTTGGAACACTTCCTCGTCCGCCTGCACCTTGCGCGGCACCACGGGGGCCTTGAGTTGCTGGGCGCGGGCCGAGGCAATCACGGGAGAGTCGACGTCGAACCCCAACGCCGCGATGGCGGGTTCACTGTGCGACGGCGCTTGTTCGTTGATGACGACGCGCGCGTGGCCCATCGACCACAACTGCACGTCCTTGGTCCGGTGCCGGCCGTCGAATTCGAAGCCGAGCTGACCCAGAAGCGTCTCGAGCTGTGCAGGGTCATCGGTTTTGACTTCGGCGAAGTTGAATCCGCCCGGTTCAGCCACCTTGGGCAGCGTGGCCAGTTCCATGGGGTAACGACGGCGGCCGGCTGCCTTGGCGAGCGAGTCACCGCTGGCATCTCCCGGCGTCGGGGACGTCGCGTTCGCGTCGAGCCACTTGGCGCTCTGTTCCTCAAGCCAGATCAGCGAGCGCATCGCGTCGACGGCAGTGCGGTCCACATCGGATTGGCGGAAGACGTCGTTGAAGACCTCCAGCGAGACCGGGCCGGAGTATCCCGCACGGGCCACGTGGCCCATGAACTTGGCCAGCTCGAACTGTCCTTCCCCCGGGAACACGCGGTAGTGGCGGCTCCAGGACAAGACATCCATGGAGAGCTTCGGAGCGTCGGCCACCTGGACGAAGAAGATCTTTTCGGGCTTGATCGCCTCGATGGGTGCGGTGTCCCAGTCGCGGGAAAGGATGTGGAAGGAGTCCAGACACGTGCCCAGGTTGGGGTGGTCCACGGTATCCACCAAACGGTGCGCGTGCTCGTAGTCGCTGACGTACTTGCCCCAGGCCAGGGCCTCGTACGCTACTTTGACGCCGTGGTCCCCGGCCAATTCCGCGAGGCGGGAGAGCTGCTCGGCCCGGAGATCGTCGTCGTCAATCGTGGCGGTTCCCACGTTGGTGCACACCAGAATGGTGTCCATGCCGAGGCGGGACATGAGCTTGAACTTGGCGTCCGCCCGGCGCAGGTTTTCCAGCAGGGTGTCTTCGGAGACGCTGTCGAAGTCGCGGAACGGTTGGTAGAGGTCCAGTCCGAGTCCAAGGTCCGCCGCCATCTTCCGCACGTCCTCAGGACTAAGCGGGGAGGTGACGAGGTCCTGCTCGAAGATCTCGATGCCGTCGAAGCCCGCGATCGCGCAGGCCTGCATCTTTTCCTTGAGCGTGCCGGAAAGGCAGACCGTGGCGATTCCCGTGCGCATCAGTGCCCCGCTCCGGCGAGTGCCTTGTCGGCCTTCGACTCTTCAGCCTTGGATTCTTCGGCGCTCACCAGCTCCAGGAAATGTGCCCGCATCCGTTCCGGATCGGCCTCTCGGCCGGTGAAGATGCGGAAAGCGTCGGCGGCCTGTCCCACGGCCATGCGACCGCCGTCGAGCACGCGGCAACCCTTGGCGCGGGCCTCAAGCACCAGCTGCGTTTCGATCGGCCGGTAGACGATGTCAGCCACCCAGTGGCGGGACTCAACGAGGGACATGTCCAGTGGTAGGCCTGGATGTGCGGCCATGCCCACCGGCGTGCAGTGCACCAAACCGTCGGCCAGCGGCATGAGTTGCGGCAGCTCCGCCGTCGTGCGCGCCGTGACGGTGCTGCCCGGGGACAGGGCGGCGAGTTCCGCCGCCCGTTCGGCGCAGCGCGCCGGATCGACGTCCACAAGGTCCAGTGACTTGACCCCGGCAGAAAGGAGGGCGTATGCGACGGCGGAGCCGGCACCACCGGCGCCGAGCTGAACGACGCGCTCCAGTCCGGCGTCGGGGAGGCCGCTGGCCAGAGCTGAGCCGAAGCCGGAGAAGTCTGTGTTGTGGCCGATGAAGCGGCCGTCCTCGATCAGCACGGTGTTCACCGCACCGAGCCGCCGGGCGTCCTCGGAAACCTCGTCCAGGAACGGCAGCACCAGTTGCTTGCACGGATGCGTGATGTTGAGGCCGTTGTAGCCAAGCCTGGAAGCTGCGGCCAGCAGATCGCCGACGGCGGAGCCGGGCAAGGAGAGCTCCAGCAGGTCGATTGGCCGGTACAGGTAGCGCAGCCCCTGGACGTCGGCCTCCCTCTCATGCATGGGCGGCGTCAGCGAAGGCGATACGCCTTCGCCGATAAGGCCCACCAGGAAGGATTCGGCTCGGTTGCTCATGCTCATTGCTCCTTTGACAACTGCACCCGCGGATCGGCCCTCTCTGGATTCCCTCGGGACGTCCAGAGCCTGCTGCTCCGCCGGGCGGTATGAATCAGACTACACAAAATGTTCATATGTTGCACTAGTGTTCTTATCGCGAACAAAAGTGAGTGCCGCTTAGCGCTGCGGCAGGCGGTCGGCAAGCTCGGATGCAGCGCTTTTCAGCAAGGGGACCACCGCCACCAGCTGCTCCACGCTCATTCGGAAGACAGGGACGGCGGTGGCAAGCGAGGCGAACGCAACGCCCTGGGAATTGAGTACCGGGACGGCGACGGCGCGCATGCCCACCTCGTTCTCCTCGTCCATGATCGCGTAGCCCTGGCGCCGGACCTTTTCGATTTCCAGGCGGAAAGCGTCGCGGTCGGTAATGGAGAACTCCGTCAGCGGCTCCAGTTCGAGCTCTTCCACCAACTGCTTGCGCTCGTCGTCGTCAGCGAAGGCAACAAGCGCCTTGCCAACCGCCGTGGTGTGGAGCATTCCAAGATGCCCTGGATCGCTCGTGACCCGGAACATTTGGGGGCCGTCCACCTTGTTGACTGTGAGGTGGTGGTGGCCATCCCGGACCGAAAGGATGGTGGCTTCGCCGGTCCCTTCCGTCACGCGCTGCAAGATGGGCCGTGCGGTACCCGCAAAGCCGTGGTGGTTTGATACCCGCTGACCGAGCTGGAAGACACGAAGTCCCAGATGGTAGCGGCGACCGTCGGCCTCGTAGTCGACGAATCCGTCGCGGGTCAGGGATCCGAGCAGCCGGTAGGTGGTACTGAATGGCAGCTCCGCCTGGCGGGCGAGCTCCGAGGCACTGGCCCCCTTCGGCTCATTGCCCAGCAATACGAGGAGGCCCAGGGCCTTGCCGATCATGTCGGTTTTTGTGTCTTCCTTCACATCCATAACTAAAGATTGCCACATCGTGAGAGCTATATCTAGATGGTGAGTAAATATCTTGACAAGTGACTGTGCTCACAGTCATCATTGCTATATCGCACAAGTAGCTCTCACAATGTGGCTACAGTGTGAGGCCGCTGCCGGACCCACAACGACGTTCCAGGCAAGCAAATTTCAGCCAGATGCGACATCGCCGTCACACAAAGGAACACCATGAGTCACACGATCCCGTCTACGACGCCGGGCACTGCCACGGCGGGAACGCCGAAGAAGGCAGCCCTCGCCAGCTTCCTCGGCAGCGCCGTCGAGTACTACGACTTCTTCATCTTCGGTTCGGCCGCGGCCTTGATCTTCCCGCACGTCTTCTTCCCCAGCGCCGACGCCAACGCAGCCATCATGTCGTTCGCGACATTCGGCTTCGCCTATGTAGCAAGGCCCGTTGGAGCCATCATCCTGGGGCACTTCGGCGACCGCATCGGCCGCCAGCGCGTGCTGATGTTTACCTTGGTACTCATGGGCGGTGCGACCTTCATCATCGGCTGCCTCCCCGATTTCAAGTCCATCGGCTGGTGGGCTCCGGCGCTGCTGGTCTTCGCACGCCTCTGCCAGGGCCTCTCGGCCGCCGGTGAACAAGCCGGGGCTTCGTCCATGACCCTGGAACACGCTCCGGACAACCGTCGCTCGTTCTTTACCTCCTGGACCCTCACGGGAACCCAGGGTGGCCAGATCCTCGCAGCATTGGTCTTCATCCCCGTCGTCGCCCTTCCCGACGAGATCAAGTACGGTATCGGCTGGCGCATCCCGTTCTGGCTCAGCGCCGTGGTGGTCCTCGTAGCGTTCTTCATCCGTCGCACACTGCATGAACCGCCGGCGTTCGCCGAGGCCAAGAAGAACAACCAGATCGCCAAGCTTCCCGTGGCCGACCTCCTCCGGCTGCACTGGGCCGACGTCCTGCGTGTTATCTGCTGCGCCTTCATCTCCGCAGTGAGCACTGTCTTCGGCACCTTGGCCATTGCCTATGCCAAGGACGTGGCCCACGTGAACAGCACCATCACCCTGTGGCTCGTCGTGGCGGCAAACGTCGTCGCGCTCGGCACCCAGCCGGTGTTCGGCAGGATGGCCGACCGGATCGGCCGCAAGCCCGTCTTCATCTATGGCGCCGTAGCCAGCGCCATCATGACGCCGGTGTTCCTCTTGACGCTCGAATCCGGAAACGTGCCGCTCATGTTCCTGGTCTCCGTGGTGTACTTCTCCCTCGGATACGCCGCTGCAAACGCCGTGTGGCCCTCCTTCTACGGCGAAATGTTCAGCACCAAGGTCCGTTTCTCCGGCTTGGCCATCGGAACCCAGATCGGCTTCCTCATGGCTGGGTTCGCCCCGACGATCGTCACCGCAATGGGCGGCACCAAGGCCGGTGGCTGGGTCCAGATCAGCATCTTCACCGGCGTCATATGCGTCATCGCAGCGGTCTCGGCGATGACCGCCCGCGAATCCTTCAAGACCCCGACGGCGGAACTCGGCCTGAAGTAGGACGCTGCCTCAAACAAATCCGTGGTTCCACACCGGCCGCCCTCTGGGCCCGTGTGGAACCACGGATTTTCTTTGTCCCGGAAGTCTTACCCACGGCTAACCCATACGAAACCACACCGCAACATTGGGCCGCCACACTGGAATAGCCGGCAAACGCTGGCAGCTCCAGCCAGGGAGGCCACCATGTTGAAGGAAGTATCGACCCACCCCACAAGAATCCGCGCACTTGACCAGTTGCACCGCGGCGACCAGATCGAAGCCCGCCTCTCCGTCGGACCCTCCTACGATGACGTCGTCATCCGCAGGGGCAGCGTCCAGGAAACGGCCCCGGGCATCGGCGTCGTCTGGATCATGGATCAGCTGACGGGCCTGCGCAAGGCCATCAATACCGACGAATGCACAGTCTGGCGAGTGGCCTGACCTGGCCCCGAACCGCTCAGCCGCCAGCCACGGACTGGATGATCAAGACCTCCTGGCCGGCAGCAACCTCAGTATCCAGACCCTTCAGACGCCGGACCTCCTCGCCGTTCACGTAAATATTCACGTAGCGGCGGAGCGAACCGGTTTCATCCCGGATCCTCCGGGCCAGCACCGGGTAGTCCCCGGTCACAGCATCAAGCAAACTTTCCACGGTCACAGCTCCGTCGGCGGGCGTAGTCAGGTAGGACTGCCCGCCGGCGAGTGGCTGGAGAACGCTGGGCAAAAGCACCGTGATGTCAGGCAAGGTCCGTCCTAGGCCGGCAGGCCGGATGTTGCGACGGCAGCAGCCAATTCAGCGGCCACATCAGTGGAGACAACGGCAGCCCGCACACACAAAACATCAGGCAGGTGCGAGGCGACTTCGATGAAGGACTCGCCCTCGTCGGCGCTGGCGTAGACCGAACCGCCGCGTGTTCCGAAGTACACCCCGGCAGGTTCAGCAGAATCCACCGCGGCTGCGTCACGGAGCACGGCGTTGTATTCATGGTCCGGGAGGCCCACATCCAAGCGCTTCCAGGACTGACCGGCGTCATCCGTGCGGTGCACCGCGAGATGGCCGTCCGGCGGAATCCGCTCACTATCGGCCTTGATCGGGACCACCCAGGCCGTCCCTTCGCGGCGAGGGTGGGTGAGCATCACGAAGCCGAAATCAGCGGGAAGACCGTCGGCGATTGAAACCCAGTTTTCGCCGTTGTCGTCCGTGCGGTACACGCCGTGGTGGTTCTGCGCATACAACCTGCCTTCGACGGCGGCATCCGCGGCGATCTTGTGCACGCACTGCCCGAACTCTGGATTGGGATCGGGCATGAAGTACGCCGAAATCCCCTTATTGCGTGCCTCCCAGGAGGCTCCGCCGTCGAGCGAGCGGTAGACGCCGCCCGTGCTCATGGCGACGTGGACGTTCTCCCCGGAAGGGTTGACCACGATCGAGTGGGCGGCAGCGCCGCCGTAACCGGCTCCCCATTCGCTGCGATGCGGGTGGTCCCATAGGCCGCGGTTCAACTCGAAGTGCTCGCCGCCGTCGGTCGATTTCCAGACGGAGATCGGTTCGCAACCTGCCCAGACCACCCCGGGCCGGGAGGCGGAGTCAGGATAGATCTGCCAGATCCGTTCCAGAGCGGCATCGGTGCCTTCCGGGAATTTGATGGCGCCTTGTTCGGGCTCGGTCCATGTGGCGCCCAGGTCATCGGAGTGGGCCACGGTGGGACCCCAGTGTTCGGAGCGCACGCCCACCATGATCCGGGGATTGTCCCCGCGCGTATCGATCCCGATGCTTGGGATTTCGCTCATGAGGAAGTGCGGACCGGAGAGGGACCATTCCTTGCGGTCTGTGCTGCGTGCCAGCCACAATCCTTTTTTGGTCCCGATCGCCAAGACATAACTCTCTGCGGTAGCCATGAACCCCATGCAACCATCCCCGCGCGGGGGCCGCAACGGTTTTATGAACCGCTTCTAGGAAACCGCCTCAGTCCACGAACTCGGATTGCGTCTCAATGAAGTCCCAGTCGGCGTCGCTTAGCCCGCCGGCCAGTTCCTCAAGGCGCGGGCCGCCAACGTCGGCAATGCGTTGCAGGACTTCAATCGGAAGCTCTGTGGCGCGGAGGTTCTCCCGCAGCCATTCCTTGCTCTTGAGGTCTATGTCCAGCCACCACATGAAGATCTCCACGTGGACCACCCCTTCCTGTGCAAGTTAACGCTAGGCCTGCGCCGGGTGCACTACAAGGGGACGAGGACCTTGATCAAATGCCGGGTCCGGCCCTAAATTCGGGGCTGGAAAAAGTAAAGTGAAAGTAGTTATTCAGATTGGTAGCGGAGCGCTGTCGTGGCACGTAAGCTAATTGTCAGCAGGAACGCCAAGAACCTGCTCGAAAGTCCGCTCCGGAGTGCGTATCCCCCAATAACGCACTCCGGAGCTCTTTGTTTAAGCCTCGCGACACGCAAAATCCCTGGCGCCCACGGAATTCCGGAGGCGCCAGGGATTTTCCGTGTCGCTCAGCTCCTAGACGAACTGGTACAGCAGGGCCGCCATACCGAAGCCCACTACCGAGAGCACGGTCTCCAGCACCGTCCACGTCTTCAGGGTGTCCTTGACTGACATGTTGAAGTACTTGGAGATGATCCAGAATCCGCCGTCGTTGACGTGGCTGGCGATGATGGAGCCGGAAGAGATGGCCATGACGATCAGGGCCAATTGCGGCTGCGAATAGTGTCCGGCCGTGAGCGCCGGGGCCAGGATGCCGCCGGTGGTCACGATCGCGACCGTGGCCGAGCCCTGGGCGAGGCGCATGCCGCAGGCGATCACGTAAGCGGACACAATGACAGGAAGCCCGGCCTTGGCCAAGGTGTCCGCCACGGCGTTGCCCACCCCGGTTGCCGAGAGCACTGCGCCGAAGAATGCACCGGCTCCAACAACAAGCAGGATCATGCCGACCGGCTTCAGCGAGGCCGAGCTCAGTTCGGAGAGGTCCTTGGCGCTCATGCCTCGACGCGTGCCCAGGAGCCACATCGACAGTGCGACGGCGACCGTGAGCGCAATGGCCGGGTTGCCGAAGAACACGAGCGCATCCCGGAATCCGCCCGCGGGGAGGAAGACGTTGCCGAAAGTGGCGCCAAGGATCAGGAGCATCGGCAGGCCGATGGCAAGGGCAACGACGCTCATGGGCGGCTCGTGGCCCACGGCTTCCTCCGCCTCCGGGATCACGCGGTCCTCCGGAACGGCAACTTGCACTCGCTTGCCGATCCACTGGCCCCAGAGAATGCCGGAAGCGAACCAGGCAGGGATGCCGCAGGCGAGGCCCATGATGATGATCCAGCCCAGTTCAACGTGGAACAGTCCGGCCGCGGCTACGGGACCTGGGTGCGGCGGCAGGAAGGCGTGGGTCACGGAGAGGCCGGCGAGGAGCGGCAAGGCGTACAAAATGAGGGATTTCCCGCCGCGCACCGCCGCCACGTAGACGAGGGGTGCGAGCACGAAAATGCCGATGTCGAAGAAGACCGGAATGCCGAGGACAAACCCGGTGACGCCCATGGCCAGCGGCGTTCCCTTTTCGCCGAAGATCTTCACGAGCCTGCCCAGCAGGACCTCCGCGCCGCCGGATCGTTCCAGGATGGCGCCCAGGACGGTGCCCAGGCCGATGATCAGGGTGATGTGTCCGAGGATCCCGGCGAAGCCCTTCTCGATAAGGGCGTCCCCGCTCTTGATGGGCGAGCCTACAAGGGCATCGATGCTCACGCCGCCCGCCAGCGCGACGAGCACGCTGGTACCCACCAAGGCAATGAACGGTTCTACCTTGACTTTGATGATCAGAAACAACAGGAGGGCAATGCCGGCACCTGCCAGGAGAAGCAGGCCGGCCGTATCGTGCCGTAGCCAGTTCAGGAATTCATTCATGGAGGTTACTTTCTGGGGATTCCTACGCGAGGGTGGCGGTGAAGGCGGCGGCCCTGGCCGAAATGTCAGCCCAGTCGCCTGCGGCCACGGCGGACGGAGGGACCACGCTGGTTCCACAGCAGACCGCTGCGGCGCCGGCGTCGAGGTAGCTCTTGGCGTTCGAGGCGTCGATCCCGCCGGAGGGCAGAAGCCGGATGCCAGGGTAGGGACCCTGAAGATCCTTGAGGTAGGCCGGGCCGAGCTGCCTGGCCGGGAAGATCTTGACTGCGACGGAACCGAGGTCAAGGGCCTGCGCCACCTCGGTGGGTGTCATGGCGCCCAAACTGAAGGGAACGCCGGCTGCGACGGCCACCGCCGCAACCTCGGGGCGAAGGCCGGGCGTCACGAGGAACTGGGCACCGGCGTCGATTGCTGCCCTTGCCTGCTCGGCCGTCATCACGGTACCGATTCCGACGGCGGCGCCGTGCTGCGCGGCGGTGTCCGCCGCCCGACGCACATGCTTCAGCACGTCCGGGGTGGTGAACGTCAATTCGACGCTGCGGATGCCGCCGTCGGCCAGTGCGCGGCACAGCTCGGCGGCGTCGGGGATAAACGGCGCACGGACGACGGCGAGGGTGCGGTCGGCTTCAAGCTGTTCGACGAATTCTTCAGGAGTCATGCGATTTCCGTACTTCCTGCTCGGGTGCGTCCGTCGAGGCTGCGGCGCAGGGCGCGGCCGGCACGGGCGCCGGTGGGCTTCCCGCCGTCGATCGCTGCCGTCCCGTTGACGAACACGTAATGGATGCCAGTGGCTGGCTTGCGCGGGTTTTCAAAGGTGGCTTCGTCACGGACGGTGCGCGGATCGAAGAGGACGACGTCGGCCGCGTAGCCTTCGCGGACCAGCCCGCGGCGATCGAGCTTGAGCCGCTCGGCGGGGCGGCCGCTCAAGTGGTGGACCATATCTTCCAGCGTCAGCAAGCCCAAGTCGCGGCTGTAGTGGCCCAAATAGCGGGGGAATGTTCCCCAGGCACGCGGGTGCGGCTTGGCTCCGACCAAGAGGCCGTCGCTGCCGCCGGTGTGCGTACGGTGGACCATGATGGCCTGCACGTTTTCCTCGTGGCCAACGTGCTGCAGGATCCCGGTGCCCAGGCGGTCCGCCTGGAGGATCTGTGCGAACACGTCGAACGGCTCTGCGTTGATTTCGGCGGCGATTGCGGCGATGGTCTTGCCCACATGTCCGGCGAGCGCCGGGTTCTGGACGCCGCTGACCTCCAGGGTGTCCCACTCGGCGACCACGCCGTGGCAGCCGTCGGAGCCGTAAATCTCCACGCTTTCGCGGATTCTCGCCAGCGTGGCCGGGTCGGCCAAGCGCGCGAGTGTGGCCTCGGTACCGCCGGAGGATGACCAGCTAGGCAAAATGGCCGCGAGCGTGGTGGCGCCGGGGAGGTAAGGGTAGGTGTCGAGCGTGATGTCGGCGCCGTCGTCGAGCGCTGCATCGATGAGCTCAAGCAGCTCGTCCGCCCGGCCCTTGTTTTCGGCGAAGTTCATGGTGGCGTGGGAAAGGTGCAGCGCGCAGCCGGTGTCCCGGCTCAGTCCGATCATCTCAGCGTAGGCGCCGAGCGCGCCCTTTCCGTAGGAGCGGTGGTGCGGGGCGTAGAAACCACCCAGCTCCCCCACCGTGCGGCAAAGTCCCGCCAGTTCCTCGGTGCCGGCGTACATGCCGGGGGTGTAGGTCAGCCCGGAGGACATCCCCACGGCGCCTTCCTCCAGGGCGGTGCGGACCAGGTCCTGCATCCGCTCCTGCTGCTCCGGCGTCGGGTCCCCTTCGGCGAACCCCATCACAAGGGCCCGTACGGTTCCCTGCGGCACGAGGTAGGCGGCGTTGGTGGCGATCCGGCCGCCGTCCTCTTCCGCGTCGAGGCGCTCCAGGTACTCGCCTACCGTCCGCCAATTCCAGTCGAAATCCTGCGGGTTGTCGTTCCAACCGGCGATCTTCTCGCGGACCCCGGTCAGGGTGGCATCGTCCACCGGAGCGTAGGACAGCCCGTCCTGGCCCAGAAGTTCGGTGGTGACGCCCTGGCTGAGCTTGGCGTAGTGGTCCTTGTTGACCAGCAACTGCAGGTCCGAATGGGCGTGCATGTCGATGAATCCGGGGCTCAGGACGAGTCCCGTGGCATCGATGGTCCGCTCGGCGCCGGTTCCGCTTGCGGTGAGGGATCCGGCGTCGGCGACGACGGCGATCACTCCGCCGTCCAGCAGGACGTCCGCGGGACGGCGGTCCGCCCCGGTTCCGTCCACCAGAATGGCGTTGCTGATGAGTGTCTTCATGGCGTGTGTCCTAGAAGAAGGTATGGATGAGGTCGACGACGGTTTGGTCGCCGTCGGTATCCGCCAGCACTGGGATGAGCGTCCACTTGTCGAAGGCCGTGCACGGATGCGAAAGCCCCAGTCGCACGACGTCTCCGGGCCGCACAGTGGTTGTGCCGGCGTCGAACGTCATGAAGCAGTGCTGGTCGTTGACGGCAGTGATCTCGGCACCGGCGAGGGGCAGCATGGGACTGCCGAGGTCAGGCCCGATCAGCTGCGGACGTGGCAGGCCTTCGTCAACGGGCAAGTCCCGCTTGCCGGCGTCGAGGATGGCAAGGCCGGGCTCGGGCTGGGACACGACGCGCGCCCAGCCGTGCATAGCTGCCGTGAACGGCTGGCCGCCGTCGCGGGAAAACGGCGAGATGCCGCGGTAGAAGCCATCGTCGTGGATGATGTAGGCCCCGCTGCGGATCATGAGTTCCACCCGGGTGCCCGCCTCGGAGCCAGCGGTGACGTGCGGCGAAAGGACGTCGACGACGTCGTCGAAGTAGGCGCTGCCGCCTGCCGTGAGGATGACGGCGTCGGCCCCGTAGAGACCTTCCTCGAGGAGCCGCTGATGCAGCTCACCCATCTGGCCCAGGAACCCGCGGACGGCGGCGAGACTGTCGGCGTCTGCCGTGTGGGCCAGCGATCCTTCGTAGCCGCTCACCCCCACCAGCCGCAGGTGCCGGGAGGCAGAGATGGCGCGCGCGACGTCGAGTGCAGCCGCCACGCCTCGTGCGCCGGTGCGGCCGCCGGTCCCGCCAAGCTCAACAAGGACATCCAGGACGGCATTGCTTCCAGCAGCTTCCAAGGTGCGGCCAATGACCTCCACGGTGACGGCGGAGTCCACCCAGGACAGGATCGGCCGGTCCGGATTTGCGGTCTTGGCGACCCATTCGATCGCGTGCGGATCGCTCAGGCTGTTGGCCAGTTGCAGGCGCCGCACGCCGAATTCGCGGGCCACGCGGAGCTGGGCGAAGTTCGCCACGGTGATCCCCCAGGCGCCGCGGCTCAGCTGTTCGGCCCAGAGCTGTGGCGCCATGGTGGTCTTTCCATGCGGAGCCAGCAAGACGCCATGCTCCGCGCACCACGAAGCCAGCCGATCGGCATTGCCGCGCATCGCCCCGGCATCAAGCGTCAACAACGGTGTCTGGAGGTCCTTGAGTTTCGGGGTTGTGGAGAGGAACTCGCGGTGGCTGGTGCCGTTGGCTGTGGCGGGCACGGCTTTGTGCCGCCAGTCGAGCCGGACATCTGCCAGGCGGGCCACGGCGTCGGTCGCAATTGCCCCGGCCTCTGCTCCGGCCCCGGACGTGGAAGTGTTCACCAGTTCGATCCCTTCACGGTGCGCGATTCACTGTGCGCATTCTGCTCGCAATTTCATTGCGTTGCGTATTTTGCAACGCAGGTTGCAAAGCTGTTGGTGATATGTCTAACATGGTGCAGGATTGGGAGTCAAGGCCGCGGCGTGGCCCGCCACCCCCTGATCAGGCCACGGAAATCCCTTCTTCATTGGGGTGTCGAGTGCCGCTGGACGCGGCAGAGGGAGCGCGGGAGTTTCATGCTTTCAGCTGTATGTGTGGGCGAGACGATGGCCATGCTCACTCCGGTGAAGCCCGTCCCGCTGCACCAAGCCACGGAGCTGCACTGCGGCATCGGCGGCGCGGAATCGAACGTTGCCATGGGCCTGGCCGCCATGGGCCTGGACTCCCACTGGGTAGGCCGGGTGGGCCGGGATGGATTCGGCACCCGGATCCTGGAGGAGCTCAGCGGCCACGGAGTAGGCATTTCCGGCGTCGAGGTTGATCCCGGACGGCCCACCGGGCTTTACGTCAAGGTCCCAGCCCAGGAAACAGATCCCGACGGCGGCAGTTCAGTTTTGTATTATCGGCAGGGTTCCGCCGCGTCGGCCATGGGCCTGGGCACCTTGGCGAATCCCGCCGTCGAGCGTTTGCTTAACGAAGCATCGCTCATCCACCTGAGCGGCATCACAGCGGCGCTCTCAGCGGAATGCCTCGAACTGATGGAAACCATCCTCGCCGCACCGAGGCAGGGCCGCATCATCAGCTTCGACGTCAATTGGCGGGCGGCACTCTGGGCCGGACAGGACCGTTCCGTGCTGCGCCGTCTGGCCAACCTTGCCGACATCGTCCTGGTGGGCAAGGACGAGGCCGAGCACGCCTTCGGCACCACGGACGAAACTGAACTGCGGCGCCTCATGCCGGATCCCGCCGTCGTCGTCATCAAGAACGAAGCCATCAGCGCCATCGCGCTGGAACGGGACGGGACGCGGTCCGAGGTGTCGGCATTGTCCGTGGACGTGCTTGAGCCGGTGGGCGCGGGTGATTCCTTCGCTGCCGGCTACCTGAGCGGCGTGCTGTTCGGCCTCGAGCAGAAGGCGAGCCTCCGCCGCGGTCACGTCGCCGCAGCCTGCACCCTCACCGTGCATGGCGATCGCGGCCCCCTTCCCGGCTCAGCGCTGCTTTCGGCCATCCTCGATTCCACAGACGCCGAGTGGGCCGGGATCCACGTTGCCGGGGGACACTTCAGCAGCCAGAATCGGAGCCCCCAAGATCGGAGAACAGCACTATGAGTCAAAGCCTGATGCGGGCCATCGACCTGCTCGCCGAGCTTGCTTCCAAACCGGCCACCCTCGATGAGCTTGCCTCCAAGGCTTCGGTGCACAAGACCACCGTGATGCGGCTCCTGCACGCGATGGAGGAAAAACGCTTCGTTGTCCGCGATGAGGATCAGCGGTTCATGCTTGGCTCCAAGCTGTTCGAGCTGTCCTCGCTCGCCCTGGAACAGCGCGACATCCGCAAAGTGGCGCACCCGTACTTGGCCGAACTGAACGGAAAGACCGGGCACACCGTGCACCTTGCCGCGTTCGAAGGCAATGACGTGGTGTACATCGACAAATTCGAGTCGCACCATCCCGTGCGGATGTACTCCCGGATCGGCCTGACCGCGTCCCTGCATTCGGCTGCCGTCGCAAAAGTCCTGCTTGCCGACATGCCACGCAGCCGGCAGGAAAAGATCGCGGCGGGACTCGACTACACAAGAATTACCGACACCACCCTGACCTCGCCGCAGGCCCTTTTGGCCGAACTGGAGCAGGTCAGGATCCAGGGCTGGGCCCACGACAACGCCGAGCACGAATCCTTCGTGCACTGCATCGCGACCCCAATTCGCGACGCGAGTGGCGCCGTCGTGGCCGCAGCCTCTTGTTCGGTACCGGTGGTGATGCTCAGCTATGAAGGACTGCTTGAGCTGCTGCCCGACCTCAAAGCCAGCACCGAGGCCATCTCCCGCGACCTCGGCTGGATCAGCCACGAAAGGAACTCGGCATGAGTGAAAAGACTGTAGTACTGACCGAAAATGCTCCGGCCCCGGCGCACGTATTCTCCCAAGGCATCCAGAAGGGCGGCCTGTTCCAGGTATCCGGCCAGGGCCCCATGGATCCCGCCACCAACCAGTACATCGGCGAGGGCGACGTCCGCGTCCAGACCCGCCGCACACTGGAGAACGTGAAGGCGATCCTCGAAGCCGGCGGTTCTTCGGTAGAAGATGTCATCATGTTCCGCGTCTACCTCACTACCCGCGACGACTTCGCCGCTATGAACGAGGTCTACGGCGAATTCATCACCGAGAACGTCCCCAGTGGCCAACTGCCCAGCCGCACCACGGTGTTCGTCGACCTCCCGCACGAAGTCATGCTCGTGGAAATCGACGCGCTGGCGGTTACGGCGTAATCCCCCGAGCCCGGCTTGGTGGCACTATTGGGTGATGCCCTTTATGCGCGTTCCCAGGCTTAAGAGGGCGTCTTCCCGGGACGGACGCCAAGCAAACCGGCTGGCGTCGGTTTCTACCGGATGGTTGCTGCTGGTTGTCGTATTCATCGAGGCTGCAGTCGCCTTGTCTATCCGCCTGCCATTGGCTTTCGGGTTTCCGCTGTGGGGCGGCATCGATGAAATGACCGGGTTCCCGGCTCTTCTGGCATTGCTGATCGTGCCCCTGATGGTGCTGGCGGCGTGGCGTCTCATGCGGCAGCAGCAGCGGGAACGAAGCCAGGCGTTCCGGACGTCGCGCTTGATGGACACCGTGCTGCATACAAGCCTGGACTGGCTGTGGGCCACGGGGCCCGATGGGCGATTTACGTTCTGCAGCCCGGCTTGCAAGGACATCACGGGGTACGAACCTTCCGAGCTGCTGGGGAGGCACATCACCCGCGTCATCGACCCCGGGGACCTGGCAGACGCACGGGTGGACTGGAAAGCCAGGGAAAGCGGTGACTCCTCGTGGTCACGGGTGGTCACCGTGTGCCGCCACCGGGACGGCAGCCGCGTCTTGATTGATGTTGCCGGAAGGCCGATCCGCGACAGGGAGGGCAGGGACTGCGGTTTCGAGGGCACCTGCCGCGTCTTGAATCCAGAGACGGCACGTTCGCGTGCGGAAGTCACCGTCCGCATCCAGGCATTGCTCAATGACGGCTCACTCATCACAGCATTCCAGCCGATCCGGTGCCTGGAAACCGGCAACGTAGTTGGAGTGGAATCGTTGACACGGTTCAGCGGCTCCCAGGAGTTGTCCCCGGAGGTGCGTTTCATGGAGGCCGCCTCGGTCGGCCTGGATATCGAGCTCGAGATCCTTGCTCTCCGGACCGCGCTGACCACCGCTGCGGGGCTCCCGCCGGAACTGTACATCGCGGCAAACCTCTCACCGCGCGCGTGCCTTGACCCTCGGCTGGCAGCCGCGATTGTCGAGTCGACCATCCCTCCACGACGCGTCGTGCTCGAGGTCACCGAACGCCATGAGGTCGCCAACTATGAACCGCTCGCCGAAGCGCTGGCGCCGTTGCGGCGCGCCGGCCTGAGAATAGCCGTCGACGACGCCGGCGCCGGCTTTGCTTCCATGCGCCACATCCTGCAACTCAAGCCGGACCTCATCGAACTCGATCGCGAGATCATCGCCGGCATCGACACAGATCCGGGACAGCGGGCCCTGGGAGCTGCGATGGTCGGTTTTTCCTCCGAAATCGGAGCCGCCCTGGTAGCCGAAGGGATCGAGACCGAGGCCGAGCTGGCTGCGGTCACCAAGCTCGGGATGACCGCGGCCCAAGGTTACCTTCTCGGCCGGCCCTCGCTCAGACCGGAGGACTGGGCGGGATGGGGGTAGCGGTGGCTGGTATCCCCTGGGCTGGTGCGCCGTCACCAGGCCATCGAAGTCCCGAACGACAACACCCGTAGCTGTCTCCACAGGAAGCCCGTTCCGCGCCCAATACTCGATGCCACCGATCATCTCCCGCACCGGATACCCGAGCTCGGCGAAGGCCAGGGCCGCGAAGGTGCTTCCATTGCAACCAGGTCCCCAGGAATAGACCACCACTGCGGTCCCGGCCGGGATCAGTGCGGCTGCCCGGGCGGGTATCCCGGCAGTCGGAAGGTGCACGGCACCGGGGATGTGACCGTGGTCCCACGAAGACTGCCTGCGTGTATCCACGAGCACGAAACTGCCGGGAGCCGCATCGGCAACGTCCATGACGTCGATCTCGAACTGCAGCTTCGCACGGAAGTAAGCGCCTGCGGCACCGTCCGCCCCAACCGCAGCACCCGCGTCGTTCTTTGGCTTTTCCATCTGCCCTCCTAAGCCAGCTTCGCGAGTTTGGCGTTGGCACGTCGCGATCCCAGCTTGGCCGAGATGCGCAAACTGGTTTCGGCGGCCATCGGACCTACTTCACGGACGCGTTTGGCGGTCATCCGGGACGACAACGACGAGACGCTGAGGGCGGCGACCACGTGATCGTCGTGGCCGAAGATCGGGGCAGCGACGCACCGGACCTCGGGTTCGTTTTCACGGTCGTCGATCGCATAGCCTCGGCGACGGATCGCGGCGAATTCAGCCCGCAACTGCTCGGGATCCGTGATGGTCCTGTCGGTGATGGGCACCAAATCGCCGGCCAGGATAGGCGCCACCACTTCCTCCGGGCTGAAGGCCAACATGGCTTTGCCAACCGCGGTGCAGTACGCCGGCATGGTCGCCCCAACGCGCGATGCCATACGGACTGTTGCCTCGTCTTCAACTTTGTCGAGGTAGACCACATCATGGCCGGACAGGACCACCAAGTGGCAGGTGCTTTCCGTAGCCCTCATCAGCACTCTGAGCTCGGCATTCGCGACGCTCCGCAAATCGAGCCGGTCCAGGTATGACTGTCCCAAACGCAGGCAACCATGGCCCAGCCGGAAGCGGCCGCTCTCGGCGTCGCGTTCCAGCAGGTTTTCGTCCAACAAGGGCGCGGCCAACCTCAGAACCGTGCTCTTGTTGAGCCCGGAGAGCTTGGACAGCTCCACCAAGGCGAGTCCGTCCGCGCTCACCGGATGCTCCGCCACCACCGCCAGCAAAGCCAGCGCCTTCCGCAGCGAAGCCGAGGAGTTCCGGGCCTCCGTGCCTTCAGTACCCACGTGTGTCCTATCCAGCGGCGATGCGCTGCTCGGCGTCGTAATCGCGTTTCCAGCCAACCACTCCAGGCCTCAACTGCCAGGGATGCGGTCCGGACAGCGGCCGGTATTCCACTCCCATGGCCTCCAGGCGTTCCAGATGCGCGCCTTCGAGCCTGGCCAGGAAACCATCGTAGTCGCGGTTCTCCGGCTGGCACCAGAGCACCTCCGCCGCGGCGCTCAGCCGCGGAAACGCGGCGAAGTGGACCCGTCGCGGGGAATCCAGGTGTTCCGTCCAGATGTTGGCCTGCGCGCCGAGGAGCCTGCCCCGGAACGTTTCATCCGCACCCGCGGGCAGCGGTTCGAAGCCGTAGACATCCTGCAGGCTGGTGACAAAACCCACGGGCACGGGTTCGCCGTCGCCGTCGGCCTGCCGGTGGTCAAGGTACAGCTTGTGCTCAGGGCACATGACCACGTCATAACCGCTTTTGAGCGCGCTCATACCGCCTTCGTAGCCTCGCCAGGAGGCCACCAATGCACCACCCGGCAGCTCGCCGTCGCCGATTTCGTCCCACACGGAGGTAGCACGCCCATGCCCGTCAAGGTGCTTCGCCAACTGCCCGACAAACCAGCTGTGCAGTCCCGAAACGTCGGGCAATCCGAGTTCGGCGGCTTTGGCTTGTGCCTGGGCGCTGGATTGCCACTGGGTCAAAGGAACCTCGTCTCCGCCCAAGCTGATCCAGCGGGACGGGAAGATCTGCACCACTTCATCGAGCACGTTGCGGTAGAACTCCAATGAGGTTTCCGAGACTTCCAGGACCGTCTCGTTGATTCCCCAACGGGGCCACACCTCGGTGGCCACGCCCGTTCCCAGTTCGGGGTAGGCGGCGATGGCGGCCTGGCTGTGTCCTGGAACATCGATCTCCGGAATGACGGTGATGTGGCGCTCGGCAGCGAACGCGACCACTTCGCGTAAATCGTCCTGGCTGTAGAACCCGCCGTGCGGAAGCCCATCGAAAACCCCTGCCCGCCAAGAACCAAGCGAGGACTCGCGACGCCATGCCCCGGTCTCGGTAAGTTTCGGGTAGCGGTTGACCTGGATCCGCCAGCCTTGGTCGTCCGTGAGGTGCAGGTGCAGGACGTTGAGCTTGTGCATGGCCATCACCTCGATGAACCGCAGCAGGTTGTCCTTGGGCATGAAGTGCCGGGCCACGTCCAGCATGGCCCCGCGGTACCCGAAACGCGGGTGGTCCTGGATGGATACCTTGGGAACCGGCCATGCGCCGTCCCTCTCCGGAACGGGCGCTTGCCGGAACGCGGCGGATCCCATCAGCTGCAGGAGCGTCTGCGCGCCATAGAAGGCTCCGGCCGGACCGCCCGCATGAATCACGACGGCGGCGCCCACCTCCAGGCGGTACGCCTCGGCGTCGAGCTCCGGGTCAAGCAGGAGGCTGATACCCGCATCGGCCGCGGCGGCCGGGAACAGGTCCCAGCCAGTGGCCGCTCCGAGGTTTTGGGCGAGCCAGCGGCGCGCACTGTTGAGCTCCGGATCGGCGGCCAGCGTGGTGGCTGCGTCCAGTTCCAGGAAACCGCCGCCGGACTCCACTGAGTACGGCACGGGAACCAGCAGATCCGCGGCGCTCATCCCTTCACCGCCCCCGCCAGCCCGGACACGAGTTTTCGCTGCACTGCGATGAAGAAGATCAGCACGGGAATGGTCATAATCACGGAACCGGCCATGATGGCACCCCAATCGTTCTGGTCGGGCTTGAAGAAGGTCAACAATGCCATGGGCAAGGTCTGGTTCTCCTGGGCGGAAATGATGAATGTCTTGGCGAAGAGGAAGTCGTTCCACGTGGAGATGAACGAAAATACCGAGCATGCCACCACTCCGGGCGCCACGAGCGGGAAGAGGATCGAGCGGACAAAACGGAAACCGCTCGCGCCGTCTATGCGCGCTGCCTCTTCGATCTCGACCGGCACGGCTGCCACGAAGCCACGAAGCATCCAGATCGCGAACGGAATGCTGAATCCCACATGGACCAGCACCAGGGACCCGAGCTGGTTCAGGCCCACCAACGGTACGGCTTCCCCGGCATTTCGCAGCAGGAAGAACAACGGAATGGTGAGCGCCTCAACGGGCACCATCTGGGAAACCAGCACCACGATCAGCAACTTGGTGCGCACCTTGAATTGGTAGCGGGTCAATGCCACGGAGGCCAAAAACGCCAGCACAGTGGAGACGATGACCACCACGAGCGCCACGATCACGCTGTTGAGGAAGTACCTGCCGAAGTTGTTGAGCGACAAGACCCGCATGAAGGAATCGAAGGACGGTTCCAGCGTGAACGGTGCCGCATCGCCGGCGTCGAGCGCCGTCTTCGGCTTGAGGGCCGAAAGCACCATCCAGAACAGCGGGAACGCGACGAGGAGCGCGATGGCGAGTGCCGCCGCGTCGGCGCCGAACCGGCGTCGTCCGCGCTTGCGGAACTGTTGCGGCGCGTCCGGTGCGGGCCGATTCTTGCGGAGTGGAACGTCGACGGCGGTCACAGGACTTCTCCCGTTCTCTTGAGGATGCGGAGGTAGATCAGGGTGATGATCATCAACAGCGTGGTCATGATGACGCCGAGGGCCGAGCCGAGGCCATAAAGGCTGGCCGCGAAGGCCTGCTGGTAGCCGTAGACGTTCAGCACGAGGTTCTGCCCGGCAATACCGCCGCCATTGGTCATGATGTAAATCTGGGAGAAGATCTTGAAATTCCAGATGATGGACTGGATGGTCACCACCATCACGATGGGCCGCAGCATCGGAAGCATGATGCTGCGCGCGATCCGGGGCATGGAAGCACCGTCGAGCCGCGCCGCCTCAATCACTTCGGTGGAGATCGCCTGGATGCCGGCGTAGACCGTCACGAGCACGAACGGGAACGAACACCACACCACTTCGCTGGCCACCAGCCCGAAGGCGGACCATTTGTCGTAGGTCCAGGAGTAGCCGTTGAACTGGGTCAGGCCCACGGACGCGAGTGCTTTGTTGACGAGTCCCAAGGTGGGGTCGAAGAGGAACAACCACACGGCGCTGCCGGTGACGGCCGGTGTGGCCCAAGCGCCGAGCGACACTACGAACAGCGCGGTCCGGACCCAGGGCCGGAGCCGTGTGGCCAGCACTGCCAACAACGTTCCCACCAGCAGCGTCAGGACAACGCAGGCGCCCGCGAACAACACTGTGTTGCCCAGGACGGACCAGAACTCCGGATCGGCGAACAGTTTCTGGTAGTTCTCCAGGCCCGTGAACTGCAGTGGTGCCTTGCCACTGACTTGGGCCTGGCGGTAGTCATACAAGGAAACGTTGATGAGCTGGAATATCGGGTATCCCAGCAGCGCGATCAGGACAATGAAAGCCGGGGCCAGGTAGAACCACGGTTCCAAGCTGCGCTTGCCCTGCGAACGACGGCGGGGCATGCGCGCCGTCGTCGGCTTGCGGTTCTGTTTGCGGTCCTGTTTGCGGTTCGCTCCGTTTGTGCCCGCCTTCGCGGATGCAAGCGCCGTCACGCCGCGCCACCTGGCGTGGATCGGACGTGCCTCACGAACCCCGTCATTTGGATCCGAAGACCTTGTTCATGGCTGCAGCCGCGTCCGCAGTAGCCGTATTGACGTCAGCTTTACCCGTGACGATCTTCTGGTACATCCCGGTGAAGATGCCCTGGGCGTCGATGGTGGACCAGGTTTCCGTCACGGGGACGAAATTGGTGCCGGCGGCGAGGGTCTTGATGAAGGGGTCAAGCTGTGGATTGGACGCCGCAACAGACTTCTGGACGTCGCTGAATGTCGGCAGGTTGCCCATGGCGTCGAACATCTTCTGCTGGAACTTCTTGCCAGCCAACAGCTCAACGAACTCAGCTGCAAGGGTGTGGTGCTTGCTGCTGTTGAAGACGCCCAGGTTGTTTCCGCCGGCAAATGCAGGAGCGATCGAACCTGCCGTATTGCCCGGAACCGGAACCACCGCGAACTTGTCCTTGACGGCGCTGGCCGCCACGGCCTTGTAGTTGAAGTCGCCACCGATGGTCATGGCCGACTTGCCGGCGATGAACTGCTGGACGCTCGCGTTTCCGCCGAATTCGGCGCACGTCTGGGGCGGGCAGATGTCGTTCTTGAGCAGCCGGGCATAAGCGGAGATGCCGTCCCGGGATTCGGCCGAATCCAGACCAGAGACGAAAGTGTCACCCTTCTTCGTGGCAATGTTGCCACCGTTGGCCCAGAGGTAGGGCATAGCGGAGAACTGCGCAGCTCCACCAACCGAAATCCCGAGCATGTCCGGGTTGGCTGCGCGGACGGCGCGGGCCACGGTTTCGACGTCGGCAAGAGTCTTGGGCGCCCCCAGCCCGAGCTTCTGCAGCAGATCGGCGCGGTAGTAGAGGGCTCGGACGCCGACGTACCACGGCACACCGTAGTTCTTGCCACCGACGTCCGTGGTGGCCAGGATCTTGCTGTCCAGGTCCTTGGACTCATCCCAGGCCTTGATGTCTGCAGTCATGTCGGACAATCCGCCGGATGCAACGTAGCTGGCGAGGTCCGTGTTGCCGAACTCGGCGACGTCGGGAGCGCTCGAGGGATCGTTGAACGCGGCCTTGAACCGTTCCGCCCGGCTGTCGACGGGAATGTACTGGACGTCGACCTTGACGCCACTGTGACTGGCTTCGAAATCGGACACGGCGGCCTTGACAACCGCGGATTTGGGGTCCTGGTTGACTTCCGAGAACAGCCACACGCGGATGGTGCCGGACTTCTCATCGGAAGATGACGCGGCGTTGTTCGAAGTAGGCGGGGCGCAGGCCGTCAGTGCGAGGGCGGCGAGGGCAAAGGCAGCCGCAGAGCGTGCGATTTTCAATGGATCCTCCATAGAGAAAAGGGTTGAGTGCCCGGCGGTCCCCCGCTTCGGGTATGGAAGGAAACTTTACAAACATACTTTTGTGGGCGGAAGCACAAGCGGCAAAAGGTTTGCATTGCAAAACGAGAATTTGTAAATAGGCGATCTTTCGCACGATGGCTGATACCCCCTGGGGGTACTTGATTTTATACCCCTAGGGGGTATAGCTTTGGGGCATGAGCACGATCGATGTGGACCCCGCAGACTTGAACCCGGTTGATTTGAACATTGGCCAGCCGGGCATCGACGTTGAGGATGGAGCGCATTCCCAACACGGCTACTCTTCCAACAAGGACGCTTACTTGCGGCGCCTTAAGCGGATCGAGGGCCAGGTACGCGGCATTGCGCGCATGGTGGAAGAGGACAAATATTGCATCGACATCCTCACCCAAGTCTCGGCTGTCACTAAAGCCCTGCATGCCGTGAGCCTCGGGCTCGTGGAGGAACACATCGGGCACTGCGTCGTCGGAGCTGCCTCCGAGTCCGATCCCGTCGTGCGCGCAGAGCAAATCGACATCAAGGTCAAGGAGGCAGCCGATGCCATCGGGCGCCTGTTGCGGTAACCCCGCAAGCACTCACCACACCATTCAACTCACTACCAAGGAGCACGCCATGGGCCACACCGCCACCATCCAGACGAACGTCAGCGTTTCCGGAATGACCTGCGGGCACTGCGTTTCCGCAGTGAGCGAAGAAATTGAGTCCTTGACGGGAGTGGAGAATGTCGAGATCGATCTGAATGCCGGCGGAATCTCCACCGTCACCATCACCTCAACCCAGGAATTGTCGCCGTCCGAAATCGGCGAAGCCGTCGCCGAAGCCGGCTACCTGGTAGTCGCCAGCGAGGCGTAGGGGCCAATGTGAGCAATCACGACATCCTCCACCAAACGGGCACGCGCATCATCGAACTCGACATCGAGGGAATGACGTGCGCATCGTGCGTGGCCCGCGTAGAGCGGAAACTGGGCAAGCTCGACGGCGTGGAGGCTTCCGTCAACCTCCCCCTCGAATCAGCCCAGGTAAAAGTCCCGGACAACGTCACCGACCAACAGATCGTGGACACCGTAAACGCAACGGGCTACAAAGCCTGGATCCGCGAATCCCGGCCCAGCCCGTCCATCGCCCACGCCCACGATCGCGAAACCGACATGCTCGAGACCGGCACAGGGCATCTTGGCGAGCACTCCGAACCCGAACATGACCACAGCGATAGCGACCACAACGAGTGGCTCCATGACCACAGTGGCGACGCGGGGGGCATGCGGCAGCGTGCGTCTAAGGTGGGCCCACGCCGGCAGGGTTCCCTGGCCGAGCTTGCGAGGTTAGGGGGCCGGTGGGGAGGAACGACCGAGCACGCCGAGCATGCGGCCCGTGGCGCCGCGGCAGGCGACCACGGTGACCACGGCGCCGGTGGCGGCGCGCAAGTCGACCACGGTGCCAGCGACCGCGCAGGCGACCACGGCGCCCACGAAGACCACATGCACCACGGCCCCGCGTCCCGGCAGCTAAAGCCGAGACTAATCGCCGCTGCCATACTGACGGTCCCGGTCTTCGCGATCTCGATGATTCCAGCCCTGCAGTTCCCGCAATGGGGTTGGGTCGCCGCTGCACTGGCTCTTCCCGTGGTGACGTGGGCTGCCTGGCCCTTCCATCGTGCGGCCGCCATCAACGCGCGCCATTTCGCCTCGACCATGGACACGCTCGTCTCGATTGGTGTCCTGGCCGCGTACCTCTACTCTGCGTGGCAGCTCGTTGCCAACCCCATGATGACTGAACACCCCGGCATGGAGTCCATGGGCGGCGTGAGCGGCGGGCTGTACTTCGAAGTTGCGGCTGTGGTCACCACGTTCCTGCTGCTGGGCCGCTATCTTGAGGCCAACGCCAAAGCGAAGGCCGGCGATGCCCTCAAGGCCCTGCTGAACCTTGGAGCCAAGGACGCAACGGTGCTGCGCGACGGCGTCGAGCACAAGATCCCGGCCGAGCAACTCGTGGCGGGGGACATCTTCGTGATCCGCCCGGGCGAGAAGATCGCTACTGACGGCGTAGTGACGGGCGGTGAATCCGCCGTCGACGCTTCGCTGATCACCGGCGAATCCATGCCGGTGGAGGTCGGACCGGGAAGCCAGGTCACGGGCGCCACGATCAATACTTCGGGCCGTTTGTTGGTCCGCGCGACCCGCGTCGGTTCCGACACGACGCTGGCGCAAATGGGGCGGCTGGTAAGCCAAGCGCAGACGGGCAAAGCCCCGATTGCACGGCTCGCCGATCGCATCAGCGCCGTGTTCGTTCCGGTCGTGCTGGTCATCGCCGTCGTTACCTTCGTATTCTGGCTCGCCCTGACCGGGGACCTCAACGCCTCGTTCACTGCTGCTGTGGCGGTCCTCGTGATTGCCTGCCCGTGTGCGCTCGGGCTCGCGACACCCGTTGGCCTCTTGACCGGGACCGGTCGGGGGGCGCAGCTCGGCATCCTCATCAAGGGTCCACAGGTGCTTGAAGATACGCGCACGGTGGACGCCATCCTGTTGGACAAGACCGGAACCGTCACGAGCGGCAAGCTCGCCGTCGGACATACCCTGGCCTTGAACGGCCACTCCCCCGCCGACGTCCTGTCTCTCGCCGGCGCAGTCGAGGCAGCGTCGGAGCACCCCATCGCCCACGCCGTTGCCGCCGCAGCCAAGTCCGCAATGCCCGACGCCGGACTGCTCCCCGCCGTGAAGGACTTCAGTTCCGCCCCGGGCGGCGGAGTCCGGGGAATGGTTGCGCTGAATGGAGCAGGGAATGGCGCTCGTCGGACGGTCGTGGCCGGCAGGACCGGCTGGCTGGAAGACAACGGAATCTTCCCCGACGATGCACAGCGCCGGGCCCTGGCCACTGAGGAAGCTGGTGGGGCGACCGCCATCTGGGTTGCTGTGGACGGGGAGCCCGCCGGGATCGTGTCGCTAAGGGACACTGTCAAACCCGGTTCGGCGGCAGCCATCGCAAAGCTCAAGGAACTCGGGATTCGCCCTCTGCTGCTGACCGGAGACAACGCCGCCGTCGCCGCCCAAGTGGCCGCCGCCGTCGGGATCTCCCCGGAAGACGTATTCGCGGGAGTCCTGCCGGAAGGCAAGGTGGACGCGGTGCGGAAACTCCAGGCCCAGGGTTCCACTGTGGCCATGGCAGGGGACGGAGTCAACGACGCCGCTGCGCTGGCGCAAGCCGACCTTGGCATAGCCATGGGATCGGGTACCGACGTTGCCATCGAGGCCTCGGATCTGACCGTGATGGGCAGTGACCTCGGCCAGCTGGTGCAAGCCATCGAGCTGTCCCGGAAGACCCTCACCACCATCAAGACAAACCTGTTCTGGGCCTTCTTCTACAACGCCATCGGTATCCCGGTGGCAGCCCTTGGTTTGCTCAACCCGATGATCGCCGGTGCGGCCATGGCTGCGAGCTCGGTCCTGGTAGTCGCGAATTCACTACGGTTGCGCTCCTTCGCAAAGTAGCCCCCACCGTCACCGTGGGCCCCACCCAACTGACTCGCAGTTGTTGTCGTTATCCGGCGTGAGAACGGCAACAACTGCCAGTTAGTTTGGGGGAAGCTAGCAGTTTGGGGGAAGCTAGGCCGTTCCGAAACGAACGGCTGCCCGGGCCCTGGCTTTTGCCGCCTCCTCGTCGCGGTTGCGCGCTGGCGCATGGGTCACGAGGGAATCGAGCAGGTGCTGGGTGATGTGCGCGATCTCATGGACAGCCTCGGCGAACGCTTCCTCGTTGACCTTCGAGGGCTTCGTCGTGCCACTGATCTTGCGCACGTATTGCAGGGCTGCGGCTTCCACCTCCGCAGAGGTGGCTCGTGGCTCAAAATTGTGGAGAGTGTGAATGTTCCGGCACATATCAACATGCTAGGCCCCGCTCTCCCGTGCCGGGACCCCTTGAAGCGATATCTGAGCCCTGACAAAGGTCCTGAAGTCGTAGCTGCGGGACCACCGGAGATTGTTTCAGAGCACCCTCTCCGAGGGAACCGGCTCGACGTCGTTCGCGTGGTCAAGCTCAAGGGCCGTGTGGTCTTCGCCGAATCCGGCGGCATCGCGCTTGTCAGCCCGTAGCTCGTCGATTCGCACCAGAACCACCCCGCACACGATGAGTGCCCCGCCCACGAGCTGGATGGCTCCGGGCAATTCGGCCAGGAGAAGCCAGGCCCACACGACGGCAAACAACACCTCCGTGAGCGAGACAAAGGAAGCCACCTTGGAACCAAGGCTTCGGGCAGCCATGATCCCCGTAACGTAAGACAGCACGGTGGACAGGATGACGAGGCCGGCGATCGAGACCCACCACGGCGTTGTCCACGGCCCGAGTTGCGTATCCGCGGTGGCGAAAGTCATGGTCAGCAGACCGGTCCCGCCGGCAATCCAGATAAGGATTGAACCTGCCATGAGACCGCCTGCGGCCAGCACGATGGGCGGCAATGTGTCGTTCTGCTTGGCGGTGATGAAGAAGTAGATGACCAGGCAGACGGCTGCGGCCATGCCCCACAGGACGCCAATGAAGTCCACCTTCACAGAGCCGGTGAGATCAAGCACCAGGACGAGCCCGCCGAGGGAAAGCAGCGTTCCAATAGCGGTGAGGGCCCGGGGGCGGCGTCGGCTCGCGACCCAGAGCCACAAGACGATCATGGTTGGCGCGAGGTATTCGAGCAGGAGGGCGACACCCACGGACAGCTTGGATACCGCGTTGAAGTAGAAAAGCTGACACCCGGCGACGCCAATCACGCCGAACAACAGGATGGTGAGCCAATTGTCCTTGAGCTGGTGCCAACGGCCCCGGAGAGCGACGACGGCCGGGATCACCAAGATGAGTGAGGCACCGCTCAAGCGGATGGCAACTGCCGCGCCGGGGGTCCACCCGGTTTCCAGGAGCGACTTGGCGAACGAGCCGGACAAGCCGAAAACAGCTGAGGAAAAGAGCGCGAGCCCCAGGCCCGACGCCATGAAGCCCGCAGCACCAGCCCGGTTTGTTGCAGCTGACACAGCAGCCTCCTGTCAGGAGTAAAATGGGTTACGCTGCTGACAATACCCCCGAGAGATGTAAGGAGTCAAAGTGCTTTTTGCACCTGACACTGAAGTGGCGCTTCGAACCGTGGTCAATTTGATCAATACGGCCGCCAACGGGACCGAATCCCTCACGGGTGCAGCCGAGCTCCACGCCTTCCTCGACGCGGAAGAATTCACGGGGACCAGGGAGGGAACCGCGGCGGAATTGGCCAGCGTGAAGCGCCTGCGGAGCCAGTTGGCTTCCCTGTGGACAGCGGACGAGGACGCGGCCGCAAAGACCGTCAACCAACTCCTCACCGACGCGCGTGCACTTCCCCAGCTGGTCAAGCACGACCATTGGGATTGGCACTTGCACGCCACCACTCCTGAAGCGCCCCTCGCGGAACGCATGGGGACGGAGGCTGCCATGGCACTCGTCGACGTCATCCGCAGCAAGGAAATGGACCGCCTGCGGGTGTGCGCGGCAGACGATTGCGACGCGGTTGTGCTGGACTTGAGCCGCAACCGTTCCAAGCTCTATTGCGATACCGGCAACTGCGCCAACCGAACCCACGTGGCCGCCTACCGGGCCCGAAAGGCCTCAGGTACGGAGTGAGCCGGCGCGAGCGTCACGCGGAACAACTTTTCGGGGCGCACGACGGCGGCCTGCCGCGAGTTTCCGGGGTCGCCAGCCGGCAAAAGTTGCGTGGCGTGACGGGATACGAGGCTAGGACGGCCTAGTCGGCGTCGGGGGTTTCCGTCTCGCTGCCCGCATGGGGGGCCGCAGAACCGTGACCTTGGCCCGGCTTCCTGGAACTCAGGTTGACGCCCGAGCCCTTGCCGAGGTGCTCGGCGTTTTCCTTGTGGCTCATGGAAAGCATTGCGGCGAGGACAAGGCTCACAATGAAGGCGATGCCGGCGCCCGTAAAGGCGAGGTCAAAGCGCGGAGTCCGGGCGCTCCCGCCGGAGGCGAAAATCAGCACGGCGAAAAAGATCACGACGCCCCAAAACGCGGAGAACATCAGCGGTCCCTTAACCGAGGTCCGCATCTTGCGCGGCTCTCCTGGTTTTTGGTCAGCCAAGGTCATTCCTCCAATGTGGGTGTTGGCGCCGTTCGCGCCTTGAAAGTTCTACGAAGGGTAGAACGTACGACTACTAGTTTACGGCCTCAGCGGAGGGGCTTCGCCCATCGTGCCGGAGGCTCAGCCCGGACAGCACCCACAAGACTCCCGAGATGATGGCGCCACCGCCGGCAACACCGAGAAGCGCGTGCGCTCCAAGGCTGATGAAGAACGGCAACGCAACGGCGGTGCCGATGCCCACCACACCGGAAATGATCCAGTCGCGGGCAAGCACATGCTGTCCGCGCTGCCGGAATCCCTGGACCAGCTCAAACACCCCGAGCACCAGCAACCCTACGAGCGCGGAAACGCCAACCCCCGTGTCGGACTGCGTAATCAAGGCACCCACCCCTGCCAGGCCAACGACCACAGCCGCGGCCGCCGGAACACTCGCAGCCAGGAACGCGCCGCCCGCGGTTGCGAGCAGGTAGAGCCCTGTAGCCCAGGCCAGAACGTGAACGGATGGCGAGCCCCAGAAGACGGTCACGGCTCCAAACACCAGCGCAGCACCGGCGCGGAGAAGTACGGGCTTCCAGAGTCCGGTTGCTGAAGGCGTGGATGAAGTCGCTGAAGAGGTGGGGAGAGTCACCAGTCCAGTTTAGTGCGAACCGAGGACCATCCATTTGTCAGAGCGGGCACGCAGCCCCAGCGTGACCCCGCGGGCCATCATGTAGCCCAGCGCGAACGTGACCCAGAGCCAGACGAGCCCCGCCGCGCCGTCGGGCTTTGTCACGTGGACTGCCACCAAGAGCGGCAGATAGACCGCGAGGTTCACGGCGCCGGCAATCGCCAGGTAGCGGGCATCGCCCGCACCGATCAGGACGCCGTCCAGGACGAAGACGTAGCCGCCGAGAGGCTGCCCGACGGCGAGCACCCACAGTGCCGCGGTGAGCGCGGACTGGACGCTGGCGTCGGAGGTGAAGAGGAAGCCCACCCACGGAGCGGCGACCGCGAGGAGTACACCGGTCACGACGCCGAAGCCCACACCCCAGCGGATCATCGTGCGGGTGAGATCGCGCGCCCGAGCCGGATGGGAGGCGCCGAGTTCCTTGCCGATGAGGGCCTGCGCAGCAATCGCCAAGGCGTCCAGGGCGAAGGCGAGGAAGGAGAAAATGGTCATCGCGAGCTGGTGCGCAGCGAGGTTCACGGACCCTTGGGACGTGACCACCAGGACGGTGGCCAGGATAGCCAGGCGCAGGCTGAGGGTGCGGAGCATGAGCCATGAACCCACGGAGGTCATCGTGCGGATTCCGCGCCAGTCCGGTCGCAATGAAACCCCGTGGCGCCGGGCATTCCGTCCCACCATCACCAAATAGACGGCAGCCATGGCCCATTGCGCAATGCTGGTACCGATAGCTGACCCCGCCACGGATAAATGCAGCCCGTAGACGAGGGTCCAGTTCAGGGCAATGTTGATGGCGAAGCCCGCTGTTGCGACCACCAAGGGGGTGCGGGTGTCCTGTAGTCCGCGCAAGACGCCGGTGCCAGCGAAGATCAGGAGCATGGCTACGAGTCCTGGCATCGACCAGCGCAAGTACTCGACGGCATATGCCTGCACCTCGCCACCGGCTCCAAGCAGCCCGACGAGCGGCTCGGCCGCGAGGAAACCGGCCACGGCCAGGACGGTGCCTAGCAACAAGGCCAGCCAGACGCCGTCGCGACCTGCGGCCAGCGCTTTGGCGAGCTTTCCGTCCCCGATCGCCCGGGCCACGGCAGGAGTTGTCGAATATGCCAGAAAGACCATGAGTCCGACGGCGGTGTACAGCAGGGTGGAGGCCAGCCCGACTCCGGCAAGTTGAGGGACGCCAAGGTGGCCCACAATGGCCGAGTCGGCCAAGAGGAAGAGGGGTTCGGCGATGAGCGCCCCAAAGGCGGGGACAGCCAGGCGCAGGATCTCGCGGGAAGTGGAGGGCGTGGTGGGACGGGTCACTGTTTGGGGCACTTTCCCAGCCTAGCGGGGCACCGGCGAGTAGATTGTTGAGGTGTCGCTCCAGCATCCCATCACCGTTTCCGTCGCCCGCACCATTACTCCCGGTTACACGCGCCAAGCCAACGCATGGGCCCACGCAGGCCAGGAACTTGCCCGGGAATGGCCCGGCTACCTGGGTTCAGGATGGGTGCGCACGGCGGCCGATTCCGATGAATGGCACATGCTCTACCGCTTCGCCGATGCTGAAACCCTGCAGGCTTGGGAGGAATCCGAAGAGCGCCGATGGTGGATCGAAAGCGCCACTGAGCTCATGGAGGTCACGCGGGTGGAGCGCCGTTCCGGAATCGAAGGATGGTTCTCGCAACCCGGCGACGTGAACCTCGCCGTCCCGGAGACGGTGGTGCCGCCGCGATGGAAGCAGGCCGTCAGCATCTTCCTGCCGTTCTTTCCCTTGAGCCTGCTGGCCAATTTCCTGCTGCACCCCTTGGTCCTGGGCTGGCCGCTGGTTCTCCAGGTTCTGTTGAACATCTGCATCCTGACGCCGCTCATGGTCTACATTTTCCTGCCGGTCACCACCCGCCTCCTGAAGCCCTGGTTGGAAGCGAAGCGCAAGGGCCGGTAGGACCTGCCGGGACTGCGGAGGCGGTCTCACTGCGTCACGCTTGTTTGACACTTCAAGCAAAGTCGGAAAGGCTTGAGTTGAAGCTTCAACAAATTGATTCCGGTCTTGGGAGCTTCGCGACAGCCAACCGCTACCCGAAAACGGTGCAAAAACATGAACCAGTCCACCCTGACCAACACAGCCCTTACCGTCCTGCGCGTCATCGTCGGCTTCATCTTCGCCGCGCATGGCTGGCAGAAATTCAATGAGTTCACCATCGCCGGCACACAGGCCGCCTTCGGCAAGATGGGCGTTCCTGCTGCCGACGTCGTGGCCCCGATCGTGGCAAGCATCGAACTTGTCGGAGGCATTGCCCTCATCGCGGGCGTGCTGACGCGCATCTTCGCCGCTCTCCTTGCACTGGATATGCTCGGTGCCCTGTTCCTGGTCCACGCCCCGGCCGGCCTGTTTGCCGACAAGGGCGGATACGAACTCGTCCTGGCCCTCGCGGCCGCAGTGGCGGCCGTGGCCCTGACCGGCGCCGGACGAATCTCCGTCGACGCCGCCGTCTTCGGCCGGAGGGGTTCCAAGCTGCGCATTCTCGCCTAGGATCGCGTGCGCTGCTTCGCTGGCGACACCCAATTGCGCCGGCGATGCCACAAAGGGCTGGCGACTCCCGAATTCGGGCGTCGCCAGCCCTTTTGCATGTCACGGACCCATTTGCGCGTCGCGGAGCCGCGCGGGCGTCGCCAGCCCTTTTGCGTGTCACGGACCCATTTGCGCGTCGCGGAGCCGCGTGGGCGTCGCCGGCCCGTCATACAGCGCGCCGGCATCCACGCCGTCGATACACTCACGTCATGAGCGAGCTCCCCTCCCACTCCGTCACGTTGCGGTTCCTTGCTTCCCCCACCGACGTCGGACACAGCGGGTCCGTCGACGCCGGCACAGTCCTTGAGTGGGTGGACAAGGCCGCGTACGCGGCAGCTGTTGGCTGGGCGAAGTCCTATTGCGTCACGGCTTACGTGGGCAACATCCATTTCGCCGACCCCGTGAACAGCGGGGACATGGTCGAGGTGGAAGCGACCATCGTCTACACGGGCCGCTCTTCCATGCACATCCGGACCATCGTGTCCTCCGGCGACCCCAAGGGCGGCCCGGCCACGATGCGCAGCCAGTGCCTGGTGATCTTCGTTGCGGTCGGTCCCGACGGCCGCCCGGTTCCAGTCCCCCAGTTCGAGCCAGCGACGCCGGAGGAAATCGAGCAGCGCAACAGCGCCCTCGCGCGAATCGCCGTGCGGGAAAAGATCGTCGAAGCCATGAACGCGCAGGAATATACCGACGCCGGCACGGCCGAGCGCGTTGTTCTCCGCTTCATGGCAGCCCCCACCGATGTGAACTGGGGCGGGAAAGTCCATGGCGGCATCGTCATGAAGTGGATCGATGAGGCCGCCTACGTCTGCGCTTCCCGCTATTGCGGCAAGGACACCGTGGCCGTGTTCTCCGGCGGCGTGCGCTTCTACCGACCACTGTTGATCGGCGACGTGGTGGAAGTCGAAGCCCGCCTCGTCTACACAGGCCATAAAGGCATGCATATTGCGGTCCATGTGCGCTCCGGAAACCCCAAGACCCGCGAGATGAACCTGACCACCTATTGCCTCACGGTCATGGTGGCCAGGGACAAGACCGGCACGTCCGTTCCGATCCCACCCTGGGTTCCGGAAACCGACGAGGATCGTCGCCTTCACGCCCACGCCCGCGAACTGCTGGAGATCCGCGGAAGGGCTCCCGGAAACCGGATGCCCGACCATTTGCTCAACGGCAGGTAGGCGACGCCCAAACACCGATCCATGGCGAAGTGCCCTAAGGTGCAGTGGCCACCCCCAGCGGTGGCCATTGCACCTTACGGACTGCCGGTTACTAGCGGCTGATAGCCGCAGGTACTGATTCCAAGGGCACGTGCCGCACGGCTCCCTTGTCCGCCGAAAGCGCGAACGCCGCGTATGCGCGCAGCGCTGGCGAGACAGCGCGTTCGCGGTTGCGCGGCCGGTAGCCTGTGGTCGCCTCAAGCAGTGCGCGACGGCGGTCAAGCTCGTCGTCGGGCACCTCAACAGTGATCGAGCGGGCGGGAATGTCGATGGAAATCGTGTCGCCGTCCTCGATGAGGGCGATCGCTCCTCCTGCGGCGGCTTCGGGAGAGATGTGGCCGATCGATAGCCCGGAGGTCCCCCCGGAGAATCGTCCGTCGGTGATGAGGGCGCACTTCGCCCCGAGCCCGAGACCCTTCAGGAATGACGTCGGGTAGAGCATTTCCTGCATGCCAGGGCCGCCGCGCGGGCCCTCGTATCGAATGACGACGACGTCGCCCTCGACGATTCGTTTGCTCAAGATTGCCTCCACGGCGTCATCCTGCGATTCGAAAACCACGGCGGGGCCGGAGAAGCGGAAGATCGACTCATCCACGCCGGCGGTCTTCACGACGCATCCATCGAGCGAGATGTTGCCTCGGAGCACGGCCAGGCCGCCTTCCACGGTGTGGGCGTTGGCGATCGAGCGGACGCAGCCGTTCTCGGCGTCGGTGTCCAAGCTCTCCCAGCGCTCCGACTGGGAGAAGGCCGTAGCGGAGCGGACACAGCCGGGGGCCGCGTGGAAGAGTTCGGCGGCCTCGTCGCTCGCCTGGCCGCCGCGGATGTCCCAGGCGTCCAGCCAGGAGCGCAGGTCTGGGCTGTGCACGGAGCGTACGTTGTGATTGAGCATCCCGCCGCGGTCCAGTTCGCCCATGATGGCTGGGATCCCGCCGGCACGGTGGACGTCTTCGATCAGGTAGGTGCCGTTGGGCGCCACCTTGGACAAGCACGGGGTGCGGCGCGAGATGGCGTCGATGTCCTCGAGGGTGAAGTCCAGTTCGGCTTCCTGGGCGGCGGCGAGCAAATGCAGGATGGTGTTGGATGAGCCGCCCATTGCGATGTCCATTGTCATCGCGTTCTCGAACGCCTCGCGGCCCGCGATGGACCGGGGCAGAACGGAATCGTCGCCGTCGAAGTAGTGCGCGTTGGTGATGTCGACGATGGCTTTGCCCGCGTCCTCGTAGAGGTCGCGGCGGGCGGTGTGGGTGGCGAGCGTCGTGCCGTTACCCGGCAGCGAGAGCCCGAGCGCCTCGGTGAGGCAGTTCATCGAGTTGGCAGTGAACATCCCCGAGCAGGAACCACAGGTGGGACACGCGTTTTCTTCCAAGGTGAGCAGATCGGCGTCAGAGACGCTTTCGTCCACGGAGTCGGCGATCGCGGAGATCAGGTTCAGGCGCTTGCGCACGGTGCCATCGACCAGGACGGCGGTGCCACCCTCCATCGGCCCCCCGCTGACAAAGACCGTGGGAATGTTCAAGCGAAGCGCGGCCATCAGCATGCCGGGAGTGATCTTGTCGCAATTCGAGATGCAGATGAGCGCGTCGGCACAGTGGGCGTTGACCATGTACTCGACCGAATCGGCGATCAGTTCGCGGGACGGCAGAGAGTAGAGCATGCCGCCGTGTCCCATGGCGATGCCGTCATCCACGGCGATGGTGTTGAACTCGCGCGGGATGCCACCTGCCTCGATGATGGCGTCGGAGACGATGCGTCCGACTGGCTGAAGGTGCGTGTGTCCGGGGACGAATTCGGTGAAGCTGTTCGCGACGGCGATGATCGGCTTTCCGAAGTCGGACCCTTTCACACCGGCGGCACGGAGCAAGGCTCGTGCGCCGACCATGTTGCGGCCGTGGGTGACTGTTCGTGAACGGAGTTGAGGCATCTCACCAGTCAATCAGCCGAATAGCGGGGGTTGAAGACGCTCTTGGTACTAGTAGTGGCAGTGCTAGATTTAGTGGAATGAGTGAGGAGCGCAGGCGGGAGTTGGGCCAATTCCTGCGCGACAGGCGAGGAAACCTGGTGCGGGCGGAGTTGGGGCTGCCGCCGATTGGACGGAGCCGCACCCTCGGGCTTCGCCGCGAAGAGGTCGCTTCGTTCGCCGCGGTCAGCGTCACTTGGTACACCTGGCTCGAACAGGGCCGCGAAATCAATGCCTCCCGGCAGGTGCTCGAGGCGATTGCACGAGTGCTTGGCCTCACCGGTGCCGAGAAGTCCTACCTGCTGGCATTGGGCGGCTATGCCCCCGTGCCGGATGCCGAGGTGGCAGTGATCGAGGAACCTCCGGCGCACGTGAAGCGGCTGCTCGACTCTGTTGACTTCCCCGCCTTTGCAGTGGCCCCGGACTGGGGGATCGCCGGCTGGAACCGCGCCTATGCCGGCCTGTATTCGCGAATCGCCGCCGTCGACCTGGCCGACAGAAACCTCTTGTGGCTGATCTTCACAGACCCGCACCTGCGCGAGATGCTGCCCGATTGGGAAGAGACGTCACGCCATTTCGTCGCCGAGTTCCGGGCGGAGGCAGGTGCCCGGCTCGGCTCCGCCGCCCACACCACGCTGATCAACCGGCTGATCGAGGCCAGTCCGGAGTTCGCGAAACTCTGGGCGGACCGCGGCGTGGAGCGCTTCGCGTCCAGGCAGCGCGTGTTCCTGCATCCCGCGGTCGGCGAACTGGTCTTTGAGCAGCACCGTCTGGCGCCCTCGGATGCGCCGGAGCTGCACCTCGTGATGTACGCACCGGTACCGGGCACGCCTACGAGTGATCGGATGCGTGCGCTGGTTGAGGGCTAGCGTCCATCGTTCCGGGTTCTCCGGACACCCTTTACCTAGTCGGCGGCCACTACCGCCCTAGAACCCACCGCCGCCGCCGGTCTCGCCCGCCATATTGGCGAAGCGGGAATAATGGCCCTGGAACGCAACCACGATGTCCTTGGTGGGACCGTTACGGTGCTTGGCGATGAGGATGTCGGCTTCGCCGGCGCGAGGGGATTCTTTGTCGTAGACGTCCTCGCGATGAAGCAGGATGACCATGTCGGCGTCCTGTTCGATGGAGCCTGATTCACGGAGGTCCGAGACCATGGGCCGCTTGTCCTGGCGCTGCTCGGATCCACGGTTGAGCTGCGAGAGCGCGATGACCGGAACCTGGAGCTCCTTGGCCAACAGCTTGAGGGCACGCGAGAATTCCGAGACTTCCTGCTGGCGGGATTCCACCTTCTTGCCGGAGCTCATGAGCTGGAGGTAGTCGAGGATCACCAGTTTGAGGTCGTGCTGCTGCTTCAGGCGGCGGCACTTAGCCCTGATTTCCATGAGGGACATATTGGGGCTGTCATCAATGAACAACGGGGCGTCGTTCATGCGACCCATGGTGGTGGCGATCTTGGACCACTGCTCGTCCTTGATGGTGCCTTTGCGAAGGTCCTGGAGGCCAATGGTGGCCTCGGCGGACAGCAGGCGCATCGCGATTTCATTGCGTCCCATTTCCAAGGAGAACATCACGGTGGCGAGGTTGTTCTTGATGGCAGCGGAACGGGCGAAGTCAAGCGCGAACGTGGATTTACCGACGGCGGGGCGCGCGGCGATGACAATCATCTGGCCCGGGTGCAGACCATGGGTGAGCTCATCGAGTTCGTAGAACCCGGTGGGGACGCCCGTCATGCCCTCTCCGCGGTGGCCGGATGCCTCGATCTCGTCAACGGTGGATTCCATGACGTCCTTGAGCGCCACGTAGTCTTCCGCGGTGCGGCGTTCGGCCACGGCGTAGATCTCGGCCTGGGCCTGGTTGACGAGGTCTTCCACCTCTCCGTCCTGGCCGTAGCCCATCTGGACGATCTTGGTGCCGGCGTTGACGAGCCGGCGCAGGACGGCGCGTTCGGCAACGATCTCAGCGTAGTAGCCTGCGTTGGCCGCCGTGGGCACGGTCTGGATGAGCTCGTGCAGGTAGGCGGGGCCGCCGATCCTGTTGATCTCGCCGCGCTTGGTGAGCTCATCGGACACCGTGACGGCGTCAGCGGGTTCGCCGCGGCCGTAGAGATCGATGATGGACTCATAGATGGTTTCGTGGGCCGGACGGTAAAAGTCATGGCCGCGGACAATCTCCACGACGTCCGCAATGGCGTCCTTGGAGAGCATCATGCCGCCGAGAACCGATTGCTCAGCAGGGATGTCCTGCGGCGGTTTGCGGCTGGCGTCCGATGTCCGGCCGCCCTCGATCGAATCCAAGTGCGTAACTGACAAGCCGTCCTCCATTGTGTACCGCGGCAGATAACTGTTCCCGGCGGTGCGGTTGGCCACTGCCCCGGTGTGGGTTGCTCCGACCGCGCCGTTTATGCCGGCTGGTCCAAACTGTTCCGTAGGGCACCGACAATTTTGGGTTCCCCGGGATTTCCACAACTTATCCACAGACAGGTCCGCGGGCGCGCTGCTTTTCGACGGCACCAGGGTGCCGTCCACAAGAAACAGGGGTTTTCCAAGTACCTAAAGCAGGTACTCAGCCACGTTAGCCCTGCTTTTCCGAGGCACCAAGCCGGGCCTGTGGATAAAGTGTGGAATACATACCCCTACTTGTGCACAGTCTGTGCATGACCCTGTGGAAAGAGAAATTCTTTTTGTGGCAAATAGCCCCTGAACTGGGAAAACGTTCTTCACGCCATGTGGATCAAAAGTATTTTCTTCCACGGATCATCCACAGGCCGATACACGCAATCCACAGTTCACCCCTCGTCCAATGGCCCAAAGCGGGATAAATATGCCAAAAATGTGATACTCCCCACAATCGATCCCAAAATTTGACAGACGGCTCTCAGAAGCTATGCCAAAGCAGGAATGTGCTGTGGATAACCGCGTTCTGGCATAAGCTCTAGGTATGGGTTTCACCATTGGGGATGTACTGCTGGTCGCAATGCCCGTTGTCATCCTTGTGGCTGTGATTTGGGCCCTGACGGCGGCATTCAAGCCACGCAACCCAGGGTTGTCCGACGCCGAGCGCTATCAGCGGGAACTGGCCGCCCGCTCGGCAGCCCACCAGGCGGCCCAAGTGCAGGCGGCGACGGCTGCAAGGGCCCGCATCGATGCATCCACAAGGCCCAGCCAGAATGCGCAGCAACAGTCCCAGCAGGACAGCCAGTCGCGGGCAGCGCTGAAGGCGCAAGTCGGGGCCAGCCCGGGAGTCGGCCAGGCCGGCTACAACGGTCCCATCCTGCCCAACGGGCAATTGAATCCACAGTTTGCCCTGCAATTGCAGGGCATGGTCCGCAGCGGGCAGAAGATTCAGGCCATCAAGCTCCTGCGCCAGCAAACCCACTCGGACTTGTTGACCGCCAAGAACTACATAGATCGGCTTTAGCGCATGTCATCCCTACTCGTTCCGGTCTTGATCCTGGCGGCCGTCGTCGTCGGCGTGCTGCTGATCAGCCGTGTGCTCTCCCGCCGCTCCACGGAACTCCGCGGCAATGCTGCCACGGGCAAGGCACCCGTGGACCCTGTGGAGCTGGCCCGCGAAGCCGCCGCGAAGCTCAGCGAGGATCAACACCGCCAGCTGTATTCCCTGATCGCCCAAGGTCAGGCCATGGCGGCCATCAAGCTGTACCTCAGCGCCACCGGAGAGGGCCTGCGCGCCTCACGGGACGCCGTCGGCGCCCTTGCGGCGCACCCGCAGCCCTTCCGCAAGCCCGAACCCGCCCCGCAGGACCTCATGCCCGACGACGACGAGCCGGAGCGCTTCCCCTACCGTTACCGGGCAATCGTCAGCAAGGGCGACGTCACGCGCGAAGTGAGCAGCAACATGCTCAACGACGAGATCTACGGACGGATCCGCACCCTGGCCAAGAGCGGTGACGTCGAAGCCGCGGCGTTGGCCCTGACCAAGCATTCCGACATCAGCATGAAGCAGGCCCGGGAGTTCATCGAGCTGCTGGACGACTAGCGCAAGGAGCGGGAGAGCCGAGGCTCGACCTAGCGTCCCGCGGTGATCCCTGCGAGGAGCTGCTCAAAAGGCAGTGATTCCATCGTGTCCGCCTTGCGATGCGGCTGTTCGCCGCCCAGGAGCTGGGCAAGCTCGCCCGCCGCCCGGTCCACGCGGACCGATAGCGGCGACGCGCCGTCGTCGGTGTTTCCCCAGTCCTGGGGTCCTGCGAAAACGGACGTCTGGGTAATCCGGGTGCGAAGGTAGGTGAAGAGCGGACGCATGGCGTAGTCGAGCACCATTTGGTGCCGGTCGGTGCCGCCCGTGGCGCCGAGAAGAACCGCCTTGCCGTCCAGGGACTTCGGGTCCAGAACGTCGATGAAAGACTTGAACAGCCCGCTGTAGGAGGCGCTGAAGACGGGAGTCACGGCGATGATGCCATCGGAATCCTCGACGCCGGCGATCGCCTCTGCGAGGCGCGGTGCGGCATAGCCGGTGACGAAGTTGTTGGCGATATCCACGGCCAGGTCCCGGAGTTCGATAACGTCCACCCGCACCTCGTACCCGGCATCGCCAAGCTGGCGCCTGGCCGACGCGGCGAGCTGGTCTGCAAGAAGCCGGCTCGACGACGGTACGCCGAGTCCGGCGGAAAGGACGGTTATGCGGCGGGTCTCCATGGCGGTCTCCTGTTGCTAGGTGGTTCGATGGCTTCAAACCAGAGTACATGCGTTTGCATCTATACTCCCAAACTGTGGCCCCGCCCCTTTTATTCCCCCTACAGCCGCACGGTCCCCTGGATGCACATCACCGAAGTCCCGCCCACCCAGATCTCGCCGTCTTCCGCTTTGACGTGGATGCGTCCCGCCCGGCCCAGCACGGTACCCTGCGCGGCGACGTACTGCTCCGGAGCCCGGCCGCTGCCGATCAGCCACTGAGCGATCCCCGCGTTGAAGCTTCCCGTGACCGGGTCCTCCACCATTGCGTCTCCCGGAATGAATGTCCGGACTTCGAAATCGACGCCGGCACCCGGTTCGTGGGGGCCGATCACACCAACCTTCAGATCCCCCAATGCCACGAGGTCCGGCTCGAGGCCAAGGACCTGCTCGGCCGATTCGAGCAGCACGCCGATCCATTGCGGGCCGTTGACCAGCCACGAGGCATCCAAGAGCGCGGATTGGGGCAACCGGAGTCCGGCGGCCAACTGTTCCATGATTACCTCGCCCACGGGCCCGAAACGGGTCAGCGGCGGCGCAGCGAAGGCGAGGCGGCCGCCGTCGACCTTTACCTTGACCAATCCTGCGCCGCATTCCTGGACCAGCACCCCTTCCCGCTTCGGCACTCCGCCGGCCGCCAACCACGCGTGCGCCGAGCCGAGCGTCGGATGCCCCGCGAAAGGAAATTCCTCGCTGCCCGTGAAGATCCGGACGCGGTAATTGGCCGCAGGATCGCTCGGCGTCAGCAGGAAGGTGGTCTCGGACAAGTTGGTCCAGTTGGCAAAGTGCTGCATCTGGTCTGCGCTGAGCCCTTCAGCATCGACGACGGCGGCGAGCGGATTGCCGAGGTACGGCACGTCAGTGAAGACATCCACTTGCGAGAAGGGCCTGGTGCGCATGGTTTCAAGGGTCACCGCTGCAGGCTATCAAGTTCCCCCGTCTTCCTTAGCGCGAACTGGCAGCTAATGCCCCTTACGAGGCCGCCAGAGGGCATCTACTGCCAGTTCGCGCGCCCGGAAACCGCGCAAAACAAAGGACCCCCGCCTCCGGAAACCGGGGACGGGGGTCCTTCGTGAAGCTACGCTACTTGCTGGCAACGACCTCAAGGTCGATGACAGCGGAAACATCCTCGTGCAGGCGGACGTTGGCCTGGTACGAACCAAGGGACTTGATGTGGTTCGGCAGTTCAACGTTGCGCTTGTCGATGGAGCCGAGGCCAGCGGCCTCAACTGCAGCAGCGACATCAGCCGGCTTGACGGTGCCGAAGAGACGACCGGACTCGCCGGCCTTCACTACGAGCTTGACCTTCTTGGAAGAAAGCGCAGAAGCCTGGGCCTGTGCAGCTTCAACCGAAGCGTGGGCACGAGCAGCGCGGGCAGCCTTGATGGACTCAACCTGCTTCTCGCCACCCTTGGTCCAGGTCAGAGCGAAGCCGCGGGGCAGCAGGAAGTTACGTGCGTAACCGTCCTTGACCTCGACAACATCGCCGGCAGCACCGAGACCGGTTACTTCGTGGGTCAGAATGAGCTTTGCCATGTTAGTTAATCCCTTCCTTAGCCGCGGCCAGCGCCGGAGTAAGGCAGCAGAGCAACTTCGCGGGCGTTCTTGATTGCCTGGGCGATTTTGCGCTGTTCCTGCACCGTGACGCCAGTGACGCGACGGGCGCGGATCTTTCCGCGGTCGGAGATGAACTTGCGCAGCAATGCTACGTCCTTGTAGTCGATGACGGTGATGTCAGCGGCCTTCAAGGGGTTGGACTTTGGTTTGGGCTTACGGAGTTCAGCCTTAGCCATCGTGGAGCTCCTTTTCTATGGAGCCCGTGGAATGGATCCACGGGATGGTGGTGCTCGACGGCGGTTGCCACCCGGGTGCCTCGCGGCACATCCGGCGGGTTCCGGCGTCGAACTTGTGAATGTTTAGAAGGGAGGTTCGGAATCCGGGCCGTTGCCCCATCCGCCCGCATTGCTGACGCCCGGGGTAGCCCAGGGGTCTTCCTGCGGTGCGGACTGGCCGCCGCCCCATGTTCCGCCGGAGTTGCCGCCCTGGTTTGCACCAGCGCCGCCACCTCCGAAGCCGCCGCTGTTGTTGCCGCCGCCGAAGCCGCCCTGACCACCCTGACCGCCGGAGCGCTGGGTGCGGTTGACCTTGGCGTTGGCGTAACGCAGGCTCGGGCCGATTTCATCGACTTCGAGCTCGATAACGGTGCGCTTCTCGCCTTCCTTGGTTTCGTAGGAACGGCTCTTCAGGCGGCCGGAAACAATCACGCGCATGCCCTTGGTGAGGGATTCGGCGACGTTTTCGGCTGCTTCGCGCCATACCGATGCGCGGAGGAACAGGGTTTCCCCGTCCTTCCACTCATTGGACTGGCGGTCGAAGGTCCGGGGAGTAGAAGCGATGGTGAAGTTCGCTACCGCCGAGCCTGACGGTGTGAACCGCAGTTCGGGGTCATTGGTGAGATTACCGATGACCGTAATAGTGGTTTCGCCTGCCATCTACTGCCTCCTTGTTCGTTCCTGCGGGGTAAAGAATGAAAGCCGGGAGCTGAAACTACTCAGCAACGACCTTCTGCTCTTCGGGGCGGGTGATCTTGGTGCGCATGATGGTCTCGTTGAGACTCAGCTGGCGGTCAAGTTCCTTGGCGGTTTCCGGCTTGGCGGTGAAGTTCACCACAGCGTAGATACCTTCGGACTTCTTCTTGATGTCGTAAGCGAGGCGACGGCGGCCCCAGATGTCAACCTTTTCGATGGTTCCACCATCGGTGGTGATGACATTGAGGAACTTCTGAAGCGACGGCTCTACGGTACGCTCTTCGACCTCGGGGTCGATGATTACCATCAATTCGTAAGGACGCATATGTGAACCCACCTCCTTTGGGCTAAGCGGTTACGGCATTTCCGTAACAGGAGGTTCATTTGCGATGAACAGTGCTGGCGACCGCTTCCAGAAGCGGAGACAGGGCGCAGCACAGACTTCAATATCTTAGTCCATTTCCCGTGTCTAAGCCTATTCGGCGTGTCGGCGAGGTGGAATGAGCGACGTCGCGTATGTGGATAACCTGGGTAGCCGCCATCCGCACCCGCCAAGCCCAGGCAGACTGAATCCATGACCATCCTCAAATCCGTCGCACTCTTTATCCTGGCGGCCGTCGCCGAGATAGGCGGGGCCTGGCTCGTGTGGCAATCAGTCAGGGAGGCCAAACCGTGGTGGTGGGCAGGCCTCGGTATCGCAGCCTTGGGTATCTACGGTTTCGTGGCAGCTTTCCAACCTGACGCGTACTTCGGCCGCGTGCTTGCCGCTTACGGCGGGGTGTTCATCGCCGGATCGTTGGCTTGGGGAATGCTCATGGACGGATTCCGCCCGGACCGTTGGGACGTCATCGGCGCGATGATCTGCATCTTCGGCGTGGCCGTCATCATGTTCGCGCCTCGGCCGGGCAGCTAAGCCGGCAAGGCAGCTGAACCGTCGAAGCGGCCGTCACGCTGTGCAACTTTCTGGACCGTCCGACGTCGGGATCCCCCGGTTTTCCGCGGCGCTGCTCCACTCCGCACGCTAAAAGTCTGCGTGGCGTGACGCCGGGGCCTGGAGCCAGCCGTGCCATGATCTGACTATGAACGCCGCAGCGAAGAACCAGGGTCCGAAGTCCGCCCGTGCCAAACGTTCTCGATTGCGATTTTTGCTAATGGTCGTCACCGGCATCGCCGCCGCGGTAGCCACCGGAATCTGGGGTCAATGGATCTACGCGCCCGCGGCGGGCTGGGCAGTGGCCGCCGCGGTCTACAACGTTTTCGTGTGGACGGTCATCACCCCGATGAAGGCCGATCAGACGAGGAGCCATGCCAGGGAAGAAGATCCACGGCGCTCCACCGCCGACCTCCTCATCCTGTGTGCAGCCGTGGGCTCCCTCGCAGCCTTCGTCCTGGTGATGTTTGGAGCCAAGGATGCACACGGCGTCGACAAATTCATGCTCGCCCTGTTGGCCCTCGGCGGCGCCGTGGCGTCGTGGCTCCTGGTGCACACCCTCTTCACTTTGCGCTATGCCGAGGTGTACTACACGTCCGATCCGCCCGGCGGCATCGAATTCAACCAAAAAGAACCCCCGCAATACACGGATTTCGCCTACATGGCGTTCAGCCTCGGGATGACGTACCAGGTCTCGGACACGTCGATCACCACCAGGGCAATGCGGTCTGCCGCCTTGCGGCACAGCCTGCTGGCCTACGTTTTCGGCGTCGGGATCCTGGCCACCACCATCAACCTCGTGGTGAGCCTCGCATCCTGAGCTAGATCGCCGTCCGGAAGAACAGCTCTGCCGCCGTGGCCAGGTGGCGCGGGTCTTCAATGCCGCAGAGCTCGCGGGCCGAGTGCATCGACAGAAGCGGCACTCCGACGTCGACCGTCCGGATCCCCAAGCGGGTCGCCGTCAGCGGACCGATGGTGGAGCCGCACGGGACGTCGTTGTTGGAGACGAACTCCTGGTAGGGGACGCCGGCCTCGCCGCAGAGCCGGGCCCAGAAGGCCGCGCCGGTGGCGTCCGTGGCGTAGCGCTGGTTGGCGTTGATTTTGAGGAGCGGTCCGCCGTTGAGGATGGGCCGGTTGGCGGGATCGTGCCGCTCGGGGTAGTTGGGGTGGACGGCGTGGCCGGCATCCGCGGAAACACAGAACGACGCCGACAACGCCTGGAGCCGTTCACTCACCGTGGCGCCCAATCCGTCGGAGATCCTGGTGAGGATGTCTTCGAGGATGGGTCCGCAGGCGCCGGAACGGGAGGCAGAGCCGATTTCTTCGTGGTCGAAGGCGGCCAAGACCGCGATGGGCCCCCGGGCCGGCGCGCCCGCGGCTGCGTGCGCAATGAGTGCCGCAAGCCCGGCGTGGGTTGAAGAGAGGTTGTCGAGCCGTCCTGACGCGAAGAGTTCGCCCTTGGCACCGAACTGCTCAGGTGCCTGGGTGTCCGCGACGACGATGTCGTAGCCGCCGATCTGCGCGGGATCCACGGAGGCCCCGGCCACGGCAACCGCCAGGATTGCCAGGACGTCCGCGGAATCGGGATCGCCGAGGCCGAACACCGGGTTCATGTGCTGTTGCTTGTCGAGCGTGAGTCCGTCATTGACGGCCCGGTCCAGATGGATGGCCAATTGCGGGAAGCGCAGGAGCGGTCCGGTTGCCGTGAGGTGCTGGGTGCCGTCCAGCATCACGAGCCGGCCCGCAAGCCGAAGCTCACGGTCGAGCCAGGAGTTCAGCAAAGGGCCGCCGTAGACCTCGACGCCGGCCTGCAGCCAGCCGAACTTGCCCGTTGTCGGCTTGGGCTTGAGCTTGAAAGACGGAGAATCCGTGTGGGCGCCAAAGATATTGAACGCCGTGGTCGGAGTGGCGCCTTCCGGGGTCACCCACGCGATGAGGGCGCCGTCCCGGATCACGTAGAAGCTGCCCGCCCCGCCTTCCCATGGCTGAAGTTCATCAAGGGCCGTGAACCCGGCCGCATCGAGCCGGCGTGCGGCCTCGTGGACGGCGTGGAAGCTCGACGGCGATGCGCTCACATATGCGCCAAGGTCCTGGATGTGTTCTGCAGCGGAGTTCGAAGGCATGGCTCCGAGTCTAGTCCCGGCCGCGGATCAGTAATCCGGGTTGCTCGGGATCACGAGGCCTGTTTCGTAGGCGTAGACCACCACCTGGACCCTGTCCCGCAGGTGCAGCTTGGTGAGTATCCGCCGGACGTGGGTCTTGACCGTGGCCTCGGACAGGAAGAACTTGTGGGCGATTTCCGCGTTGGACAACCCTCCGGCGATGGCCTCGAGCATCTCGGTTTCGCGGGGCGTCAGTTCTTCGAGCAGTGGATCGCGGGGCTGGGCTGTGGCCTGGCCGGGCACGCGGCCTCCGCGGACGTAGGTCTCCAGGAGCCGCTGGGTGACCCTCGGAGCCACCACGGCGTCGCCGCTGGCCACGAGCCGGACGCCCTGGACCAACTCGGCAGGCGCAACATCCTTGAGCAGGAAGGCGGAGGCCCCTGCCTGCAGGCCGGAGAAGGCATATTCATCGAGGTCGAAAGTTGTCAGGATGATGATCCGGGCGTTGGATGCCGAGGCCGTGATCCGCCGTGTGGCTTCGATTCCATCCATGGCGGGCATCCGGACGTCCATGAGCACCACGTCCGGTTCCAGTTCCTCGACCTTCCGCACGGCTTCGGCGCCGTCCGAGGCTTCACCCACCACCTCGAGGTCCCCTTCGCCTTCAAGGATGAGCCGAAACCCCATGCGCAGGAGTGGCTGGTCGTCCACCAGCAGGACCTTGATGGGAGCGTTGTCAGTCATGATTTCCCCTTGTCGCCATTCCAATTCAGCTCCGCATGGACACGCCACCCGCCGCGGATACCAGGACCGGCATCCACGGTTCCAGCATAAATTCCCGCACGTTCACGCATTCCCGCGATGCCTTGGCCAGTTCCCAAGGCCACCTCTTCGGTTCCCAGCTCCCGGGAGCCCCGCCCATCGTCGAGCACTTCAATGGTGACCGAGTCACTGTCCCGCACGATCCGCACATCCACTTGGCTCAACGAACGCCCGTATCTGAGCACGTTGGTGAGGGATTCCTGGACGATCCGGTAGACCGTGAGCTGGAACGCCGGGTCTTCGGGAAGGGCCGGGCCGGTGTGCGAATAGTGCAACGGCAGCCCCGCCGTCCGGAATCCATCCAGCAGCTTGCTCAGGTCGTGCCCGGAAACCAAGGGCTCCAAAGGCGCCGGGCGGGCGGAGTCGTCCCGGAGCACGCCAAGCACTCGGCGCATGTCGGCCAGCGCGGTCCTTCCGGTGCGGGAGAGTTCGCCGAGCACCTCACCCGCGCGCTCCGGATCCCTCTTGACCACGACGGCGGCGCCGTCCGAGAGGCTGATCATGACCGTCAGGGAGTGGGCCACGACGTCGTGCATCTCCCGGGCGATCCGGTTGCGTTCGGTGACGGAACCCAAGCGGGCCGTGCGGGCTGCCCAGGCCCTGATTTCGCTCTCATGCTCACGGCGCTGCCGCACCGAAATCCCGATGCCGGTGGCGATCAGGTTGGACAACAAAATGCTGACCGCGGCAGTGATGTTGCTGATGAGGTGGAAATTCTCCGGGATCGCCTCTCCGTTGGACGGGGCCGCCGGGCTGGTCCACATGAAGAGATACACGAGGGTCAGAGGGAGGCTTGCCGCGCCAAACACAGTCAACGCGAAGGTACGGGTCCTCGCCACGGCCACCGCGTACAGCGCAAACCACAATCCCGCGGAGACGTTCGAACCCCAGGGATTCAGCAGCGTCACGGCCACTTCGAGGACAGCAACGGCCGCAGTGACGCTGAGGGGATTGCGGCGGCGAAGGAACAGGATGGCGGCAATGACAACGAGCAGCACGGCTGCGAACCACTTGCCATCCACGATCGAGCTGATGAAGGTGGCCAGCGCCAACAGCGAATAGCAAAGCACCACCACCGAGTCCATGACCCGCGGGTGCTCAAAGAGATAGCGGCGGATCCTGCCACGGCGGCGCAGCGTGATTTCAGCAAAGGACGCGTCGGCCACGTGGGCCGACGCGTCCTGTGCCGGCAACTCTTCACTCATGGCTTGAGCCTAGTGGCCTCGCCTGGAGTGGGTCCGCTTGGATCGCGAATCGGACGGTCGCGAATCAGACGTCGCGCTTCTTGAGCGTAATGAGGGCAGGAACCATGAACAAGATGACGTAGCCCAGGAACACGAGGCCGCCCGCCCATGGATCCAGGTTGCCGTCCACGTGGCCGATCGACAAGAACCGGCCAGCTGCCTCGCTGGGCAGGTACTGCGGGACGTACTTCCAAAAGTCTCCCGGTGCGAAGCCGAGGAACTGGCCCGCGAACGGGAGAACGAACATGATGCCCACCAGGACAGTGATGCCGCCGGCCGGGTTCTTCAGCAATGTTCCGAGCGAGAGCCCGATCAGCGCGACGCCGGAGACGTACAGGCCGCCGGTGAAAACGCTGTAGAGGACGCCGTTCGTGTTCCAGCCGAGGCCGAGCCCGAAGTTGGCGAACATGGGTGACGCCAACAGGAAGGTCACGACGCCGGCCACTACCGAAAGGACATAGGAGACCACAACCAGGACCACGGCTTTGGCGCCGAAGGTGGAGAGCCGGCCCGGCGCCGCGTTCATGGTTGACCGGATCATGCCGGTGGCGTACTCAGACGCAATGAAGAGTACGGCCAGGGAACCCATGACGAGGATGCCGATGTTGAGTCCGGCGTTCGGAAGGTTGTAAAGGTCGAAACCCGATCCCGGCGGGAAGGAGTCAATGGCTTGCTGCACCGATTCCTTGTGGCCCTGGCGGCCGACTTCGACCATCTGGTTGATGAAGTTCCAGCGCACCAGGGCGGAGAGCACGCCGATGCCGACAATGGCCACGAAGGTCAGGACCAACAGGATCTTGGTGCTCATGAGGGTCCGGAACTTGATGGATTCGGAGTTCAGTACCCGGAGGAAAGTGACGCCACCGGTCCCGGCTGACGGGATCGCAGGCTTCTTGCTGATGGTGGTGGTGCTCATGACTGGATCCCTTCCATGGTGGCAGCGGAGGTGGCGCCGACGCCGGCGGGGCTTCCGTCCACCGGCCCGCCCGGTGCTGCCGGTCCGCCGGTGATGTGCGAGTGGTATTCCACCTCGTCCTTCGTCAGCTGGAAGTAGGCCTCTTCCAGCGAGGACGTGAGCGGAGTGAGCTCGTAGACCAGCACCCGGTTGTCGAGGGCGAGCTCGGCGATGCGGAGCGGCTCAACCCCGTAGACTTCCAGGGTTTCACGCTCGTTCTGCTCCACCCGGACACCATCGCGGGCCAGCAACTCGGACAAGCGCGTGGTCTCGGAGGTACGGACCAAAGTGCGCTTGCGGGACTGGCTCTCAATCAGCGCATCCACCGTGGTGTCGGCAATGATCCTGCCGCGACCGATCACAATGAGGTGGTCCGCGGTCTGGGCCATCTCGGACATGAGGTGGCTGGAAATGAAGATGGTCTTGCCCTGGCTTGCCAGGTAGCGTGCAAGGTTCCTGACCCACTGGACGCCCTCGGGATCGAGTCCGTTGACCGGTTCGTCGAGGATGAGCGTCTGGGGGTCACCCAGGAGTGCGTTGGCGATGCCAAGCCGCTGGCCCATGCCGAGGGAGAAACCTCCGGCTTTCTTCTTGGCAACCGCGGTGAGGCCCGTCATCTCGATGACTTCCTCAACGCGCGAGTTCGGAATCCCGTGGGTTGCTGCCATGGCTCGCAAATGGTTGTACGCGCTGCGGCTCGTGTGCACCGCCTTGGCATCGAGCAGTGCTCCAACTTCGTGGAGCGGGGCTTTGTGCTGGGAGTAATGCCGGCCGTTGACGATGACGTCGCCCGACGTCGGGCGGTCGAGACCCATGATCATGCGCATGGTGGTGGACTTGCCGGCGCCGTTCGGGCCAAGGAAGCCCGTGACTTTCCCGGGCTGTACGGTGAAGCTGATTCCGTCCACGGCTGTCTTTGCGCCGTAGACCTTCCTCAAGCCTGTTGCCTCAATCATGGAAGCGTTCCCTCCGCTTGCTGCAGCTAGGTGGTGACTGTAGGTACAACGCTAGCCACCGACACAGCGGAATTCGCCGGTCTCAGGGATGATTCAGGGGCCGCTCAGGGTAGTCCCTATGGATGATCCCGGCTGCAGCCAGGGCTTCCCAGGCACTGAGAAGGCACTATGAAAGCATTAGGCAAGCGGTGAATACACCCGCAGCGCCCGGCGCTTCACGGTGAACTCCGCGGTCCGCACGCCCGGCAACGGCTCGCCGTCGACCGCTATCACCAACGGTTCGCCGGACGCCTCGATGCTGAGCTCCGCCGCCTCACTGAGATGGGTCACCTTGGACGTACCCACGGTTCCGGTGAGGACCGCCCACAGCAGCCGCAGCCGCGCAAAAGGCTCATCGGCCGTGACCATGCGGATGTCCAGCACTCCGTCGTCAAGCACGGGACGCGTCAGCGGCGCCAGGTCCCGCGGGTAGTAGCGGCCGCGCCCCAAATAAAGGATCCACAGCTTGTGGCGCACCCCGTTGATCAGGAGAGTGGTGGGGGTTGCCGCCCCGAAGGTGCGCAGACCTGCGACGAGTCCCGCGAGGGGTTTCCCCAGGGCAGGCTGAAGCCGCTCGCGGCGGCGCACCAAGTTGGGGTAGACGCCAACGCTGGCAGTATTCAGCATGATGAGCTCGGCGACCTCATCCTTGCCGTCAATGCCACGGCCCGCAGTCACGTGGCCAAGGTCCGTCCAGGCTGCCGCTCCCGTTTTGGCGGCCTCGAGGGCCCCTTCGAGGGAGCGTGCGTCCACGTCACGCGCGAAATGGTTGAGCGTACCGCCCGGCAGGACCAGCAAGGGCAGGTCGTGCTCGACGGCGGCCGCGGCGGCAGTGCCGACGGTTCCGTCGCCGCCCCACACACCCAGGGCCTTCGTCCCGGGCTGCCCCGCTGCGGCCTGGATTTCGGCAGCCACGTCATCGCCGTCGGAAATCATGCGAATATGAGCCTTGGGGAATATTTCCCGAAGCTGCGTCTCGGTCTCGGGCGAGTAGGAGCCGCCGAGGGCGTTGACCGCAATGCTTAGCCCCTCGCCGTCGCCGACTGCCGGCGCGTCGGCGGGTGACCGGTCCGTGGCCGGGACGGGAGGCCTGGCAGGCCACCACTTCCGCGTCAGCAGGGCCGCTCCGGCGCCGATCGCGGAGCCGAGCACGACGTCGGAGGGCCAGTGGGCGCCTGTATGGATACGGGAATACGCCACACCCGCCGCAACAGGAGCCAAAACTGCACCAAGGCGGGGATTCACCAGCGCGACGCCAAGAGTGAATGCGACAGCGGATGCCGAGTGGCCGGAAGGCATCGAGGAGCTCGTGGGCTGCGGGTTGACAAAGCGGAAAACCGGAAGGAGTTCGGGCAATGGCCGCGTCCGCGGAAGAAGTGTCTTGAAACCGAGATTTGTGACGGCCGACGCAACGCCAAGTGCCAGGAGTCCGTGGATCGCCGCGTTGCGGGGCTTACCCGGAAACGCCGCGCAAACGCCAGCGACGGCAAACCAGAGCTTGCCCTTGGTAGCGGCCTCCGAGAGGTTTTTCCAGACGGCGTCATGCGGGCCTTCGGGCCACCGCGAAACGGCACCGACAATGGCACGATCGAGGCGCGCCACGTTTCTTACGTCCCATTGGCCCCATCGCAGCTTGCTTCGCATCCCACCAGACTATCGGCGGGCTGGTTAGGATGTGGAGATGGTGAGGGTCATTCTCCCCCGCAAGCTCGATCAGGGACGCACAATTGTCATCTCGACCGTGCTGCTGGCCATCGTTGTGGTCCTGGGCGGCATTCTGCTTGCAGGGGATAGGAACCCGCCATTCCAAGGCCTGGACGACGCCTGGCAGGCGTTCATGGCGACGCTCCACACACCGTTCTGGGATAGCCTGAACGTCGCCCTCAACTGGACGGGTTATACGGGAATGCTGATCTTCCACATTCTCCTGGCCTTGGCGCTGTTGATCCGCAGAAGACCCCGTTCGGCCGCATTCTCGGCCGTGGCAGGACTCACCGTGATGTTGCTGACCCAGCTGCTCAAATGGGTCATTCACAGGCCGCGCCCTCTCAATGCCCATGTGGCCACGGACACCTATTCATACCCCTCAGGGCACGTATCCGCCACCACGGCGTTCGTTCTGGTGGTGGCACTCCTCATCGGACGTGCCTGGGCGTGGATTCTCGCGGTTGGCGGAATGCTGGCCATGATGATCAGCCGGATCTATTTGGCCGCCCATTGGCTCACGGATGTGGTGGGTGGCGCTTGCCTGGCGGCCGCCGTCGTGCTCCTCCTGTGGCTAGCCTGCCAGAATATATGCATCGTGGAGAATATAGACGCACGCCGTGCCCTGGAGTGGAGATCGAGGGTCGCGCGTCGGGAGCGGCACGCTGAGCAGAGCGTCACGTAGGGTAAACCATCAGGTAGCACTCGGTCTTCTCCAAGAGAGCGACAATAGTCTTCGGGCATGCTCTCAAAACCTCAACTCATCAACGGCGGCATCGGGGTGGCCGTCGTCGGCATTGCCGCCGGCGCCTTCTTCGTTCTGAACGGCGTCCCGCAGACGGCTTCGGACACCACCGCCCGCACCGTCGCGGTCAGCGCAGCGGACCTCACCGCCGTGTCTACCGCGAGCGGAAACGTCTCGCCCGCAAGCACCACGGTCATCAACGCGCAGAACTGCACCGGGCCCATCGCCACGGTCTCCGCGGTGACCGGTCAGCAAGTCGCGGCCGGGCAGGTGCTCGTCACCATTGATCCGACGAACGCCCAGAACGCCCTGGCCGTTGCCCAGGCGCAACTGGATTCCGCCGCAGCGCAGGCAAACCAGCAGCAGGCTTCAGCCAGCAACCAGGTAGCTTCGGCAAACCAGAGCCTCGCCAACGCCCAACAAACGGCCAACCTGGACGCGAGCCAGCAAGCCAGTGCCGTGGCCGCCGCGCAGACAGCCGTGAACAACGACAATGCGACAGTCGCCACGGCTCAGGCCGCTGCCAGCGCCCAGCCCACCAGCCAGCCGGCCCAGAACGCACTGAGCGCAGCTCAGGCCCAGCTGGCGAAGGACAACCAAGCGCTGACCCAGGCAGCCAACCAGCAAGCCAGCTCTGCCCTCAAGGACAAAGAGCAGATCGCCTCCGCTGCGACGGCCCTCAATTCCGCCCAGAGCGGTGGCGGCGCCACATCCAACACCACGTCTGCCCAGATTGCCGTTGACACCGCGACCAAGAACCTGGCGTCCTGCTCCCTCGCGGCCCCGGTCTCGGGCACTGTCACCGCCGTGAACGCCGTCGTCGGAGGCAACGCCGGCAGCGGCTCCGGCTCTTCCGGGTCCTCGGCTTCCGGGGCTTCCGGTTCCACCGGCAGCGCTTCCACGAGCGCCGCAAGCACATCGTCCTCAGGACTGATCACCATCAGCGACACGGCGCACCTGCAAGTCGTCGCCAACTTCGCCGAATCTGACATCGCCGCCATGAAGACCGGCGACTCAGCCACCTTCACCTTCCCGGCACTCAAAACCGACCCCTCCGCGGCACCCGTCACAGGTACCATCACGGCGATCGCCCAGAACGCCACAACCACTAACAACGTGGTCAGCTACCCGGTGACGATCTCCATCAAGAACCCCCCGGCTGACCTCCGGCTCGGCCAGAGCGCAAACATCTCCGTAACCACGGCGACTGCCAAGAACGCTTTGGCGGTGCCTTCGCTGGCCATCACCACCACGGGAACCAAGCAGACTGTCAACGTCATGAAGAACGGGACCACGACGGCGGTGACCATCACCACCGGGATCACGGACAACGGCCGCACCCAGGTGCTCACCGGACTCAGCGCGGGCGATCAGATTGAACTCCCGGCCATCTCCTCCACCCTGGACACCACCGGCACCACCGGACGAACCGGGGCGGGCGGATTTGGCGGTACGGGTGGATTCGGTGGCACAGGAGGCGCCGGCGTTACGGGCGGCACCGCTGGCACACGTGGAAATGGCGGGTAAGCAGCCGTGAACGACGCTGTCATCCAACTGGACTCCGTGAGCAAGATCTATGGCAAAGGGGAGGCCGAAGTACGGGCACTTGATTCCGTCAGCATCTCCATTGACCGGGGCGATTTCGTAGCCATCATCGGCGCCTCGGGCTCCGGAAAATCCACCATGATGAACATCATCGGCTGCCTCGACGGCGCCACCGAGGGTACTTACCACCTGGACGGCATCGATACCGGGACCTTGGACGAATTCCAGCTCGCGCAGATCCGCAACCGGAAAATCGGCTTCGTCTTCCAGAACTTCAACCTGATACCGCGTACGCGGGCCGTGGACAACGTCTCCATGCCGCTCGCGTACGCAAAAGTGCACCGCAAGGAACGGCGCGAGCGGGCCTTGCAAGTGCTCGATTCAGTGGGTTTGGCGGAACGGGCCGACCACAAACCTTCGCAGCTCTCGGGAGGTCAGCAACAGCGTGTTGCCATCGCCCGGGCCCTGGTGACCAACCCGGTGTTGCTGCTGGCCGACGAGCCAACGGGAGCCTTGGACACCAAGTCCTCGCACGAGATCCTGGATCTCTTCGAGTCCTTGCACGCCAACGGCCGGACCATCGTGATGATTACCCACGAGGCGGACGTCGCGGCGCGGGCCAACCGTGTTGTGCGATTCCAGGACGGGCACATCATCGAAGACCACCGGCTTCGGGACGTCCATGCCCACCCTGTAGCGACGGCGGTGCCGGCATGATGATCGCCGAATCCGTCCGCTTCGCCCTGACCGGGGTGATGGCCAACAAGATGCGCTCCATCCTCACCACCTTGGGCATCCTGATCGGCATCGCGTCCGTGATCATCCTCCTGGCCGTAGGCGCCGGAACCTCGAACGCCATCAAGGCCCAGATCGGCAAACTGGGAACCAACGTGCTCACCGTGAGCCGCCAGACGACCGCTGGCGGCCGCGCCGCAGGCGGACAAGCCGTCACCGGTCCGCGGTCCCGCGGCACCAACCTGACGCTCCAGGACATGGCCGCGCTGACAGATCCCGTCATGGCCCCCGACGTCGCCGCAACGGCGCCGGTGGTCACGGCACAGAACGTCACGGGTACTTACCAGGACGCAACCCACGCCGTCGCAACATTCGTGGGGACCACGCCGTCGTACTTTTCCATTTCGAACGACACGCTCGCGGCGGGGTCCTACTTCAGCGACGGTGACGCAAGCAACGGCACCGCGGTAGCCGTGATCGGCAATACTGTGGCGCAAGACCTCGTGGGCAGCTCAGTGACCTCGGCCGTGGGGCAGACGATCGCCCTCAACGGACAGAACTTCGTGGTCTCCGGCGTCCTGGCTCAAAAGGGGTCCTCGGGCCTCAACGACCCAGACGACATTGTGGTGGTCCCTTACAGCGCAGCCCAGGACAAGTTCACTGGCTACTCGCCTTCCCTCGCCTCCATCACCGTCCAGGCCAAATCAGCGGAAGTGATGAACCAGGCCCAGAACGAGGTTCAAATGATCCTCGATGCCCGGCACAACGTCACCTCCGCCAACCGTGACTACCAAGTGCGGAACCAGGCGCAGATCCTTACGACGGCCACCACCACCACGGCCACCCTGACCGTCCTCCTGGGCGCCGTGGCCGGCATTTCGCTCCTGGTTGGCGGAATCGGCGTCATGAACATCATGCTCGTCACCGTCACCGAACGTACGCGCGAAATCGGCATCCGCAAGGCGATCGGAGCCTCGCGGGGGAGCATCGTGAGCCAGTTCCTCATCGAATCGCTCATCATTTCGCTGATCGGCGGGGTGCTGGGCATCGCTGCGGGCTACATCGGCAGCGCATTCCCGGTGTTGGGAACCCAGCCAGAAGTCCAGTGGTGGACGGTGTGGCTGTCGTTCCTGGTATCCGCGGCAATCGGCCTGGTCTTCGGGATCTACCCGGCCAACAAGGCGGCGAAACTACGGCCGATCGACGCCCTGCGGTACGAATAACCGCCCATCGTTCCACTCCCAGCAACTAAAAGAAGAAACAGCCAACAGGAGCCACAAATGTCCTATTCAGCACCCGAGCCCGGCCCCACGAACCAGCCGGAGCCCCAGCAGCCCTACCCCGGACAGCCAACCGCGGTCCTGCAAGCCACTGGCCAGGAACCCACCGGGCAGGGTTGGGGCCAACCCCAGACGCCGGAGCCGTTCGTTCCCAAGAAGCGCTTCAAGATGGGCCGCCTGACGCAGATCCTCCTTGCAGTGCTGCTGGTTGCCGTCGGATTCTTTGCCGGCGTCGGCGTCACTAAGGCAATGGACGCGGGCCAGGCCCGTCCAGGCCGCGGCCAGTTCCAGAACTTCAACGGTGGCCAGGGCCGGAACCGGCAGAGCGGCGCTCCCACCAACGGGGCATCGCCAACCGCCATTCCTTCGGCACCCGCCACCTCGGGTCCGTAGCCACCGTCCTCGAAGCAACCCAACTGACTTGCAGTTGTTGTCGTTTAGTCGGGGCAAAACGACAACAACTGCGAGGGCCCACGCCGCCAGGGTTCCCTGGCCGTGGGGCCACACCGGCGAGGGTCCCTGCCTGAGCTTGCGAAGGCTGGGAGCCCGTGGGGACTTGCGAGGCGAGGGTGGCGGCGGGGATCAGTTGTCTTTAACCAAAGGCTTCGCGGCGCCGGCCAGCCACAGGGCAATCAGGATCGGCACCCCGATGGCAAGCAGGGCCATGTTGATGCCTGTGTGATCGCCCAGGTATCCCAGAAGCGGCGGGCCGGCGAGAAACGCAACATAACCGATTGTCGAGACCACCGAGACGCGCGCGGCGGCGTGTTTCGGATCATCGGCAGCAGCGGACATGCCCATGGGGAAGGCCAAGGCTGCCCCGATACCCCAAAGAGCCGCACCCATCCCGGCAAGGATGAGGTTGCCCGCGAAGACGAAGAGCGCCAGGCCCACTGCTGCGGCGGCCATGCTGGCCCTCAGCACGGCTACGCGTCCGAACCTGTCGATCGCGCGTCCGCCGAGGAAACGCATCAGGGTCATCGCCGCCACGAAGAGCGCAAACAACAGAGCGCCCGTCGATTCGCTCGTATTCAGGCCATCCACGGAGGCCTTGGCGATCCAGTCGTTTCCGGCGCCTTCGGTGAGGGTTGCTCCGAGCACCACCACACCGATCAACAGAGTGCGGGAGTCCCGCCACGCCGACGGACCCTTGACGGCGGGCGCGCCGCCGTCGGGCGTCGTTCCTGCGGTTTCGTGGCGCATGAAGTAACGCGGCGCCGTCAACGTGAGTAGTACGACGACGCCGGCAATGACCAGCAAGTGCTCCGGAAGTCCGACGCCGATCTCGGAAAGCCACGCACCAATCAGCGCACCCACAAAGGCGCCCCCGCTAAAAGCGGCGTGAAACTGCGGCATGATGGTCCGCCCGAGCCGGTGCTCGACGTCGGCCCCTTCGATGTTCTGGGACACATCCCACAGACCTACCCCCACACCGAAGAAAAACAGTGCCAGCGCGGTGGCGGCCACGGAGCCGGCCATCAGGGAGAACGCGATGGCCGCTCCGGCCGAGGCAGCGAGCAGCCCGGCAGCGCGCACGGTATTAGCCGTCCCGATCCTCCCGACAACCCATCCCGCGGAGGGCAGCGCAACAAGGGACCCGACGGCGGTGCACAGCAAGAGGGTGCCCATCTGTCCCGATGTCAGGTTCAAAGTCTGGGTCACGGCGGGTATGCGTGCCGCCCAACTGGCAAAAACCAGCCCGTTCATGCCGAAGACCAGGAAAGTGGCGATTGCCGCGGCTTTGACGTTCGGGGCGGTTCGGGTGCTGGTGGTCATACGATCACAACTTCCACGGAGAGATTTTCAAGTAGGGTGCGTTCTTCAGTGCTTGGCTTCCGGTCCGTCACAATGACATTTACCGCGTCCATGGCTGCAACCAAGGCCACGGCCTGTGCATTCCATTTGCTCCCTGTGTGCCGAACGGCTCAGACGCTCGCTCACCTATGGGGCGTTTCGGGCTGACGCTCGCTCACTAGAGGTGAGCGAGCGTCATGTGATGACACGCCAAAGGTGAGCGAGCGTTCCGAAAAAACGCGCCAAAGGTGAGCGAGGGTTCCCAGCCCGGGGGAGCAGGCTGGAAGCTAGCGCGCCCGCTCTACCCGGGACTCGTCCCAGACGGGCTCGTCGGACTCGTAGACCTTGCCGTCGGATCCGAAGACGAGGAAACGGTCGAAGGACTTCGCGAACCACCGGTCGTGTGTGACAGCCAGGACGGTGCCTTCGAACGCGTCGATGGCACGTTCCAAGGCTTCGCCGGAGTGTAGGTCCAGGTTGTCCGTCGGCTCATCCAGGAGCAGGAGCGTAGCGCCGGACAGCTGGAGGAGCAGGATCTGGAAGCGCGCCTGCTGCCCTCCGGAGAGCGACTCGTACTTCTGTTCAGCCGAGCCCACCAGCCCGTAGGAGTCGAGCGCGCCGGAAGCGGCTTCGCGGCCCAGGCCGGAACGGTGTTCGTCGCCGCGGTGCAGGATGTCCAGGAGCGTCCGGCCCAGGAGGTCCGGACGGGAATGGGTCTGCGCGAAGAATCCGGGACGGATCCTGGCACCCAGTTTGACGGTGCCTTCGTGCGGAACTTCGGCGATCTCGACGTCGGAAACGGGCAAGTGCTCGCGCTCCGGATCGGTGCCGCCGGCAGCAAGGAGCCGCAGGAAGTGGCTCTTGCCCGATCCATTGGAACCCAGCACGCCCACGCGGTCCCCGAACCAGATTTCGGTGGAGAACGGCTTCATGAGGCCAGTGAGTTCAAGCTTTTCAGCCACCACGGCGCGTTTGGCCGTTCGGCCTCCCTTGAGGCGCATGTGCACGTTCTGCTCGAGCGGCAGGGCTTCGGGCGGCCCGGCCTCCAGGAACTTGGCGAGCCGCGTCTGGGCGGCTTGGTATTTGTTTGCCATGTCCGAGCGGAATGCAGCCTTGGTCTTGTACATAATGACGAGTTCCTTGAGCTTCAGGTGCTCCTCGTCCCAGCGCTTGCGCAGTTCCTCGAATCGCGCGTTGCGGTCGATCCGCGCGTCCACATAGGTGCCGAAGCCGCCGCCGTGCACCCAGGCGCCGGCACCGTTGATGCCGGGTTCCAGGGTCACGATGCGGCCCGCCGCGTTGTTGAGCAGCTCGCGGTCGTGGCTGATGAAGAAGACCGTTTTCTTGGATTCGTTGAGCTTGCTTTCGAGCCAACGCTTGCCGGGAACATCCAGGTAGTTGTCCGGCTCATCGAGGAGCAGCAGCTGATCAGGTCCGGAGAAGAGCGCCTCAAGCACCAACCGTTTTTGCTCGCCGCCCGAAAGGCTCGACGCCGGACGGTGCTGCGCGCGGTCAAAGGGGATGCCGAGCGCGGCCATGCAGACCTCGTCCCAGACGGTCTCGACGTCGTACCCTCCCGCGTCTCCCCAGTCCACGATCGCTTGGGCGTACCGCATTTGGGTGGGTTCGTCGTCGTGCTCCATCATGGCGAGCTCGGCGTCCTCAACCGCCTTGGCGGCCGCGGCGAGGGCCGGCGGCGCGGCTGAAACGAGCAGGTCACGCACGGTGGATTCATCGCGGACCTGGCCGACGAATTGGCGCATGATGCCCATGGTGCCGGAACGACCCACCACTCCTTCATCGGGCGTGAGGTCGCCGGCGATGATCTTGAACAGGGTGGTCTTTCCCGTTCCGTTGGGCCCGATCAGGGCTGTTTTGCTACCGTCCGGGACCTTGAAGGTCACGCCGTTGAGCAGCTGGGTGCCGTCGGAGAGGAAGTAATCTATACCGGAAACGTCGATGTGGGCCACGCGTACAATCTTCCCACGGACCGCGGGGGACTCCTCAGCCGCCCAGGTGGTCCGCACCCACCGCGCCAGTGAGATAGCGCTGGATTGTCGGCCCCAGCGCTTGGACGACGACGGCGTGCGGCGCCGAGGCGATCGGCTCCAGTTTGATCAGGTAGCGGGTCAGGATGAGCCCCGAAAGCTGCGACGCCACCAGGTTTCCGCGCCAGGATGCCTCCTCGGCGGGCACCCCAAGGCCAGCGAGAAGCGGTTTGATAGCCCGGTTGAGAATGAACTCGCGGACCAGCGCGGCACTCCATTCGTGCTGCATCGCCGTCCGCAAGACCGCGACGCCGGCTGCCCCCGCCGGCGAGTCCCATACGGCGAGGATGCGCGTCACCAGTCGCTCCCCGGCGCCTTCCCGTGGCCCGCCCAGGACAGCCGATATGTGATCCTTGGGATCCACGGGTGATTCGAGCGCAGCCATGAACAGCTGCTCCTTGGTGCCGAAATGGTGGTTGATCATGGACGGATCCACGCCGGCCTCGGCCGCGATGGCCCGGACTGTTGCGGCGTCATATCCTTTTCGGCTGAACTGTTCGCGTGCCGCCCGGAGAACCGCGTCCCGGCTGCTCACTTGCCCCGGACGGCGACCCCTGTTCACCCCGGCTTCCGGTTCACGGCGGCCTTCCGGCGCGCGAAGTCCGGGGCGTGCTCCGGCCGCGGGCCGAAGGCGATCATGAGGGCTGGAAGTTTCCGGAACCAGGGAACGTGGAGCGCGACAAAGACCACTGGACTCGGCGGGCCCATCAACCGGCCTTTCACAGCGGGACCGAAGACCGCTTTCTGAATGACAAGCTGCGCATTCTGGATCACCACGGTGGGGAACCAGCGCCGCTTCTGCACCGAAGCGAGATCTGCCTCGCCAAGGGTGCCCTGAAGCAATGGGCGGGCGATGCGCTGGGCCGCGGCGACGGCGTCCTGGATGGCGAGGTTGATCCCCACACCGCCTGCTGGAGACATGGCGTGTGCGGCATCTCCGATGAGGAGGAGACCAGGTTTGTGCCATGGCTTGATCCGGTTGAGCTTCACATCGAGCAAATGGAGATCGTCCATGGATCTGATTTCGTCTACGCGGTCTGCCAGATCCGGGCGGATTCGGGCCACGCGTGCACGGAAGCTTTCCACGCCTTCGGCGCGCAATTGCGGGTCTTTGCCCTTCTCCGCGAGGTAGGCGATCTGGTAAAAGTCCTTGCGGGTCAGGCTGAGGAGCACATCGGAGCCGGAGAAGCGGGGCATGATCGAGGCCAACTGTTCCTGCTCGTCCGCGTGCCGGGAGAGCCTGAACCACCAGGTGTCGAAGGGCACGGGGAACTCGCGGGGGACCAGTCCTGCCTTCTGCCGGAGCACCGAGCTGCGGCCGTCGCATGCCACCGTCAACGTCGCGCGAAGCTCCCCTGTTCCGGTTTCGACGCCGGACGCCGCGTCCCGGGTGCGGTACGCCACGCCGGCGACCTTCCCGCCGTCGTCGTACAGCAGATCCGTGGCCTCAGTGTTCATCCGGAGCGTGAACTGCGGCTCTTGCTGCGCGGCGTCCACCAGGAAATTCAGGAGGTCCCACTGCGGAACCATGGCTACGTAATCGTAGGGTGGCTTGAGGCGGTCGAAGTCGGCCAGGGTCACTTCCTTGCCGCCCGTGGGGAGTTTGAAATTGCCGAGCTTGCTTTGCGGCAAGGCCCGGAATCCTTCGCCCAGCCCAAGCTCATCCAGGAGTCGGATGGTGGAGGCGTGCACGGTGTCGCCGCGGAAATCGCGCAGGAAATCGGCATGCTTTTCGAGGACGGTGACCTCGACGCCGGCCCGGGCCAGAAGGAGTCCGAGCATCACTCCGGCGGGTCCCCCGCCCGCGATGACACATGTGGTGCCTTCAGGCTGGTTCATGGCCACTCCCGGAGTTGAAGTTCATTGTTGCAACTAATTCAACAAGCGTTGAATTAAGTGTGCACCCGTGGGGAAATCGTGTCCAGAGGCGCCCCTCGCCCTCCGACGCTCGCTCACATATATCCCCTTTTCCGGCGACGCTCGCTCACATATCGCGTCAAGGCGCCAAAAGTGAGCGAGCCTCTACTGCCCCCGCAGCCGGTGCAGCATGAGTGCCACGTGCAGCGAGGTCCGTGATTCCGCGTCCTCCAGATCCACCGCCAGGAGATCCTCCAGCTTGGCCAGACGGGCGTACAGGGTAGGGCGGCTCAGGTATCCGCCGCGTGCCATGGCCGCCTTGTTGCCTCCGGATTCCAGATACCTGCCGAGCAGCTCCAGGTAACCGGGCCTGCCTTCGGCTTCGGCCTGCAGCACGGCCGCGAGCTCGGATTCCACGAACTGCTGGACCCGGGGATCACTGCGGATCAGGGCCAGGAGGCCGCGGAGCCGGATGTCCGTGGCGCGGTAGTACGGTTTGCCTGGCTCGCGGAGGGTGGCCGCCGTTTCGGCAACGTGCGCGGCCTCGTCGATTCCTGCCGCCGCTTCCAGAAGCGAGGAGCGGCAGCGCCCGACGCCGATGGTCCAGTGCGGGGCGAAGTCGCCGCCGTGGGCGTGCAGTGCGCCGGCCAGGCGCTGCAGCGCGGTTTCCTCGAGCTGCCGTGCCGGGAGGGCAAGGATCATTCCCACCGAGCCTGAGTGGATGCTGGCCGTCAATCCGCTGCTGGCCGTGGATTTCAGTGCCCTGGCCAGCGTTTCCAGCAGCACGCGTTCCTCTTGCTGACCTGCCAAGGGGTCGCCGGAAAGTGACGGAGCGGCGGGAAGCGCCGTTCTGAATACCAAGGGAAGGTAGTAGGGCGATCGTTTCAAGCCCAGCGAGCCGGCGCGTGCAAGAGCCTCCGCCTCGCTGAGTCCGCGCGGCTGGCGAAGCGCGTTGAGGAGTCCGGCCTGCGCTTGCTGGGAAAGTTCGCGTTGGTCCCGTTCGGCCAGGCGGTTGATGGCAAGGGTTTGCGCGGCACGCTCAAGGACCATGACCTTCATGTTGTCGTCGCCTCCAGTGCTCTGAGGCACCGGAACCACCAAGCGGCCCCATAACTGCTGCCGCACACCGACCGGGACCTGCAGCCATCCCTCGGGACCGATCCGCTTGGCCGAGCCATGGGCTTGGGCCGGCGAAGGAGTGGTCCGCGATCGCCGCTCCCAGTCTTCCAACAACTCCGTGGTTGCCAGATGGCGGGCGGAATAGGCCAGAACCAGGTGCTGCAGGTCCTCCAGCACCACCGGCGCACCGATCATTGCGGCCGCTGTCTCCACCACTTGCTGCGTCCCGGCGCTCTCAAGGCTCAACACGGTGAAAGCCTCATGGACGTCCCGCGCCCGCTCCACCCGTTCGAGCTGCTCGGCAACGATCAAGCGGTGCACTATCTCGGTGATTTCCACGAAGCGCACGCGCCGCCGGACGATCACTACCGGCATCGAAGCCGAGCGGGCCGCGGACCGCAGTGCCGCCGTCGTACGCTCCCGGGGCGCGGTGAGTTCCACGATAAGGCCCGCGGCTCCGGCGTGTTCGAGCGAGCTGATGTACGACGCCGTGCGGCCGGGTTCGCTAAGTTCTTTGTCCAGCTCCAGGCCGGTAGTCAGCACCAGTTCGCCGCCGGAGAGCAGGCCTGTCAGGTCCAGGATTTCGCTGACGTGCACCCAGCGCACAGGATCGTCCAGCCGGGCCTCTCCGCCCAGGACCTCCGGAGCGGCGTCGCGCACTAAGGGAAGGTCAAGGATCGACCGAAGAGTGGGCAGCATTTACAAAGTGTAATCCTCACGTGGAATTTTCTTTACACATCGTCTCTTATGGGAGCGACGTGGTGCGGACAAACTGAACGCAACGCGGAAGCGAACGCCGCTCTGAGAACCAACCCAGGAGAACCCTTGAACACGATCGAGCACTGGATCAACGGCAGCTACGTCCCGGCCGGGGAGCGCACCGCCCCCGTGAGCAACCCCGCTACGGGCAAAGTCACGGCACGGGTGGCTTTGGCGAGCGTGGAAGACGGCAACGCCGCCGTCGCCGCCGCCAAGGCCGCCTTCCCGGCATGGCGCGATACGTCCCTCGCCCGGCGAACCCAGATCCTGTTCTCCTTCCGCGAGCTGCTGAACTCCCGCAAGGAAGAACTCGCCGCGATCATCACCTCAGAGCACGGCAAGGTCCTGGACGACGCCCTGGGCGAGGTCACGCGCGGGCAGGAAGTCGTGGAGTTCGCTTGCGGCATCCCGCACCTGCTCAAGGGCAGCTACACGGAGAACGCGTCCACCAAGGTGGACATCCACTCCATCCGCCAGGCCCTCGGTCCCGTGGCGATCATCAGCCCCTTCAACTTCCCCGCCATGGTGCCCATGTGGTTCTTCCCCATCGCCATCGCCGCCGGAAACACGGTGATCATCAAGCCGAGCGAAAAGGTCCCCACGGCCGCCGTGTGGATGGCCGAACTCTGGAAGGAAGCCGGACTGCCGGACGGCGTCTTCAACGTCCTGCAGGGCGACAAGGTGGCCGTCGACACGCTGCTCACCCACCCCGACGTCAAGGCCGTCTCCTTCGTCGGCTCCACCCCGATCGCCAAGTACGTCTATGAGACCGCTACCGCGAACGGCAAGCGCGTCCAGGCCCTGGGCGGCGCGAAGAACCACATGATCGTCCTGCCCGACGCCGATCTCGACCTCGCCGCCGACGCCGCGATCAACGCCGGTTTCGGCTCCGCGGGCGAACGCTGCATGGCCATTTCGGCGTTGCTTGCCGTGGGCGACATCGCCGATTCCCTGGTGGCGAAGATCGCCGAACGCGCGCGTGGCCTTCGGACCGGCGATGGACTCCGCGGCTGCGACATGGGCCCGCTCGTCACCGCCCAGCACCGGGACAAGGTTGCCGGCTACGTCGACGCCGGCGAAGCGGCGGGTGCCACACTCGTCGTCGACGGCCGCTCGGTCATGCCCGACGCCGAGGGCGAGGGCTTCTTCGTCGGCCCCACCTTGTTCGACAACGTCACGACGGACATGTCCATCTATCGCGACGAGATCTTCGGCCCGGTGCTCTCAGTGGTCCGCGTGGACAGCTACGACGAGGCCCTCGCCACGATCAACGCCAACCCCTACGGCAACGGAACGGCGATCTTCACGAACGACGGCGGTGCGGCCCGCCGCTTCGAGAACGAAGTGGAGGTGGGCATGGTGGGCATCAACGTGCCCGTGCCTGTCCCGATGGCCTATTACTCCTTCGGCGGCTGGAAGAACTCCCTGTTCGGAGACACCCACGCGCACGGCACGGAGGGGGTCGGCTTCTTCACCCGCGGCAAGGCCGTCACCACCCGCTGGCTTGACCCCAGCCACGGCGGCATCAACCTCGGATTCCCGCAGAACAACTGACCAGACTGCCTCCTCCAGGAACGGAATCAATCATGACCTCGACAGTAGATACGCCCCTTCAAAGCGACATCGACTCCGCACGCCGCGCCTACGAGCTGGACCGCATGCACGTGTTCCACTCGTGGTCCGCCCAGGATCTGCTGGACCCCATGGTCATCTCGGCCGCCGAGGGATCGCACGTGTGGGACGGCGAGGGCAACAGGTACCTCGACTTCTCTTCCCAGCTGGTCAACACGAACATCGGACACCAGCACCCCGCGGTCGTCGCCGCCATCGCAGCCCAGGCAGCGAAGCTATGCACCATCGCACCCAGCTACGTCAACGAGGCCCGCTCCGAAGCAGCCCGCCTCATCGCCGAACGGACCCCGGGCGAGCTCAACAAGATCTTCTTCACCAACGGCGGGGCAGACGCCAATGAGCACGCCGTCCGCATGGCCCGGCTGCACACCGGCAGACAGAAGGTCCTTTCCGCCTACCGCTCCTACCACGGCGGCACCCAACTCGCCATCAACCTCACGGGCGACCCCCGCCGCTGGCCCAACGACAACGGCTCCACCGGCACCATCCACTTCTTCCCGCCCTATCTCTACCGCACCGTCTTCCACTCCACCACGGAAGAGGAAGAGAGCCAGCGCGCCTTGGAGCACCTCGAGCAGCTCATCGAATTCGAGGGCCCATCCACCATCGCGGCACTGATCCTGGAATCGATACCTGGAACGGCAGGAATCTACGTGCCCCCGGCCGGATACATGCAGGGCGTCCGGGCGCTCTGCACCAAGTACGGCATCGTGTTCATCGCCGACGAGGTCATGGCCGGCTTCGGCCGCACGGGCAAGTGGTTCGCCGTCGAGCATTTCAACGTCGTCCCGGACCTGCTGACCTTCGCCAAGGGGGTGAATTCCGGGTACGTGCCGCTGGGCGGAGTGGCGATCAGCCCGGAGATCGCGGCGACGTTCGGCAAGCGCGTGTACCCCGGCGGCCTGACCTACTCCGGCCACCCCTTGGCAACAGCCGCAGCCGTCGCCACCATCAACGCCATGGAACGCGAGGGCATAGTGGAACACGCTGACCTGTTGGGCGGGACGGTGATCGGGCCTGCCCTTGCCGGCTTCGCCGCACGGCACAAGTCCGTGGGCGAGGTCCGCGGCAAGGGCGTCTTCTGGGCAATCGAGTTGGTCCGCGACCGTGAAACCCGGGAACCCCTGGCCGCCTATGGCTCCTCAAGCCCGGAAATGAACCAACTCGTGGCCGCCTGCAAGTCCCGCGGACTCATCCCCTTCGCCAACTTCAACCGCATCCACGTAGTCCCGCCGTGCAACATCAGCGTTGACGACCTCAAGGCCGGCCTGGCAATCCTGGACGACGTGCTGGACATCGCCGGCGGACTGGTTCCCTAAAGCTGTAGTTCCCTGGCGTCAGCCGGCCGCGGTCAGGAACGACTTGAGCAGCGGGCCGCTGGTCGTCGCACCGAGGCCACCATCTTCCACGAATACTGCCACTGCCAGGTCTCCATGCACTGCGACGATCCAGGCGTGTGTCTTGGGCGGGTTCTCGTTTCCGAATTCGGCCGTCCCGGTCTTCGCACCGACGGGCGCCCCGGGCACCGACGCGAGGAAACCGGCGTGGCCGGAGGTCACCACGGCCCTCATCATGTCACCGAGCGCGGCTGCCTCCGCCGGGGTGACCGGCTTGTCGGACGCCGGCGCGGAGGGCAAGGCCGACGACGACGGCGGCCCGGACGCCGTCGTCGTGGCACCCGCTGAGACTGAGGCGGGGTTCAGGACGAGTTGCGGCGACACCGGAGCGCCATGGGCCACCGAGGCGGCCATAATCGCTGCGGCCAGCGGGGAAAGCAGCACTTTGCCCTGGCCAATCATCGAAGCTGCGTGCTCGGTGCCGTCTGCATTTCCCGGTACTGAGCCCAAGAAAGCCTCGGCCCCCAGCTTCGGGGCTTGGACTGCCACTCCCAATGAGGTTGCCGCCGACTCAAGCTGGGCTTGGCTTACCTTGTCCCGGGAACTGATGAAGGCCGTGTTGCACGAATGCGCAAAAGCGTCCCGCAGAGCGACAGAGCCGAGCGACGACTCTGGATAACCTTCGGCGTTCTTGAAAGTCCGGCCATCCACGGTAATTGTTGGTGTGCACTCAACCTTGGAATCGGGCGTCATTCCATTGCGGATCAAGGCGAGGGAATCGACGATCTTGAACGTGGAGCCCGGCGCGTACTGGCCCAGCATTGCCGTGTTGTAGCCGTTGCTTCCGGGGCCGGAAGCCGCTGCGAGGACGGCGCCGGTGGAGGGGCGGAGCGCGACAATTGCCGAAGCCGGGCCAACGCCGGCCAAGGTGTCTTCGGCGAGTTGCTGCAGGCGCGGATCCAGGGTTGTCTTCAGCGGATCGCCAGGCTTGGCGTCGACGGCAAAAAGCACCCGGCGTGGGTCGGGCTTCGCGGCCTTTATCTGGTCGTCGGTCATGCCTTGCGGACGGGCCTTGATGGAGACCCCATCCTGGCCACGAAGCTGGGCGTCGTATTGTTCCTCCAGGCCCCCGGTCCCGACGACGTCTCCCGCTTTGAAGGCACCCCCTGCCTTTTGGATCTGTTCGGCGCTTGCCTCAGCGACGGTACCCAGCACAGCACGGGCGAAGGTGCGTGTCGGTGCCAAAGGCAGTGAATCGGGAATGCCACGGGCACCTGGAATAGCAGCAATCTGCTGGTCCGTGATCGTCCGGCCGTCCTGACGCAGGGTGATGGCGCTGACGAAAGCCTGCGGGCCGGACGCCTGGACTTGTTTCACATACGCCGCTTCGTCCACGCCGACCAGTTGCGCCAGCTTCGCCGCTGAAGCAGCGGGATCCGCGGCTCCGATCGTAGTCTTGTCGATGCCGACGTAAACCACAGGACGGTAGCTGACCAATTTCGAGTCCCCTGCGCCGAGGATCTCGGCCCTGGTTGGCGCAGTGACGGTCTTGTCCAGGACTTCGCCGTCCTTCAAGTCCGGCTCCAAGAGAGTTGTAGTCCATTGGACGGCCCATTTGTCGCCTGATTTCTTCAGTGCGGCCTGGGAGGTGTACTTCCACTCCGCAGTTCCGATCTTCCACGTGAAGTTGAGCGGGACCGACGCTTTGTCGCCGTCGAGCTTCACCGCACCGCTTTCAACGGAAGGCTTGGCCGGATCGAGGGCCGCAAACACCGCCTTGAGCTGCTCGTTTGCCGCTGCGGCGTCTTTGCCGTCAACGGCGAGCGATCCGACGTCGAGCGCCGCCAGGGACGACGCGAGCTGCTTGGCAGCGCCTTCCGCCCCGGAGCGGCCGTCATCACAAGCGGTCAGCGACCCAGCAATCATCAGGGCGGCAAGCCCCAGGACAATGTTTTTAGTTTTCCCCATTTGCGCCATTATGCCTTCTTGGGCCGACAGAAATGATCCAAATCACAGCACGTTGCGCTTTTGTGATGCTCAAGAGCTGCGCGCCGATCCTACTGGCTGCGGATGATCCTGCGTTGAGTCGCCACCGCGATGGCCGCCGTCCGGTTGTCGACGCCCAGCTTGCTGTAGATATGCACCAAATGGGTCTTGACCGTGGCCTCGGAGATGAAGAGTTCCCTCGCCATCGCACGGTTGCTCATGCCGGTGGCGAGGAGCTCCACGAGTTGGACTTCGCGCGCACTCAGGGCATGCACAGGATTGCGGATCCTGCCCATGAGCCGCGCGGCAACCTCGGGAGCCAGGGCCGTCTGACCCGCTGCAGCAGATACCACGGCTTGCCGGATTTGCTCGGGTGGCGCGTCTTTGAGCATGTATCCGCTGGCACCGGCTTCTACTGCGGCGAGGATATCGGCGTCGTTGTCATACGTGGTCAGGATCAGGACCGGCGGTGGGGGAGTTCCGGCTTCACCGGCTTTGATCTTGCCTGTGGCGGTGACGCCGTCCATTCCCGAGCCCATTTGCAAGTCCATGAGAACCACGTCCACGGGTTCGCCGAGGGTGTGGAGCTTCGACAGTTCCGCCAACGCGGCTCCGCCGTCGGCCGCCTCCGCCACCACTTGGACTCCCTCGAAGTCTGCAAGCATGGCGCGGAGCCCCGCTCGGACCACGGGATGATCGTCAACCAGCAAAACCCTGATGTTGGTCATGGGGACGCCTCCAGAGCTGCGCTGCCAGCAACCAGCGGAAGCCGGATTGCCACCACAGTCCCCTCGCCGGGAGCCGACTCGACCTCGAGCGTTCCATTCAGCGCCGCGAGCCGTTCGCGCAGGCTCTTGAGCCCGACGCCGGTTCCGTCACCGCGGGCTGCCGCGGCGGCGGCCGCTGCGGGGTCGAAGCCCGCACCGTCGTCGAACACGTCCATGGTCACCTCGGCGTCCAGGAAGGAGAGAGTGACGACGGCGGTCCTCGCCTGGGCATGCGCCCACACGTTCGCCAGGGAAGACTGAGCCGCGCGCAACAAGGTGGTCTGGTAAGGGTTGGGCAGCGGCACCGGAGTGCCCTGGAGCTCGAAGCGGCAGCGCAACGTGGCTCCGCGTGCGGCGGCCTCGGCCTCGGTCTTGGTGCAGAGACGCCGCAGAGTGTCCGCCAAGGAGGATTCGACCAGTTCCGGGGACCCGAGTCCCCGGACAACATTGCGGGCCTCCGCCAGGTTGCTGGCTGCTGTCTCCCGGACTGTCCTGAGTCGGTCGCGGGCAGCGGCGTGGTCACCGACGTCGAGGGCTTTTTCCGCCGAGCGCCCCATCAGGACGATGCTCGAAAATCCTTGCGCCAGGGTGTCGTGGATTTCGCGGGCGAGCCTTTCGCGCTCAGCCAGCACGCCGGCGTCGTGCTGGCTACGTGCCAGCTCGGCCCGGGTGCGGCGCAATTCCTCGGCGGCGAGGCGTTGGTTCTCTGCCTCCACGTAAAGCGCCCGATACGCCAGGCCGGTGACAACAGCGAACGCGGCACCGAAAACAGGCCCGAGGACCATGCCAAGTTGCAAGGCATCCGCCCCGGCACCACGGTTATGGAACCACATGGCCGCGATCAGGAGTGCCGTGCTTGCAGCTATCGCGGGCAGGGCGAAGCGCCGCGGCAAGATATGCAATTGCACGAAGAACAACGGGAAAGCTATCCAAGCGAAGTCCGGAGTGATGAGCATGAGCAGCAGCCACAGGAAACCAACGACGGCGAGCCACCAGCGCGCATATGGCTTCGGATCGAAACGCTCGGAATTGCCGGCGTGTCTCTTTTCTAGAACCGTCCCCAAGAGGTAGACGGCAGCCAACAGCAGGGCAAGACCGAGGCCTGCCCAAGTGGCGAATGCCGAAAGGCCCGCGACCGCAAGCCTGACGACTGCCACCAAGAGAAGCACCGCAAAACCGACGTGCAGGCTGACGCGCAGGACACGCAAAATCACCGCGGAGCCACTGGGCTGCGCCGGCTCTCCTGGCTGCGCCGTCTCTTTGGGCTGCGCCGTAACGCTGGGCTGCGCGGTGGCTCGCGGCGAATCGTCTCCCTGCATGCCTTCCAGCGTAGCCTCGCCCTCCGACACTTTTGCCCCGGTTCCGCCGTATTCGTGCCCAATCAACCGAACGGTTGATCCGCGGGTCAACCAAGGCGATCGGATGGGTCCATCCACTTCCCGATGCTTCACGCGTCCCGTGCCCGGAGAGTTGAAACAAGACCAGAAGATCGCCTCCGAACCAAAGGAATTCCATGTTTCTCGCCGTGCGCGACATCCGCTTCGCCAAGGGCCGCTTCGCCCTCATGGGAAGCGTCGTCGCCCTCATCACACTCCTCCTCGTCATGCTCTCCGGGCTGACGGCGGGCCTCGGCAACCAGTCGACGTCGGCCATTGCAGCCCTTCCGGCGCAGCAAATCGCCTTCGGTGCGCCGGCCGGGGGCGAGGCGAGGGCCTCCTATACGGAATCGGAAGTCTCGAACCAACAGCTGGAAGCTTGGCGGAACCGGCCGGGGGTTGCTTCTGCCGAAGCCGTTGGTATCAGCCAGACGCGGTTTCAGTCCCTCGATTCCTCCAATAATGCTGCCGGCACTGCCAACGTCGCAGTCTTCGGGGCCGACGGCGGCATCTCGCCAGTAGCGGTCAAGGAGGGTGACGCGGTGGTCGGGGAGTCCTTGGCGAAGGAACTCTCTCTGAGTACCGGGAGCCGGGTGACGGTGGGCGGTACCGAACTGACGGTTTCCGCCATCACCCAGGATGAGTGGTATTCGCACACCGCAGTCGTCTGGACCTCCCGGGCTACGTGGCAGAAGCTTGCGCATATTCCTGCAGGGGAATCGATTGGGACGATCCTTGCCGTGACGTACGACGCCGGAGCCACCGTGGACCTCGACGCCGCCAATGCGGCGGCCGGCACTGTCAGCGCCACTCCGAATGGTTCGTTCCAGGCCCTCGGCTCCTACAAGAGCGAAAACGGCTCCCTCATGCTGATGCAGGCTTTCCTCTACGGCATCTCGGCCCTTGTCATCGTGGCATTCCTGACCGTCTGGACTGTTCAGCGCACTCGCGACATCGCGGTGCTCAAGGCCATGGGTGCCTCGTCCGGCTACGTGGTGCGGGACGCCCTGGTCCAGGCGGGAATCGTCTTGCTCGCGGGCGCGGGACTCGGTGGCGGCCTGGGCGTGCTGGGCGGCTTCTTTGCTGCCAAGGCGGCCCCGTTCCTCGTGACCCCGCTGACTACGCTCGTCCCGATTGCCGGGATCGTGCTCCTTGGGCTTGGCGGTGCGGCGCTGGCAGTACGCAGCATCACCAGAGTGGATCCACTCATTGCCCTCGGCGGCAACTAGGCAATCCACCCGAAAATATTCCACGAAAGGCATATCAATGAACCCCGTACTCAACCTCGTCAACGTCACCCTGGAATACCCGGACGGCGATTCCACCCTCAAGGCCCTGGACTCCGTAAATCTCAGCGTGCACGCCGGCGAATTCTTTTCCCTCGTGGGCCCGTCCGGCTCCGGGAAGTCCTCGCTCCTGGCAGTCGCGGCGACATTGGTCCGGCCGGGTTCAGGGCTCGTTATCATCGACGGCACGGATGCCACAGGACTCAAGGACACCGAACTCACTTCCCTGCGCCGGGAGAAGGTGGGCATCATCTTCCAGCAACCCAATCTGCTTCCTTCGCTGACCGCCGTCGAGCAGTTGATCATCGGCGACCATTTCCGGGGGAAGCCGGCCAAAGCGGCACGCAAGCGCGCTACGGAACTGCTCGACGTCGTCGGGCTTGGGAGTTCTCTCAACAAGCGGCCGCACCAGCTCTCAGGAGGCCAGCGGCAGCGCGTGAACATCGCGAGGGCGCTCATGGGCCAGCCCCGAGTGCTGCTTGTCGACGAGCCGACGGCAGCCTTGGATCACGAGCGCAGTGAATCGATCGTGCGGCTGCTGCGCCAGGTCACGGACGAGTTCGCAACGGCGACCGTCATGGTCACGCACGACACCGAATTCCTGCCGCTCACCGATTCGGTCGCAACTATGCGGGACGGGCGCCTCGGTGTGGGCGTCCCCGTCGGAGCACCCAACTGACTAGCATTTGTTGTCGTTATGAGGCCTCAAAACGACAACAACTGCGAGTCAGTTGGGCAAGAAACGAAGGGTCAGCCCCCGATGACAGCCTCGTCCTGGGCATCGTCATAAGCGTCGCGAGCCTTGAGAATGCTGGGCACGTGGTCCTCGGCCCAAAGGCGCAAGAGTGTCAATGGTTCCAATAGGGATGCTCCAAGTTCGGTCAGTTCATAGTCAACACGCGGGGGCACCTGCGCGTGGACAGTCCGGGTGATGAGACCATCGCGCTCCAAGGTGCGAAGGGTCTGGGTCAGCACCTTGGGCGTCACCACGTGGACCATCTTGCGAAGCTCGGAGAAACGGATAGGGCCGTCCGCGAGGACCTGGACCACCAACGAGGCCCATTTGTCTCCGATGCGCTGAAAGATCACCCGGGACGGGCAATCAGGGTCGAGGACGTTTGCTGGCAGATCGTCGGTATCCATGAGGTAACTAAGTTCCTTTGAAGCTATCAGTATCAATTAGATACTGTTTTCATATTGCAAGGATAGCAACCCAAGGAGAGTCATGAAAATCGCAGTTTACGGCGCAACAGGCATGGTCGGAAGCCAGATCGTCAACGAATCCCTCACCCGCGGCCACGAAGTCACTGCCATCTCCCGCAAGGGCTCAGAGGTTGCCGGAGCGAAGGCCCTCGCTGCCGATCTCGCTGATGGCCAGAGCTTCGCGGAGATCGCCAAAGAGCACGACGCCGTCATCCTCGCCACCGGCCCGAGCCGCACCGGCGGCGACCACGGAGAGTGGCTCGCGGCAATGGACACCGCCTACAGCAACGCAGAAGGCACGCGCCTCATGATCGTCGGCGGCGCAGGCACGCTGGAGATCGACGGCGTTCGGCTCCTCGATTCGCCCGACTTCCCTGAGGCCTACAAGGCCGAGGCCACCACCGCGGCCGCAGCTTTCGCCGCCGTCAAGGAAGCTCCCGAGAGCTTGGACTGGACCGTACTCGCACCCGCGCCCGTCATCCAGCCAGGTGAGCGCACAGGAAAGTACTCCACTGCCAAGGATTCCCCAGCCGGCAACACCATCTCCACGCAGGACTACGCCGTAGCCATGCTGGATGAGATCGAAACTCCGGCCCACCGCCGCGCCCGCTTCACGGCAGCCAACTAACCCAACGCCCGCTCACATCTGACGGCCCATTTGCCAACGCTCGCTCACATCTGAGGGAAAAACACCGATCGCTCCTGCAGATTATCTGCAGGAGCGATCCGTCGATTGGGCTCATAGGTGAGCGAGCGTTTGGGATCTTTCCGGCATAGGTGAGCGAGCGTTCGGGATCTTTCCGGCATAGGTGAGCGAGCGTCCCGGATTTCGCCGGCATGGGTGAGCGAGCGTCGGGGGTGGTTACGCGCCTAAGCCAAGCCCGGGTATCTTCAGGCCGAACATGTCCTTCAAGGCATGTTTAGCGGCGTGGTACCCGGGCATTCCTGTCACTCCGGGCCCAGGGGGCGTGGACGAGGAGCACAAGTACACTCCGGGCAAAGGGGTCCGCCACGGGACCGGGGAGAACACGGGACGCTGCACGAGCCCTCGAATGTCCATGATCCCCGCACTGAAATCGCCGCCCAGATAGTTCTCGTTGTAATCGGCCAAGCCTGCCGCCGTCGTCGTCTTCCAGCCAACCACCACGTCGCGAAAACCCGGCGCGAATTCCTCGATCCGCGACATGACCGCCTCGGCCATGTCAACGGTCGATCCCTTGGGCACGTGGCAATAGGACCAGAGGATGTGCCGCCCAGCGGGAGCGCGCCCGGGATCCACGATGGATGGCTGGGCCACCAGGACGTACGGCTTCGCGGGATGCCGGCCAGAGGCTACCAGGTTCTCGGCCTCGGCCATGGCGGCACGAGTGCCACCGACGTGAACCGTTCCGGCGGCGGCCAGCCCTGGAGCCGACCAGGGCACCGGCCCCGACAGGATGAAGTCAACCTTGCATGCTGCATTCCCGAAGCGGAATGTTTCCAGCGACCGCCTGTAGCGCCCGGGAAGCGCTGTACCCGCCACACGCAACAGTCCCGGGGGAGCGACGTCGAGCAGGATCGCCTTCGCCGGACGCAGCTCTTCCAAGGAATCGATCTGCGCACCGGTCTCTACCACTCCACCGTGGGCCTCGATATCCCGGACCATGGAATCGGCGATCGCCGCCGAGCCACCAATCGGAATCGGCCACCCGCCGGCGTGAGCCAGCGCACCCAGAAGGAGTCCCGCCCCCGCAGCGGCGAGCGAAGGAAGCGGCGCCACGGCATGCGCCGCGACACCAGTCAAGAGCGCTGGCGCCGCATCCCCGGAGAAGCGCCGGTTCCACCACGGCGAACCCTGCTCCAAGGTTGCCAGGCCGAGTCGTAAAGCCGCCACCGGATTGGCCGGGATCCGTAGCAGCTGATTCTGCGTCACGTCCAACACCCCGCCCAGCCGCTCGACCAACGGCCCCATCAGGCGGGTAAACGCAGCTCCGTCTGCCCCGAGTTCAGAAGCGGTCCGCTCCAGCGAGCGATACGCGAGGGCCGCCCTGCCGCCGTCGAGCGGAGTTCCGTATTGGACGTCCGGCAAACGGAGCTCCACGCGCCGCCCGAGTTCAAAATCCCGGAAGAAACGCGAAGCCAGCGCCATCGGGTGGACCGCGGAACAGACGTCGTAGAGATGTCCCGGTTCCAGCAGTTCAGCCGTCCGTGTTCCCCCACCGATCGTCTCGGCAGCCTCGTACACCCGCACAGCCAGTCCCGCGCGAGCCATGACCACAGCGGCGGCCAAACCGTTCGGTCCGGAGCCGACGACGGCGACGTCAGCCATCGCGTTCACCCTCGCCGCGCGTGGAAGGCAATGAATCGTGCTCAGGCTGTGCGGCATCGCCAGTCGACTTGGACGCGCCGGAGAACGCAGCTACCCGCCGCCAAGGCAACACCGATGACGCTGGACTCTTGAGGTCCACCCGGAACCAATCCTCGGCACCATTGAACTCACCGCCGTGAGGGTCATCCACACCCTGGACTCGGAGGGGATCCAGGTGGGGCTCCCAGATGTCCCACGCAACCCTCAGCATCAAATATGCCGTTACGGCCATATGTAGAAACACGGCCATGACGTAGTACGGCATATCGATGTTGTTCTGCGCCGCCCCGCCGCTGCTGATCTGACCGAGATACATCCACGTGGCGGCCCAATGCAACGCCTCGGCTGCCTGCCAGACCAGGAAATCGAGCCAGCGGGGTCTGGCCAAAGCCAGCAATGGCACTAGCCACAGGACATATTGGGGCGAATAGACCTTATTGCTCAGGACGAAGGCTGCCACTATCAAGAAAGTCAACTGGGCCAGCCGCGGTCGCCGAGGCGCTGTCAAGGCCAATCCTGCAATCAGAACGCACGCAAGGAGGAACATGTCCATCGCCAAGGCGTTGATGGCTCCGGGACCAAGTTGGGACAGCCGCAGGCGTTCGGCAACGAGGTTATAGGCGAACCACAACGAGCTGTATCCGGCGGGGCGGTCCTGGGTGAAGTCGAAAAAGTACCGCCAGCCGGCTGGGTTCGCCGCGGCTACCGGGGCGTTGACCGCGAGCCACGCTACCGCGGCTGACAGGGTTGTCACGAAGAGGACCCGCAGCCGGCCGCTGCGTACCGCCAGTAGGAAGACTGCACCCAGTATGAGCACCGGGTAGAGCTTGGTGGCTGTTCCCAAGCCGATGAACAGACCGGCCAGGACGGGGCGTTCCTTCGCGAAGAAGTACATCCCCACCGCGAGCATGGCCACGGCCCACATGTCCCAATTGATTAATCCGGCCAGCACGATCGCGGGTGCCAGGGCCACCATGGCAGCGTCCCACGGGCGGCGTCGGTTGATGCGTGCGGTGGCCAGAACGACCACTATCCACATGGCCGCAATGAGGGTGGCGTTGACATCGAAGTAGCCAAGGATCCGATCGGGGCTGGCACCGTGCCCTGGTACGAGCCATGCGGTGACACCCGCTATAAGCCCCGTGATCACGGGGTACTCGAAGAGGGTTTTCTGGTCGAAGAGCGGAAACACGCCATCCGCAAGGCCCCGGCTGCTGAAAAGTTCGGGGAAGTCCGAGTAACAGGTCGCGTAAAACTGTTGGGGGGTGTGCCAGCCATTGACGCGGCAATAGCCCTTGATCAGGATCGACATGAGCGCGGCAACGATCGTGAGGATGATCAGGACCCGTTCAACAGTGAAGAATCCGGGGGAGACGGCTCCAGGGGAGGACCGCCGCCCGAGGGGTCCTCCGATCAGTTCGGTGAAGTTCCCCAGCAGGGAGTCGCTACGGCTGGGAACCACAAAGCGCGCACGCTTTTGCTGGATGTGCGGCTTCGTCTCCTGCATGGAATCGAGCTTACCTTCAGCCGCCCCCGACGGCGTCGAGTCCCGCCAGGGCCGGGCCCGCCGCACCCGGCCCGGCCGCCCGTTGAGCCTTTAAAAGGCGGAAGCCCACGCATAGCCGCGTGGGCTTCCGAGGCGAACGGTCCGATGTGTGCCATCAGTCCCTCCTGAATTGCAACGGTGGGGGACACTCAGCGGATGATGCCCATTTGATGCAGGACGACGTATACGTCTTCCCGGCGTTGGTCCAACAGTTGACCGTTGAAGAGGGTCTTGTCTTTGACGACGGGCTTGCCGTTGAAGACCATCAGGTCCTTGAGGCGCTTGGCCAAGGGTTCACCTCCTTTCGTCATTGAAGAGAATTGCCGGAATTCAGGCATGACAATTAAGCCCCCTGAATTCGAAGAAAACAGCGGCAGAATTAGGCATGTGAATGCCGGGCAATAATGAGTGGATTAAGCGGATTTCGCGAATGACCGTGGACAGTACAGGAGCATGGAGCTCCGGTACGTGGTATCCAGGGGGCAGCCGTCCCCAACAAGAAGCTGGTTCCGAACTATGAGGAAACTGCGCACCACGTCGATCGCGTGATACCGCTCAATGGCAGGCCAAACTCGGAGCCTGATTGCACCTTGAACTGCCCCAAATAATCAGGGCAGGAAGTACATCAGGGGGAGTTAGGCCGCAAAACGGCGTCGAGCAGCAAAGGCCGGGGTGCCAGCAACGGTCATCTTCCATCCGCTAGTCAAAGTAATCATTTTCCCAACCTCCTTTTCTGCTTTGGCACTAGTCCAGCTGACTGACTGGACAGCGCACGCCTCAATCCCGGCAGATCGCTCTGGGATCAAAAATAAAGTTACACCATGAATCGCGCTGTTGACCAGCCAATTACAAACAATTTAGAAATTAATTCTTCTTACAGTCCCCAACGAAGAATGGCCGGCGTCCGCTTGTCCCATCCCAAGGTACAAACTTTGGCTGTTCCCAGGACAAAGTGGCGTCCTTCCCGAGCGTCCAATTCAAGCCAGCGGGCCGTGAGGATGCGGGAGAAATGGCCGTGGGCGACAATCAGGACGTTGTCCATCCCGGACTCCAGCACGCGCGCAATGATCTTGTCGGCACGGGCCGCCACGGAGTCGAGCGTCTCGCCATTCGGGACTCCATCGAACCAGATGAGGTAGTCAGGGTTGTCCTTGCGGATGAGGTCCGAGCTGATGCCTTCGTAGTCGCCATAGTTCCATTCCACGGCAAGCGGTTCATGAACGGCGTCGGGGAAGCCCGCCAACTCCGCGGTACGCCGGGCTCGGCGCAGCGGCGATGTCAGGACCAAATCGAAGTCGATGCCTTCCAGGATCTTGCGGGCTTCCACGGCCTGCTGCTCGCCTTCCACCGTCAAGGGAAGGTCCGTCAAACCGGTGTATTGGCCACTCTTGGACCATTCGGTCTCTCCGTGACGCATGATCCAGAGCTGAGGCCGGGAGGGCTTGGATGCAGGGTTCACTTAGGACTCCTCTGGTTCGGCGGTGCCTGTTTTGGCATCGACGGCTGGTTCCGATGAAAGTTCGACGGCGGACTCGGGTTGCCCTGACCACCACGCCAGGAGCTTGGACTCGGCCTCCTCCTGGGACAATGGACCGCTTTCCATGCGCTCCTCAAGCAGGAACTTGTAGGCGCGGCCGACCACGGGTCCGGGCTTGAGTCCCAGCAAAGCCATGATCTGCGCTCCGTCCAGGTCCGGCCGGATGGCATTGAGCGATTCCTGTTCGGCCAAGACCTCAATCCGTTGCTCAAGGTCATCGTAGGCAAAGGAAAGCCGCTCCGCCTTGCGCTGGTTACGTGTGGTGACGTCGGACCGGGTCAGTCGGTGCAGTCGCTCCAACAAAGGCCCGGCGTCTGCGACGTAGCGGCGGACGGCAGAATCGGTCCAGCCCGCGTCCCCGTAGCCGTAGAAACGCATGTGGAGCTCTACAAGCCGCGCCACGGCCTTGATGGTGTCGTTGTCGAAGCGCAGGGCCTTCATGCGTTTTGCGGTCAGCTTGGAGCCCACCATGTCGTGGTGGCGGAAGCTCACCGCGCCGCCCGGTTCGAAACGGCGCGTCGCCGGCTTGCCGACGTCGTGCATTAGCGCGGCGAAGCGCAACACAAAGTCCGGACCCGGCACCGGGCCGTCCGGACCGGTCTCGAGCGACGCGGCCTGCTCCAGGACCTGCAGGGAGTGCTGGTAAACGTCCTTGTGCCGGTGGTGCTCATCGGCTTCAAGGCGCAGCGCGGAAACCTCGGGGAGGACGAATTCGGCCAGTCCGGTATCCACGAGGAGGTCGATGCCCGCGCGCGGGTGCGCACCGTTAATGAGCTTGACGAGCTCCTCGCGGACCCGTTCGGCGGAAATGATCTTGATCCGCTCGGCCATCCCGGACATGGCGAGGCGGACGTCGTCGTGCACCGCAACGCCGAGCTGTGCCGCGAAGCGGGCAGCGCGCATCATGCGCAGGGGATCGTCGGAGAATGACGCCTCCGGTGCTCCCGGGGTGGCGAGGACCGAGGCATGGAGATCGCGGACCCCGCCGAACGGATCCACGAGCTCCAGGGAGGGCAGCCGGAGGGCCATGGCGTTGATGGTGAAGTCGCGGCGTAGGAGGTCGTCCAGGAGCGAGGAGCCGAAAGCCACCGCGGGTTTACGCGAATCGGTATCGTAGGCCTCGGCGCGGTACGTGGTGATCTCGATCTGGAAGCCGGACTTCTTCATCCCGATCGTTCCGAAGGCGCGGCCGATCTCCCAGAAATTGTCTGCCCACCTCTTGATGATGGAGAGGGTCTGGTCCGGAGTGGCGTCGGTGGTGAAATCCAGGTCCGGTGAGACACGGCCAAGGAAGAGGTCCCGCACCGGCCCGCCAACCAGCGACAGTTCGAATCCAGCGTCCACGAACCGCTGACCGAGGTCCAGGACCACTGGATCCATCTGGAAATTAACTGAAGAACTGTCCAATACTTGCGCCATAGTTCCTTAAGCTTGTCAGATTTCGCAGCGCCATCCCACCGGATCCCTGTCATTGCGCTGCGATTGCGTAGCGATGACACCGGGATCACGGCCGAACGCCATCCGCGCGTCACCGCGAGTCCATGTCCCGGTCATCACCAACGGGCAAGAGTCGTTAGAGTGGACTTCATGGCCAACCCGATCCCGAGTGCTCCTGGCAGGAGGACGAACGCACCATTGCCGTCGGCAATTGGTGCCCACGTCGCGCCCGCCCCGCACCCGGCTCAGGCTGCCCTTCCGACGGTAGAGGAAGTCTCTGCCGGCGGCGTCGTAGTGGACACGTCCGACGGCGAACTGAGGGTCGCGATCATCGCCCGCCTTAATAGGGGTGGCCGGCTCGAGTGGTGCCTGCCGAAGGGGCATCCGGAGGGCAAGGAAAACAACGAAGAGGCAGCCGTCCGCGAGATTGCTGAAGAGACCGGGATCGAAGGCAACGTCCTCGCTCCTCTCGGCAGCATCGATTACTGGTTCACCGTGAGCGGGCACCGGGTGCACAAAACCGTGCACCATTTCCTCCTGCGGGCGACGGGCGGGGAGCTGACCATCGAGAACGATCCCGACCAAGAGGCCATCGATGCCGCTTGGGTTCCACTCCAGGATTTGGCCCGTAAGTTGTCCTTTCCCAATGAGCGGCGCATCGCCGATCTTGCCCGGGAAGTCCTGCCCGAACACCTCTAACGCGGCCTTTTATACAGGCTTGACGCACCAGGCAGCCCGGCTCATGGGACGATAATGACAATGTCTGCCGCCAAAACAACCCAGTCAACCCAGTCCGGAGAAACCCGTTCCAGCGCCGTCATGGCCGCAGGGACGCTCGTTTCACGGTTCCTCGGCTTCGCCAAAACCTGGATGCTTGGCGCCGCACTGGGCCTGGGGTCGACGGTCAACGACACCTTCATCAACGCCAACAACCTGCCCAACCTGATCTTCCTCCTGGTGGCGGGCGGTGTCTTCAACGCCGTGCTTGTCCCGCAAATCATCAAAGCGAGCAAGGGCCCGGACCGCGGCGCGGACTACATCAGCCGGCTCCTGACCTTGGCCGTACTGGTTCTGTTGACGCTGACGGCGCTGGTCACGCTGGCCGCGCCCATGGTCATCGACCTCACTACGCAGGGCTATTCACCCCAACAGAAATCGCTGGCCGTAACCTTCGCGTTCTATTGCCTGCCGCAGATTTTCTTCTACGGTTTGTATGCGCTCCTGACCCAGGTCCTCAATGCCAACGGCGCCTTCGGCCCGGCCATGTGGGCGCCGATCCTGAACAATGTGGTGGCCATCGCCGGACTGGGCATGTTCATCTGGATCCTCGGCGCCAACAACACCAACCCCCACACCTTGGACAATTGGGGGCCCTTCCAGACCTTCCTGATCGCAGGATTCTCCACCGTCGGCGTATTAGCGCAGACGGCGATACTCCTCGTCCCGGTAATCCGCCTGCGGCTCGGGCTCCGGCCCCGCTTCGGCTGGAGGGGCGTGGGACTCGGCCAGGCAGCGAAGTTGAGCGTCTGGACCCTCCTGACCGCCGCCGTCGGGCAGCTCGCTTTCCTCTATGTCATGAGGATCGCCACGATTCCTGGCTCCGAGCGGCTCCGCCTGGAGCACGCGCAAGACCCGGCGGCTGCCACCCTCCCCGGTAACGCGGTCCTGGAAGTCGCCAGCCAGCTGTATCTGCTGCCGCACTCGATCATTGCGCTGTCGCTCGCCACGGTGCTGTTCAACCGGATGGCCCACGCGTCCCAGGCGGGCAACAAAGCCGAACTGCGTGAAGCCCTTTCGCACGGACTGCGGACCATGGCCGTCGCCACTGTTTTCGGGGCGCTGGCCCTCTTTGCCCTCGCCGGACCGCTGGGCATGTTCTTCTCCGGCGGGAAGCCCCAGGACGGCGTCATGCTCGCCCAGACGCTGACGATCCTCGCGCTGAGCACGCCGTTCATGAGCGCCAACTTCATGATGTCCCGCGTCTTCTACGCCAACGAAGACGCCCGAACCCCTTTCTACATCCAGCTCATGCTGGCCCTGCTCAACGTTGTGGGCGCGTTCATCATCCAGTTCCTGCCGGTGGGCCAGATCATCTTCGCCATCGCAGTCCTGTACACCCTCGGCAATATCCTGTCCGTGGTCATCAGCGTCTGGTTCCTGCGACGCCTCCTCGGCCATGTGGACGGCCCTCGGATCGCAAACTCGTACATCCGCATGGGTTACGCCGCCTTGGGCTCGGCAATCGCCGGCGCCTTGGCCTTGTGGCTCCTGGGCAGCTATCACGCTGACGGCTTCGCATGGAGCAGCAGGCCCGCCGCTTTGGTGACGGTAGTCGTCGTCGGGCCCGTCATGCTGCTTGCGTACCTGTTCCTGCTACGGGTCTTCCACGTGAGCGAGCTGCGCGATTTGCTTCGACCGGTACTCGGCCGGCTCGGCCGGGGCGTTCCGGTCGCGAAAACACCGTCCGCGGGCGGAAAGCAGACCCCGACGGCGGTCCGCGCCACCGTGTCCGACGACACCGGGCTCATTCCGCGCATCTCGGGCGAGTTCGACGCAGCATCGTTCCGTGCCGGTCCCGCCTTGCAAACCATCCCTTCCAAGGACGGGTGGGATGACGTCCGCGATGGAGCTACTGCTGAAGGGAAGGATAAGGTGGACGCTTGGTCCGACGTCGAGAAGTCATATCTGCCGGATGAAGACCTGCCCAGTACCGCACAAGGGGGCACAGGCCGCCCAGGCATCCCGCTGCCCGGCCGCCGCACCTATCAAGGAACGCTGGGAAACAACCCCTATTTCCGCGGTGGACACCGCCGCAAACGGTGACGCATCCTCGCAAACCGAGAGCCAGAACGGCCCAATCAGCTAGGATCAGAAACTAATACAGGTAGTTGCAGACCACGGGTCACCCGGCTGGCCGGATCCCGTATTCAGGACCCGCAGCTTCCGGACAGTCATAGGAGGAACCCGTGTCCCACCCGATCGATGTCGGATCAGTGCTTGGCGGCCGCTACAAAGTCACAGCCACCGTGTTGACTTCGCACGACCAGGATCTGGTGCTCGACGGCGTGGACCAGGTTCTCAACAGACCTGTCAGCATCCTCGTGGCTGGCCCCGAAAACGCCGAGCAGGTTGCCAAGAGCGCCCGCGAGGTAGCCACCGGCGAACGGCCCGGGCATGTCCAGATCCTCGATCTGGGCGTCAGCGACAGCACCACGTACCTCATCACCAACCACAGCAGCGCACCTGACCTGTTGGACCTCGTGGTGGCCACCAACCCGCCCTACGTCGAACCGTTCTTCACCGACACGCTTGGCAGCGAGATCTTCGGCCAGGCCCGGTCCCACGAACCCGAGACCTACGACGGACTGTACGACGACGAAGAGCACGACGCCGAGTACATCAGTTACGACGAAGTCGAGCCACATCCTGCCGGCGAATCACTACCACCTGCCGCGGCACCTGCGGACCCGCGCCGCCCGGTGGTTCCTCCCATGCCTGCTGGCCGGCCGGCGTCGGCCCCCGGAGGCATTGGTTCCCGGATCGCCGCGGCGGCAGCCGGAGCAGGGGCGGCTGCAGCTGCGGCCGCGGCCGCCGTAAAGGGCACCGGCAAGGCAAACAGCGACGACGGCGAAGCCGCACCTTCCGGGAGGAGCGGATCCGATTCGGCTGCCGAGTCGAGCCGGGCTGAGTCAAGCCGGACCGCCCCCCAGCAAATCCAAGCGGCGCCTGACACGCAGGCTGTACCAGCGTCCACTCCTCCGGCGCCTACCTCCGCCAATCCCGCCCAGGAATCCAAAGTCTCTCTCTGGTCCGAAGACGACTACGGTTTCATTAATGACGACGCCGGCTCCCGCGGTGCGGGCGCTTCCCGCGATACGGCCGCTGCTACCAGTGGATACAGCCGAGGAGCATCGAGCTTCCCGGCGATAGCTCGTGAGCAAGCAGAGCCCCTCGACGAGGACGAATACTATGACGAGGAGCCCGTTCGCGAGCCCCGTTCCTTCCGTTGGCTTGTGGGCGGGGTCCTTGCCGCCGTCTTGATCCTGGGTTTGATTCTGGCTGTCACCAACCTCGGCAACCTGATCCCCGGCGGGACTCCCGCAGCCAAGCAGTCCTCCACAGCGTCCCAGCCAGTGACTGGACAGCCGAGTAGCAGTGCGTCGGCAGCTCCGGTGGCAGCGCCACCGGTCATTGACGGAGTCACTCGGATGGGTGATTTCGAGTTCGCCGCGACCTATGACAAGGACTTGGTCAAGGCCTACGACGGCAATGCGGCGAGTTACTGGTCGGACATGGAGTTCGCCACTGCGGACTGGGGTGGACTCGCTCCTGATGGAGTCTCACTTCTTGTCAAGCTCAAGGCACCCTCGCAAGTGACGTCCGTCACCTTGAGCCAGTTGGGCGCTTCCGGTGGAAACATCAGCGTTTACACGAATGATCGTCCCGCGATGGACGGCGCCAAGATGGTGGGCACCAACAGCTTCACCTCACCGGAGCTGACCATGCCGCTGAGTTCCCCTGTAACGGCCCAGTACGTGATTGTCTCCATCAAGTCCCTGCCCAAACTGACCGCACCCAAGACGCGCTACGGGTTCGGCCTGCGCCTTGCGGAGATCAAGGTCCAGTAGTCGACGGCGTGCGGCCTCTTCGGCGGCACGGGAGCGTTTCGGGGGCTTGCGTCTGTTTCGGGTGCTTGCAACCCGGGGGAGCGTCAACTCCGGTAACGGAGCCTTCGTCCTTCCATGCCGTGCGCTGCCAGAAGGTACCCTGAATGGTGGCGGATATTAGGGTCCCCGGGAACATCGGAATATTCCGTGCCGTCACAGGGTTGTGCCATGTGGCCGGCCGCAAGGATCCGGTGCATCGACTAAGGAAGAGGTTCACCCAACAGTGAGCAACGCAGAAAACACCGCGTCCAACGTACGTGATGTCATCATCGTAGGCTCCGGGCCTGCCGGTTACACGGCGGCCGTCTACACGGCACGCGCCAACATGAACCCGCTGCTCATCGCCGGTTCCGTGACTGCCGGTGGCGAACTGATGAACACAACAGACGTCGAGAACTACCCCGGTTTCCCCGAGGGCGTCATGGGACCTGATCTCATGGAGAGCTTCGAAAAGCAGGCGGCACGTTTTGGGACTGAAATTCAGTTTGAGGATGTCACCGACCTGGACCTCGACGGCGACATCAAGTCCGTGACCATCGGCACGGGGGAGACCTTCAAGGCACGTGCCATCATTCTGTCGACCGGTTCCGCATACCGCGAACTCGGCCTCGCGAATGAAAAGCGTCTTTCGGGCCATGGCGTGAGCTGGTGTGCAACCTGCGACGGTTTCTTCTTCAAGGACCAGGACATCGCAGTCATCGGCGGCGGCGACTCTGCGATGGAAGAAGCACTCTTCCTCACCAAGTTCGCCAAGTCAGTCACCGTGGTACACCGTCGCGACACCCTCAAGGCTTCCAAGATCATGGGTGACCGCGCCCAGGCCCACGAGAAGATCAACTTTGTGTGGAACACCGCCGTCGAGGACGTTATCGGTGGAGACAAGGTGACCGGCTTGAAGCTGAAGAACCTCGTCGACGGCACCGAGTCCGAACTCGCCGTCACTGGCGTTTTCGTGGCCATCGGCAACGATCCCCGCACGGAACTCGTCAAGGGGAAACTGGAGCTCGCCGCCGAAGGCACGATTGCCGTCGAAGGCCGCAGCTCGAAGACCAGCATCAAGGGCGTCTTCGCCGCCGGCGACGTCGTCGACCCCACCTACCGTCAGGCCATCACGGCAGCCGGTTCCGGTTGTGTCGCGGCTTTGGACGTCGAGCACTATCTTGCAGACCTGCACGCCTAATCGGCACAGCAGCCATCCATTCGAAGGGAAAGAATTATGAGCAACGCTAAAAACGTTACCGACGCCAGTTTCAGCACCGACGTCCTGGCCGCTGAAAAGCCGGTCATCGTGGACTTCTGGGCAGAGTGGTGCGGCCCGTGCCGCAAGTTGGGTCCGATCCTCGACGAGATCTCGGTTGAATACGGAGACAAGGTTGACGTCGTCAAGCTGAATGTCGATGACAACCCCGCAATCGCCGCTGAGTACGGCATCACGTCTATTCCGGCGGTCTACCTCTTCAGTGGGGGAGAAGTTAAGAGCACGGTTATCGGTGCCAAGCCGAAGCAGTTCTTCGAAAAGGAATTTGAGTCCGTCCTGTCCTAGGACTTCAGGCGCCCGTTTAGCGGCCGCTTCTGATTCAGCCGGTGGTTCTCGCTATTGAGCGAGAACCACCGGCTTTTTCGCGTCTTCGGGTTCTCCTTCCTGGGCCCGCAGTCCCGCAGCTACGGGTGATTGTTTGCGGTATAGCTGGGTGCGCGAATGGGCACTTGCTGCTCAGAGCTTGGCGTTGCGGTTTGTGAACCTTTTTGGATTACAAAAGGACCGGATTCTCTGTGAGGGTGTCAGGCGGGCAGGACATCTCTTGCTCGGCTGGAGTCAGGCCGCCGGGCCGCGGAAATCGTCCAACCTTCGAGACCTGAGACAGCGCCTTATGGCGCGTTCGCCCTATTGAGCCTTTTGCTCGTGGTTGATGTCGGGGAGTCCACTCGCTTGTAGCGCCTCCTTGTGTGATGTCAGAGCCGAAGTGTTCGATTCGGCCGTTTCACGTGAAACAGAGTTGGTCCTTCGGTAGATGCCGGGAGACTTCCGTTGTCGAATTCAGTACCAGGGCGATCCTCGCGAGCACTGAGTCGATACGCCGTTTCACGTGAAACGAGGCTGACCGCTCGGGAGGCTTCGATTTGCCTTTGTGGTGTTTGGACTGAGGACATGCTCCTTGCCATCTGGAACTTGCATATGTTTCACGTGAAACAGGATCAGCGCAAGGGTCGCGGGGTCGCGGGTCACTGCCGAGTTTGCGGCATTGTTGCAGACACTGGCCGTGGCTGAATTCTTGCCTGTGCTGATGCCGTATAACATCAGCCTGGCTTGCTGATTCATATGCCTTGCGAACTCCCGATCCTGCTGGCTGCGTGAGCGTATCGCCTGGCCGGAGGAGGAGGACCGCCCCGATCACCTCTTCGCTGACAAATAGGTGTGTTCTGCGGGAACTCCACTGTGCTGGATGTTTCACGTGAAACGCCATGCCGGAAGGGGGGCTGCGCCAAACGCTCTTCGGCGCGGACTCGATAGGACTCGCTGCCAGAGTCCTTCAAGAAGCAGCGGGCCCCGACAGATCGGCGCGACGTACTGTGAGCATCACACAAGACTCGAGTGCCCGGCCGCACCACGTCGCCGGGCAGCTGCTCCTCCAGCCGGATTCTCAAGCCTGGGATTCTGAACGCGGTTAGCGCAATCTACCTAGTTGCTCACACAATCTATTTAGATTGTTTCAACACACGTAGATCCACTTCCACACTCATCAGCCCAGTCCATCGTCGATGCCAGGACATCAGGAGCTTTCGGACACAGCTCGGCACTCGGATAGGCACAGGGGCCGTGGTCGCCCAGAGTCGGCGGTCGAGCCCTTTCTCACGATGACCGAGGACAAGCCACCATAGCCCTGCGGTTCGATGACGGACCCGGGATCTGTCCGCTGACACACCTCGATCCTCGCGAGCCGGCACGCCGTGGACATCATTCTCAACAGCTATGGGGGTGACGATGGGATTCGCGGCTCCCACACGCCCTCGATTCCGGGATGTATCTCACAAGCAGACTCAAAGAGTGCAACAGAGTGGCTCGGAGTAGGACACTTGCAAAAACACCAGTGGAGGAGGCAAAGCAGCTGCCTTCAAGCCATCGGAAGGGATAGGGCCCGGAAACAGCGCCACAAGACTCAGGACACCGCCACTTTAATCACACGCGGCACTGCAGCAGTCGTACGAACGGGTCAGCTTAACCCTCAAATTCGGTCGGGCAGGTTCCATCGAGCCGGCCAATCAGCGACTGACTCGCGCTTGAACTCCCAACTCACGACTCATCGTGGCGGTCGGCCTTTCGAAAGCCATGCCCGGATAGTAGCGGCGCGTTCGCTAATGGAAAGCGGTCCACGCGAACCATCCCAAGGCGCACATCCTAGAAGCCAACGTTGCAGCCTTCGGCTTCAGTTCCCACGGCCGAAATTGGGGTGGAGGGAAATTCAAGAGGAGCCAAAAGAGCAGTCCGGGGGCTGCACCTCGGGGGCGCTGCACCTCGGGGATTCTGGTCAGGACCTTTGACCCTAAGTAGCGGGCGAACCGGCGTCGGCAGTCTTCCGTTCGAGCTATTTGCCGCGTGCCTCGACGGACCTTGCGCGTACGTCCAGCCGCTGACCACGAGTAACGAAAGCAGCCTGGCAACAATCGCGGACAAGGCAGGAGGATCATTCAAACGCAACGGAAGCATCGGCGTCCCGCATAGGGTCTTGCGGGATCGGTCTATGGAGGGCCCCCTTGCTCTGGCATCTCCACACGCAAGCTCCCAGTTAAGAACGCTCATCAGTTGCGAGGTTGGCAGGGTGGGTCGGCCTGAGATGGAGAGCATGAACTGTACTCCGGGGTACCGGTAAGACACTAACGCACCGAAGACACGTGTGTGTCCGGGTGTGTGGATGGTCCACGCAGTCGAAGAGGTGGACCTCGGGTGGTATTCCGAAGGGCGAGAGTTCGCCCAAGCAAGGAGCCTGCGGTTCACCCGCAAGTCTTGACCGCTCAACATACTGGCTGAGGTCCGGCTTGGAACAGGGCATGCGCGGCGTCATTGACGATTGATTGGCCCAAGCCGTTACCCGGTAGCAATGAGGACGGTCGACCTTCTCGGCGCCGTAACAGCGCCAAGACTGGACAAGCCCCAAAGTAGGCGAGTGTGCGGCCGTTGCGGGTCTCAGCACTAGATCTACATAATCCGTAACGCTCCTTCTCACCTCAGCGCATTGGTGCGCCTGTGCCCATAGGACAATTTCGCCCCGCAGTTCCCCCTCAGTTAGAGAATGTTGCTGCCACGTGGAGTAGCCGGAGCAGTCGCAGTTTCACGTGAAACATGACGGGACCATGGTGCACCTGCTCGTTGCACCGAGCGCGGGAGGCACCAGAAATCCGCAATTGCCGACCAGCAGTACAAGCACTAGGCACAACACAGGGCCAAGCTACCGCAGCAACGGAATCCTCGCCGGGAGAGATATCCACCGACCGCTCGGAAGTTATGCACAAAGTTATCCACAACGATATCCACCGGTGAAGAATGGTCGTCCGCGCGGCTCTCCCGACGTGGAATGGAGCGAGTCCGGCGCGAGTAGGGGCGACGACCAGGGGTCCAGAACAGATCAAAGCTTCGTCTGGCCTGGATTGCGCATGAAGGGTCAGAAATCGGCCAGAATCAGGCCAAATTGGGGTGTAAATGACCAGCTTGCAGACCGTGGCTCTGTTTCACGTGAAACAAGGCCATCGAAGAGCTCAAGGAGCACACGAGTATCAACGCCGCCTGGACAAAAACTAGTTCGGTGCAGACCGCCACACCCTCAACCCGGACCACTTATCAACAAAGTTATCCACAACGATATCCACCGCTGCTCCCGGACTTTTCAACAGCGGTTTGTACGCGTCAACGAGCCAGGGCCATGGCGCCGGCGAAGCAGAGACGCGCTTTCTCCTACCCCAGGGGCTCACCCAGCGTGCCTCAATTCTCCGCGACCTTCCGTGTCTTGAATCATCGATAGCGGATTGCCAGGGTTCTGGAAGTACCGCATGTGCCTGTCTCAATGGTCCGGCAGGGGCCTACCGAGGATCGCATCCGGCTGTCACTAGATCTCTAGAATTTGGCATGCCGATGTGACCCCGCAGCCGATCGCCACCGCCCGACGGCTCCGAGCACGGTGTGCGGCCGGTCCATGGCTTTGCCCGGAGAGAGTGCCCACAGTCCAGGCTCAATCCCTATACACCACGGACCGCGGTGTGGATCGACATGGACGTCACGCACCCTACTAGTCGCTCACCATCCAGGCTCTCCCAGGTCGCCCATCGCCGCAGGCACGAACCATCGGGAAGTCGTATCCGAGGGTGGGCCACTAACAGAGTGAACGGGTGTGCCCGTGCGCCACGGACGACCAGAGCATGACGAGGCTGGGGGAGCCGCCGTCAATTGATGCCTTCATCCCATGCGATCACGGCAGGTAGTACCAGGCTGCGCCCGACTGTGAACATCGTCCCGAGAACCGGTGCCGGATCCAGCACGGGTACTGCGACACAGATCCTGAGCCTCGTCAGGTCAGGAGGGTACGGTCACGTTGTCGCTGAGACCGTTTGCGATATCGCGTTCGATACGTGGGAGCCAACTGCGAGGCAGACCTGGGGACTCACACGGCCCAAGGGAGGCACCAACCGTACTGGACGCGTCCGCACAGAGAACATGCAACAACCCTGACGCCGGACGGGACAGGGCCCGGCTCAACAGTGCCACCCCGGTTGAAACCGGCAAAAATGCTTTCGTCCCTACCGACCTCGTTCTCCGGCGAGCAGGGGACCAGCGCCCGATCGCTGACCTCGACTGAGTGCTGCAGGCACCAAATGTGCAATGGGGTCTGCGTCGCTCAGATCCGCACCCTACAGCGACAATCAGCGCAGTACCCAGCCACGCGAAGACAATCAACAGCGTGCCATCAGCAACCCTTTCGCTGGCTCCGAGGCCATGCGCAGCGCCCGCCGGTGGCAGTTCCCCATGGCCAGCCCCAGTGCCAGCTCCTGGCTATCCCTCCTTCGATAGCTTCAGAGCGCCGCCCAATTCTGCACCGACCCATACGCATTCACTACGGTAGCAATACTTCGCACCGAGCAGCGCGGGCTCCGGCGAATAGTGCTGGCTCCACACCGGACCAGTCGGCCAACCGCAAGACCCCGCGCGCATCCGCCGCATGGTGCCCACGCACGCCTGCCGGGACTACTTTCAGCCCTGCTTCGTGCGGCGAAGTGCGCCGAGCCTTGACCTTAGTGCAGCTGTCTGCCAAGAGGCGATGGCAGCCTACGTTGTGACTAGGCGGCGCCGGAAGGCCTAGTTGGACCCATCACTATTACTACGAACGCTCCTTCGATGACTCGGGCGGTTGCGACCCAACCTTGGGCGGAGGGTCGACGGTCTATTGTCAGATCCCTGAGACCACACCTTCCAAAGGGTGAGTGGAGAAGGGAAAACCGGTGGATCAACAAAGCTCCGAGCCTTCTCGCAGAGGCGCGCCACTGAGCATTCATTCGTACTGCGAGTGAACTACCAATTATGGAGGCTAGAGCCACGGCATCGAGTGTAGTCGACGATCGAGCCTGCTGCAGGTCAGTGTTTCACGTGAAACCGAAGGAGTCGTCCGTCCGAGCAGGCCGTCTGAAGAGCCACCACTCAGGCCGGTTCACGTCCCACCTTCCGAGGCTCTATGCGGTGACTGTTCCACGTGAAACATCGTGAACCGCCACGGCGCGCACAAGGCGTTGATTCACTTGGACAAGCATGGATCCAGACCGGCCCACGATGGAGGATGTAGACCTGACGGACAAGCAATTGAGCGAGGCTTTTGAGGCTCGAATGTCCGCGTTCCGGATGCTCGTAAAAAAGGCAGGCGAACCCTGATGTTTCACGTGAAACTCAAGGAAATGAACTCACGGAAAGATTGGGGGAGGCCAGGCACGCCACCTAACGTAACAGGCTGTCGCCTCACTTTATAGGACCACCCAAGATGCTGGAACCGAAAGACTCTCGCGATTGCACGAAGCACTCATGCGTCTTAGAGCGGCGCGAACCCACCATCCTCACCGGAGCGCCAATGAGAAGCCCTCGATCCCATCAGCCTTCTCACTGCTGCCGATCGTTTCACGTGAAACACCGACGTAGCGCCGCTATACCCGGGTCCTACCAATCTCCACGATCGTTCGCGGATACAAGCGAACCGAACTCACCCCAAACGATAAGGGCCCGGCGCTGCGGGCGGCCTCACAGCAACGGATACTTCAGAGTCAAATCAGAACCAAATGGAAGCCAGACGCACATAATTGCGCGCGTCGAGGGCAGATGGTTCCCAAGCCCGGCCACACAGGAAGTACGGGCAAGCAATCTCAGACAGCAGTTCACAGCCAGGCACAACCCCCGAACGCGCACGTACAAAGTGCCGTCGAGGATGAACCCCTCCCAGGAACAGTGCAATATCCATGCACGCCCAGGAGACTCTTAAAAGAAAATGGGATCTGCCTCACTAGAAGCAAACCCCAATTCCGTAGAAGTCGAGCGACTAGCCCTCGTCCGTCGGTGACAAAACATCCATAATGCGGTTTAGATCCTCAACGCTTGCGAACTCAATGCTGACTCGACCCTTACGGGCACCCAAGGTGATCTTCACATTGGTGTCGAGCCGATCCGAAAGAGAGGAAGCAAGGTAGTCGAGACGCTCATGCCGTGCATTAGGGCGCGGGATACTGTTCTTCGGCGGAACCGTAGGATCCTGGTACAACGCCACTGCTTCCTCAGTTGCACGTACGGACATTCCTTCGGCGACAATCTTCTGAGCGAGACGTTCCATCGAGGCCGCATCAGGGAGAGCGAGCAATGCACGTGCGTGGCCGGCCGAGAGCACGCTTGCCGCGACGCGCCGTTGTACCAAGGGAGGAAGTTTGAGGAGGCGAAGGGTGTTGGACACCTGCGGCCGCGACCGTCCGATCCGATCAGCTAGCTGCTCGTGTGTGGTGCCGAAGTCTTCCAGGAGTTGCTGGTATGCGGCAGCTTCTTCCAAAGGATTCAGCTGACTGCGGTGGAGGTTCTCCAGCAAAGCATCGCGCAGGAGGTCGTCATCATTGGTATCGCGAACAATCGCCGGGATGGTTTCGAGCCCGGCGGCCTGTACTGCCCTCCATCGACGCTCACCCATCACCAGTTCGTACGGTTCTCCACCCTTTTCAGTTGAAGTCCGTACAACAATTGGCTGGAGTACGCCTATTTCCTTGACGGAGTGAACCAGCTCCGCCATGTCGTCCTCATCGAAGACGCTGCGCGGCTGCTTCCGGTTGGGATGAATGTCCCCAACCGGAATTTCGGCAAAGCGCGCCCCGGGTACTTCAACGAGTTGAACCTCGGACGATTCCGCGGCATACGACTCAGAAACGGCGTCATCGGCAGTGGCATCGGCCGGCTCAGACACGGCCGGCTCCTCAACGGTGGTGACCTTCGCGGCGGGCGACTTCGAAGCAGCACCCTTTGCCGCCGTCGTGCTCTTGGAAGAGGAGCCTCGCGACGGAGAGCTCTTCGCTACTTCGGTTTCAGGCACCTCAGGCGTATCCACCGTCTCCGGGGCCTTGCGCGCCTCAGGGAAGAAGAGGTCCACAGGGCGGGACGTCGGAACGCCATTGCCCGATGCACCAGCCGAAGCGGAGCTGGGAATGAGAGCCCCAAGACCCCTACCCAGGCCTCGTCGCTTTTCGCTCATTAGTATGTCCCTCCGGTGGATTGGCAAGAATAGAGCCCGCCAAGGATATTGCAGTGATTCAGAAAGTCTAACGCTCGGCGATTTCCGCGGCGGCTTCCATATAGGACAACGCGCCGCTGGATGACGGATCGTAGGTCATCACCGTCTGCTGGTAGCTCGGGGCCTCCGAGATTCGCACGGAGCGTGGAACCACCGCACCGAGAACCTGGTTCGGGAAATGTTGACGGACTTCGGAAGCCACCTGCGCGGCCAGGTTCGTGCGGCCGTCGTACATGGTGAGGAGAATGGTGGAAACGACCAGATCAGCGTTAAGGTGCTTCTGGATCATTTCGATGTTCTTCAGGAGCTGGCTCAGCCCCTCCAATGCGTAGTACTCACACTGGATCGGGATGAGTACCTCGCTGGCGGCGCAGAAGGCGTTAACGGTCAGCAGGCCCAGGCTGGGCGGGCAGTCGATGAAGATGAAGTCAAGGCGGGCTTCACCGTTCTTCGCCCGTTCCTTCGAATACACATCGATTGCGCGGCGCAGACGCTGCTCGCGTGCAACGAGGGAAACCAATTCAATCTCAGCGCCGGCCAAGTGAATGGTTGCCGGCGCGCAGATGAGATTGGGAATATCGGGGCAAGGGGCCACAACGTCACGCAGCGGAAGGTCGTTGATCAGCACATCGTAAATACTGTCGACGTCGGCGTGGTGCTCAATGCCGAGGGCAGTGGATGCATTTCCCTGGGGATCGATGTCGATCACCAGGACATTGAGTCCGGCGGAAGCCAAGGCGGCCGCAATGTTGACCGTGGTGGTGGTCTTTCCAACGCCACCCTTTTGATTGGACACCGTGAAAATGCGGGTCTTCTCCGGCTTGGGAAGCTCGCGTCCCAGCAGCCGTTCGCGACGTCTGGTCTCGTTGGCGAGCTGGCGTGCAATAGGGCTGGAGTCATCGATGGAGTCCATGACGTTGTCGTGTCCGACAATCAGGGTTTCACGTGAAACAGCGGCGTTTGCAACTGAATTCGTACGCATCAGCGCAGATTCAAAAGACGCCGAAGGTGCAGCCATGGCCCGAGCCGACCCCAAGGAAATAAATGGCGGGATCCGCTGGGTGGAGGTTTCGCTACTGCCCACTGTCACACTCTCACTCTCATTCGGCTCTAGCTGCCGTTCTCTAGCTTAACCGCTCAGTTGCGGACACGCGGGACACAGCGCCGAAGCTAAGCGATCTTCCGCTGTTTGTTAACGACGATCCTGACCACAGTGGTGGGTTCCTCCAAGAGCTCCTGCCCACAAACCACAACAGACGTTTCCACGCCGCCGAGCCTGCGAATGACTTTTGCTGCTTGCTCAATCTCCTCGGCAGCACTGCGGCCCTTGATCGCCACCACTTCACCCTTGCCGTTAAGCAAGGGAATGGTCAATCCGGCGAGCTTGGACAGAGCAGAGACAGCCCGTGCCGTGACAACGTCCGCGTCGACCATTCCCACCGCGAGCTCGGCCCGCGTGCGCATAACGGTCACATTACCCAGCCCAAGGTCGTCCACTACTTCCTGAAGCCAAATGACGCGCCGCTCCAGGGGTTCGATCAGCGTGAGTTCAAGATCGGGACGCGCGATTGCCAAGCACAAGCCGGGAAGGCCCGCACCGGAACCAACGTCTGCGACGTGGCTTCCGTGGGCTATTGCCGACTCGATGACGGCGCAATTGAGAACGTGCCGGCTCCACAGGCGGGGAACCTCGCGCGGGCCAATCAGCCCGCGCTCGGTTCCGGATGTCGCCAAGTGTTCTACGTACCGCTGGGCGAGCCCAAGCCGGTCACCGAAAATCTTCTCTGCCGCTTGGAGTTCGGCTGCCGTGATTTCAACCATGATCCGTTAGTCGGCCGAAACCACGATGTGGCGGCCGGCGCCTTCGCCCTCGGACTCGGATACGAACCCGAGGTCAGCCACGGCGTCGTGCACAATCTTGCGCTCGTAAGCGCTCATAGGTTCAAGGGCCACCGGGGCGCCGGTCTCCTTCACCTTCGCGACGGCGTCTTCGGCAATCTGCTGAAGATCGCCGGCACGTTCCTTGCGGTAACCGTTGATGTCGAGCACCAGGCGCGAGCGGTTCTCGGTCGCCGACAGCACGGACAAGCGAGCGAGTTCCTGAAGGGCTTCGAGCACTTCACCGTCGCGGCCTACCAGGCTCTCAAGCCCCTCGGAGTCGTCTTCGGCTGCGATGGAGATGTAGGTACGGCCGTTGCGGATCTCAATGTCGATGTCGCCGTCGATGTCGGCAATGTCGAGCAGTTCCTCGAGGTAGTCTGCGGCGACGTCGCCCTCTTCCTCGAGGCGGCTCACGGAAGTGCCCTTGCCGGCGGGAGCGCCCTCTTCGGAAGTTTCTACTGTGGCCTCTGCCGGTTCCTCGGTGGCGGCAGCGGCCGTTGCCTCTTCGGTGCTTTCAACAGACATTACTTCTTCTTCCTGTTCTTACGTTGTGGCTGGATGCGCTGCTGTGCCTTGACCTCGACGGCGGCCACTTCAGCGGCGACGTCTGCGTCCTTCTTACCGCCCAGAAGGGGGTGGGAGGGCAGGCCCTTAGCGGCGCGACGCTCAGCGAGGGCTTTCGCGGCGGGAGATCCCGGCGTCGGCATGCGGCGGATGACAAAGAACTGCTGGCCCATGGTCCAGAGGTTGGTGGTGGTCCAGTAGATGAGCACACCGATCGGGAAGTTGATGCCACCAACACCGAACACGAGCGGCAGGATGTAGAGCATCATCTTCTGCTGGCGCATGAACGGGCTGGCCATGGCCTCTTCGGACATGTTCTTGGCCATGATCTGCTTCTGCGTAATGAACTGCGACGCCGTCATGGCGAGGATCATCACGATGGAGAGGACCCACACAACAGTCACGTCGCCGCCGCCGGCCGGTGTCCCGTGAAGCAGCGAAGCCGAGAGGGGGGCGCCGAAGATACTGGACGCATCGAACTGCACTACCTGCTCATGGCTCAAAGCGCCGATGCCCTGGCCGCTTTCCTTCGCAGCACTGATACCGGAAAGCACCTGGAACAGCGCGAAGAAGAACGGCATCTGGATCAGCATGGGCAAACAAGCGGAGAACGGGTTGGTGCCGTGCTTCTTGTACAGCGCCATCTGTTCCTGCGCCATCGCCTGGCGGGAGAGCTGGTCCGTCTTGCCCTTGTACTTCGCTTGCATCTTCTTCAGATCAGGCTGAAGCAGCTGCATGCCTCGCTGTGCCTTGATTTGCTTGACGAAAACAGGAATCAGGGCGGCACGGATCACCAGCACCAAACCGATGATGGACAGCGTCCACGTCCAACCGTTCTCCGGAGGCAGGCCGATGAAACTCAGCCCGTCGTGGAACCCCAGCATGATCGCGGACACTAGCCACTTGAACGGGGCCAGAATTGTTCCAAAGATGTCCATACGTTTTCCCTATTTCCTCAGGCCGCTGTGCGGCGACCGTCTTCATCAGACCACACAGCCAGGAACTGGTCCGGGTTGTTCAGTACAACAATTGTGGGCGTCTGGCCTTCGGGCCAGTGACGATGTCCGGCGGGGACGTGGTCCACGCCGCCGGCGTTCCAGGGGTGGCAACGCGCTAGGCGCCGCACTGCGAGCCAACTTCCCTTGACGGCACCATGTACCGTCACCGCTTCGAGGGCATATGCCGAGCAGGATGGGAAGAACCGGCACACCTGGCCGTATAAGGGAGAGATGATCCTGCGATACGTCTTCAGCAAGATGATGAGGACGTTGCGCGGCAGCTCCCACAGAAAAGTTCCGAGGATCCTCGGAGCGACTCTAAAGAAGCGGACGACGGCGGAGCTCAGCTCATGCACGCGGTGTCCCTTCCGTTGTGGTGCCCTGGGTGGGCGAAACAACCCGCGGAGAGGATCCGCCGAGCCGTTTCGTGGTTGCCGCCAAGGCGGCATTGTAATCCGTCAGCAGCTGGTCCCAGCTCGCCGTCGCAGCCGCAGGCAACGCCCGGACCACGACAGCAAGACCCGTGCCATGCCTATTCAAAGACAAAGCACCTGCTTCTCTCAGTCTCCTCTTAACGAGGTTCCTGGTCACAGCGTTCCCGACAGCTTTGGAAACGATGAAGCCGATGCGGCTCGGTTCTCCGGCACCAATAGGTGCCGTATATAACACTAAGTTCCGGCGTCCATTGCGGACGCCGGAACGTACAGTTGTTGAAAAGTCGGTAGAAGTCCGCAGACGGTTACGGGTGGCTAGCACCTATTGACTCGCTTGGAAGGCTGACCGACGAGTCAGTTATTTAGGCCGACAGTTCGACGCGGCCCTTGCCACGACGGGCGGCCAGGATGGCGCGGCCGGCACGGGTGCGCATACGAAGGCGGAAGCCATGCTTCTTGGCCCGACGGCGGTTATTCGGCTGAAAAGTCCGCTTGCTCACGTTAGTTACTCCAGTGGATCAAAGGTGCGCCCACCCGATCAAAAGGGGAAGAACTGGCCGACGCTAAGTTTATTGTGTATCCGCCGCCGCCCAACGCCGGATTTACCGGAAGTGCGGGTGGTCGAAAAGCGGACACATAGGACTTCACAACGTTAGGGCAAAAAGACCCCCGAGGTCAAACCGGGAGCCACCGTGCCCGATATCCCCAGCTGTGGCTAAGTACGACCGCCAGCCTGTGGATGAAGTGGCTCACAGACCCCGTTTAAGAACCACAACGGTGTAATTATCCACAAGCTTGTTCCCAGCTATCTTCTGGAGTTTCCATCCCCTAGAGTGTCTCAGTAGCCGATTATCCACGGACTGTGCATAACCCTGTGGATTCGGTTCGGAATCCACTCATGGTTTGGACCTTCGGCTGCCGCAATCCAGGCAAGCAAGCACTCGAGGGAACCAATTGATGACGGTAGACGAAGCCAACCACGCCAACACGGTCGGAAGTTCCTGGCGGCGGGTGCTGAGCCTGCTGGAACAAGACGATCGCGTCACACCCCGGCAGCGCGGTTTCGTTATCCTTGCGCAGGCGCAGGGCCTGATCGGCTCCACCCTCTTGGTGGCCGTACCCAACGAATTGACCCGCGAGGTTCTCCAGACGCAAGTCAAGGACGCCCTCGATGACGCCCTTCGCAGCGTCTTTTCCGACGATATCCGGTGCGCGATCGACGTCGACACGGATCTGGTGCCCATCCACGAAGAGCCGGCCCCCGCCGTCGAACTCTCTTCCGCGAACGACCTGGCCGTGGAACTGAAGCCGCAGCCCACCCCGCCGAGTACTTCACACGAATTCGGCCGGCTGAACCCGAAATACGTCTTTGACACCTTCGTGATCGGTTCTTCCAACCGCTTTGCCCACGCGGCCGCCGTCGCGGTCGCCGAAGCACCAGCCAAGGCCTACAACCCGCTGTTCATCTACGGCGACTCCGGGCTCGGCAAGACGCACTTGCTGCACGCGATCGGCCACTACGCCCGCCGACTCTACAGCGGCATCCGGGTGCGCTACGTGAATTCCGAAGAGTTCACCAACGACTTCATCAACTCGATCCGCGACGATGAAGGCGCCAGCTTCAAGACCACGTACCGCAACGTCGATGTGCTCCTGATTGACGACATCCAGTTCCTTGCAGGCAAGGACCGGACGCTGGAAGAGTTCTTCCACACGTTCAACGCCCTGCACAACAACAACAAGCAAGTGGTCATCACCTCGGACCTGCCGCCCAAGCAGCTCGCCGGCTTCGAGGACCGCATGAAGTCCCGTTTTGAGTGGGGCCTGCTGACCGATATCCAGCCGCCGGAACTCGAAACCCGCATCGCGATCCTCCGCAAGAAAGCCCAGAGCGAGGGACTGTCCGCGCCCGACGACGCCTTGGAGTACATCGCTTCCAAGATCTCAAGCAACATCCGCGAGCTCGAAGGCGCGCTGATCCGCGTCACTGCGTTCGCCAGCCTCAACCGCCAGCCCGTCGATGTGGCCCTCGCCGAAATGGTGCTGAAGGACCTGATCACCGACGACGGCGCCCAGGAGATCACGGCCGACCAGATCCTGAAGCAGACGGCTGACTATTTCAAGCTCAGCATGGAAGAGCTTTGCAGCAAGTCCCGCACACGCACTTTAGTGACCGCGCGGCAGATCGCCATGTACCTGTGCCGCGAGCTCACGGACATGTCCCTGCCCAAGATCGGCCAGGAGCTAGGCGGCCGCGACCACACCACCGTGATCCACGCGGACCGCAAGATTCGCGAACTGATGGCCGAGCGCCGTGTGATCTACAACCAGGTGACAGAGCTGACCAACCGCATCAAGCAGCAGCAACGCGATTCCTGAGTCCCTCCCTCGAGCCACTCCATACCTTATTAACAGGCGCATGTGGATAAGCCTGTGGATACTTAAGGGGACAAGCGCGGTTAATGGGCTTAAAACCCTTAAGGCGTCTGTGGATCGTTAAAAACGGCCCTGGGGGTTATCCACGTCCACACCCTGTTTAAAACCCCTGTCGCCCACATGTCGTGAACAGGGGTTAACCGCGGAACCGCGGGTCCAGAGGCAGTTATCCACAGTTTCCACAGGGGTTATTAACACTACTAATCCCAAAAAAATGAATTCCCTCAAATAACAATCTCCTTCCGCCCACCCGCCGACGCAGCCCGTGGCTGCTTCGAACCACAAGCCAGCAAGCCGGGGATGGGTTAATGCCCGAAGTTCCGGCTAAGCTGTCTGCATCGCGTCCATCCTTGGCGCTGCTTTGTAGTTCGCTCACTGCGGACCATGCAGCTGCCGAGTTCGGGGCGCTGGTTTTCGGGGCTCCTGCGGGAGTTTCCGGTGGAACACTGGCAGCAGCAATGAAAGGCGGCACCCTTCCGTGAAGTTCAGAGTCGAGCGGGATGTCCTGGCAGAAGCCGTCACATGGACAGCCCGGTCCTTGTCTCCGCGGCCGCCCGTCCCGGTACTCTCAGGTCTCCTGCTCAAGGCAGAAGCCGGAACAGTGAGTCTCTCGAGCTTTGACTACGAGACCTCCGCCCGTCTCGAGATTCCGGCTGACGTCACCACCGAGGGAACCATCCTGGTTTCCGGTCGCCTCTTGGCCGATATCTGCCGCAGCCTCCCTTCGGCGCCTGTCGACATCGAAACCGACGGCAGCAAAGTCACCCTCACGTGCCGTCGAAGCAGCTTCCATCTCGCCACCATGCCGGAATCCGAGTACCCGCCACTTCCGGCGCTTCCCGCCATCAGTGGAACCTTGCCCGGCGACGCCTTCGCCCAAGCCGTTTCGCAGGTCATCATCGCGGCCAGCAGGGATGACACCCTGCCGATCCTTACCGGTGTCCGGATGGAGATCGAGGATGACATGATCACCCTCCTCGCCACGGACCGTTACCGCCTCGCCATGCGGGAAGTGCCGTGGAAGCCCGTCACCCCGGGAATTTCCACGAGTGCCTTAGTGAAATCCAAGACCCTCAACGAGGTGGCCAAGACGCTCGGTGGCAGCGGCGACATCCACCTCGCACTCGCTGATGACGACAGCCGCCTGATTGGCTTCGAAAGCGGCGGGCGCACCACCACTTCCCTGCTCGTCGACGGCGACTACCCCAAGATCCGGTCCTTGTTCCCGGATTCCACGCCGATCCACGCCACGGTCCAAACCCAGGAACTCGTTGAAGCCGTTCGCCGTGTGTCCCTCGTCGCGGAACGAAACACCCCGGTTCGCCTGGCGTTCACCCAAGGCCAACTGAATCTCGACGCCGGTACCGGCGAAGATGCCCAGGCATCCGAGGAACTGGAAGCCCAGCTCAGCGGCGACGACATCACCGTGGCCTTCAACCCGCACTACCTGGTGGAAGGCCTGGGCGTGATTGAGACCAAGTTCGTGCGCTTCTCCTTCACTACCGCACCCAAGCCAGCCATGATCACCGCCCAGGTTGACGCCGACGGCGATGACAAGGGCGACTACCGCTACCTCGTGATGCCCGTCCGTCTCCCCAACTAGTCCCCACCGCCTCGCAAGTCCCCACCGGCTCCCAGCCTTCGCAAGCTCAGGCAGGGGCCCTCGCCGGAGGGGCCCCACGGCCAGGGAACGGTCGGGTCAATACCAAAACCACCAGCGCAGAAAAGAGTTCACACCGTGCACATCGGACTGATCGGCCTTGGAAAAATGGGTTTCAACATGCGCGAACGCATGCGCAACGGCGGAATCGAGGTCACTGGCTTTGACCGCAATCAGGACATCGCCGACGTCGCATCCGTTGACGAACTGATTGCTGCACTTCCGGCTCCGCGCCTGGTCTGGGTCATGGTTCCCTCCGGCGACATCACCGATGCCGTGATCAGCGAACTCGGTGAAAAGCTCTCCGCCGGGGACATGGTGATCGACGGCGGCAACTCACGCTTCACCGAAGACCAGAAGCATGCCGCCTTCCTGGCATCCAAGGACATCCGCTTCGCCGATTGCGGTGTTTCGGGAGGCGTCTGGGGCCTGCAGAACGGCTACGGACTCATGGCAGGCGGCGCGGACGAAGACATCGAACTGGCCATGCCGGTATTCGACGCGCTCCGTCCCGAAGGCGATCGTGCCGACAGCTTCGTCCACGTGGGCGGCGTGGGAGCAGGACACTACGCCAAGATGGTCCACAACGGCATCGAATACGGTTTGATGCAGGCCTACGCCGAAGGCTACGAACTGCTCGCGGCCAAGGACATCATCAAGGACCTTCCCGGGACTTTCCGTGCCTGGCAAAAAGGCACCGTGGTGCGGTCCTGGCTGTTGGACCTCATGGTCAAAGCCCTGGACGAAGACCCGGGCCTGGCCTCCATCGGGGACTACGTCGAGGACTCCGGCGAAGGCCGCTGGACCGTTGAAGAAGCGATTGCCAACGCGATCCCCGCGCCGGCAATCACCGCTGCGCTCTTCGCCCGCTTCTCCTCCCGCGAGGACAACTCACCGGCCATGAAGATGGTGTCCGCGCTGCGCAACCAGTTCGGCGGACACGCCACCCGCCCGGCCAACTAAGTCCCGGCCGACCAGCAGTACGCGTGTACCTCGAACATCTTTCGCTGACCGATTTCCGCAGCTACGCGCAGGTTGACCTCAAGCTCGGCCCCGGGGTCACCGTCCTCGTGGGGTCCAACGGCATCGGCAAGACGAACCTCATGGAAGCCATCGGATACCTGGCCACCCTGAGCTCGCACCGAGTCAGCACGGATGCGCCCCTCCTGCGCTTCGGCACGGAGCGCGCTTTGATCCGGGCGAAGCTTGTCCGCGGTGAACAATCCACCGTGGTCGAGCTCGAAATCAATGCCGGCCGTGCCAACCGTGGCCGGATCAACCGCGGAAATCCCGTACGCGCCCGCGACATCCTGGGCATTTGCCAGACCGTGCTCTTCGCCCCCGAAGACCTGGCCCTGGTCAAGGGTGATCCGTCCAACCGCCGGCGCTTCCTCGACGAGCTGCTGGTCAGCCTCATGCCAGTGCATGCGGCGACCCGCAGCGACTACGACCGCGTGCTCAAACAGCGCAACGCCCTGCTGAAATCGGCCCGCACCGGAAAATTCACCGCGGGCCACGAAGCAACGCTCGATGTTTGGGACCAGCACATGGCGCGGGCCGGCGCGGAACTCCTGCATGCACGGCTGGAACTCGTGGAACGGCTTCGACCCCACCTAAACAGCGCCTACGCGCAACTGACGGATGGATCGAAGGAAGCGGGCGCGATCTACCGCTCCACTATCCAAGGCGTGTTGGACGACGACGGCGGTCCCGCCGAACGTCTGGCTGAGGGTTCAGAGGGGGTTGAGGACCTCCGCCTGCTATCCGTGGAGCAACTCACTGAGCGTTACGTCCAGGCTTTCGCCGCCTCGCGCCGCAAAGAGTTGGAACGCGGAATTTCCCTGGTCGGACCCCATCGCGACGAACTCGAATTGGTTTTAGGCCAAGCTCCGGCCAAGGGCTATGCTTCCCATGGCGAAACATGGTCCATGTGCCTCTCCCTGCGCCTGGCCTCGTACTACGTCATGCTCGACGACACCCGTACCGGGGGTTCTGCTCCGATCCTCATCCTCGACGACGTGTTCGCCGAGCTGGACGTGCAGCGCAGGCGTAAACTGGCTGCAATAGTGGCCGGCGCCGAACAGGTTTTGGTGACGGCCGCCGTCGACGCCGATATTCCCGAGGAACTGGCGGGGCGGCGCGTGAAGGTTGTGCCCGGAGGCATTGATGGAGAAGGATAGCCCCGGCGGACGCCAGCCGGGCAGGGACCCTGACGAGATTGACGCTGCCCAATCAGCTTTGAACCGGATGCGCGAAGCGGCCGCTGCGCGGGGCGAAATCCGTCGCGCCGCCCCGCGGACGGGTACCGCTCCGAAACGCAAGGGCGTCCGGGACACCCGAGGATTCAGCCAATTCCATGGCAGCGGCCGGGACCCGCTTGGTTTGGGGAAAGTCGTCGGGAGGCTCGTGGCCGAACGCGGTTGGACATCTCCAGTTGCCGTGGGCTCCGTGATGGCCGAGTGGGATGCCTTGGTGGGACCGGAGATTTCCGCACATTGCACTCCGGAGAGCTTCACCGACACCACCCTGCATGTCCGCTGCGATTCCACCGCGTGGGCAACGCAGCTCAGGCTCCTGAGCACCAGCCTCCTGGACATGTTCCGAAAAGAACTCGGAGACGGTGTGGTGACGTCCATTCAAGTGCTCGCGCCCACCGCGCCGAGCTGGCGCAAGGGCGGACGAAGCGTCAATGGGCGGGGCCCCCGGGATACCTACGGGTAACTTCCCCGGCACCCGCGTGAGCGCATTTGCTTGAACGGCGCACAGGGGCGAGAAACCTGCCCGGACCGTATAGCTCCCTAGAGGGTGCCGTTTTGGCAGCTTGCAGATGCGGCCAGCGGCCTCCCAGAGCTACTTTCCTGAGCATAAGGGCCGGGTTTTGCAAGGAACTGCGCTTAGTCACGATAGAATCGGCATAGACAACTGGGCGCCGGTGAACGTCGATTGGCTCCGCTGAACAGCACTTGTAGAAGCGGATCCGCCAATCACGAAGTAGCCGGCGTTAGCAGTGACGTCCCTGTTGGCGGCTGCCGTATCCCTGGGGTGTGTCCTGACGGACGTGCTTCCTTGGTGCGGTGACGGCCGGCGACCATCGAACACGGAGGAGTCGAAAGCGCCTGTGGCTAACGACAATGCAGAGACCTTGGCAGTAGATCCCGCGAAGGAGAACGCCCACAAGCCTGACACACCCTCGGGGTCCAAGGAGTACGGTGCGAGCGACATCACCGTTCTTGAAGGTCTCGAAGCGGTGCGCAAGCGCCCGGGTATGTACATCGGATCCACAGGCCCGCGCGGCCTCCACCACTTGGTGTACGAAGTGGTGGACAACTCGGTGGACGAGGCCCTTGCCGGGTACTGCAGCCACATTGAAGTGACCCTCCAGGCCGACGGCGGCGTCAAGGTGGTGGACGATGGGCGCGGCATCCCCGTGGACATGCACCCCACGGAGAAGAAGCCAACCGTCGAAGTTGTCATGACCATCCTGCACGCGGGCGGCAAGTTCGGCGGCAGTGGCTATGCCGTGTCCGGTGGCCTCCACGGCGTCGGTATTTCCGTCGTCAACGCGCTTTCGCGCAGGGTAGACACCGAGGTGCGTCGCCAGGGCCACGTTTGGCGGATGAGTTTCGCCGACGGCGGCAAGCCGCAGGGCGGGCTCGTCCAGGGCGAAGCAACGGACCAGACTGGAACGTCCCAGACGTTCTACCCGGACGGCACCATCTTCGAGAGCACCGATTTCGATTTCGAGACCCTCCGCGCACGCTTCCAGCAGATGGCCTTCCTCAACAAGGGCCTGCGCATCACGCTCACGGACGAGCGTCCTGTCGCAGGAGCAGGCGACGATGATCTGGATCTTGACGCGGTTGCCACTGACGGCGAAGTGGCGGCTGAACACCGCACCGTCGTTTACCAATACAACGACGGCTTGCTCGACTACGTGAAGCACCTGAACTCGAACAAGAAGGTGGACGTCGTCCACGAGGACGTCATCGCCTTCGAAACCGAGGACATTGGGCGACACATCGCCGTCGAGGTCGCGATGCAGTGGACCACGGCCTATTCCGAGAGCGTCCACACTTACGCCAACACCATCAACACGCACGAGGGCGGCACCCACGAAGAAGGTTTCCGTGCCGCGATGACATCGCTCATCAACCGCTACGCGCGCGAGAAGACCATCATCAAGGAAAAGGATGACAACCTGACCGGCGACGACATCCGCGAGGGCCTCACGGCCGTCATCTCGGTGAAGTTGTCCGAACCGCAGTTCGAGGGCCAGACAAAGACCAAACTGGGTAACTCCGAGGTCAAGGGCTTCGTCCAGCGGGTGGTCACCGACCAGCTTGGTGACTGGTTGGAGCGGAACCCCGGCCCAGCCCGCGACGTCATCCGCAAGGCTGTCCAGGCTGCCCAGGCCCGGATGGCGGCCCGGAAGGCCCGCGACAACGCACGCCGCAAGAGCCCCCTGGAATCCTTTGGTATGCCGGGCAAGCTGTCCGACTGCTCGTCGAAGGACCCATCGCGCTGCGAGGTCTACCTCGTGGAGGGTGACTCCGCGGGCGGTTCGGCCAAGCGTGGCCGGAACCCCGAGACCCAGGCCATCCTGCCGTTGCGCGGCAAGATCCTGAACGTGGAGCGCGCCCGGTTGGACAAGGCCCTTGGCAATAATGAGGTCCAGTCCATGATCACGGCCTTTGGTACCGGGATCGGCGAGGACTTCGACATCTCCAAGCTGCGGTACCACAAGATCGTCCTGATGGCCGATGCCGACGTGGACGGCCAGCACATCACCACGCTGTTGATGACCCTGCTGTTCCGCTACATGCGTCCGCTCATTGAGAACGGCTACGTCTACCTGGCCCAGCCGCCGCTCTACCGCATCAAGTGGTCGAACGCCCCTCACGACTACGTCTACAGCGACCGTGAACGTGACGCCAAGCTGGTTTCCGGACAGGCCGCCGGCCGCCGTATCCCGAAGGACAACGGCATCCAGCGCTACAAGGGCCTCGGCGAAATGGACTACACCGAACTCTGGGACACCACCATGGACCCGGACCACCGCACGCTCCTGCAAGTCACCATGGACGATGCCCTGGCGGCGGACCAGACCTTCTCCGTGCTAATGGGTGAGGACGTGGAATCGCGCCGGAACTTCATTCAGCAGAACGCCAAGGACGTCAGGTTCCTGGATATCTAGAGACTTCAAAGCCCCTAGGAATATTCCAGTACTGACATATACCTGAAACGGAAATCATAGACTATGAGTGAAGAAACACCCGAGGTTCCCGCCGAGTCGGCCGGCATTCCGGAGCCCGTACTTGAGGGCGATGTGCTGACCGACCGCGTGGACCAGGTGGACCTGCAGACGGAAATGCAGCGTTCGTACCTGGACTACGCCATGGCCGTCATCGTTGGCCGTGCGCTTCCGGACGTCCGCGACGGCCTGAAGCCTGTCCACCGTCGCGTGCTCTACGCGATGTTCGACGGCGGGTACCGCCCGGACCGCTCCTTCAACAAGTGCGCCCGCGTGGTGGGCGAGGTCATGGGCCAGTACCACCCGCACGGTGACACGGCGATCTACGATGCCTTGGTCCGCCTCATCCAGGACTGGACGATGCGCTATCCGCTGGCGCTCGGCCAGGGTAACTTCGGTTCCCCTGGCAATGACGGTGCCGCGGCTCCGCGATACACCGAAACCAAGATGGCCCAGCTGGCCATGGAAATGGTCCGCGACATCGACGAGGAAACCGTCGATTTCCAGGACAACTACGACGGCAAGAACCAGGAACCCACCATCCTGCCTGCCCGTTTCCCCAACCTGCTGGTCAACGGTTCCTCCGGCATCGCCGTCGGCATGGCCACCAACATCCCGCCCCACAACCTCTGCGAAGTCGCCGATGGTGTGCAGTGGTATCTGGCCAACCCGACGGCCAGCCGTGAAGAGCTGCTCGAGGCGTTGCTCGTGCGGATCAAGGGTCCGGATTTCCCGACCGGTGCAACCATCCTCGGCCACAAGGGCATCGAGGACGCGTACCGGACGGGCCGCGGCTCCATCACGATGCGCGCCGTGGTGAACGTGGAGGAACTCCAGGGCCGCACATGCCTGGTGGTCACCGAATTGCCGTACCAGGCGAACCCGGACAACCTGGCCATCAAGATCGCCGAACTGGTCAAGGACGGCAAGATCCAAGGCATCGCGGACCTCCGCGACGAGACTTCCGGCCGAACCGGCCAGCGGCTCGTGATCGTTCTCAAGCGCGATGCCGTAGCCAAGGTGGTGCTCAACAACCTCTACAAGCACACCCAGCTGCAGGACAATTTCGGTGCCAACATGCTGGCGATCGTCGACGGCGTACCCCGCACCCTGAGCCTGGACGCCTTCATCCGGCACTGGGTGGCCCACCAGATGAGCGTCATCGTCCGGCGGACCCGCTACCGCCTGCGCAAAGCCGAGGAAGAGGCGCACATCCTGCGCGCACTACTCAAGGCGCTGGACATGCTGGATGAGGTCATTGCACTCATCCGGGCCTCCAACACCACCGAGGCTGCCCGCGACGGCCTGATGGGTCTGCTGGAGATCGACGAGCTCCAGGCCCGCGCCATCCTCGACATGCAGCTCCGCCGCCTCGCAGCGCTGGAACGGCAGAAGATCCAGGACAGGCACGCCGAGCTTGAAGCCATGATCACGGAATTCAACTCGATCCTGGCCTCCGAGCAGCGCCAGCGCGACATCATCAGCCAGGAACTTGCCGAGATCGTGGCCAAGCACGGTGATGACCGCCGGACCCATATCCTCATGGGCTTCGACGGTGACATGTCCATGGAAGACCTCATCCCCGAGGAAGAAGTGGTAGTCACCATCACCCGCGGCGGATATGTCAAGCGCACCCGCAGCGACAACTACCGTTCGCAGCAGCGAGGCGGCAAGGGCGTCAAGGGTGCCCAGCTTCGCGGCGACGACGTTGTGGAGCACTTCTTTGTCACAACCACGCACCACTGGTTGCTGTTCTTCACCAACCTGGGCCGCGTGTACCGGGCCAAGGCGTACGAGCTTGCCGAGGCCGGCCGTGACGCCAAGGGACAGCACGTGGCAAACCTGTTGGCCTTCCAGCCGGACGAGCACATCGCCCAGGTCCTGGACTTGCGCGACTACGAGCAAGCCCCGTACCTGGTGCTCGCCACCAAGAACGGCCTTGTGAAGAAGACGCGCCTGGAAGACTACGACACCAACCGCACCGCTGGCGTCATCGCCATCAACCTTCGGGATGAGGACGAGCTCGTCTCGGCGCAGCTTGTGTCCGAAACGGATGATCTCCTCCTGGTTTCCCGCAAGGGCCAGTCGATCCGCTTCACGGCCACCGACGAGGCACTGCGCCCCATGGGTCGCGCCACCTCGGGTGTGACCGGCATGAAGTTCCGCGAAGACGACGAACTCCTCGCGGCCGACGTCGTGCAGGACGGCTCGTTCGTGTTCGTCGTGACCGAAGGCGGGTACGCCAAGCGCACCGCCGTCGAGGAGTACCGGCTCCAAGGCCGTGGCGGCCTGGGCATCAAGGTGGCCAAGCTTCAGGAAGAGCGCGGCGACCTTGTCGGTGCGTTGATCGTCAACGAAGAAGACGAAGTCCTGGTGGTCATGGAGGGTGGAAAGATCGTCCGCTCGGCCGTGGCCGGTGTGCCTGCCAAGGGCCGCGACACCATGGGCGTCATCTTCGCGAAGCCTGACAAGAACGACCGCATCATCGAGGTGGCCCGCAACAGCGAACGCGGCCTTGAAGGCGAGGAATCCGACGACGAACAGGGTGAGGGCGGACACGACGCATCAACCGTCAATAGTGTCGAAAATCCCGTCGGAGGACAGTCCGAGGCGGACGATGACGTAACGTTGGCTGCAAACGGCGGCGCCGATCAGGCGACCGCGACGGCCGAATCGGGATCGGCCGCAGGATCCGGCAATGGGTCCGGCGTCGAGCTGAACGAAGACAACACCGGAGGTAACGAGTGAGCAATTCGGACTCATATCCCAAGCCGAGCACGGGTGTCCCTGGAGGATTCCGGCAGCCGTCGGCTACTCCGCGGGTAGACGCACCGGCCCGTCCCGAGCAGCGCCCTGTGGCATCCTCCTCGGGTGCGGCAGGAACTGGGGCGGAAAGGGTCCCAGGTCAGCGTCCGGCGGTTCCCGGCCAGCGCCCGGCGGTTCCCGGCCAGCGTCCCGCTGGAACGCAGCGCCCGGCGGGGCAGCGTCCCGCCGCACCGGGCCAGCGGCCCGTGCAGGGCCAGCAGCGGCCCGCCACCGGGGCTCCCGGGCTCGTGAAGCCGGCTCCTAAGGCGAAGGTTCGCCGCGCCCGCCTGCTCGTCAGCAAGGTTGATCCGTGGTCTGTCCTGAAGATGGCGTTCCTGTTGTCCGTTGCCTTGGGCATCGTGACTGTGATTGCCGCAATCGTGCTTTGGACTGTGTTGGACCTCACCGGCATTTTCAACCAGGTGGACAGCCTTCTGGGCACCCTGGCAGGCTCGGAAAGCGGTGGCTTCGAACTCAAGAAGGTCGCATCGCTGGGACAGGTGGCCTCCTTCGCCACCATCATTGCCGTGGTGAATGTTGTGCTGCTGACCGCCCTGTCCATGCTGAGCGCCGTGCTTTATAACATTGCGGCAACACTCGTGGGCGGTATTGGCGTGACCCTTACCGACGACTGATACAGACGGCCGGAAAATGAGGGAAACTGCTGGAAAACAGTGGTGAAAATACCTCGATTTGAGATCGGGCCGGGATGTGCTGTAAAGTCATGTCTCGGCCCGAAGAGGTATCGGGGCGTATAGCTCAGGCGGTTAGAGCGCTTCGCTGATAACGAAGAGGTCCCAGGTTCAAGTCCTGGTACGCCCACGGAACCTGCACAGGTTTTGCTAAAGGTTTGGGAAGCCAAGCCGGAACGGGGTGCATGTGAAGAAGTTGCTGGTAGTTGCAGCTGCGATCGCAGGCGTCCTGCTCTACAAAAAAGTGCAGGAATCCGAAGCCCGGAAAACAGTCTGGAGCAAGGCAACCGACACGGTTGACTAGCGAAGGCGCCCGGCCCGGAGATGGTGAAAACCATCGAAGGAACTGGGGTAGTATGGATGGGTTGCTTCTTATGGGGGCATGGCGCAATTGGTAGCGCACCTGCTTTGCAAGCAGGGGGTTCGGGGTTCGAGTCCCCGTGCCTCCACCATAAGAAAGAGTCCCGGTCAGAAATGACCGGGACTCTTTGCGTTAAGCCACCCCACTAAGGTTGAAATGTGAACTTCATTGTTGCTGCTTTGGGTGTGCTCGGAGTCGCATCATCCGGACCCCTCATCGCCGGAACGCTTGGAGCTACCTCTGTCACGGCGCTGGCCATCGCGTTCTGGCGCAACGCAATCGCCGCCGTCGTCATGGCCTCGCCGGTCTTGATCCGCGAGCCGCGCCAGTTCCGCAAGATCACCCGCAGAGAGTTCACTTGGTCCGCTGTCGCGGCAGTGGCGCTGGCCTTCCACTTCGCTTGCTTCATCACTGCGCTGCAGCTCACGTCAGTCGCGGCAGCCACCGCCTTGGTGTGCCTGCAGTCGGCGTGGATCGCCGTTTTCCAGCTCCTCCGGGGCAGCAAGCACCGTTGGCCGGTCCTGGTGGGCCTGGGCATCGCGTTGGGCGGCGTCGCGGCCATCACGGGCTTCGATATGGGAACCTCCCCGAAAGCCCTCCTTGGTGACATCCTGGCCCTCTCGGGAGGCGCCCTGGCGGGCCTGTATACCCTGGCCGGAGGTAAAGCCCGCCAGAGCATGGGCACCGGAACATACACGACGCTTTGCTACGGGATCTGTGCCGCCATCGTCGCCGTTCTGGCCCTCACTGGCGGCCAGCCGCTTGTGGGGTTCGACGCCGGCGGTTGGCTGGGGATCGTAGCAATCACTGTGTGCGCACAATTGGTGGGCCACACCGCGTTCAACCACCTCCTGGCCACCGTGAGCCCGCTGCTGGTGTCGATGATCATCCTGCTGGAGATTCCGGGCGCAGCCCTTCTCGCTGCCGTCTTCCTGCACGAGACCCTGCCGGCCGGTACCTATGCTGGACTCGCCCTGATCCTGGTTGGGCTCGCCGTCGTCGTCGCTGGTCAGCGGCGCGGCAAGGGCGACGCCGAGGGCAAGATCGCCGAGCTCGGCGCTGACTGAGTGGCTACAGGCCGCCGCGGCGCACGCCTTGGCCTGCATTGGCCGTGTGGATGGCCCGGAGAAGCTTGGCCGGGAAGTAGACCGAGAAGAACACCACCATGGGGGCCTTCAGTGCCATCTTCTTGACGTTGTGGGCCTTGTAGGTGCGGTCGAAACGGGTCACGTAATACCGGTAGTCGCGCGGTGAATCCTCGAGCCTGCGGGCAGACATTCCCGAGACCATCTGCGGCCAGTACTGGACCCTGAGATCGTGGTCGGCAAGGTGCAGGGATAGATCGATGTCCTCATGCATCTCGTCCTTCTCATCCAGGCAGGTTTCGTCCCGGATGGTTTCCCAGGCGGAACGGCGAAGCGCCATGTTGGATCCAAAGAGGAAGTGGTACTGGTGTTTCGCGAGCCGAAGCATGAGCTGGCGCATTTTGTCGTCTGCTTTGAGTCCGAATCGGCGCATGGGCATGTCGTAGTAGACCACCGGACCCGTGGCCGCCTGCGCTGAGGGATCGGCGAAGGCCTTTTGGACCTGCTCAACCCAGTCAGGTTCCAGGACGGAGTCGGCATCGATCCGGCCGAGGACATCCGACGTTGCGCTATTGAGGCCAAAGTTGCGGGTGGGGATGAGTCCCTGCACGTTGTCCTGGCTCAACAGGATGATGGGGCTCTCCGGGTATTCCTGCTGCATCTGCTGGACGATCTGCGCAGTGCGGTCTGTGGACCTGTTATCCACGACGATGATCTCGTCCGCAGGTACCGACTGGTAGATGGCCGCGATCAAGCACTGCCGTATGACGCTTTCCTCGTTGAACGCCGGGATGATGATTGAAACGCTCGGCTTCACGGGTGCGACGGCTGCGTTGGTGGCTGCATCTACGAAAGATCTATCGGCTGGCATCCCCATAAATCTAACATCAGGCCGGTGTTACTTGAGGAAGCCTCCGGTGACAAGTGGCCAAACAATTGAAGGGATCCCGGCGAACCGGAATCCCTTCAACGTGGAGCGAATGTGGCTTTCGCTCAGGCTTCGTGTTTGCCGGCTTCGTCCGTGGCCGCCTGATCCTTGCCTGCTTCGTCCTTGTGCAGGCTGGCGGCGATGTTCTTTACCGCGGTTTTGGCGTCGGTTGCCACCTTTGCTGCGGTGTCCGTAGCGTCCTCGACGGCGTGCTTTGCCTTCTCGGCTACGGTCTCGGCTTTGTCAGCCACGTTGAGTTTCACGTCGTCAACCTTGTCAGCTACCTTGGCGGCTGCTTCGTTGGCCTTGTCAGCGACTTTCTCGGCCACCGCTGCGGCCGGCACCGGTGATGGGGTTACCGGGACCGGAGTCTTCCACGGGTCCTCCACCGGGCGGCTGGCTCTCCACGCGGCGACCCCGGCCGCGGCAGCTGCTGCTACAACGGTGAAGATCAGGAAGCCCCGCTTTTTGGGCTTCCGGGTCCTGGCGAGTTCTTTCGAAACGGTCTTGGAGGCTTCCTCGGCCGCGGCTTTCAGCTGGGATCCTGTGGCTTGTGCTTGCTCCTGCAGATTGTGAACCACGCCGGAGTCCACCAGCTTCTGGGCGACGGCGTCCACTTGCGCGGGTGCATTCTCAAGGGCGTGGTGGACAACCTCGGAGGCTTGCCCGAGCTGCTCTGAGAGCTTGGGCAGGTACTCCTCCACAACCTTGTCTCGGGCGTGACTGAGGGCCGGGGTGGCCTTGTTAAGGGCTTCCTGGATCTTGGGTGAGGCGTCCTCGACGACGTCGTGGATCTTCGGTGCGAGGTTCGCGAGGCCTTCCTGGAGCTTCGGCGTGACGGTTGCAACGCCGTCGGCGAGGTTGTACGCAGCCGACTTCAGGCCTTCCTGGAGCTTCGGCGAAGCGGTGTCGATTCCGTGCTGGATGCGGGGAACAGCCCAGTTCACAGCTGCTTCGACGCGCGGTGTCGCCCAGTCCTTGGCATTTTCGACACCATTCACAACGGTGTGTTCAAGTTCGCGGGCAATCCGGTCCGATTTCTTCACAACTACCTCCCGATCAACATGCTCGTTTGTTGTTAGCCTACGTCGCTTGATCGGCACCGGCTATTCATCCGGCGGATTCATGGAAGATTTCACCGAGCGCGGAACCGCCTTCCTGGCCGTCCCGGCGTTGACCCTGCGTGGAAGAATGGCCGTATGACCATCGCAACCGCAAAAGCAACTTTCCACACGAGCCTCGGTGACATCGTGGTTGACCTCTTCGGCAACCACGCGCCCAAGACGGTCGCCAACTTCGTTGGCCTGGCCACAGGCGAAAAGTCCTGGACGCACCCGGAGACCGGCGAAGACAAGACCGGTACCCCGTTGTACAACGGCACCATTTTCCACCGCATCATCAAAGACTTCATGATCCAGGGCGGCGATCCCCTCGGTCGCGGCATCGGCGGTCCGGGCTACAAGTTCGACGACGAGATCCACCCGGAACTCAACTTCAACGCCCCTTACAAGCTGGCCATGGCCAACGCCGGCATCCAGATGGGCAAGGGCACCAACGGTTCCCAGTTCTTCATCACCACGGTCAACACCGACTGGCTCTTCGGCAAGCACTCCATCTTCGGTGAGGTTGCTGACGAAGAGTCCAAGAAGGTTGTAGACGCCATCGAGGCTGTCCGCACCGGCATGGGCGACCGCCCTGTCGAAGACGTCGTCATCAACAGCATTGACATTGTCCAGCTCTGATCCCCGGGGCCTGAGCAGCATATGAGTTACGGAATCCCGGCGGCGGAGCCGTCAGCAGACATTCCGGTGTGCCCCAGGCACCCGGACAGGCCCTCCTATGTACGGTGCCAGCGTTGCGGGCGTCCTGCATGCCCCGAATGCCAGCGGGCGGCCGCCGTCGGGTTCCAATGCATTGACTGCGTCAATGAAATGAAGCGTTCGACGCCGGCAGTGCGTTCCGCTTATGGCGGCGCCATTGCGACGGGACGTCCTTTGGCGACGTACATACTTATCGGGCTGTGTGCCCTGGTGTACGTGCTGCAATGGCTGATTCCCGGCGATGTCGTCGAGCGTCAGCTCTTCTTTGTATCCGGCTATGCCACTCCGCAATACGGGGCTTTCGAACCCTGGCGGATGTTGACGAGTGCTTTTGTACATTCCCAGGGCTTCGTCCTGCACATCGTGCTCAACATGTACATGCTCTGGATCTTTGGCCAAGTGCTGGAGCCTGTCCTGGGGCGCATCCGCTTCCTGGCCGTTTACCTTCTGTCTGCCATTGGTGGCTCTGTCGGCTTCCTGCTCCTGACTCCTGTCATCCCTGGAACTGCAGTAGAAGGTGCTTCCGGTGCGATCTTCGGCCTCTTTGGCGCGCTGTTGGTAGTCCAAAGCCGACGCGGCGGAGACACCCGGCAGCTGTGGATCCTGATTGCCATCAACGGCGTGATTGGCTTCGTTGTCCCGGGAATCGCCTGGCAGGCCCACTTGGGCGGCCTTGTCACCGGAGGCCTGTGTGCCGCCGTGATTGCCTTTGCTCCGCGTGGACCGCGCCAGGCGCTGTTGCAGACTGCCGGCCTGGCGCTTGTGGCCGGGATTCTGGTCCTGGCTACCGTCTTCCGCTTCACGACGGGCTAGGAACTCCTTAACCGAGGAGCTCCTCCAAGCGATCCATCGACTCTTTGATGCCCGCATCCATGCCGCTGGCTACTGCCATGTCCCGTGCTTCCACCGAGGGAAACACGGAGTGCTGCACCACACGTGTGCGGCCTCCGAGGTCTTCAAACCTGGTTGTGTCCAAGGTGACTTGCCCCGGGGCGCCGTCGAACTCGAAGGTCTGGATGATCCGCAGTGGCTCCTGGACTTCGTGGAAGACCCCGCGGAAGCCGAACTCGTTGCCCTGGTCGTCGAGATGCGTGTAGCGGTAACTGCCGCCCGTACGCGCGTCGTACGACTCCAGGCGCATTTCCAGGCGACGCGGACCCAACCATTTGACGACGAGTTCGGGGTCTGTGAAAGCCTGGAACACGCGCTCCGGTGCGGCGTCGAAGTCGCGGCTCGTGTCGATGAACGGCGTGCCCGCCGTGACGTCAATGGTTGTTGTGTTGGTGCTCATTGTTCTTCTCCTTTTCCGGATTGTCCTTGTCGGCTGTGCCCTTTTTGACGGGGTCTGCCGTGTCTTCGCCGGCAGATGGCGTCTCACTGGCCAATAGTTCGTCCAGTCGGGCGAAACGTTCCTCAGCCTGAAGACGGTAGTTCTCGATCCACTCGGCCAAGGGGCCGAGCGCCGTGGTGTTCAAGTGGCAGGGACGGCGCTGGGCTTCCCTGCTTCTCGTGATAAGCCCCGCGCCTTCGAGCACCTGAAGATGCTTGGAGATGGCTTGGAGGGTGACGGCGAAGGGCTGGGCGATCTCATTGACGGTGGCATCGCCCAAGGCCAACCGTGCCAGTATCTTGCGGCGGACAGGATCGGCGAGGGCCATGAACGCCCTGTTGAGCTGGTCTTCCGGATCCAGCACCGCTGCAGCAATCGTGCCCGGCATGCTTCTCCCCTATTGGGCTCAGGCTCACGCATCGCGGATTTCCACCTCTTCCGCCGTACTCAAGCAACTGGTTTATCAACTAATTCATTGAATAAGGCCAGCCTAGAACTGTGCACTGATGCCGTCAAGGCCCTTGGAGATGTTTTCCACAGGCGTTATCCACAATGTGCGTAACTTACAAGCATGTAGTTCGATGGTGAATGGACTCTCCGGAGCGAGATGGCAGGGGTCGGGCTTTCCTCTTGGGATTAACGTCCACACCTGTGGATAACTTTTGCCCATACGCCTGTGGGTATGTGGATAAGAAGTGGGTTATCCGGGGGTGTGTGGACAACTTCAGCGTTCGCAGCCGCAAGAGCGCGGTATCAACAGAGTTATCAACATTGTTAATAACTCACATTGCTGTAGTTCGTTGTCTTTCCTACCCTCTGAGGCCCGCCGTTCCGGGAGTTTTCCACTATGTAGGCGCAGTTTTTCCCCAACTGTGGATAACTTGTGGGTAGTTGCCTGTTGTTAAGTGCGTAACTCGGGTGCCCCCACTGCAGCGGTTGTGGGAAGCGGATTTTTGATCGCTCTGTCTTGCCGGTAGCGGCACATGCCTGGGTCCAGGCGTGGAAAGGCGCCAAATGAAATCTGTTACCGGAATCTGGTGTTCATCCATCGCTCGCGGCCGCCGCAGCAGGAGGCCAAGCGATACGGCGGTGCCGCCGGCACCAATAGGAGCGCGGACGGGTACTATCCCCGCCGCTTTCCACAATGCCAGCGCAATGGAAGGTCGCAGCGACCATGCGGTGGAGTACCTGCGCCATGATCGTGGGTTACACCTGTGTAGTGTTATGCTTTATGAGCAAGCTCGCCCCGCTTCCGCGGATTGGCGGGCTTAGCTGTTTAAGAGGTTAGATCAGCTCGGGAGGATTTTCGAGAGAAAATCCTGGTACCAGCCCCACGCGAATTTATTTCTCGGATGTTGGTCAACGTGCATGTAGGCCGCGTACGCGACCAAGTCGGCCATCTGCGTCCACTGGGACCGTTTGGAGTCGTGGAACATCGGGTCTTCAATCACGTGACGGGTGTCCAACGGCAAGGACCGGTGGGCCTTGAAATAGCTTTGGGCGGATCCGTCGCCATCCATGCTGACGAACACGAAAGTTCCGTCCTGAGCATGCTCATCGTTCCACCGGTTGATGAGCCGGGTGTAGACCTCGGCCTTTCAGCTTCGTAATCAGAACCTTTGGCGGTTGTCTTGCGGGCCACTGCCCCGATCCGGATGCTGGGACAAGCTTTGAGCACTTCCAAACACTCGGCTGCGACGTTGCGCCCCAAATCCTTCCAGTACATCACCCCTTCATGAATGTACCGCTCAGGGCACAGCTTGGAAATCTTGCCCCGGCCCTGCGCGTACTGGGTGTCGTGAAGCTCCTGTCCCGGCGGAACGCCGTAGTCGCGCCAGAGCCGTTTACGAAGCTCTAGCCACTCGCGCAGAGCATGCCGCCATTCCGCAGGGGCGCATTCAACCCATCCGTAGACGATCCACCCAAACTTCGGGTCGCCGGAATCGTCCACGTAGATCAATCGCGACATGGAACCAGACATGCGTTTAAAGCTACCGTGGTGCCCGGAGTAGACGGTCATCCGCGCCGGACGAAACCACGGCCGCGCGCCAGCCGTACTCGCTTTGGGTGGAGCCTCCCAGACGAAACCGCCCGGCTCACAATTTCGATATAGACGGACCCGTCCCGACAGGGCGAGTCACCATAGCACCGTGAAGTCGCCACCCTCGGCTAAGTCGGACCAGAACTCGACACGAAGCCGGGGCTCCTCGATGGTGCGACGGGCTTCGCCGAGGCACGCACGCCTGGCAGCCTGGGTAGCGGACCGGAGTCAGACCGGAACGTGTTCGGTCTGGGAAGCAACGGTCTGCGGCCTGCGGGCGGCATCACTTATCCGCAACAGCAGGGCGACGATGATCCAGTTGGCGAGGAGGGAGGACCCGCCCGCGGAGAGGAACGGCGTCGTCAGCCCTGTGAGGGGAATAAGGCGGGTGACGCCGCCGATAATGATGAAGCACTGAAGAGCCATGGAGAAGGCCAGCCCGCAGGCAAGGAGCTTCCCGAACGCATCCCGGATGCCCAGGGCGGCCCGGAATCCCCTCGTGAAAAGCAGCAAATAGAGGAGAACGATCGCGAACAGCCCGATCAGGCCAAGTTCTTCACCAAGGGAAGCGATGATCATGTCGCTGTTCGCGAATGGCACGAGGTCCGGGCTTCCGAGCCCGAGGCCTTTGCCGATCAGGCCGCCGTCGGCCATTCCGAAGAGGCCTTGGACAATCTGGGCGCTGCCTCCGGGGAAGCGGGTGAAGACCTGGGGGTCGAAAGCATTGATCCAGGCGTCAATGCGCAAGCCGACGTGGGAAAAGATCTTTGCTGCGGCGTATCCGCCCAAAAGCATGAGCACGACGCCGAGGACGAGCCAGCTGGCCCGGCTCGTGGCAACGTAGATCATCACGATGAACAGCCCGAACAGCAGTATGGACATGCCGAGATCGTGCTGGAAGACCAGTACGCCGACGCTCGCTGCCCAAGCGGTGATCATCGGGCCCGTGTCCTTGATCCTTGGGAACTGCAGGCGTCCGAATTTCCTGCCGGCCAGCAGGATTAAGTCCCGGTTGGAGGACAAATAGCCCGCGAAGAAGACGGCGAGCGTGATCTTCACGATCTCGCCGGGCTGGAACTGCAGGGAGCCGAGGCGTATCCAGACATTCGCGCCATTGATGTCGCCGGCCGAAATGCCCGGCACAAGGGGAAGGATAAGGAGGGCGGCGCTGATCGCAAGTGCAATGAAGGTATACCGGCGCAAAAGCCGGTGATCCTTCAAAAGCCACAAAACGGCGGCCGCGACCAGAACCGAGACGATCGTCCATGTGAGCTGATTAGCTCCCGCAGTCGTACCGTTCGAGGCATCCAAGCGTCGGATCATGGCGATGCCGAGGCCGTTCAAAGCCACCACAATCGGGAGGATCACCGGATCCGCATACCTTGCCTTGAACCGCAGGACAACGTGGAAGACCCCGGCCAGTGCCGTCAAGGCACCCGCCTGAAGCCAGAATCCAACGTCAAGGGCTTCCTTTTTGTCCACACTGGTCATTGCAAGGGCACCAATGCCGACGCCAAGGGCCAGCACCAAAAGCACCATTTCCACGTTTCGGCGAGGCTTCGCCAGAATCGCTTGCTGGCTCATGGGCATATTCCTTCGTGGATCTCGGGCGGCCGGGCGGGTCCGGTTCAGTGGCTCAAGATCGGGTCAGTGGCTCAACATAAGGTTCAGTGGGCCATCATAGCCGTAGGGGCTGGGTAGCGGTTGGGAACAGGACCCGGTCGATCAGCGGCCAGCTTCCGCAACGGGTTGTATCACCATGTCGTCAAGCTTTGGGAGGGCGTGCCCAAGCCGATGCGTGGCCTCGTTGACAGTTTCTTCCACCGCTGACAGGGGCGCGTTGGCGACGACGATGGTGGCGGCGCCTTGCAGGCGATGGCCGACCCAACGCAGTTGCAGCCGCGGCACGGAGAGAACGCCCGGTGTCATTTCCAATGCGGCCTTTGCGCTGTCCAGGAGTTCGGGCTCTATGCCGTCCATCAGCCGTCTTCCGATGCTGCGTACCGTACCCCAGAGCAGGACGATGATGGCCGCCGATATCAGCAGGCCCACAATCGGATCCGCCAACGGGAAGCCAAGCAGCACGCCGCCGGCCCCAAGCACCACCGCGAGCGAGGTGAATCCGTCAATGCGCGCATGCACGCCGTCGGCAACCAACGCAGCAGACCCGATCTGCCGGCCGACCCTGATCCTGTAGACGGCCACGATTTCATTGCCCGCAAAGCCGATGACTCCGGCCGCAAGAACCCACCACAGATTGTGCAGGGGTTGGGGATGGAACAGCCGATCGATGGATTGCCACGCGGCGACGACTGCCGAAAGCGCGACCACGCCGACGATGAACAGTCCGGCAAGATCTTCCGCCCGCCCGAATCCATAGTTGTAGCGGCGAGTTGCTGCGCGACGTCCCAAGATGAACGCAATCCATAATGGCACTGCGGTGAGCGCGTCCGAGAAGTTGTGGATGGTGTCGGCCAGCAACGCAACCGAGCCGCTGATGAGGACCACAAGAAACTGCAGGACCGTGGTGCCCAGGAGTATGAAAAGGCTGATCTTCAGCGCCCGGACGCCCTGTGTGCTGGACTCAAGGGCATCGTCGATTGAATCGGCGGCATCGTGGGTGTGTGGGACGAAAAGCTCATACAACCACCCCTTGAGACCCGAATGATGCTCGTGGTCGTGGTCGTGGTCGTGGTCGTGCACATGATGCTCGTGATGACCGACTTGCTGGTGACCGCTCATGCCGATTCCTGTTCCGCGCGGTGGTGTGCAGGGGTGCCGCCCAAGGCGTGTTCTGCTTGGAATATCGCATCCGCCACCAGTTGGCGGGCATGCTCGTTCTCCAGCCGGTACATGACCCTGGTTCCGTCCTGTCGCGTGGAAACCATTCTCGCCAAGCGCATTTTGGCAAGGTGCTGCGATACTGCCGCCGGCGACTTCCCTACGAGTTCCGCCAGCGCCCCGACGGCCATTTCGCCGTTCCGGAGCGCCAGGACGATCCGGACCCTCGTCGCATCAGCCAGCATCGCGAACACTTCCACAGCCAATTCAACGTATTGGCTGTCGACTCCCAGCGAGCAGGCATTCTTATCTGCATTCATACGCAGATTCTTTCACACAACCCGGCCAAACCCACATCGAGGACCCGGGACAGCGAACCGGAAGTCGACCAGACGCCACGGTCAGTAGGGTCTGAATGAAGTTCTCAATGCTCTCGCGGTGAACTCTCAGTGAACCCGCGGATACTATCCACAGCCTTGTGCACATTGGGTAAAACCACGGGTTCGAGGCGTGAGGGCCCGGTTATCACCTGAATGTCAGGGATCTTGGCTTCATGTGCATGGATGTCCACATGAATTGTCCACAGCTGTGGATAAAGTTACGCACTTCTGTGGAAAGAAGCTGGGCATCAGAGCCAAACTCCGGAGCTTCCCCGACGATGGCTGTGAAGCAGATGGGTATCGATCATGCCGATCGCCTCCATCAGCGCATACATGGTGGTGGGGCCTACGAAAGCGAAGCCCTTCTTCCGCAGGGCTTTGGACAGAGCAATCGACTCCGGCGATTGGGTAGCGACATCGGCAAAGGTGCGCGGTTCCGGCGTCGATTCCGGTTGGAACGACCACACGAAGTCCACCAACCCGCCTTCGCTCCGCAAGGCGATGGTGGCCTTGGCGTTGGTGATGGTTGCGCGGATCTTGAGGCGGTTGCGCACAATTCCCGAATCCTGCATCAGCCGTTCGACGTCCGCCTCCGTGAAAGCCGCGACGCTTTCAGGGTGGAAGTCCAGGAAAGCGGACCGGAATGCTTCGCGCTTGCGCAAGATAGTGGCCCAGGACAAGCCCGCTTGGAATCCCTCAAGGCTGATGCGCTCATACAGGCCCCGTTCGTCCCGTACCGGCATGCCCCACTCGTGGTCGTAGTACTCGCGCATGAGCGGGTCAACGGATGCCCAAGGCGGACGCGCAAGGCCGTCGTCGCCAATGATGGTGCCGTTCTCGGGCGGGTTCATAGCTGTTCCTCCACAGGAAGCCGGGCAGAAGCTGTTGTTGACATTGTGCCCCGGTCCTACGACATTCCAGTGACGCGCATGGTGATATTGATCCGCCCCCTCGGCAGCCCGCAGCCTTCAGGAGCCGTTCCGGGGAGCACTTTGGTGACGCCGTGGTACGCAAAACGGGATGCCCCTCCGAACACGAAGAGGTCTCCTGAGGAAAGTTCGACGTCGGTATACGGCTTGGTGCGCGTCTCCACGTTCCCGAAGCGGAAGACGCAACTGTCTCCGATGCTGATCGAGACGACGGGGGCCCGGGACTTTTCGTCCTTGTCCTGGTGCATCCCCATCTTGGCGGCCTCGTCGTAGAAATTCACCAGCACAGTGTCTGGCGTGTAGCCGGTGGCTTCGGCGGCGTCGCCGTAGGCCTCGAACAGTGCTTTGCGGCCCAGACGCACCATCCAATCGGGAAAGTCGAGGACCCGCCGGCCGTTGACGTCAAAGGCCTCGCGCGTGTATCTGTAGGGCTGCCAGTGCCAGCCGAGGCAGACCGTCCGGACGGACATCGGGTGCCCGCCTGGGAGGACGGCGGCACGCAAGGGGACGGGACCCCGCGTCCACTCATCGAAACGGGCCGCGATCCACTGCTGCTGCTCGAGGCTCAGCCAGCCCGGAACGTGCACCGCGCCGGGCGCGATCTCCCGTGGACCGGCGTCGGGCAAGTCCGGTAACTCAAGCGGAAACAGTGGTTCCGTCCACCCCGGGCTCATGCTGCCTCAAGAGCCAACAAGGCGCGCTTGGCTTCCGTGCCGCCGAGGTAGTTGCCAAACGATCCATCGGACTTCACCACCCGGTGGCAAGGAACAATCACTGGCAGCGGGTTGGTGGCGCAAGCAGTGCCTACGGCGCGCACGGCCCGCGGGCTTCCGGCCGCCAAGGCCACTTGCGCGTAGCTCTCCGTATGGCCGTAGGCGATCTGCGGCAAATGTTCCAGGACGCTGAGGCGGAAGCCGCGCGAAAGGCTGAAATCCAGGGGCAGGTCGAAGCGGTGCCGGGTTCCGGCAAAGTATTCGTCCAGCTCGCGGGCCGCGGGATCCAGGCGACTCGCTGAGAAGAGGATCCGCGGACTGAGCTTTTCCGCGAGCAGCTGCAATACGGCGTCGTGGTCTTCCACTTCGAACGCCACGCGCACCATGCCGCGTTCCGTGGCCGCGAGCAGCAGTTTGCCGATCGGGGAATCCACCGTGCGGTAGGCAATATCGAGGGTGTGCTGCTCCGCGGCTGCCGCTGCGAGGCGGTCGTGGAGCCGTTGCATGGCGCCCGGTTCGGCGGAATCGAGGGGTGCGAGGAGCTCGGAGACGTCCGGTTCGTCGTGATGGATGGTCATGGGGTTTCCTCTTTCACGTAGCTCATGGAGCTATCGACGAGAATGGTGCGCAGCGCCTTGACTCCGTCGGCTCCCGCGCGACGCGCGGCGTCGGGGGTTCCGCCGAGAAGCCCGGCGACGTCCTTGTAGGGGAGCCCGGCGAGGTAGTGGTACGCAACCGCCTGGCGCTGCTTCGGCGGAAGCTGCCCGACGGCGTCGAGCACCTCCCGGTGACCGTCGCCGGGGATGCCGAGTCCGGACGGTCGCACGGGCAGTTCATCCACGGGAACCGGCTGACGGGTCCTGGCGCGGACGATGTCGATGGATTTGCGGTGCGCGATGGTGACGAGCCACGCCTGGACGTTGGCGTTTGGAGGCAGTTCGGGGTAGGCCTTCAGTGCGGAGAGGAAAGTCTCGGACCAGCCGTCTTCCGCGTCGTGGGCGCCGAGAACCGCGCGGCACACTCGCAGGACCATGGGCCCGTGCTCCCGGACGACCAGCTCGAACGGCTTCTTGGGCTCCACTAGAAGAGCTTGCTTTCCTTCGCCGCCGCTGGTTCCTCGAGTTCCAGGAGGAACCGTTTGTTGTCGAGGCCGCCGGCGTATCCGGTGAGCTTCCCGTCGCTCCCCACAACCCGATGGCACGGGATGATGATACTCAGCGGATTGCGGCCAACCGCCGAGCCGACGGCCTGGGAAAGGTTGCGATCGCCCAGCTCGGTGGCCAATTCTCCGTAGCTGACGGTTTCCCCGTACGGAATTTCTTCCAGTCTTGCCCAGACCCGCTGCTGGAACGGATTCCCTGAAGCCTTGAAAGGGACGTCGAACACGGTCCGCTCGCCAGCCAGGTATTCGCCGAGCTCAACGGCAGTTTGCTGGAACAAGGGATCGTCAGCGGGGACGGCTTCACCGAAGAATTCCGAAGGCGGCATATGCCAATGACCCTCGAAGAAGATGCCGGTCAGCAGCCCGTCCCGGGCAGTCAGCGTGAGCTGGCCCAGTGGGGACTCAATAATGGTGTGCCTGGTGGTCATGTCTTGTAGACGCTGCAGGCGGCCGAAATGTGAGGTCGTCTCTTAGGAGCGCCAGCGCGTGGTCATCAGGAAGCCGACGATCGCGATGCCGAACCCTGCGACGATGTTCCAGGACGCCCATGCGGCTACGGGAAGTTGGCCGCTGGTGATGTAGAACGTGATGATCCACAGCAAGCCGATGATCATGAGACCGAACATGACGGGCTTGTACCAGACGGGGTTCGGCTTGTACTGCTGCGTGGTGGCCGCCTCGGTGGGGCGGGCGGCCCTCTTGCGGGGCTTGGACTCGGGCACGGATCCTCCTTGGCCGGCTGAATGAAAAGGCCACGCGCTAGCTTGATATCCTGCAGGAAGGAAAATTCCAGCGGTCAACGCGCACGCGGCAATTCCGGGGTTCGTACTAGCAGTCAAGTCTAGCCGGATTTCGGAGACTGCTCGTCGTCGGGCATCCGCGCCTGTTAAGAGGAGATCCAGTGGCGCAGCAGCAGACGCAGCAAGCCGCTGCCATGCCGGACGACGGCACGGGAACCGGCTCGGAGGGTCCCCGCCCCGGGGGGCACAGGCCGCGCCCGGCGAGGCGCAAGGGCCGGCCAAGCACGGGCGACATTGTGCGTAAGGTCGTGCAGATCGTAGGCGAACTCCTCCTCACCGCGGGACTTATCCTGTTGCTCTTTGTGGCGTGGGAGCTGTGGTGGACCAACGTCGAAGCTGACGCGAAGCAAAGCCAGGCCGTCCAGGGATTCGCGAAGAGTTTTGCGGGACCTGTGGCACCTGTTGCCCCTGCCAACCCTGCTGGACCGCCCAACTACGGCAAGCCCGTGGTTGCCCAGGCTCCCGAGCACGGCGGCATGATCGGCATCATGTACATTCCGCGATTCGGCCCGGATTATTCGCGGCCCATCATCGAGGGAACCGGTTCCGACATCCTGGACACGCTGGGCCTGGGCCACTACGGGACCACCAGCATGCCCGGAGCCCCGGGCAATTTTGCCGTCGCCGGACATCGTCAGACGCATGGCGCTGTACTGGACAACATCCACCTCCTGGTTCCGGGCGACAAAATCTACGTGCAGACCAAAGACGGTTACTACACGTACGTTTTCCGCAACAACCAGATCGTGCTGCCCTCGCGAACCGACGTCCTTCTTCCGGTCCCCACACAGCCCGGTGCGACGCCCACCGAAAGCTACCTGACCATGACCAGCTGCAATCCGCGCTTTGGTGCGCAAGAACGCATCATCGCGTACTCCTTGCTGGAAAGCTGGCAACCGGCATCCGCCGGGCCACCACAGGAGATCGCCAAGCAAGTCGCCCAGACGGCCGGAAAGGGCTAAGCCATGTACGGATGGATCTTCCGCCACCTCCCGGGACCCCTGTGGGTGCGTATCCTGACATCAGCGGCCCTCGTCGCATGCGCGCTTGCCCTGATGGTCCAGTTCCTCTTCCCCTGGATGTCACAGTTCACTACCCTCACCGACTCAACGATTGGTTCAGCACAGCAGCCATGAGCACAACAAAAATCCTCGTCGTGGATAACTACGACAGCTTCGTCTACACCTTGGTCGGTTACCTGCAGGAACTCGGTGCGGAAACCACAGTGGTCCGGAACGACGACGTCACTCTCGCCGAAGCGATCGAGCTGGCGGACGCGCGCGACGGCGTGCTGATCTCTCCCGGTCCCGGCACCCCTGCCGAAGCCGGTGTCTGCATTGAGCTGATCAAGTGGTGCGGAGACAACAACAAGCCGATGTTCGGGGTCTGCCTGGGGCACCAGGCGCTGGCCGAGGCCTACGGCGGAACCGTCACGCATGCCCCGGAGCTGATGCACGGCAAGACATCACCTGTGCAGCATGAAGGCAAGAGCGTTTTCGCCGGGCTGCCCTCGCCGGTGACGGCCACCCGCTACCACTCCCTGGCGGCCGTCCGGGAAAGCATTCCCGACGTACTGGAAATCACCGCCGAAACCGCCAGCGGGGTTGTCATGGGCCTGCAGCACCGTTCGGCGCCGCTGTGCGGAGTGCAGTTCCACCCGGAATCGGTACTCACCGAAGGTGGCTACCTCATGCTCGGGAACTGGCTTGAATCACTGGGGATGTCCGGGGCGGCCGCCCGTGCGGCCACCCTTAGCCCCTTGATCCAGCGCTAGCCGCCTAATCCGCCGAAGCCTCCGCCGTGGGTGTCGCTAGGAGACGGCGTGGGCGTCGGAGTGGGACTCGGGGACGGGGCGGGAGCCTTAGCGACAATCACGCTGATGGTCTTGCCCTGCTCCACAAGGGAATTGAAAGCATCGCCCTGGCTCGTCACCTTTCCGGGAGCTACCTGCGAATTCTCCTGTTCGGTGACCGCCATGGCCAGGCCGTTCGCTTTGAGGAGCGCTTCGGCATCGGCCACACTCAAACCAACGAGTTGAGGCACGGATACCTTGCCTGTGGACACCACCAAGTCAACGGTGCTGCCCACGCCTACTACAGCCCCGGAAGCCGGCTTGGTGCTGATGACGGAGCCTGCGGGAACCGTGGCACTATTGGCCAAGGTACTTGACCCGCCCACGAGGCCAGCCTGACGCAGGAGGTCGCGGGCCGCGGCTTCGGTGAGTCCGTTCAAGCCTGCCGGGACAGTCACCGAGACTGGCCCATCTGAAACGTTCAGCAGGACTTGCGATTTCGGCGCCACTTGGGACCCCACGCCGGGGTCGGTGCTGATCACCGTCCCCTTCGGGACCTTGTCATCCGGGACATGGTGCGACTCGGGGCTGAGATTGGCGCCGTACAGCGTCTGCAACGCCGTGGCCTCGCTCATGCCGGCGACCGCCGGTACCGCGATCAACGCCGGCGGAGCCGGCTTCTGGTTCACCGTGCTGTACACCCAGAATCCACCGCCGGCCAAGACCAGCAGCACTAAAATAACCACCACCGCGGTCCACGCACGACGGCGGGACTTCTGCCGGGCGGTCCGCTCGCGTTCAGGGGCGAAACCAAGCGGCATGGCGCCGTCGTTGTCCGGTTCAGGTTCCGGTTCACCGGCCTGCAGGGCCAGCATCGTGTCCTGGTCGCCGGCGTCATGGCCATTGCCCGACCCCCCGGTCAGGGTGCTGTCCAGGAACTCGGCACCTGTCAGGCCGCGCGCCAAGCCACCCTCGGGAATCTGCTGCGTCGACGGCACGACGTCCTGGACGTCTGTGGGAGTTCCGGCGGCAAAGGCCGGGACTGCCACGCCGTTCTTGGCCGCACGCAAGGCGCGGCGGAAGGCAGCCGCATCCTGGAAACGGTCGGCGCGATTCTTCTGCAGGCCCTTGGCGAGGACGCTGTCCAGTGCCTCCGAAACGGCCGGATTGAACGTGCTGGCGGGCTCCGGGACCTCGCGGACGTGCTGGTAGGCCACCGAGACAGGACTGTCGCCCGTGAACGGAGGGCGTGATGTGAGCATTTCAAACAGTAAGCACGCCGCAGAGTACAGATCGCTGCGGGCATCCACAGTCTCGCCGAGGGCCTGCTCGGGTGAAAGGTACTGGGCAGTGCCAACCACGGCCTGCGTCTGGGTCATGGTTGCCGCGGAATCCGCCATCGCCCGGGCGATTCCGAAATCCATGACCTTCACGTCGTTTGACTCCCCGGTCACCATGACGTTGGCCGGCTTGATATCGCGATGGACGATCCCGGCCTTGTGGCTGTACTCCAGCGCGGCCAGGACGCCAAGGATGAACTCGATGGCTTGATCGATGTCCAGTTCCTTGGCGCGGATCAGATCGCGGAGAGTCCGGCCGGACACGTATTCCATGACGATGTAAGGGACCCGAACGTCCTCGCCCGGGCCGCCGGACACGGTGTACTCGCCGGTGTCGTAGATAGCTACGATCGAGGAGTGGTTCAGGGCCGCCACAGCCTGAGCCTCGCGCTTGAAACGGGCATGGAACTGCGGATCGCGGGCGAGATCGGCACGGAGCAGCTTCACTGCCACGGTTCGTCCGAGCACAGTGTCAGTGCCCTTGTAGACATCGGCCATGCCGCCACGGCCGAGCAATTCACCGAGTTCGTACCGCCCGTTGAGGACGCGCTGGGATGTCATGGGAGTGCTGTCCTCTCTGTGGGCAGGTGTGGAGCGACCGGTTGGCATGGTGTCCTATTTGCCGGGTGTAGCAGACGAAGACGGGGCCGACTTTGACAGGTGATAGGTCACGACGGACCCCGAAGGTACTTTCTGCCCGGCCGCGGGATCGGAACTGACGAAAGTTCCCGGCGCTTGGCCGGTCGCTCCATCAACGGGGGCTCCAGTGACCCAGCGCAGGCCGGCGCCTTCGATGGCGGCCTGCACCTGTGATTCGGCGGCGCCCTGGCCGATGGTCGGCACAGTAACCATCTGCGGTCCCTTGGAATAGCTGACCGTGATGGTTGATCCCTTGGCCACGGGACCCGAAGGATTGATATCGATGACGGTGCCGGGCGTGGACGGATCAAAGACCTGGACACCGCTGACAACGAGGCCGAGTGCATTGAGGTCCGAGCGCACCTTGTCGTACGGCTGTCCCTTGTACTGCTCCGGTATCAGGTTGATGGCCTCGGCGGTGGTCGTGGTGGGTGTCGGAGTGGCTGATGTCTCCGTGGGGCTCGGGCTTGCCGAGGTTGGCGGTGCGCTGGAACTCTGGACCGGCGCGCTTGTAGTGGCCGGTGCTGGATTGCTCGGCGAGAACAGCCCGGACTGGGTCAGGATCGCACCCACAAAGGCAAGCAGCACGAGCACGATGAGTGCGATGAGCGGCCATGTCCACGGGCTGCGTTTCTTCCGCGGCGGCTCCTCCTGGTACTCCTCTTCCTCATGGATGTACTGGTTGTGCGCGTCGGCCTGATCCAAACTGCGCTCGGCAGCCAAGGCATTGGCGCGGGCAAGAGCGTTTCCGCCTTCGGCTGCAGCCCCTACGGCTGCGGCTCCCGCTGCCGCGGCGCCGATCACCGGGAGCGCCGACGTCGACGTCGAACGCGCTTCCCTGCCGTACGGCGAGGCTACGATCCCGGTGGGTGCGGTGGCGATGTCGGTAGGAGCAGTGATGGGGCCCGTGGCGGACTCGAAGAGCAACATTCCCGGTACGGCGGCGTGCGCCGTGGAAATATCGCCCGCGCGGATCGCTTCTGCGGCTTCGGCCAGCTTGATGGCATCCGCGGGACGGTTCTTCGGATCCTTGGCGAGCATGGACATCAGCAGGGCGCGTACTGGAGTGGGCAGGCTTTCAGGCAGCGGGGGCGGAGCGTCGTTGACCTGGGCCAGCGCAATGGCGATCTGGGATTCACCGGAGAACGGACGATGCCCCGTGAGGCACTCATAACCGATAACCCCGAGGGAATATATGTCCGAGGCGCCCGTGGCCGTTTGCCCCGTGGCTTGCTCAGGAGCCAGGTATTGGGCAGTACCCATGACCTGCCCGGTCTGCGTGAGTGGAACTTGGTCTGCCAAGCGGGCGATACCGAAGTCGGTGACCTTGACGCGGAAGTCCGGCGTGATCAGGAGGTTTCCCGGTTTGATGTCCCGGTGCACCAGGCCCTGGGCATGCGCGGGAGCCAGTGCCCGGGCGGTCTGGGAAATGATGGACAGGGTGCGGTCCGGCGAAAGTACCTGCTCATGTTCCAGGATGCTGCTCAGCGGCTGACCTGGCACCAATTCCATGACGAGGTAGGCGGAGCCGTCTTCCTCTCCATAGTCGAAGACGTTGGCGATCCCCACGTGATTGAGCAACGCGGTGTGACGGGCCTCGGCGCGGAACCGTTGGAGGAACCCGGGATCACCCGTATATTCCTCTTTGAGTACCTTGATGGCGACGATCCGGCCAAGGATCTGGTCCTTTGCCCTCCAGACCTCTCCCATGCCGCCAATTGCAATGCGACTGGTCAGCTGGAACCTGCCGCCGAGGGTGATTCCTGACGTAGGCCTCACTTGTTCAACACCGCCTCAAAAATCTTCTTCGCGTTCGGACTGGTTAGCTTTGCGCCGGTAGACACATCAACACCTTCCATGACAATGGTGACGGCTACCTGCGGGTCGTTGGCCGGGGCAAACCCGGTAAACCATGAGTTGTTCAAGCCTGAATCGCCGAGTTGCGCCGTACCGGTCTTGCCGGCCACCTGGACTCCCGGTACCGCGGCACCGCTCGCAATTCCCTGGGATACGACGTCGGTCATCCACTGTGTGATCTGGCTGGCGATATCAGGCGTCGTGGAAGTGCGCAGCGCCTCGGGCTTGGGCTCGCTGATCACACGGAGGTCAGGTGCCCGCACAGTCTTGATGAGGTTCGGCTTCATCTGGACGCCATTATTGGCGATAGCGGCGGTCATCATCGCGATCTGCAGCGGAGTGGCCTTGACATCACGCTGGCCGACGGCGGACTGGGCGAGCGCTGCCTGGTCCAGATTCTTGGGGAAGATACTGATCCCGGTCTGAAGCTTGAGCTGGTCCCCAAAATCCTGTCCGAAGCCGAACTTTCCGGCCTGGTCCGCGATGGCTTTCTGGCCCAGGTCCAAGGCGATGCTGGCGAAGGGCGTGTTGCATGATTGCTCCAAGGCGAAAGCGAAATCGGCCGTGTTGCGGGTTGAGCAGTTCCCGCCGGCGTAGTTGGGCAGCGATGCGCTCGAACCGGGCAAGGGCAGGCTGCTCGGGTTCGGCAAAACGCTGTCCTTGTTGTACTTTCCGGAGCTCAATGCAGCCGCGGTGTCGACGAGCTTGAACACGGAACCGGGGGCCAGCAGCTCACCGGTGGGTCCGCTCACCGACTGGTTGAGGTCGATCCCGGGGACTTGGTTGATTTGGTCGTAACTGGCCTTTTCCTTGGCGGGATCGTGCGTTGCGATCAAGTTGGGGTCATAGGACGGCTTGGAAACCATGGCGATGATGGCGCCCGTCTTAGGGTTGGTGACGACGATCGAGCCACGCTGACCATCAGGGATGAGGTCGTAGGCGAGCTTCTGGATCGCGGGATCGAGGGTCAATTCCACCGAAGCCCCCTTCGGCTGGCTGCCGAGGAAAATCTGGCTCACACGGTCCAGGAAGAGTTGGTCTGAGCTTCCGGCCAGCTCATCCCGGAGCTGCTGCTCAAGCCCGGTGGACCCATAGGTCCTGGAGAAGTAGCCCGTGATCCCTGCGTAGAGCTCCGGCTGGGCATAACTGCGCTGGTACTTGCAGGTCTCGTCCCCGGCAATGGACTCGGCGATTGGCTTGCCGCCCACGATGATCGCACCCCGGTCGTTGCAGTAGTTCGCCAGGACGGCGCGCTGGTTCCACGGATTGTCATTGAGGTCGCCCGCGCCGATGACCTGGACATAGCTGATTGCGCCAAAAAGTAGGGCGAACATGGCAACGGCTGCCATCCAGGCATTGCGTATGGAATGGTTCATGAGGTCTGCACCGCCTCGGTGGGGGCATGGGTAACGGGCGTAGTGTCCACCGGGCCGCGCGCGGTGTTCGAAATCATCAGCAGCAAACCCACGATGATCCAGTTGGCAAGCAAAGAGGAACCGCCCGCTGCGAGGAAGGGAGTAGTGAGCCCCGTCAACGGGATCAACCGGGTGACGCCGCCGATCACCACGAAGCACTGCAACGCGATGGCAAAGGACAAGCCGCAAGCCAAGAGCTTGCCGAACGCGTCCCGGGCGCCAAGAGCTGCGCGGAACCCCCGGGTGAAGAGCAGCATGTAGAGCATCACGACGGCAAAGAGACCAATCAGTCCCAGCTCCTCACCGATGAGGGCTACGATCATGTCGCTGTTGGCAAAAGGCACCAGATCCGGCCTGCCTTGTCCGAGCCCCGTGCCCACAAGTCCGCCATCGGCCATGCCGAAGAGGCCTTGGACGATCTGTCCGCTGCCGCCCGGGGACCTGTCGAAGACTTCCGGGGTGAACGCGTTCCACCAGCTGTCCAGGCGGAACGCGACGTGCGAGAAGAACCTGGACGCCAGGAATCCGCCACCGAGGATCAGCGCGACGCCGATGACCACCCAGCTGATTCGGCTCGTCGCCACGTAGATGATGACGATGAACAAGCCGAAGAAGAGGATGGAGGTGCCGAGGTCCCGTTGGAAGACGAGGATGCCGATACTCACGAGCCAAGCCGTGATCATGGGGCCAAGATCCTTGAAGCGCGGCAATTGCATGGGGCCGATTTTGCGGCCTGCAAGCAGGATGAGGTCCCGGTTGGAGGAAAGATAACCTGCGAAGAATATAGCCAGGGTGATCTTCGCGATTTCGCCTGGCTGGAAAGTCATGGGGCCGAGCCGGATCCAGACGCTGGCGCCCAGCACTTCCCCGGCGGAGATGCCGGGAACGAGTGGCAATACAAGGAGGACTGCGCTGGCCGCGAGCGAGATAAAGGTGAAGCGGCGGAGGAGTCGGTGGTCCTTCACGAACCAGACCACAGCGATTGACACGGCCATGGCAAGGAGCGTCCAGCGCAACTGGTTGTTGCCTGTGTCCTCGCCTGGCTGGTCCATGCGGTGGATCAGGGCCAGTCCCAAGCCGTTGAGGGCAACAACGATCGGAAGCATGATCGGATCGGCATATTTTGCGCGGAACCTGAGGATCATGTGGAAAGCGAATGAGGCCACGATCAAGAGACTCGATTGGAACCAGAAATCACTGTCGAAAGCGGCCGCGCTATTGAGCCCGACCATGGCGCTGGCGCCGATTCCCACAGCGAGGGCAAGGATCAGCAGGACGAGCTCGACATTGCGGCGCGGCTTGGGTGTGGTTATGGCCAGAATCATGGGGACACCGCGCACGTAGGGACAGGCGTGGACGTGGGTGACGATGTTGGAGGGTTCGAAGGACTTGGGCTTGCCGGCGTGGGGCTTGCCGCGTGGGTGGGACTTGCCGTCGGCTTTGCTGTGCCTGTAGGGCAATTGACCGGCAGCCCGGTGGTGCCCTTCTCCTGCAGGTTTTTCACAATCTGCTGGGCATCGGCGAGATCCCGCGCCGGTACGGTCTGGCGAACGACTTGTTGTGTGAATTCAGGCAAAGAGTCCATGCGGATGTTCGTCGTGGCCTCCACTTTCGAGAGCTGGAAAGGGCCAAGGCTCTGTGAGATGCCGTTGAAAATCGCGACGTGCTGGTTGAATTCACCGACGTAGTATCGTGTCTGCGTCCACGCATACCCGAGCCACAGTCCGGCGATCACAAAAATGGCCAGGACCGCGGCGATAGCCGGCGTCAACCAGCGCCGCTTCGGGGCGACGAGCGGCTGTGGATCCTGGCGGTCCTGTTCAGCCTTGTGGGTCAGCACGGTGGCTGCCCGGCGTGCAACGCTGCGTCCGGCGACGGTGGGGATCGAGCCCGTTTCCGCCGCGGTTGCGGCAGCACCGACCAGTTCGTGCGGACGGCTTGCAAGCTCTTCGCGGAGGATCTCCGCCGACAGGTGTTCGCCCAAGTGTGGGTCTGTCGCCGTCGGAGGCTCAGTTGTCCCGGCGGGCTTTGCGGGACCTGTCGCTCCAGGCTCCGCCGCGGCGGTGGGCTTTACTCCTGCGGCGGAAGGCCCGGCGTCGGACGTTGTTTCCGGTGGCGTGACCCGACCGGCGGCGGGGCTGTTGGCCCCGGATTCCTTGGCCGGGGCTTTCGCATCGCTGCTGTGCTCGTCCGTGCTCGGTGCGGCCTTTCCCGCGTCGGCCGCTTTCGGGGGTGTCGGCGCGGACTGGACGACGTCGACGGCGGCCGTGCTGAGGTCGCCGGTCTCTTCCACGATTTCCAACAGGACCACGGTGACGTTATCCGGGGCACCGTTGGCGAGCGTGAGCTCAACGAGGAGCTCGGCGCATTCGGCGAGGTCCTTGGTTTCGCGGACCACTTGCTCCACGACGGCCCCTTGGACGTAGTTCAGGCCATCGGAGCAAAGGAGCCAGCGTTCGCCCGGTTCGACGTCGAGCTCGTCCAGGTCCAGTTCGGGGCTGGCGTCCACGTCGCCCAGAACGCGCATGAGGACGTTCTTGTGCGGGTGGGTTTCGGCTTCCTCGGGGCGCAGCCGGCCTTCGTCGATCAGCCTCTGGACGAAAGTGTGGTCCACGCTGATTTGCTCGAATTTGCCATTGCGCAGGCGGTAGGCGCGGGAATCACCGATGTGCGCGAAGTGCAGCCGCCTGCCTTCGAGCAGCAGGGCGGTGACGGTGGTACCCATGCCTGCGAGCTTCGGGTCCACATGGACAAGCTCGGAGAGGAGGGAATTGGCGGTCTGGATTTCATCTGCCAGGACTGTTTCCGCGCCGTCCGGGTAGGAATCGTGATCGAGGTGGATCATGTCCAGCACAGTGGAGGCCGAGGCGACGTCCCCGCCCGCATGCCCGCCCATGCCGTCAGCGACAACGGCAAGATGCCGGCCGGCATACGCGGAGTCGTCGTTCTTCGAGCGGACACGACCGACGTCGGATCGCGCCGCGTAGCGCATGATCAGGGGAAGTTCCGGAGGCAGTGACTTGCCCTCGGAGGCTTGGGGGGAAGCCATGGGCTACGCCCTCAATTCGATGACCGTCTTGCCGATCCTCACGGGGACGCCAAGCTCCACCGGCAGGGCGCGGGTCAATTGCTGGTCGGCGAGGTAGGTGCCGTTCGTGGAGCCGAGGTCTTCGATGAACCATCGGCTGCCTTGGGGGAACAGGCGCGCGTGCCTGCCCGAAGCGTAATCATCCTCGAGGACCAACGTGGCCTCTTGTGCGCGGCCCAGCAGAATGGGGCTCGCGGCCAGAGGAAGCGTGGTCCCCTTGAGCGGTCCCTCGACGACGACGAGCTGGTGCGCTTGCTGCTTCACTGGCTGGGGTGGCGCGGGGGCGAGTTCAGGATGCTTGCGTACTTCGCGCGCCGTCGGAGTTCCCATGGCCGCTTTGCGGCCGATCACGAGATCGCGACGCATGGTCGAGACGATGCTGAAGATCAGTACCCACAGCAACAGGAGGAAGCCGAAGCGGAGCGCGGTGATTGTCAGTTCGCTGATGTCGCTCACGGGCGCCCACCAGAGGGCTGGGGGAGAAGTCTGAAAATGATCTTGGTCCGTCCCATGGTGATGGTGGATCCGTCAGTAAGTTCCACACTGCCGTCCACTTTGTGGCCGTTGACGTAACTTCCGTTGGTGGAACCGAGGTCGACGGCGCGGATGATCCCGTTCGCCGTCTGGATTTCCAAGTGCTTGCGCGAAACGCCGGTATCGTCCACCAGGATGTCGGCCTCGGACGACCTGCCCAGCACCACGGAAGGTGCATTGAGGGAATAGCGCTGTCCGCCAATGTCCAGGACAGGCTGGAGCCTTGTGGGCTCGCGGCTCGGCGCGGCGGGGACAACGGGCCGAGGGGCAGCGGGCGCGGCAGCCCCGTTGGATTTCTCAGTGCTGGACGTGATTTCGAAGTGGCCTTCGCGCTGGGCTTCGTCGTGACGGAAGGAGATCCGTACGGGACCCTGCAGGATGTAACCTTGGCTGCGCACGTGCTGGATGACCACGTCGCACAGTTCTTCGGCCAAGGGGGTTCCCCAGTCCTGGGCGCGAGCGAAGTCTTCATTGCTCAAGAGGACGTCGAAGACGTTGGGAGCCAAGGTACGGCCGGCCGAAATGGTGATGGACTTATTGTCCAGTTCACGGCGAAGCTTGCTGGCTATCTCCACCGGTTCCACCCGCGCCCGCGAACCGGTAGAGAAGACGCCGCGGACGGCCTTTTCGATGCCACGTTCAACCCTGTCGAGCAAGCCCATGGTCCTTCTCCTTCCGTTTCGTTGACTCTGCAGTATCAGTAGCCAAGACGAATCCCCGCAGTGGCCGGAGCGCACGCAAGAAGCCTGTCTTCAACCCCGATACTACTGGGCAAGACTGTGAAAGGCCTTATTCCACAACGCCTGGAACGCCGGAAAAGTTCGCCTGCCTGCGTCATTTCGGGACGCTTCCTGCGCGATTTCCGCATCATGTGGGGACCGCCAATCCGCGGCATCCCGGGGTTTTACGGCCCAGTCCTTGGCCGATTGGCGTTTTCAACGCGTTGTCCGTTATGCTTGATCTCGCTGCTTTCGCAGGGGTGAGGCCGGGGAAACCTGGTGCGGCCCGGGCGAAGGAAGTTGCGCGCGAGTGGCGGAACGGCAGACGCGCTGGCTTCAGGTGCCAGTATCCGAAAGGGTGTGGGGGTTCAAATCCCCCCTCGCGCACGCAATTCAAGGAACCCCGGTCTCTGACCGGGGTTCCTTTGTTTAACTCCCTCGTAACTCCCAACTGACTCGCATTTGTTGTCGTTTTGGCGGCTCATAACGACAACAAATGCGAGTGAGTTGGGCTACCCGCGCAGCGCCCCGAGCCCGGTGATCAGCGCATCCAGGCCCATGCTGAACGCGAGGTCGGACGGGTAGTTGTTCCGCTCGGGCCCCAGGCTGCGGACCGCCGACGTGAAGTGCGGTGTGGAGTCGGCCAAGCGGCCTGAATCGAAAATGTCCGCCGGCGCGTTCGCGTCGAAAGCGGCGCCGAAGATATAGGCCTCGAGGGCCACGATGCTTGGGATGATCTGCTTTTCCGGGAAACCCGCGCGGAGGAATCCCTCCGTGACGGCTTCGTACATGGCGAGCGTCTGGGGCGCGTCGGTCACGGGAAGAACCGCGATCACCGAGATCAGCGGAGTGTGCCTCGCGAAAATGCCGCGGTATGAATAAGCCCATTGCCGGACGGCATCCTCCCAGGGCAGCGTGCTGAAACCGCCGAAGTCGACCTTCGACATCAGGTCCTCTTCGACGAGCTTGAGGACTTCATCCTTGGAGGACACGTGGTTGTAGAGGGCCGACGGCGCCACACCCAGGGAGCGCGCGAGTGCGGCCATGGTGAGGCCGTCGTAGCCCTTCTTGCTGATCAGTTCCAGCGCAGCTGCAGTGATGCCGTCCTGGTCCAGGACCGCCGCCATTGGCCGACCTGCCCTGCGGCGCGCTTTGGTCTCGCCGGGAGCGGGGGTGGGTTCAGGCATCGCTGACCTTTCTGGAGACTGTGTCACAGCATTATTCCATTTGGGTCTTCACAGCCGGGGCCAAGCCAGCTACAGTTGAGATAAATGAACGTCATTCATTTATTGGTCAGCCAACGGGGACGGCCACAGAAAGGACATCATGCTGAATCTTGATCGCGACGTCGTAATTGTCGGTGCCGGTCCGTCGGGGTTGACGGCTGCACGCGAATTGAAGAAGGCCGGGCTCAGTGTTGCCGTGCTTGAAGCACGCGACCGCGTCGGCGGCCGCACGTGGACCGACACCATTGACGGGGCCATGCTGGAGATCGGTGGACAATGGGTGTCCCCGGACCAGACCGCCCTTATGGGGCTCCTGGATGAACTGGGCCTGAAGATGTACTCCCGCTACCGCGACGGCGAATCTGTCTACCTCGCACCTGACGGCAGCCGCACCCGCTACACCGGGGCTTCCTTCCCGGTGAGCGAAACCACTGCAGCCGAGATGGAGAAGCTCACCGCCATCTTGGACGGCCTCGCCGCCGAGATGGGCCCGGAGGAGCCCTGGGCCCACCCCAAGGCCCGCGAATTGGACACCATTTCCTTCCACCACTGGCTGCGCCAGAACTCCACGGACGAGGAAGCCTGCAACAACATCGGCTTGTTCATCGCCGGTGGCATGCTGACCAAGCCGGCCCACGCCTTCTCTGCGCTGCAAGCAGTGCTGATGGCGGCTTCGGCAGGCTCCTTCTCCAACCTGACGGACGAAGACTTCATCCTGGACAAGCGGGTTATTGGCGGCATGCAGCAGGTCTCCCTGCTGATCGCCGCGGAACTGGGTGACGACGTCGTACTTAACAGCCCGGTCCGCACCATCAATTGGGAGCCGGCGGGTGAAGGCCATCGCGTCACCGTTGAGTCCGAGCGCGCAACCGTCAACGCGCGATTCGTCATCATGGCTGTCCCGCCGAACCTGTACTCCCGCGTGTCCTACAACCCGCCGCTGCCGCGCCGCCAGCACCAGATGCACCAGCATCAGTCCCTGGGCCTGGTCATCAAAGTCCACGCTGTCTACAGCACGCCGTTCTGGCGCGAAGACGGCCTGTCCGGCACGGGCTTCGGCGCCGACGCCCTGGTTCAGGAGGTCTACGACAACACGAACCATGGAGACACCCGCGGGACCCTGGTGGGCTTCATCTCGGACGAAAAGGCAGACGCCGTCTTCGAGCTCAGCGCAGAGGACCGTAAGAAGAAGGTCCTTGAGTCCATCGCGAGCTTCCTGGGCGAAAAGGCCCTGGACGCCGAGGTCTACTACGAATCCGACTGGGGTTCCGAAGAATGGACCCGCGGGGCCTACGCGGCCAGCTACGACCTGGGTGGTTTGCACCGCTACGGCAAGGACCAACACGCCAATGTCGGACCCATCTACTGGTCCTCCTCCGATCTGGCTGCGGAAGGCTACCAGCACGTGGACGGCGCAGTCCGGATGGGCCAGGCAACGGCCGCCCGGATCGTCACCGCCAACAACCGTGTCGCTGCGGTACCGGTCTCCTAGTCGATCCTATCCACACGTGAGGTCTCGGCTCTTTCGCTCGTTGAAAGGGTCGAGACCTCACTTTTGGAATCCGGGCATTCGGTCCCGCCACCAAGATTGTTGAACAATCTTCCCGTTTCAGGCATGATGGTGAGGTATTCAACCTGAGACGGGGATCACAATGCCTTTTATTGACCTCAACAGCGACGTCGGAGAATCGTTCGGCAACTGGACCATGGGCGACGACGCTGCAGTCTTCCGCTACGTGTCGAGTGCCAATGTGGCCTGCGGATTCCATGCCGGAGATCCCAGCACCATCGCCCGCACCTGCCGTGAGGCCGTCGCCGCAGGAGTGGCCATCGGTGCCCACGTGGGCTATCGGGACCTCGCGGGCTTCGGCCGCCGTTTCCTCGACTGCTCCGCAACGGAACTGGCCGACGACGTCCTCTACCAACTCGGCGCGCTTCAAGCCCTGGCCCGTGCTGCCGGCTCGGAGATCAAGTACGTCAAGCCCCACGGAGCCCTCTACAACACGATCGTCCACCACGAGGTCCATGCCCAGGCGGTCGTCGACGCCGTCCATTCCTTCAGTCCCGGACTCCCGCTCCTTCTCCTGCCGGGCTCCGTCGCACTCGCCAAAGCCGAAGCGAAGGGGCTTCGGGGAGTAGCCGAGGCATTCGCTGACCGCGCCTACAACCCGGACGGCACCCTCGTATCGCGCCGCGAAGAAGGCGCCGTGCTTCACGATCACGCTGCCATCACGGAGAACATGGTCCGTCTGGCAACGGAAGGCAAGGTCGTGGCCCGCGACGGTTCCACCCGGAACGTACATGCAGAAAGCATCTGCGTCCACGGAGACACTCCCGGCGCCGTGGCCATGGCAGCCGCTGTCCGCGCGGGACTCGAGTCCGCCGGGGTCACCGTACGGAGCTTCGCATGAGCCTCACGGGAATACGCTGGGCCGGCCCGCGCGCCTTGCTGGTGGAGCTTTCCGACCTCCCTTCCGTGCTGGCGTTTCATTCCCGCCTGCTTGCCGAGCCACTGCCCGGCCAGCTTGATGCGGTCGCCGCGGCAGCCACCGTACTGCTTAAGTTCGGAACGCACGCCGAGGCACTCGCGGCGCGCGCCGCCGTCGGGCATGTTGACCTGGGAGCGGTGCCACACGACAGTTCCCGCGACGTCACCATCGAAGTGGTGTACGACGGCGAGGACCTCACCGAGGTGGGCATGCTCACCGGTCTGGGCCGGGACGGCGTCGTGGCCGGGCACACCGGCCAGCTTTGGATCGCGGCTTTCGGCGGATTCGCCCCGGGTTTCACGTACCTGCTCGGCGAGAACCACAGCCTCGACGTTCCGCGCCGCAGCTCGCCGCGTACCTCCGTTCCGGCCGGTTCCGTGGCGCTCGGCGGGGCGTTTTCCGCCGTCTATCCGCGGCAGTCCCCGGGCGGCTGGCAACTGATCGGGCGCACGACGGCGGTCCTCTGGGATCTCGAGCGGGAGTCACCGGCGCTTGTTCGTCCGGGAGACCGGGTCCGGTATGTGGCGGTCCGAGAGGCCATCGCGTTGACTCCGGCACCGCCGGCAGCCCGCGAAGTCAACGGACCCGCCTTGGTTGTGGACTCACCCGGACTTCAATCGCTGGTCCAGGACCTCGGGCGCCCCGGACTAGGGGATCTGGGAGTCTCAGCCGCGGGCGCCGTGGACCAACAATCGACGCGTCAGGCCAATCGCTTGGTGGGCAACGAAGCCCGTGCTGCGGTTGTGGAAACGGTGCTGGGCGGACTCTCGGTCCGGGCCGTCGGCGACCAGGTGCTCGCTGTTGCCGGGGCGGTGGTCCCTTTGGAAATCCGCGATGCTTCGGGGGATCCGGCCCGCTGCGCCGCGATGTGCGCTCCCTTCGTCCTCCTGGACGGCGAAACCCTTAACCTGGGGGAACCGACGCTCGGGGCCCGCAGCTACCTTGCCGTCCGCGGCGGGATTGATGTGCATCCGGTGCTCGGCAGCCGCTCAAGCGACTCGATGTCCGGAATCGGTCCCGCACGCTTGGTGGCCGGGACCCGGCTCCCCGTGGGAAGAGCGCCGCTGTTCCAGATGGTCGGCGCTCCCGAGGAATCCACGCTGCGGCTAGGAGCCGTCTTTACCGAGCTGCGCATCACCCTGGGCCCCCGGGACGACTGGTTTGATTCCAGCGCACTCGGGTCGCTCACGGGCCAGGACTGGGTCACCACCGAGCAGTCCAACAGGATCGGCGTCCGGCTCAAGCCCGTCGGCTGCGTGACGATCGAACGCAACCGGACGGCAGAGCTCCCCAGCGAAGGCGCCGTTGCCGGCGCACTCCAAGTGCCGCCCAATGGCCATCCCGTCCTCTTCCTGGCCGACCACCCGGTGACCGGCGGGTATCCGGTGATTGCCGTCGTCGTACCCGAAGACCTGCCGACGGCGGCGCAATTGCCGCCCGGCCACCGCGTGCGGTTCACGATCGTGGACCCCGCAACCCTTGAACCACATGAACCTGCCGTTGCCGGCGCTGTCTCCGAAGGAACCCAGCCATGAAGAAGGTCCTGATCGCCAACCGCGGCGAGATCGCCGTGCGGATTGCCCGCGCCTGCTCAGACGAGGGCTTGCGGTCTGTTGCCGTGTACTCGGACCCCGACGCCGACGCCCTCCACGTGCGGTTCGCCGACGAGGCCTACCCACTGCGAGGTTCCACCGGCGCCCAGACGTACTTGGACATCGCCAAGCTGATCGACGTCGCCCGCCGCGCCGGTGCCGACGCCGTGCACCCCGGATATGGCTTCCTCTCCGAGAACGCCGACTTCGCGCAGGCCGTGATCGACGCGGGCCTCACATGGATCGGCCCGGCACCGCAGTCCATACGGGAACTGGGAAACAAGGTGGTCGCCCGCGAGATCGCCGTCCGCGCCGGGGCCCCCCTTGTTCCCGGCAGCGACGGACCTGTGGCCAACGCCGCCGAAGTACTTGCGTTCGCCTTGGAGCACGGTATGCCAGTGGCCATCAAGGCTGCTTTCGGCGGTGGCGGCCGAGGGCTCAAGATTGCGCGGCGCCTGGAGGACATCGAGGACGCGTTCGAATCGGCCGTGCGTGAGTCCAAGGCGGCTTTCGGACGCGACGAATGCTTCGTGGAGCGCTTCCTGGACCAGCCACGGCACGTCGAGGCGCAGGTCCTGGCCGATATGCACGGCAACGTGGTGGTCCTCGGAACCCGCGATTGCTCCCTGCAGCGTCGGAACCAGAAGCTCGTGGAGGAGGCCCCCGCACCCTTCCTGAGCCCTGAACAGCGCAAGCTCATCCACGAATCGGCCAAGTCCATTTGCCGCGAGGCCGGATACTACGGTGCGGGAACCGTCGAATACCTCGTGGCCGTGGACGGCACCATCTCCTTCCTGGAGGTCAACACGCGCCTGCAGGTGGAACATCCTGTCACCGAGGAAACCTCCGGCGTGGACCTGGTCCGCGAGCAGTTCCGGATCGCCGCGGGCGGCGTCCTCTCCCTGACGGAAGACCCGGAGCCGAAAGGCCACGCCTTCGAGTTCCGCCTCAACGCCGAGGATCCTGCCCGCGGCTTCCTGCCGGGCCCCGGCGTGGTGGACGCGTTCGAGGCGCCCACCGGTCCGGGCATCCGCGTGGACTCGGGGGTTCGATCCGGCTCAGTGGTTCCTGGAGAATACGATTCCCTCCTGGCCAAGCTGATCGTCCGGGGCGAGGACCGGCAGCAGGCCCTGCGCCGCGCCCGGGTTGCCCTGGACGAGATGCAGATCAAGGGTTTGCCCACCGTGCTTCCCTTCCACCGGGCCGTGGTCCGCCACGAGGCTTTCACCTCGGAGGACAAGCTCGGCGTCTACACCACGTGGATCGAGACCGAGTTCGCCGAAGAGCTGGCCGCCTCTCCGGAGGTCGCCCGCGTGGCCCCAGGCTCCGAACGAAGCACGTTCACGGTGGAGTTGGACGGTAAAGCGGTACAACTTGGGCTACCCGTTCGCTTGTTCGAAGCGCTGATGAACGGTGGCGGCGGTTCCGTTTCTGCTGCCCCGGCTCCGGTTGTGGCCGACGACGCCGGGCTGGCCTCGCCGATGTCCGGCTCGCTGGTGAAGTGGTTGGTTGAGGACGGGGCAGCCGTGGAAGCCGGTCAACCCGTGGCCGTGTTGGAGGCCATGAAGATGGAAACCACTGTCCCGGCCCACCGTTCCGGCACCGTGGCGCGGGGTCCGCACGAACCGGGCGCCGCCGTCGGGCGCGGAGAGGTGATCGCGAGCATCGGCTGAGGGGTCGCCTGCGGGGGCATCGCCGTTCGGTAGATTTGGGGCATGCCCATGAACGCAGCGCTTCAAGGAATCGCCGACGCCGGCCACGCCACCCACGCCCACACCGGAGCGTGGGTTGCCGCCCAGCTTCGCCAGCGCATCTCCGATGGTCTGTTGCCGCCCGGCACGAAGCTCTCCGAGCAAGCTTTGTCCGAGGCGCTCGGCGTATCCCGGAACACCCTGAGGGAGGCCTTCACCGTCCTGGCGGGTGAATCCGTGGTCCAGCGCATCCCCAACCGCGGCGTGTTCGTAGCCGCTCCCGGAGCGGACGACGTCCGCGAAATCTACCGGGTGCGCCGCTTGATCGAGCCCGCGGCCGTGTTGTGGGGCGATGTCCCGGCGGGAGCCCTAGACGCCATGGACGTCATCGTCGACAAAGCCCGGGCCGCCCTCGCGGAAGGATCCGTGGCTGGCATGGCGGACGCCAACCAGGAACTGCATAAGGCCCTGGTGTCGTTGTCCGGAAGCGCCTCCCTGGACGCATTGATGGAGAAAGTGCTTGCCGAGATGCGATTGGTCTTCCACGCCATGGCCACCACCCCCGACTTCCACGGGCATTACGTTGAACGCAACGCCGCCTTGGTTGCCCAGATCCGCAACGGGGAGCGCGAAGAGGCCGCAGCCGAATTGCGCCGCTACCTCGACGGTGCCGAGCACGAACTCCTTGTGCACATCGGGGCAATTCCATAAGGTGCACGAAACAGGCGCGACGCGGCCTACGGCGCGGAAGCACCCGCCGCTGCTTCGGCTTCGGCCATCGCGGTGTCCAACTGCTGGACCGCGCGGGCATAGTCCGTCCCCGCAGTGAGACGGCAGCGTTGGGCTTCCTGCAGTGCGCGGACCAAGGCGGCGGTCTGCGGAACGTTGACGTCGCTCATGCCGGGGAAGTCGATGCCCTTGGCGGGATCCAGTTCATACCTTTGCCAGCGGGCCAGGAGGGCGTCGTGACGGGCTGCCGCTTCCGTGAAACCGCTGCGGTTTTGACGTTTCTGCTCCAGTTTCCGGCCGACGGCAAAGGCGGCAACCGCGGCAGCTAGGCCGAGGAAGAGCATCAAGAGCCCGACGGCGGGGGAGGCCAACGCGGGGATGAGGACTGCGGGGACAATCACCACGAGTCCGGCGAAGATGTTCCAGAAGGTGGCGTCCGGCTCTTTGACGAGGTCCCGGTCGCGGTGGCCGAGGGGCCCCTGGAAGGCGAGGCGGCCGCCGTCGGGGGCTCCGTGGATGACCGCTTTTCGGACCGTGTTGACCGTAAAGGCCACTGCGCACATGAGCAAAACCGCCCACAGCCCGATCTCCCAGAACGTCAGCTGGATTCCAGTTGTGGCGGGCAATCGGACCACCTCCACGCGAATGCGCACCCCTTTGAAATCAGTATGCGCCGAGGAAGCCCTGGAGGCGAGAGCCCGATTTGCTCCTCAACGCAGGAAGGCAGGACACCCCGGGGTGTCCTGCCTTCCTGCGGAAGTCCGGTTGGAGCTTAAGCGTGGTCCCGCTTGGATGCCTTGGGCGCGTCCCGCTTGGCAGCGGCGTTTGTCTTGGCGTCCTTCGTGGCTTCCTTCTTGGCAGCTTCTTCCTTGATGCGCTTTGCCTCGGAGCGCACGGCTGCGTGCGTGGCGCGCTCGACGACGAGCCACTGCGGGGGAGCTGCGAGCAGTTCGGTGATTTCCGCCGTCGTCAGGGGATCCGTGATTCCGCCGCGGGCGAGGCCGCTGATGGAGATATTCAGCTTCTGTGCCACCACGGGACGCGGGTGCGGACCCGTGCGGCGTAGCTCGGCGAGCCACTCCGGGGCGTTGGCTTGGAGCTCGGCGAAATCGGCGCGGGTGATTTCCGAATCCTGGAACTCCTGGGGTGTTGCAGGCAGGTAGATGCCAAGTTTCTTGGCAACGGTGGCCGGCTTCATGGACTGGGAGTTTGCAGAGGTCATGGTTCAAGGGTATCCGCCCCCACAGGGAAGTGGCACAGCCGCTGTTCTAGGATGAATCCATGCCGCACATAAGAGTCGCCGGGGCCGCCCGGAAAGTCCCGGTGACGCAAGCCCCGGCGTACCGCAAGCCTTGATGAACTTCAGCGGGATTCCACGGTGGGTCTATGGCCTTGCGGCAGTGGGCGGCCTGTTCGTCTTGTTGCCGCTGGCTGCCATGGTCGCAAAGGTCAATTGGGCGCAGTTCATCCCGCTGGTGACCTCCGATTCCTCGCTGACGGCCCTAGGGCTCAGCCTCCGTACCTCGGCAGCGAGCACCGCGCTCTGCGTTGTCTTGGGCATCCCCTTGGCCCTCGTCCTTGCCCGCCGGCCCTTTCGCGGGCAGCGGCTCCTCCGCGCTTTCGTCCTCCTGCCCTTGGTGTTGCCGCCGGTGGTGGGCGGCATTGCGCTGCTCTACACATTCGGGCGGCAGGGTCTTCTGGGGAAGAGCCTTGAGCTCGCGGGCATCCAGATCGCCTTTTCGACGACGGCGGTGGTCCTCGCCCAGACGTTCGTGGCCCTGCCGTTCCTGGTAGTCAGCCTCGAAGGCGCCTTACGGACGGCCGGCAATCGCTACGAAGCCGTTGCCGCGACGCTCGGCGCCCGCCCCACCACCATCCTGCGGCGTGTGACCGTACCCATGGTCCTCCCCGGGCTCGCGTCCGGGGCCGTACTGTCCTTTGCCCGCAGCCTGGGCGAGTTCGGGGCCACGCTGACTTTCGCGGGGAGCCTGCAAGGTGTCACGAGGACCTTGCCGCTGGAAATCTACCTGCAGCGCGAGACCGACGCGGACGCCGCCGTCGCGCTTTCACTGGTTCTCGTCGCGGTGGCTGTGATCGTCGTCGGCCTGTCTTACCGGCGTCCGCACCGCGCGGACATTCCCGCGGAGGCCGCCGCGTGAGTTTCCACATTGACGCCACCGTTCGGGCCCGCAACCTCGACGTGTCGTTGAGCCTTGGGCAAGCGGAAACCGTGGCGATCCTCGGGCCCAACGGGGCCGGAAAATCGACGCTCCTGTCCGTCGCGGCGGGACTCGTGCGCCCGGATGCCGGCTCTGCCCGCCTAGGGGACCAGGTTCTCTTCAACCTCGACGGCGGCAGCCGGGTATGGACCCCTCCTCACCTTCGCGGTACGGCGCTGTTGGCGCAGGAACCGCTGCTTTTCCCGCACCTGAGCGTCCTCGACAACGTGGCCTTCGGCCCGCGCAGCGCAGGCGCTTCCCGGGCGGAATCACGCGAAACCGCGCGGCACTGGCTAGCTGAAGTCGACGTCATGGAGTTCTCCGGGCGGAAGCCCGGGCAGCTGTCCGGGGGACAAGCCCAGCGTGTTGCGGTGGCCCGCGCGCTGGCGGCAAGTCCCGAGTTGCTGCTTCTTGACGAACCAATGTCCGCACTGGACATCCACGCCGCTCCGCACTTGCGCCGGCTCCTGAAACGCGTCCTGTCCGGGCGTCGGGCCCTGATCATTACCCACGACGTCTTGGACGCGCTCATGCTCGCGGACCGCGTAATCGTCATGGACAAGGGCAGGATTGTGGAGGAAGGCGCCACCCGTGAGGTCTTCCGGCGTCCACGAAGCCAATTCGCCGCGGGCCTGGCCGGGGTGAACCTCATGGCGGGCACCGTCACGGAGGACGGACTCAGGACCTTCGCCAACGCGGAGCTGCCCAGCTTGCATGTTGCGGGACACCTCGATGACGAAGCGGAACCGGGCGAGCCCGGCGTCGCGGCCTTCCCGCCGTCGGCCGTTTCCATCTTCCTGGATGCCGCCCACGGAAGCCCGCGCAACTCGTTCCCCGTTGCGATCACGGATCTTGAACCGCACGGGGACCACATCAGGGTCCGGGCTGGCGATCTGGCAGCGGACATCACGCCGTCCGCGTCCGCCGAGCTGGGACTGGAACCCGGATCGCGCGTCTACTTTGTGGTCAAGGCCACGGCGGTCCAGGTCTACGCGGCATAGCCTGGGCCGGCGCTGGGTTGGCTACCGCCCGCGCGGTACTGTGAACTGGTGCCATCCGATCAAGAATCCCTGCCCGCCGTCGGCGTCCCCGGCGCCTCCGACGCTGAAACAAGCGGCCCCCAGGGGCTGACTTTCGCCTACGTCGCCGGCGTGACGCCCGGGAAATGGATCCGGCGCTGGGAAGAACGCATGCCCGATGTTCCGCTGCACTCGTTCATGTCCGACGACGGCGCGCAGCTGGAGGTCCTGCGCGACGGTTCCGCGGATCTCAGCTTTGTCCGCTTGCCCGTGGATCGCGATGGACTCCACGTCATTCCGCTCTACGAAGAGCAGCCCGTGGTGGTGGCCCCGAAGGGCCACGAAATCTCGGTGTTCGAAGAGGTGGCGCTGGAGGATCTCGCAGAGGAGAACTTCCTGGATGTCACCGCAATGGGCGGGCCGGAGATGGCCATGCAGGTGGTGGCCTCGGGTGCCGGCGTCGTGATCCTGCCGATGTCCGTGGCCCGGCATTTCAACGTCAAGGACACGGTAGCGCGGCGCCTGACCGGGGCCGAAGGGACGCAGATCGCCCTTGCCTGGCCGAGCGACTCCTCGAGCGAGGTCATCGAGGAATTCATTGGCATTGTCCGGGGCCGGACCGCGCAGAGTTCGCGGCAGCCTTCGGCGCAGCAAGAGAAGCCCAAGAGGGCACCCAAGCCGGACCGGCGCGGGACCGGTGCCAAAAAGCCTGCAGTGGCTCAGCGCTATGCCCCGAACCCGGACAAGGGCAGGGGCAAGGGCTCCCGCAAGAAAGGAAAGCGCTAGGCCATGGGACTTGGAGCCAAGCCGACCATCCGGGACGTCGCCAAAAGCGCCGGCGTTTCCCTCACCACCGTGTCCTACGTCTTGTCCGGGCGCCTTGGTGGCACCACCCGCATCAGCGAAGCAACACAAGAGCGTGTCCAAGCCGCGGCCAAGGAACTGGGTTACGTACCCAATCAGGCCGCCCGCGGAATGCGCCGCGGCAAGACCGACCTCGTGGCGATCGCCATCGGCGACCTTGAGTGGCCGTGGGACCGGGCCTTGGCGACTGCGGCGGCACGCATTTTGCCCCAGCATGGCTACCAGCCCGTGATCCTCATCGGCGAGGGATGGCGGCGGTTCATGCTCTCCGGCGGTGCCGACGGCGCCATTATCGGGGCTCTTCCACCCGGCACCCTCCTTGACCTCACAGTGGGGGAGCTGGCCCGGCGCGGAGTAGCCCAGGTCATCATTTCGGACACGATGCAGCCTGCCGGGTTCGATGTCCTGGCCCCTGGATCCGCGGGCGGGACTCCGGAACCGGAAGCCCTCGAAGGAGCCATCACGTTGCTTCTGGACCGGCTCGCCGGACGCACCATTGGCGCGGGAACCACCAAGGCCGCGCCTTGGGAGTTCAAGACTCCGTAGCTTTCCCGAGCCCAACTGACTCGCGTTTGTTGTCGTTTTGGCGGCTCATAACGACAACAACTGCGAGTGAGTTGGGTGGGCCGGGGGACGTTAGCCTGCGTTGAGCTTGCCTGCCAGCCGTTCTCGCATCCGGACGCTCGCCGCGTTGAGGCCGATGAGCTCCACCTCGCGGCCGTGCCTGCGGTATTTCTCGGTCACGGAATCCAGTACGGCAACGGTGGAAGCATCCCAGATGTGCGAGGCATGCAGGTCGATGACCACGTGGTCGATTCCCTCCGAGGAATCCTTCGCATAGTCGAACTGCGTGTAGAGGTCATTGGACGAGGCGAAGAACAACTCGCCGTCCACCGTGTAGCTCGCCACGGTCCGGCCGTTGAGCTCGAGTTCGCTCCGCTCCACAGTGGCGAAATGGGCCACTCGCCTCGCAAACAGCACCATGGCCGTCAGAACGCCCGCTCCTACCCCGATGGCCAGGTTGTGCGTGGCCACCACCACGGCTACCGTCACGAGCATGACGCCGGTCTCGGACTTCGGCAGTCGCTTGAGCGTCGTGGGCCGGATCGAATGCCAGTCAAAGGTGATGAGGGATACGAAGATCATCACGGCCACCAAAGCGGCCATCGGAATCATGCCCACCACGTCCCCGAGCGCCACCACAAGGACCAACAGGAACGCTCCGGCCAGGAACGTCGACAGCCGGCTGCGGGCACCCGAACCCTTGACGTTGATCATGGTCTGGCCAATCACGGCGCAGCCGCCCAAGCCACCCAGGAAACCGGTGACGATGTTGGCGATGCCTTGGCCCCAAGAAACACGGGTTTTGTTGGAGCGGGTATCCGTGATGTCATCCACGAGCTTGGCCGTCAAGAGGGACTCTAGGAGGCCCACCAGCGCCATGGACAAAGCAAACGGTGCAATCGTCTGGAAGGTCTCCCAGGTCAAAGGAACATTGGGCAGGAAGAAACCGGGAAGGCTGTTGGGAAGTTCGCCCTTGTCATGCACCGTAGGAACATTGATTCCGGCCAGTACCGTGACGATTGTGAGGGCGACGACCGCCACCAAAGGCGCGGGCACCGCCGTCGTGATTCTGGGCAAACCGAAGACGATCAGCAGCCCGACGGCCACAATCGGATAGACCATCCAGGGAACGCCTAGGAGTTCAGGCAGCTGCGCCATGAACACCAGGATGGCCAAGGCATTCACGAACCCGATCATCACCGAACGCGGAATGAAGCGCATCAGCCGCGTGACGCCCAGGACCGCCAGGACGATTTGGAAGATGCCTGCCAGGATCACCGTGGCAATCAGGTAGTTGAGCCCGTGGTCCTTCATGACTGGTGCGATCACGAGTGCGACGGCGCCGGTGGCCGCGGAGATCATGGCAGATCGGCCGCCGACGATCGCGGTGGTGACTCCCATGGTGAAGGACGCGAAAAGCCCGATCCGTGGATCCACGCCGGCGATTACGGAGAACGCGATGGCCTCCGGAATGAGGGCAAGCGCCACCACCAAGCCGGCCAATGCTTCCGTCTTGAGCCTGCGTGGTGAGCGCAGCGTGAAACGGAGGGACTGGAGCTGCTCGGGTGTCATGGGTCCTTAGCTGTTGGTCAGGCGGTACCGCTCAATCTGTTTGAGGCGCCGCTGGAGGCTGTCCCGCCGGGGGTGGGGGACGACGTCGGGCGCCTCGGCGGTGAGGTCGATGTGTTCAGTGCCGTACTGCCACAGCAGGAGGTCATCCAGGAGGCGGTCCGGTCCAGGGGAGTAACGGTGGTCCAGGGCCTTGCGGACCTCGGTGATCCGGTTGGCACTGAGGAGTCCGGCGAGTTCCACGGTCTTGTTCAGTCCGTGGGCCGCAAGGAGCTCCGCGGCCCAACCCCAGTCGTCATCAACTTTACGGTCAACGTGCGGAAGCAGCGTCCGCCAAACGTCACGCACACGATTGGGCGTGAGGGGCATGGAACCTTCACCGTCGAGATCCCAGTAACCGCGGACTTCCTCGTAGCGTTCGTGGAGGTCGGCAAAGGCGCTCTCCACGGTTTCGAGCATTGCCGCTGTGGCGGTGAACTGGCGGTCGAAATGCGGCGTCCATGCGCGCGGATCCTCGGCCTTGAAGCGGATGTCGTGTTCGATCTCGCTCCAGGCGTGCGCGAAAACCGTGCGGATCTGGCACTCGAAGAAGTAGCTGCCATTCGGGGGGATGTCCGGATTGAAGACTTGCTGGTAGGCCTTCACGGACTCGTTCTGGATGGTGCGGAGGATAAGGTGGCGGCTCGAATATCCGTAGGTGCCGGACTCTATGGAGCCGATGTCCTTCTCAAGGTCGCCGCGGCAATCGAAAAGTTGGCGCTGGCGCTTGATCAAGTTGGCAACCGCGGCGTTCTCGGCCGGAAGCTTGGTGATGACGCGCAGCCCCACCATGTCGTTCAGGGTCCGGAACGGGTCCGGGAACTTCAGCACCCGCGGGCCGCCCTCCAAGGGCACCTCGGTACGGGAAATCTTCTCCCGGAAAGACTCGACCGTCTTGGTGCGTCCCGTGACGAAGAGCGGCACGGACTCGCTGTTCTTGAGCATGTCCCGCAGGGTCAACAGGACGTCGCGGGTAACGAGTTTCAGGGCAGGCCGGACCCGTTCGTAGAGCTCCACATTCGCCTGTACTGATTCGCGCAGCTGAGGATCCAAGCTGTCCCAATTGCTAGCCATGCCTCCAGCTTACGGTGGAGGGCCGACAGTGAAGCGGAGCAGGAGCCTCTGGTGCTACCGGTGCGCCACCTGGAAGCAGGAGGGTACGCTCGGGCAGTGCCTTGAGGAAGGCTCCGCGTTGATCCTCAAACCATTGCTCCCGCTCCGCGGCGCTCCTCCGCGATAGGCTCGGCACAAAGGAGGACACGATGAAGCGGCACAAGTACTACTACGGCCAGCACTCCAGCCAATGGGGCGAGCTGTTCGTACCAGACAATTCGCTGCAGCCACACCGCAGCAGACCCGACGGAGTGGTGGTGGTGATCCATGGAGGCTATTGGCGCTCCCAGTACGGCGCGGAACTCGGTGAGCCGATTGCCCGGGACCTTGCTGCGCATGGAATAGCCGCCTGGAACCTCGAGTACCGGAGGGCAGGAAACGGAGGCGGCTGGCCGCATACGTTCGAAGATGTCCTCGATGGGATCGACCACCTGGGCGAGATTGCCGGCAAGCATGAACTCAATCTGAACAAAGTGGTGGCGCTGGGACACTCCGCGGGCGGCCATCTCGCGGTCTGGGCAGCCGGACGGGAAAAGCTCTCCAAGATCGGCGCCCCGGACGCCGACCGGCAGCTCCATCGGCATGAAAACGGCGCGGCAGTGCGGCTGACCGGCGTCGTGAGCCAATCTGGTCTGCTGAATTTGGCTGACGCCGAGCGGCTCAACCTGAGCAACGGCGCGGTCGACAACCTCATGGGTGGCGACTCGGTGAGATACCCCAAACGGCATATCTATGCGGACCCCATGAGGTCCCTGCCTATCCCCGTTCCGGTCTTCGCAGTCCACGCTGCATCGGACGAGGATGTCCCTTGCAGCCAGTCCGAGGCCTACGTTGCCGCAGCCACCGCTTCCGGGGGCGCGGCCCAGTTCCTCAAGGTGCCCGGCGACCACTACGACCTGATCGACCCCAGGGCGGTCGCGTACAAGAAGTGCCGGGAGTTGGTGCAGCGACTGCTGGGGTGACGGTTTGCAGGCAAAGTCACCAGCTGTCATCGAGAGACGCGCACCACATCCGCGTGGCAGAGTTGTCCCATGCTGACAGTCATAGGTGAAGCGCTGGTTGATGTCGTCCAGCGTTCCTCGGGAATCGACGCCCACGTGGGCGGCAGTCCGCTCAACGTTGCCGTGGGTCTGGCCAGACTGGACCACGCGGTCCAGTTCATTGGCCGCTTCGGCAAGGACGCCTACGGGGAATCGATCGCTGCCCATCTGCGCTCCAGTTCCGTCATGGTCCCGCTGCCGCCGGATGAGAGTCCCACGAGCGTGGCCACCGCTTTGATCGACGACGACGGCGCTGCCAGCTACACCTTCGACCTCGCCTGGGAGCTTCCCGGCCTCGCCGCGCGCTTGCCTTTCATGCTTCAGGGGACATCGCTCCTGCACACGGGCTCGATTGCCACCATGTTGGAGCCGGGCGCGGCTGAGGTCCTTGCCGCCGTCGAGCATGCCCATCCGAACGCGACTGTGAGCTTCGATCCCAACTGCCGGCCCAGCATCATCAAGGATCGAGAATTTGCGCGGGCTCAGGTGGAGCGTTTCGTGGCGCTTGCCGACGTGGTCAAGGCATCCGACGAGGACCTTGAGTGGCTCTATCCCGGCGTCGATGTCTTGGAATCGGCCAGACGCTGGCTGGGCCTGGGCGGCAGCGGGGGACCCGCCGTCGTGGTGGTCACGCGAGGCGCGGCCGGCCCTTGGGGCGTCACCGCCGCGGGCGAGGCCCAGGTGGACGCACCAAAGGTAGAGGTGGCGGATACGGTGGGCGCGGGCGATTCCTTCATGGCCGCGCTCCTCTCGGGGATCGTTGACCACGGGCTGGCGGGGGCCCAGAACCGCGACGAGCTGCATGCCATGCCCGCCGAAGTGCTCGAAGGAATCCTCAACCATGCGGCGCGCGCCGCGGCGATCACGGTCTCCCGGCCAGGCGCGAACCCGCCGACCCGCGCGGAACTTAACGCCCTGGGCGTCCCGGAGTCCGGTGCAAGTGTCGAAAGGCAGTCATGAGTTACGCCGACCTCCCACGTGTCCCCTCCTTCGATGTCACCAGTGGCTCGCTGAAGGACGGTGACGCGCTCAGCCCGGCCCAGACCAGCAAGCGCTTCGGCGTGGCAGGCGGCAAAGACGAATCCCCGCAATTGAGCTGGAACGGAGCCCCCGAGGGCACCAAGGGTTACGTCGTCACCGTCTTCGACCCCGATGCTCCGAGGGCGGGCGGCTACTGGCACTGGGCAGTGGTCAACATCCCCGCCACTACGAACTCGTTGCCTGCCGGTGCCGGCGTTCCGGGTGGTGCGCACTTGCCGGCCGGAGCGGTTCAACTCAAGAACGACGCCGGGTTCCCCGGTTACTTGGGTGCCGCGCCTCCGCCCGGGCACGGTCCGCACCGGTACATCGTGGCCGTGCACGCGGTCGACGTCGAAGAACTGGGCCTCGACGCCGGTGCCTCCACGGAAGCGCTCGTCCGCAAGCTGGCAGCCCACACGCTGGGCCGGGCCGTCATCACGGGCCATTTCGAACAGCGTTAGCCTCGGCGGCGAATCCGATGCCGCCCCCACGTAGACTGACATAATGCGGCTCGTAGCAAGTGACATTGACGGCACCATCCTTGGACATGACGGCAAGATCAGCAGCCGCACCATCCGCGCTTTCCATGCCTGCCGTGACGCGGGCATTGAGGTGGTGTTCGTAACCGGGCGGCCGCCGCGCTGGCTCTACCCCCTCCGCGAGCAGATCGGCCACAGCGGCATCGTTATTTGCTCCAATGGGGCAGTGGTGTGGGATCTTGAAGCTGACAAGCTGATTTCGGCGAATGCCTTGAGCATCGAGTCTGTGCTTGAGGCCCGCCGGATCATCAAACAGCTCAGGCCCGACGCCCTGTTCGCGGCCGAAACCCTTACCGGATTCCATCTCGAACCCGGGTTCATCGAGAACGAGACCAGCGAGCTCCTGGCCGAGTTCACTCCCGCTTGGCTGGACGAAACGCTGACCGCGGACGACGCCGTGGTGAAGTTCCTTGCCGTGACCCGCAGCGGCACTCCGGATGATTTCCTCGCAAAGGTGCAGCCCGCCGTCGCGCATCTCGTGGAGACCACCCACTCGGCGCCGCGGACCGCACTCCTGGAAATGTCGGCGCCCGGTATCAACAAAGCCGTCACACTCGCCGAATATGCGGCATCCCGGGGCATCGACGCCGCCGATGTGGTGGCTTTCGGCGACATGCCCAACGACGTCGAGATGCTGCGCTGGGCGGGCGACGGTTATGCGATGGCCAGCGGCCATCCGGAGGCGATCAGCGCAGCCGGCCAGCAGGCGCCCCATTTCGACGACGACGGCGTGGCCCAGATCCTCGAGGCAAAGCTCGCTTCCCTGCGGGTTTAGGGAGCCCCGCACCGGGCCGCCGTGCACGGCTAGTTCGGCGCCCGCAGTCCGTGGCTGTGCGCCAAGGCAATGGCTTCGGTTCGTGAGCCCACGCCGAGCTTCCTGAAGATATTCCTAACATGGAATTTAACCGTGTTTTCGCTGATGTGCAGCTTGGCCGAGATGCTCCTGTTGCGCTGGCCGGCAGCGAGCAGCTGGAGGACTTCGATTTCGCGTTCCGCCAAGCCCCATCCCCCGATGTCGCCCACGGGAGCCGTCGGGGGATCCAGCGGCAGGACCACTTGCACGTCAGCCCCCCAGCCGGCCATGACCTCGATGTTCATGCGACCATCGAGCGCCGACACCCTGCTGTTGAGCCGGGAAATGTTGGGCGAATCCGCCGTCAGTTCGCCAAGGCCGTCGTCGCGAACGTTGACGAGGAGGTTCACTCCGTCGCAATCCCACTGCACACGCACCCGGCGGACCTCGGGCTGCTCAACGATGGCAAGCACCAGCCCCCGCACGATCGCCCGGGCGGCGTGGGCCACTTCGCCGGGCAGTGCGCGGCCGTTGACCGGTGGCTCGATGAACTGGATATCGAGTCCACTGAAATGCATGAGCGGTCGCAAGTCCTCCCGCAGCCGTTCGAAGGCCTTGGCCACCGGCTCTTCGACGAGGTCCGTTGTTCGGTCGCTGAGCGTCCGAAGATTGACCAGCGAGGTAGCGGCCAGGTCCGTGACGGTTTTTCTGGCAGTCGCGTCGTCGAGGGCGCTCGATCGCAACGCCGCCAAAAGTGTCTCCAGGGTGGTGGAATGCCTGTCCACGAGTTCGGCCGTGACACGGAGCCGCTCGGCTGACGCAGCGCGGGATTCCAAGAGGTACGACGGCGGCGCGTCCGCCACCTTCTCCTGGATGCGCCGGGCTGTCAGCTGCCAGAGGTAGTCAAGCATCCGCAGCGCCGACTCGCGCTCCAACGGTTCTTCGGGCAGGACCGGCACGGTGAGGGTCAGCAGTGCGTTGGTCTCGGACGTCAAAGCGAGAACGGGCCGCTGCTCGCCGGCGATGGTCGCTTCACCTTGCCACGCCTCGCTTTCCTTGACCCGGGCCCGCAATTGATCAAGCTCCGGAATGGAGACGCGGCTGATGATCCCCTCTGCCCCCGCCTTCTTCTGGGGCCGGCCCGTGCAATCCTCGGTGAAAATGACCAGCGCGCTGCTGCCCACGTACGGAAGGGTTGCTTCACGGAGCCGTTCGGCGATGCTCGTGAGCGGAGCGTTGGCCAGCTCGGCCACGGCCTCCAGCAATGTCCATGTGCTTGAAGTCATTCCGCCACCTTAGCCGTTTCGGACACGCGCACACTACCCAAACGGATAGTTAAGACTGCCCGTGCTCAGTGTTACTCCTATCCGTTCAATCCGGAACGATTGATTCAAACGGAACATTCACCTGAGCAGGAGGCAACGCATGACTACCACCGCAGAGGCCGCCGAGGCCACATCAGACCAAGATCGCGTCCTGGCGAGCGGCGCCCAGGATGTCGACCTAAGCCTGGATGTCGACCTGAGCTTGGCCCTCGTGGGCAGCGAGATCGCGGAAACAGCCGCTGAAGTCGACCTCGGGCAGCTCTCCCGCCTGGCCACGGAAGTCCAGACTGCCGGGAACTCGGCCACCGGCCGGATCTTCGTTGCAGGAGCCGGCCGCAGCGGCCTCGTCCTGCGGATGGCTGCGATGCGGCTGATGCACCTCGGCTTCGACGTGCACATCGCGGGGGACACCACCACACCGGCCATCCGCTCGGGCGACCTCCTCTTGGTCGCCTCGGGCTCCGGGACGACCTCCGGCGTCGTGCGAGCCGCCGAGACAGCCTCCAAAGCCGGCGCCAGGATCGCCGTGTACACCACGAACGCCACGTCCCCGCTCGCGGAACTGGCCGACGTCGTCGTCATCATTCCTGCGGCGCAGAAGACAGACCACGGTTCCACGCTGTCGCGTCAATACTCCGGCAGCCTGTTCGAGCAGGTGCTCTTCCTCGCTGCCGAAGCAGTCTTCCAGACCCTGTGGGACAACGACGCAACCCCGGCCGAGGAACTCTGGCTCCGCCACGCCAACCTCGAATAGCCCCTGATTTCCACCGCAACAACACCTCAACCCACAACGAAAGTGATTCCCTCCATGAAGCTGCAAGTCGCCATCGACGTCCTCACCACCGAAGCCGCCCTCGAGATCGCCGGCAAGGTCGCCGAATACGTGGACATCATCGAACTCGGCACCCCGCTCGTGAAAAGCGAAGGCCTGTCCGCCGTGACCGCCATCAAGGAAGCCCACCCGGACAAGATCGTGTTCGCCGACCTCAAGACCATGGATGCCGGTGAACTCGAAGCCGACATCGCATTCAAGGCCGGCGCGGACCTCGTCTCCGTGCTTGGCGGCGCCGATGACTCCACCATCGCCGGTGCTGTCAAGGCAGCCAAGGACCACAACAAGGGCATCGTGGTGGACCTGATCGGCGTGGCTGACAAAGTGACCCGTGCCAAGGAAGCCCGGGCCCTCGGTGCCAAGTTCATCGAGTTCCATGCCGGCCTCGACGAGCAGGCAAAGCCGGGCTACAACCTGGATGTCCTGCTGAGCGCCGGTGAGGAAGCCCGCGTGCCGTTCTCCGTGGCTGGCGGCGTGAACCTGTCCACCATCGGAGCGGTCCAGCGCGCTGGAGCGGATGTCGCCGTCGTCGGTGGTTCCATCTACGGTGCGGACGACCCCGCACTGGCCGCGAAGCAACTTCGCGCCGCCATCATCTAGGGCCCTTTTCCAGCCGGGCGGTCCCAACTGACTCGCACTTAATGTCGTTTTCAGGCCTCTAAACGACAACAATTGCTAGTTAGTTGGGACCGCTCACCCATTACACAGCTCAAGTCCAACTGCCGTTCAACTACTCCCCGTAGGCTCGTGCCGTATTCGATGCCGATCACAGGGGACATGATGGCCAAGAGGAAGACGACGGGGTGGCCCGAGGCCCCCGTTCGCCGCGCAGTACCGGCCGAACATTGGAAGCAGTTGCGCCGCGGAGACCGCGTGAGCGTCAAGCTCGCGCCGGGGTTTGAGAACCCCGGCCAGGTGGACGCCGTGTCGAGTGACCACAGCGTGGTCTGGGTGAATCTCGACGGCGGCCGCGGCCGCACGCTGGTGCACTGCGGCGACGGCGTCGAGATCGTCCCGCAGGAATCCTGACAGGGCCTCGGGCAGCACGGCCGGGTTAGGCTACCCGTGTGAGCTCGTACTTGCCCTTCTTCAGCCGTCCGGACGGACAATCCGCTCCGCTTGCCTTCGCGCACCGCGGGTTTTCGCCGGATGGCCTTGAGAACTCGGCCGGGGCATTCAGGGCGGCGCTTGACCTCGGCTTCACGCATCTTGAAACCGATGCCCGCACCACCGCCGACGGAGTGGTGCTCCTTTTCCACGACGACACCTTGGACCGTGTCACAGATGCCCATGGCCTCATCTCCAGCCTCAGCTCTGCCGAGATCGCCAAAGCCCGGATCGGCGGCCGCGAAGCAATTCCCCATTTGGCTGACGTCCTGACGGAATTCCCCGAGGCGCGGCTCAACGTCGACGTCAAGGATTGGCATACCGTTAATGCCCTCGCCGGAGTCATTGAGCAACTCGATGCCCATGACCGAGTGCTGATTGCGAGCTTCTCAGATCGCCGGCGTCGGGCCGTCCTGCGCCTGCTCCGCCGCCCCACGGCGTCCTCGGCAGGCATCGCCTGCAACGCTGCCTTTACCCTCTTAGGACCGTTACTTCCGGAGCGCTGGTTGCGGAAGATCCTGCACGACGTCGATGCGCTCCAAGTGCCGGTCCGCTACGGACCCCTGACGGTAGTGACCCGCGGCTTCCTGCGCCGCGCCCATCGGCTTGGGCTGCAGGTTCACGTCTGGACCGTCAACGATTCCGCCGAGATGGCCAGGCTGCTGGACGTGGGCGTGGACGGCCTGGTCACCGACCGTGCGGATCGTCTGAAGTCGGTGCTGCAGGGCCGCGGCCAGTGGTGGTGAGCGCCCGGACGCGCCCTTCCAGGAAGTCTCGCTCGGCGGCGTTATTCGTGCGCTCCTGCGCTGCCCGGTAGGCTGCGACAGCTTCTTTGTTGCGGCCCAGGCGCCGGAGCAGATCCGCCCGCACGGCGTGGAACAGGTAGTAGCTGCCTAGTTCAAGGACGTCGACGGCGGCAAGCCCCGCGGCCGGTCCTTCCACCTCCGCCAGGGCAACGGCCCTGTTCAAAGCGACCACCGGCGTCGGCTCGATGGCCAGGAGTTGCCCGTACAGCACCAGGATTTGGCGCCAATCGGTGTCCGCGGGTTGTGCGGCATCGCTGTGCACCGCGTTGATGGCAGCTTGCAATTGATATGGTCCGGGCTGGTTCCTCTTCAAGCATTGCCGCACCAACAATTGCCCCTCCGCTATTTGATCCCTGTCCCACAGGCTGCGGTCTTGGTCCGCAAGGAGCACTAGGCCGCCGTCGGGAGTTGTCCGGGCGGCACGGCGGGCATTAAGCAGAAGCATGAGGGCCAACAAGCCTTTGGCTTCGGGCTCATCTGGCATGAGTTCCATGATGAGCCGGCCGAGGCGTACAGCCTCGCGGCAGAGGTCTTCGCGCACCAGCCCGGCCCCTGAACTCGCCGCGTAGCCCTCATTGAAGACCAAGTAGACCACCGCCAGCACCGACTTCAAGCGCTCAGGCAGCTCTGCCCCGCTCGGAACCCGGTAGGGGATGCGGGCGTCGCGGATCTTTCCTTTCGCCCGCACCAGGCGCTGGCCCATCGTTGGCTCCGGGACCAGGAAAGCGTGGGCGATCTCCGCGGTGCTGAGCCCGCCCAGGAGCTTGAGTGTCAGGGCCACCTGCGCGGCCCGGTTGAGGGCGGGGTGGCAGCACGTGAAGATTAGCCGGAGCTGATTGTCCTCCACGGTATCCACCTCGATTCCTTCGGGTTCATCGCCGGGTTCATCGCCCCGCAGGACGGCCACTTGGGCGAGTTTCTCCCTGCCGGATGCCTCGCGTCGGAGCCGGTCGATTGCCCGGTTGCGGGCGGTGGTGATGATCCAGCCAGCGGGGCTTGGCGGCAGCCCGGCGTCGGGCCAGCGGGCAACGGCTTCGGTGAAGGCGTCTTGGACCGCGTCTTCGGCGGCATCGATGCTGCCCAAAACGCGGACCAGGACCGCCACGGATCGTCCATACTCTTCACGGAATATTTGTCCGATCTCCGAAATATGGATCATGGGAAAACTATTCCCGGTAACCTGCGAACGGCCGGACCTCGATAGGCAGCGTGGTGGCTTGGGCGGCTTTGCGTCCCCAGCCAAGTGCCACGTCCAGGTCCGGGGCCTCGATTACCCACAGGCCGCCCACGTGTTCCTTGGCCTCCGCGAAGGGGCCGTCCGTGGTGAGTACTTCGCCGTCGTTCACACGCACCACCGTGGAAGTGCTGGCGGGGTGCAGGCCACCGGTGAAAACCCAGGCGCCGGCGTCGCGCATTTCCTGGTTCAGGACGTCAAGATCGGCCATGATTTTGTTGAGGACTTCGGGCTCAGGGGCGGGGCCGTCGGGCTGGTAGATGCTGAGCAGATAGCGTGGCATGACTGTTCCTCCTTGGGATGTGGCGCCGGTACCGTGCCCGCGTCTCACCCTCTATACGAACGGCGTGGGCTGTTTTCGACATCTCCGCGCACGAATCTGCGAAAAGCTTAGCCCCGCTGGCAGGATGGGAGCATGCGCATCCTGATTGCCCCGGACAAGTTCAAAGGCTCCCTCACCGCCGTCGAAGCAGCCTCGGCCATGGCCGAAGGGGCATTGCGCGTCTATCCGGACGCTGTGGTGACTCAGTTTCCCATCGCCGATGGTGGCGAAGGAACGCTGGAAGCAGCCGTGGCGGCAGGCTACGAAGAGCGGATCAATGCCGTCGTCGGCCCCATTCTCAAGCCGATAGGCGCCGCGTGGGCCATTCGGCAAAATGCCTTCGGCGGAGCCACAGCGGTGATCGAAACGGCGCAGGCTTCCGGACTGGCGCACATGGAGCCGACTCCGGAAAACGCCTTGCGCGCCCACAGCTACGGTTGCGGCCAGCTCATCGCCGCGGCACTCGACGCCGGGGCCACCGAGATTGTGCTCGGCCTGGGCGGCTCCGCGATGTCCGACGGCGGCAGCGGCGCCCTGCGTGCACTTGGACTCAAGCCTCTGGACGCGGCCGGAAATGTGGTTCCGCTCGGCGGAGGCTCGCTCGCCGATGTCGTGTCCCTCGACGTCTCCGGGCTGGACCCGCGCCTGACCGCGGTGAGGTTCCGGATCGCCGTCGACGTCCAGAACCCGCTCTTTGGCAGCGACGGCGCCGCGCATGTTTTCGGCCCCCAAAAGGGTGCGGACGAGGACGCGGTGGAACTGCTCGACGCCGGCCTGCGCAACTGGGCGTCGCTGCTGCGGGAAGCGGGCGGACAGGACGTCAACGTTCCCGGCGCCGGAGCGGCCGGCGGATTCCCGGCGTCGTTCCTGGCCTTCACCCAGGCGACGCTGGAAGGCGGATTCGCACTCGTGGCGGGACTCACGGGGCTTCCCGAACAGCTCGGTGGCGCGGACCTGGTGATCACCGGCGAAGGGTCCATGGACTCGCAATCCCTGACCGGCAAGGCCCCTATCGCTCTGGCCGATTCCGCCCAGGAGCATGGCATTCCGGTGATCGTGGTAGCGGGCAGGATCCTGGTGACCCCCGAGGAACTAGCCGGCCACGGCGTGGTTGCCGCGGCACAGTTGCTCGACGTCGCGCGGCGACGGGATGGCGTGCCGGACGTTGCCGACGCCGTGGCCAACGCGGCCAAGTACCTCGCCTGGGCTACGAGCCAGGTGCTTGAAGGGGTCTAAGTTCCGATCCACCAGGGGGCATGCTCAACGGGGCTGTTAGCCGAAGCCGGGCAGATAATTAACGTACAAAGCATGGCTCTGACTTCTGCCATGCAACTACGATGCGACGACCCCTCCCGGGACGCCGTCACCGCCTGCCGGGCTGGCAGCCGGCCAGCACGGCACCATCGAATCGAGGAGCACACCATGTCCACCTTGAAGGAGAGGCTGCACGCAGACGTCGTCAGCCACATGAAGGATGGCAACCGCATCGCCCTGAACGCCACACGCAACGTCCTCAGCGAGATTGACACCCGTGAGAAAGCCGGCCAGACGCCGATCCACCTGGACGACGCTCAGATCACGGCCATGTTGCAGAAGGAGGCTTCCCAGTATCACGAGGTCGCGCGCCTTTACGAGGAGGCCGGAGAATCCGAGCGGGCCGCCACGGAGATTGCGGATGCCGAGGTAATCGAGGCATACCTGCCGGAACCACTGACCGCCGAGGACGTCGAGTCCATCGTTGACGAGGTCATCGCCTCGCTCAAGGCCGACGGCGTGGAGTTGAGCCTGATGCACATGGGCTATGTCATGAAGCCGGTCAGCGAAAAAGTCGCCGGCCGCTTCGACGGCAAGGCGGTCAGCGAGATTGTTCGCAAGCGCCTCTCATAGTCGCTAACGGAAGTCTGTACAGATCGTGTCCTTTAAAGCGCGCTTAGGGGACACGATCTGTACGCAAACACGAGAGGTTACGTCTCCATCTCCGGCTCGGCAACTGTCCCGCGCCAACGGGCCAGGCCCTTCATGCCGTGGTAGACCGCCAAGGCAGCGGCTGAGCCCAGCGCGATGCCCGTGAACTTCAGTTCGCCGATGGTCCAGGTGTAATCCGCGATCCCGATAATCAACGCGACGGCGGCCGTGGTCAGGTTGATGGGGTTGGAGAAGTTGACCTTGTTCTGCACCCAGATCTTCACGCCCAGGACGCCGATCATCCCGTAGAGCATGGTCGCGGCACCGCCCAGCACGCCGGGGGGAACTGTGGCAATCAGTTCGCCGAACTTCGGCGAGAAGCTCAGGAGGATGGCGAAGGCACCTGCAACCCAGTAGGCCGCCGTCGAGTAGACCTTCGTGGCTGCCATGACGCCAATGTTCTCGGCATACGTCGTGGTACCGGAGCCGCCGCCGAATCCGGCGAGGACCGTCGCGACGCCGTCGGCCATCAACGCGCGCCCGGAGACGTCGTCGAGGTTGCGTCCCGTCATCGCGGCCACGGACTTCACGTGCCCAACGTTCTCGGCCACGAGCACCAGCACGACCGGCACGAACAAGCCCACGACGCCGAGGTGGAACTCCGGAGTCTGGAAGTGCGGCAGGCCGATCCAGGACGCCGCGTCCATCTTGGAGTAGTCCACCTCGCCGCGCGTCATGGCGGTGAGGTAGCCCACCACCACGCCCACCAGGATGCTCAGGCGGCCCAGAATGCCGCGGAAGAGGACGCTCACCAGGATGATCGTCACCAGCGTCACGAGGGCGGTGACCGGGGCCTTGTCGAAGTTGGCTTTTGCGGCCGGCGCCAAGTTGAGCCCGATCAGGGCGACGATGGCGCCCGTGACAATAGGTGGCATGGTCCGGTTGATCCACTCAGCGCCGAACTTCTGCACCACTGCGCCGACGAGCGCCAGTACGACGCCGGCAAGCACCACTCCGCCGAGCGCGCCGGGAACGCCGAACTGCTGCTGGGACGCCAGGATGGGGGCGATGAAGGCAAAGCTCGAACCAAGGTAGCTCGGTACGCGCCCCTTGGTGATGACCAGGAACAACAGGGTGCCGATGCCGGAAAAGAGCAGCGTGGTGGCCGGTGGCATGCCCGTGATGATGGGCACCAGGAAGGTGGCTCCGAACATCGCGACGACGTGCTGCATGCCGACGCCGATGGTCAGCGGCCACGCCAGCCGCTCCTCGGGTGCCACCACATGTCCCGGCCGGATCGACTTGCCGTTGCCGTGCAGCTTCCATTTGGTTCCGAGCATGCTCATCTACGGGAGCCTTCCCTGAAAGTTGTGATTGTCCGGGTGCAACCTTACCGCCCGGACGCGCCGCCGATTCCGCTGTGTGGAACGTCACGTGGCTTCACGGGAAGAGGCGGAGGGAAGTTGAAGTTGCAACCATGGAAAGCATAAGCGCCCGGCCGTCGATGGCTGCGGGCACAGCGAAAGGTACGCGAATGACGATCGCCCACGAAGAAGCAGTGATTGACGCCGCAGCAGTCGACGCCATCTTTGCCGAAGCCCGCACTGCCAACTCCTTTGCTGGTGAGGTCTCGGACGAGCAAGCACAGGCCATCTACGAACTGACCAAGTTCGGCCCGACGGCGTTCAACTCCCAGCCGCTGCGCGTCACCTACGTCCGTTCGGACGAGGCCCGCGCCAAGCTCGTCGAGACCCTCTCTCCGGGCAACAAGGCCAAGACCGCCTCTGCTCCGCTGGTCGCCGTGCTCTCCTACGACACCGCCTGGCACGAGCAGTGGGACAAATTCCTCCCGGTCTACTCCGCCCCGAAGGCCATGTACGACGCCAACCCCGAGTTCACCGCAACAACGGGCAACAACAACGCCCACCTGCAGGCTGGCTACTTCATCCTTGCTGTCCGCTCCCTCGGTTTCGCTGCCGGCCCCATGACCGGTGCCGACTTCGCCGCGATCGACGCCGAGTTCTTCCCGGCCGGGGACCAGAAGAGCTTCCTCGTGGTCAACATCGGCCAGCCGGGTCCGGACGCTTTCGGCGAAGCCAAGCCGAAGTTCGCCTACGAGGACGTCGTCCGCACCGTCTAACCCTCGCTCACTTTTGACGTCCTTTTCGCCGACGCTCGCTCACTCTTGTGAGCGAGCGTTCGCGCTTAAGGCGGTATATATGAGCGAGCGTTGCTGGTTTTACACCAGATATGTGAGCGAGCGTCGGTGTTTGGGGCGGTGTATGTGAGCGAGCGTTTTTCTTCGACCGACGCTCGCTCACCTATAACGCCTTTTTGACCGACGCTCGCTCACCGCTCGGATTGATCGTCGCTGTGGGAGGGGCGCCGCGGTGGCAAAATTTCCTTATGCGGAACCTGATACTGGTGGCGTTCGTCGAAGCCGTGGCTGACGGGCTGGTCTTCCCGCGCAGTGACTGGCCGCTGCACATCACGCTGTTGAGGTTCGACGTCGAGCCCTCCGATGGTGTCGACGTCGCCGCGCGCCTCAGCGAGCTTGTCACGGCCCCCGCGATGGGCGCCCTAGGGGCGGAACTCATCGTGGGGCCCGACGCCGGATTCGGTCACCAAGGGTCCATCCCAGTCAGCCTCGTGGAACACCATCCCATATTGCAGGGCCTGCACGAGGAACTGTTTGACGCCATGGAGAGCGTTGGAGGGCGCGCAGCAACCCCGCGCTACGTCCTGGAGCACTACCGCCCGCATATTTCGCATCACGACGGCAAGCGCCCCAATCCGGGTGACGCCGTCGTGCTCGACCAGATCGCGCTGGTGGACATGGCGCCGGAAGGCAACCACACGATCCGGCGGATCCTGAAAGTGTGGCGCCTCCCGGCGGAATCAAGCTAGCGAAGGCTAGGAAATCACGCCGTCCACGAGCGCCTTGGCCTCCTCCTGGACCTGCTTGAGGTGGTCGGCACCCTTGAAGGACTCGGCGTAGATCTTGTACACGTCCTCGGTTCCCGAGGGGCGGGCAGCGAACCAGGCATTTTCCGTGACAACCTTGAGGCCGCCGATCGACGCCCCGTTGCCGGGAGCCTCGGTCAGCTTCGCAGCGATTTCCTCGCCCGCCAGCGTGGTGGCCGTGACATCCGCGGCGGAGAGCTTGCCAAGCTTGGCCTTCTGCTCCCGCGTCGCAGCGGCGTCGATCCGGGCATAGACGGGCGCGCCGAACTGGTCGGTTAGGCCCTTGTAAAGCTGGGACGGCGACTTGCCGGTGACCGCCGTGATCTCCGACGCGAGAAGGGCCAACAAGATGCCGTCCTTGTCGGTGGTCCAGACGCTTCCGTCGCGCTTGTTGAAGGAGGCGCCCGCTGATTCTTCGCCGCCGAAGGCACCCTCACCGGAGAGCAGGCCGGGGACGAACCACTTGAAGCCCACGGGAACTTCCACAAGCTTGCGGCCCAGCCCCGCGGCAACGCGATCGATGATGGAGGAGGAGACGAGGGTCTTGCCGACCACGGATTCCGGGTTCCAGCCTGTGCGGTTGCGGTAGAGGTAGTCGATCGCGACGGCGAGGTAGTGGTTTGGGTTCATCAAGCCGCCGTCGGGTGTCACGATGCCGTGGCGGTCCGCGTCGGCGTCGTTTCCGGTGGCGACGTCGAAGGCGCCCGTGCCTGCCGAAGCACTGTCGGACATGCGCTTGATGAGTGAGGCCATGGCCGACGGCGAGGAGCAGTCCATGCGGATCTTCTCATCCCAGTCGAGGGTCATGAATGCCCACTGCGGGTCCACGGTGGGGTTGACCACAGTCAGGTCGAGCTGGTGACGCTCTCCGATTTCACCCCAGTAGTCCACGGATGCGCCGCCCATGGGGTCAGCGCCGATGCGCACGCCCGCGGTGCGGATCGCATCGAGGTCCAGGACGGACGGGAGGTCGTCAACATAGCTGCTCAGGAAATCGAACTTGCCCGTGCCATCCGCTTTGAGGGCGTCGTTCAACGGAATCCGCTTGACGCCGCGCAGGCCGTTTTCCAGAAGCTCGTTGGCGCGGTTGGCGATCCAGCCGGTGGCGTCCGTGTCTGCAGGGCCGCCGTGCGGGGGGTTGTATTTGAAACCGCCGTCGGCCGGAGGGTTGTGGCTCGGCGTGACTACGATGCCGTCTGCCTGCGGCTGGCCAGGGCCGGCTTCGTTGTTGTACTTCAGGATCGCGTGGCTCAGGGCCGGGGTGGGGGTGTAGCCGTGCCGCGCGTCGATCAGCACATTGACGCCGTTGGCGGCGAGAACTTCGAGGGCGGAATTCTGTGCTGGTTCGCTCAGTCCGTGGGTGTCCTTGGCCAGGAAGAGTGGGCCGGTGATGCCCTGCCCGGCACGGTATTCCACAATCGCCTGGGTGATGGCGAGGATATGCCCTTCATTGAACGAGGCCTTGAGGCTCGACCCCCGATGCCCGGAGGTGCCGAAGGCAACGCGTTGTGCGGGATCACTCAGATCCGGCGTCACGTCGTAGTACGCGTCAAGAAGAGCGGTGATGTCTACAAGGTCCTGGGGAAGGGCAACAGTGCCCGCACGGCTAGCCATTGACCCAGCATGCCAGACCGTCAGGTGTGCTTGAAGAGAAAACCCACTATTGCGGTACCTGTGACTTCGTATTTCCGCTTCACCGACGAAGATTCACTGCCCGTTTACCGGAGTGCGGCATGGGGTTGCGAAGCCGGGGCCCTGTGAGCTTATGCCCGCCTTCGCTCGGCGGTAGGCTGGGCACAAAGACTCGCAAGGGGGATATTCCATGACCGACCAGCCAGCTAAACCCGAGAACGCTCCCGAGGGTGACGAACCGCCCAAGGGCTACGAACCGCCGTCGCACATTCCGCCGGCACCCCAACCCGCCGAAAACCCGTACGGCGAGCAGCCGTTCGCCTCGCCGGCGGCTTCCGGCCCCTACGGCCAGCCCCAGCCGCAACAGCCGCAAGCGCAGCAGCCGTACGGCCAGCCGCAGGGTGGTCCGGCTCAATTCGGCCAGCCCGCCTACGGACAGCAGCCGGCCAGCCCTTACGGACAGCCTGCACAGCCGTATCGGCAAGCTCCCCAAGGACCGCCGGCATACGGGCAGCCTGCGGGCCCTTATGGCCAGCCTGCTTACTACGGCATGCCGGTCGAGCCCAAGGGCCTGAGTATTGCGAGCATGTGCTGCGGAATCGCGGTCTTCGTGGGCCTTGGCTTCTTCGTCCTGCCCCAGATTGCCGCCGTTATCCTCGGCCACATGGCCCTCAAGAAGGAACCGGCCGGCAAAGGCATGGCCATTGCGGGCCTTGTGATGGGCTACCTGGGCATTGCCGGAGCGGTCATATTCTGGGTCTTCATCGCGATTTTCGCCGCTACTGCTTCGCGCTACAACTACAACTACTAGCAACAACGATGGCGGCCGGTGCGTTTGGCGGGAATCCCACCCAACGCACCGGCCGCCGTCGCGGGTTTAGCCCGATTAAGTGACTAGCGGACGCCGCCCATCAATTTCTTGATGGCGGGCGAGCCGGCTGCCAAGGCCACAGCGATCACTACGGCCGTGCCGCCGACGCCCAGGAAGTACGGCAGTTCGTTGTCAGGGTTGTACAGCCCGGCCAGGATGCCGGCCAGCGCGGTGCCGAGCGACACCGAGAGGAAGAACAGGGCCACCATCTGGGTGTGGAACGCCTTGGGGGCCAGCTTGGTGCTCACGGACAGGCCGATGGGGGACAGGAACAACTCCGCCAGCGTGAAGAGGAACAGGATTCCCACGAGCGCAAGCAGCGGGGTCTTTCCAGCGCCGGACAAGGGAATGAAGGCCAGGAACGCCAGGCCCATGACGAAGAGCCCGGCAGCGAACTTGATAGAGGATCCCGGCTGCTTCGGCCCAAGTTTTGTCCAGAGGGCAGCCATGACGCCTGCGAAGACGATGATGAATACAGGGTTGATGGACTGTACCCAGGCTGCCGGCATTTCCCAGCCGAAGAGGTTGCGGTCCAGTTTTTCCTCCGAGTACACGGCAATGAACGTGAACTGCTGCTGGAAGAGTGCCCAGAACGCTGCCGACGCGATGTACAGCGGAATGAACGCGACAACACGTTTGCGCTCAAACGGCGTGACCTTCTTGCTTCTGAAGATCAGCGTGAAATAGATGACTGAGGCGACAATGGCGGCGTAAGCCATGCTGCGGGCCAGGTTGCCGGGGTTCACGACACCGGTCATCAGCAGCACTGCGATCACGACGGCGATGCCGAAGAAGATGAGCCCGTAACGGCTCCGCTGTGCGGAGGGAAGGGCGTTCGGAACGCGGTGCGCCTCTTCCGGGAGCTTGTTGCGGCCCAGTGCGTAGATGACGAGGCCGATCGCCATGCCGATTGCGGCTGCGCCGAAGCCCCAGTGGAAGCCATTGCTTTCCTGCAGCCAGCCGGTAACGAGCGGTCCAATGAGGGCGCCGAGGTTGATGCCCATGTAGAAGATGGAGAAGCCGGCGTCACGGCGTTCGTCCTTCTCTCCGTAAAGGGTGCCAACCAGCGCTGTTGCGTTCGCCTTGAGGCCGCCGGAGCCGATGCCCACCAGCACCAGGCCTGCCACCAGGCCCGGGATCCCGGGCAGGAGGGCAAGCGCGATGTGGCCGGTCATGATCATGATCGCGGAACCGAACAGTACCCGTTCGGAGCCGAAAAGCCGGTCCGCCAACCATGCGCCCAGGATCGTGGAGAGGTAGACACCTCCGCCGTACGCGCCGACCAGTCCGGCGGCGAGCGATTTATCGATCGAGAGTCCGCCATGGTCCGCGGTGAAGTACATGTAGTAAAGCAGGATGCCCTGCATGCCGTAGAAGGAGAATCGTTCCCACATTTCTACGGAGAAGAGGCTGGCCAGCATCTTTGGGTGGCCGAAAAATGACGTATCGCCCGCGTTTTTGGCGGGCGTCCGCGTGTCTAGAGTTGTGCTCATCTAATCCATGGTGACATTGGCTAAGCGCATTGTCACATCATTTAGATGCCTCGGGCAACTATCTGCTAGCGATAGGTGCCTTCTTTTGCTGCCGCTCAAGCTGCCTCGCGAGCCGCAGGAGCAGGAGCTCCGATCCTGGTTTTCCGATGAGTTGGATACCCATCGGAAGCCCCGTTCCAGGCGTTGGTCCGGTCCAATGAACGGGCACTGTGATTGCCGGCAGCCCGCACACATTCACCATGGAGGACCAGGGCGCGAACTCGCATTGCTTGCGGTAGTCGTCGTCTGCATCGCCGGGCCAGTCCGGGGCCGGCCATTGCTCGCCTCCGGGGATTGTCCCGGTGAACCAGCCCACAGGCCTTGGCGTCTGTGCGAGCGATGGTGTCAGGACGAGGTCCCACTGTGCGTATTGCGCGATGGTGTCGTGGCTGAACTGCCGCAGGAAGCCGATGGCCTCGTTGACCTTGGCTGCGCTCCGCTGTTGCGCCCGACGCCGGAACGTCCGGGTCAGCGGGGTCAGCAGGGCTTCGCGCTGGGGCAGGATCCGGGCGCTCCCGACACCGGCCGTCCAGGCGGTAGTGAACGCTTCCGGATATCGATTGTCATAGCGGATCTCGGCGTCGAGCACTGAATGGCCCGCGTCCGTCAGTAGTGCGACGCCCTTGGTGAGGGCATCCAGGGCTTCTCGCTCCGGGGCGAAGGGAAACGTGGTGGACCACGGACTGTCCAGGCTCGCGCCGATCCGCAAGGCAGCAGGAGCCTCCTCGAGGCCCGCAAGGTAGCCCCCTTCCGGCCGGATTTCGCGTGGCACCAGGACATCCATCATGAGCGCAGCGTCGGCGGCGGAGCGCGCCATGGGCCCCGCCACCACGAGGCGTGCCGTGTCCCCGACGCTTTCGCCGGCCGGCACCAAACCGCGGCCCGGCTTCAACCCCAGCAGTCCACATGCCGCAGCGGGAATACGTATGGACCCGCCGCCATCGCTCCCGGGCGCGAAGGGAACCAACGCCGCCGCAACCGCGGCAGCACTGCCTCCCGAGGACCCGCCGGAGCTGCGGCTCAGTGCGTGTGGATTGCGCGACGGCGGTGCGATGCGGTTTTCGCTGTAGGCCGTAAGTCCGAATTCCGGAACCTGAGTCTTGCCCAGTGAGATGGCACCGGCGCCTTTGAGCGTCGCGGCGAGGGCCCCGTCTTCCGGGGCGGGCTTACGGTCCAAAGCTCCACTGCCGTGAGTGGTCACGACTCCCGCGACATCGGTGAGGTCTTTGAAGGCCAGCGGCACGCCGTGCAGGAGGGGGAGCTCTGGACCTCCGCTGCGCCGGCGAACGTACGCTGAGTCGGCGGTTCGGGCGTCAAACATGGCCTGGTCCGCCGTCACCGTGACGAAGGCGCCCAGCATATGGTTCAGCTGTCCGATCCTCGCGAGGAAGTGTTCCGCCACCTCAGTTGCAGAGAGCTGGCCGGCGGCCAGGGCTTGGCGCAACTCGACCGCGTCGAGTTCGTGGATGTCAGCCAAGGAAGCGGGGCTCCAAGCGCTCCTCCACGGCAGCGGGAACGCCGTCGACCGAATCGCCGGGTGCCGCGGTGACGCGATAGGCGGCCTTTCCCCTGGCTTCGGCAACCACGTCCACAAGTTCCGTGCCTCTGTATACGAGCCCGACGCCGTCGTCGGTGCAGTGCGTTTCCCCCAGCACGCCGTCTGCCACCAACTGGTGGACCAGCGGGCGGCGACCCGGCTCGGAGTCATAGTGGACGCCGTTGGCGTAGGGGAGGAAGCCAAGTCCATTGGTCACGGCGCGCAATTCAGGGCCGTAGGAATCCGTGGTGCCCCCTTGGAACCAACAAATCGAGCCCGCGGACACTCCGGCCAGTACTACGCCCTGTTCCCAGACACGCCTCAAGATGCCGTCCAGTCCGTGTGCACGCCATACGGCCAGAAGGTTGACCACGGAGCCACCGTTGACCCACACCACGTCTTGTTCCAGAAGGTAGGCCTCGGGATCTCCGTGATTGGGCATCGTGAAAAGGTTCAGGTGGCTGAAATCGAAGCCCGACACCCTTGCGGCTTGATCCAATTCCGCGGCGAACCAACGCTGGTCCCCGGACGCCGTGCCAATATGCGCCACTCGCGGCGCGCGTCCAGTCACCCCGGAGAGTTCGACGGCGTGGTGAACCAGGAGGTCGAACTCCATCCTGGTGCGATGGCCGGACTTATAGCCGCCGGAGGTTGCCAGGATCGTGGGCTCGCCATCAGCCATGTGGACGCCTCCTGCCTTGTGTGGTCGCGGTCCCTGCAACGGTAGGCTGGATTGGAGATCTGAATCAACTGGAAGGAACTCACGTGAGCGATTTCGAGACCGTGCCTGTCGGCGATGTTCCGGCGGACGCGAAAATCTTGGATGTCCGGGAGGATTACGAATGGGTAGCGGGCCACGCTGAGGGCGCGCTGCATATTCCGCTTGACCAGATCCCGGCACGCCTTGACGAACTTGACCCCGACGATGACCTCTACGTCATATGCCGCACGGGCGGACGGTCCTATCGGGCCGTCCAGTGGCTGGTGGCGCAGGGCTACACCGCCACCAACATCGCCGGAGGCATGGACATGTGGTTCGAGACCGGCCGCCCGATGGTTTCGGAAAACGGCCTCAAGCCGGTCGTCCTGTAGTCACAACGCATAACACCTAAGGAATATATAAATGTCGGCATCCGCGCTCACCTACACCTTCCTCGGCCCGGAAGGCACCTTCACCGAGGCTGCCCTCCTGCAGGTCCCGGGCGCGTCCGATGCCAACAGGGTGCCCTGTACCAATGTGAATACGGCTTTGGAGAGGGTCCGCCAGGGCGAGGCCGATGCGGCCATGGTGCCGATCGAGAACTCGGTGGAAGGCGGCGTGACCGCCACCTTGGATGCCATTGCCACCGGTACCGAACTGCGGATCATCCGTGAAGCCCTCGTTCCCATCACGTTCGTGCTGGTTGCCCGCCCCGGTTTGAAGATTTCGGACATCCGCCGGATCTCCACCCATGGCCATGCCTGGGCCCAGTGCAGGCTGTGGGTCGACGAAAATATCCCGAATGCGGAATACGTGCCGGGATCCTCCACGGCGGCAGCCGCCGTCGGGCTTCTTGAAGGCGATGCGCACTACGACGCCGCCATCTGTGCCCCCCTTGTCGCGGCCGAACGCCCGGGCCTGAATATCCTTGCGGAGAACATTGGCGACAACCCCGGCGCGGTTACCCGCTTCGTCCTGGTCAGCCGCCCCGGCGCGCTGCCTGAACCCACGGGCGCAGACAAGACCACCGTCGTTGTACCCCTCCCTGAAGACCGCCCGGGCGCCTTGATGGAAATCCTGGACCAGTTTGCCACCCGCGGAGTCAACCTCAGCCGCATCGAGTCCCGGCCCACAGGGCAGTATCTGGGTCACTACTTCTTCAGTATCGACGCCGATGGCCACGCCGCGGACGCCCGGGTTGCCGATGCCCTGGCGGGCCTGCACCGGATCAGCCCGGCCACCCGCTTCCTGGGGTCGTATGCGCGGGCGGACGAGCAGAAAGCCCTGGTTGCGCCGCATACCTCCGACGCCGCGTTCACGTCGGCGCATGCCTGGGTTCGTGGCATTCTGGGTGGCGAACCGGGCGCTTGACCGCCCGAATCCGCTCTCGCAAAGCGTTGGATAATTGACTCTTCAACCCCTATCGCGTGGATAAAACTGTGCGTATGCTTGCTTGATCCACAATTGATGGACGCATGCCCCTAACGGAGGGAGCGGGCCATGTCGGGAAATAGCAATGACACCAGCGGCCAGGGAATGATCGTCAACCCCAAGCCCAAGGCGGACAACCAGGACTGGGACGGCGACGACGCCGACCGGGCTGATCGGCTGCGCTTTGAGGAAGAACAGGCCATGATTCGCGAGCAATCGGAAGCGCGAGCGGCCGCCAAAGCCTTGGCGGAAAACAAACTGGCAGAGCACAAGGCAACGGAAGCGGCGAAGAACGCCAAATAGCGCATCGCGCTATTGCACGCGCACGAGTTATTGCACGCGCACGAGAAGAGAGCGCGGCTCCACCTTGACGGTGACTTTCGTGGCCTCGCCCGAGGGATCACCGTCAAGTTGCGTGGCCATCGGTTCGCTGCTGCTGATGACCACTTTGCCCGAACGGTAGTAATTCATGACCGGCAGGTTCCGGTTGTGCTTGAACAGGATCTTGGCGTACACCGCAATCCAGCCGATGGCGCTGCGGGGGCTCATGACCACAACGTCCAGGACGCCGTCGTCGATCATCGCGCCGGGGATGAAGTCGATGCCACCTGGAATCAGGCCGCAGTTGGCGAACAAGACGCTTCGGATTTTCCGGGATTGCTCGGGCTCGTCGTCCATGGCAATGGAGACCCTTTTGCGCCGGCCGGGTAGGTGGCGGACGCCCGCCTCGGTGTAGGCCAGCCAGCCGACTGCCTTCTTGAGGCCGTCATTGGTATCGCCTACAACCTCGGCATCCAATCCCATGCCCGCGATCACCAGGAAAGCATGCTCGGAAGAGGCGCCCGTCCGCTCGTTGTAAATAGCCATTCGTGCGGTGTCGATGTAGCGCTGGTGGCCGAAGAGCGCCGTGTGGACGTTGCCCCTCAGGTCGTTGACATCCAGGTTCACGTTGCGTGCCAGCAGGTTTCCGGTTCCCAGGGGAATCAAGCCCATCGCCACGTCGGTGTGCGCGAGGGCCTCTGCCACGACGCGCACGGTACCGTCGCCGCCGCCGACGAGTACGACGTCGGGCCTGTACGCGAGTGCCGCTTTGGCCTGCGAATGGCCGGGGTCCTCCGCTGTGGTGTCGAAGAAGCGGGGTTCGTCCCAGCCAGCAAGATGGCAGGCTTCCCGGATGATCCTCCGCGCGTCCTCGGCCTTCGCTTTCACCGGGTTGAGGATCACGGCCACCCTTTGCAAGCCGGCTTCAGGCTTGTATGCGTCCTCGTGCACAGCACTGCGGGTATGCCTGGCTCTGAGCCGGCGCACGCCCCACCAACTGGAGACGGCGAAGACCACGCCCCCAGCCAGAATCACGTACAGGATCCAGTCGCTCATGGTGATTCAACCCTATCCCGCTGCACGTGCGGCCGTGCACGGCGGAACGGGGTGACTGCCGCCGTCGGGCGTTGGCCGCGGAGCTGCGCGCTCATTCGATACTCTTGTCTGGTGATCGACGTAAAAGACCTCAGCGAAAACCCGGACAAGTTCCGTGCCAGCCAGCGCGCCCGCGGCGCCGACGAGTCCGTGGTGGACGCGATCATTTCCGCCGATGCAGACCGCCGCGCGGCTCTGATCCGCTACGAAAACCTCCGTGCGGAGCAGAACGTCTTCGGCAAGAAGGTGGCACAGGCCAAGGGCGAGGAAAAGCAGGCGCTGCTGGCCGAGGTCAAGGAACTGGCCAACTCGGTCAAGGCCGCTTCTGCCGAAGCCGACGCCGCCCAGGCCAAGCAGGAAGAGCTGCTCCGGGTCATCCCCAACCTGATTGTGGACGGCGTGCCCGAGGGTGGCGAGGACGATTTCGTGGTGGTCAAGACGGTCGGCACACCACGCGAATTCCCTGACTTCGAGCCGAGGGACCACCTGGAAATCGGCGAACTCATCGGCGCGATCGACATGGAACGCGGCGCCAAGGTGTCCGGTGCGCGCTTCTACTTCCTCCGCGGCGTCGGTGCCCGCCTGGAGATGGCACTGTTGCAGATGGCCATGGACCAGGCCATCGAGGCCGGCTTCGTACCGATGATCACCCCCACTTTGGTGCGCCCGGAGACCATGCAGGGCACCGGCTTCGATGTAAAGCACGACGCCGAGATCTACCGTCTCGCTGAAGACGACCTTTACCTCGTGGGAACCTCTGAAGTGGCCCTCGCCGGCTACCACGCGGACGAGATCCTGGACCTTTCCGCCGGCCCCATCCGCTACGCGGGGCAGAGCTCCTGCTACCGCCGCGAAGCCGGTTCACACGGCAAGGACACCCGCGGGATCATCCGCGTCCACCAGTTCAACAAGGTGGAGATGTTCATCTACACCACGGTTGAAGAAGCCGCTGCCGAGCACGAACGCCTCCTGGCCTGGGAAGAGGAAATGCTGGCCAAGGTCGAGCTCCCGTACCGCGTGATCGACACGGCGGCGGGCGATCTCGGCATGTCCGCGGCCCGGAAGTTCGACTGCGAAGCCTGGGTCCCCACCCAGAACGCGTACCGCGAGCTCACGTCGACGTCCAACTGCACCACCTTCCAGGCCCGCCGCCTGAACATCCGTGAGCGCGCGGTCAACGAGGATGGCGTAGTGAAGGGCACGCGCGCTGTCGCCACCCTGAACGGCACGCTGGCCACCACCCGCTGGATCGTGGCCATCCTGGAGCACCACCAGAACCCGGATGGCTCGGTCAACGTCCCCAAGGCACTCCAGAAGTACATCGGAGGGCTCGAGGTCCTGCCCGTTCTGTAGTCCTCCACAGCCTGGCTTATCCACATAGAGCCAAAGCACGGCTGACGCTGCCGAACGACCCATGGATAGTAATTCCATGGACATACCTCCGCAGCTCATCGTCTCCGCCGAGCGGCTGGCCCTTACGGGCTCCACGGCCGGGATTCACCGGCCGTTCAGGGCAGGCCGTCTCGTCCGGCTGAGGCGGGGGTACTACGTGAAAACCTCCACCTGGGTGGAAGCGACGCCTGCCGAGAGGTTCGAGTGGTCTGCGGCGGCGGTGGGCATGGCATTCGACCAGCCCGTCTTTTGCGGTGAGTCCGCAGCTGTCGTGCTCGGCGTCCCTACACTGCGCCCGCCGGAGTTCGTCGATCTGGCCACTTCCTCCGAGCGGATCACCGGACGGCGGCCAGCGACTTTTGCGGTTCACGGAAACAGCGTGCTTGCCGAAAAAGCCCGGAATGCAGGCAACCATCCCATGCGCTACGTCCTTCGACGCAATGCGCAGGCCGTGGTTTCCGGCCATTTTTCCTGCACAAGTCCGGTGCAGACGGTCATCGATGTTATGTGCACCTCGTCCTTCAGCAGCGCGCTGGTTGTGGCTGACGGAATCGCACGAATGCTGTGGCAGCAGGGTTTGCTCGGGCAGGATGCCCGCTTGATCGAACACCCTGGGATCGCCTCGGCACTGGACAGGATCGTGGCTGATGCCGCCAAGCACCGGGCACTCCGCATCGCGAGCTTGGCCCACCCGAAGGCCGAATCCGCAGGGGAGTCGTTCAGCAGGGCCGTCATCGAGCTGCTGGGCTTTGAGCAACCGCTCCAACAGCACATGATTGTTGACTCCGGCCAGTTCGTCGCCAGAACCGATTTCTGGTGGCCGGAGCAATCGATCGCGGGCGAATTCGATAGCAAGCAAAAGTACGCTGACGAAGACATGCGTGGGGATTGGACCGCGGAGGAGATCGTCTATCGGGAGAAGGTGCGTGAGGACAGCATCCGTGCTCTCGGGTTCACCGTCGTCAGGTGGAGTTGGGCGGATTTGGAGCAGCCAGGTCGCCTTCGGCAGAAGCTCCTGCGCGCCGGACTGAGGCCTCGCGCCAGAGCCTCAAGTTAACATTCACACTGTGGACAACGTGGGAGTATTCACCGCGTGTTAATCCCTTGCTGTGGCCTGCGTCCTAGCTGGTGTCGGTGGGGTCTGCTTCACTGGAGGCATGACTATTTTGACTGGTACCTCAGTCGCTGGCATCGATGACCAGCGGAATTCGAATCACAAACTCATGGTCGCGTTGGACGTCGACGGAACCCTCGTGGATCACGATGGTCACATGTCGCCAGGTGTCCGCGACGCCGCAAGGGCAGTCGTCGCCCAAGGTCACGACGTCCTGATCGCCACCGGCCGTTCGTTGAACGCCACTTTGCCCATCATTGAGCAGATCGGGCTGGAACGCGGGTACGCCGTATGCTGCAACGGCGGAGTCACGTTGCGGCTCGACCCCCAGCTGGACGCAGGCTACGAGATCATTCACAAGGCCACCTTCGATCCTGCCCCGGCGTTGATGGCACTTCGCGAGCAGCTTCCGTCCGCCAAATACGCGCTCGAAGACGAGGACGGGAATTTTCTCTCCACAGAGCGGTTCCAGGACGCCAGCTTCGGTGTTGAGGCAATCGGCGTCGATTTCCAGACCATGCTGGATGCCACTGCCGTGCGTGTGGTGGTGTTCAGCAGCGAGAATACGGCTGAAGAATTTTCCGCAGCCATCCGGAAGATCGGACTGTCCGGGGTCACCTACTCAGTGGGCTGGACGGCCTGGCTGGATATCGCCGCCGCCGGCGTCACCAAGGCCAGCGCCTTGGAACTGTTGCGGCAGCGGCTCGGTACGCACCCCCGCCACACGGTGGCAGTGGGGGACGGCCGCAATGACATCGAGATGCTCAGCTGGGCCGGGCGCGGTGTCGCCATGGGCCAGGCACCCGAGGAAGTCATCGCCGTCGCGGATGAGGTCACCGCTTCTGTCTACGACGACGGTGCAGCCCTCATCCTGCGCCGCCTACTGTAAAAACCCACACTCAGCGGGACTGGCCATCCGCAGTTCAGGCGGCGTCGGAGACCACGGTGATGATACGCCGCAGGCTCATGGCGACCGACGCGGTGGCGTTCACGGACTCCTGGCCGGCGGCGGCTTCCGTGAGAGTGCCACTTAGTGATGCCACACTGTCCCTAGCGTCGCGCAAGGCGCTCCTGAAGTCTTCGGCGTCTCCATGCCTCCATTGCCGAATCGCTGTTGCAACGTCCTCCAGGGCCTCAGCCAAATTAGGCGGGACACCCTCCGGAATGACCGTTCCCGCGTTCTCTTCCCAGATCACGCTTGCCAGGACATCTGTGACGTCCTGGACGTGAAAAGTCAGCCGTTCCATCACCCGCAAACCGGCCAGGTCGCCGGGCAGGCGCCCGGCTCGACGGCGGGACCGCGGGTTCGCTTTGGCGCTCAACTTCGCTGCCTGGACAGCTGTCCGCACCACGGTCGCGGTACGTGCGAGCTCGCCGCTGCGGCTCGCCCATTCCTCATGGTCCGGTGGCCACGATTCCGTCATGGCTCTGGCCATGTCCCTGAGTTGCTTGGACAGCGCCCGTTGGTGACCGTCGATGGCGGGATCGATGCCTTCAAGATGCAGGGGCGGGAAGACCAGCCAGTTCACCGCGAAACCGACCGCCACCCCCATGCCCATCTGCAGGACGTACGCGAACGAGAAGCCTTGCGCATTCGAATAACCCAGCACCAGTACGAACAGCGCCGCCATGGGCACCCATTCGGAGGCACTTCCAAGTCTTGGCAGGCCACCGACGAGCACGCCCAGGCCGACGACGACGGCCACCGCCAGTGCGTTTGGCGCGGTAATCGTGGTCACCGCGAAGGCCATGGCTATGCCCAAGCCGAGTCCAAGAAGGCTTTGCAGCCCGTGCTTGGCGGAAGCCGCAACGGTGGGGTGCATGCTGACCAAAACGCCCAGGGGTGCGTAATACGGGTAGGCGGCGGCAGACCCTGGCATGAGTGGCGCGAGGTACCAAGCCAGCCCGGCCGCGGCGGCCGTCTTGGCAGCAAACAGGAGACGGTGCCCTGTGACAGCCTGCTTGAGCGCTGGAAGTAGCCGCCCAAGCTTTGGCTTGGTGATCATGGACCCAAGTTAGGCGGGAATGGTTGGATGTGTCGAGGGCTGGTTCGGCTAAAGGCGGCCGAGGGCTATCAGTAAACCTCGAGGATCAATTGCAGTAAGCGTGCTGCGGCCGGTCTGGCAGCGTGCTCCTCTACCCATTGGGCGCGGGCCAGTGCCTTGCTCACGGCTTGGGTGCTGATCCCCAGTTCCTGGGCCACGGCCTTCTGTTGACCACGCACGCCGGGCATCAACAGGTCCAGGACGCGCCACTCAGCAACGCTCCGATGCTGCACAATGTGCCCCAAGAGCCGCAGCACAGCCTCCGATTCGGCAGCAAGCGCAGCAATCGGCCCCTCGACGGCCACGGGGACTCGCTCCTTGCTGTTCCGCAAGCGGTCCACGGCGCGGCGGGCGTAGACCAGGCCGTGTCCGGAGGCGTCTTTGATTTGCTTGGGCAGGGGTTCGTTGACGGGTCCGACGCCGATTCCCACGTACCACTGTCCGCTCCGCAAGGCTATGAGCGCTGAGTCCACGGCCTGTTGCGGGAATTCCACGATGCCTTGGACTTCGTCCTCCACCGAGCGGTCAAAGTCCAAGCGCGCAGGGATGTGGCGCAAGTCTTTGAGCAGCTGCGGTACGAGGTCTCCGTTGCCGCGGCTGTCGCGTTGGTTGATGGTCAGCGTGAACATGGTGGATCAAACATTACCGGCAGGTAGCTGACTTTCAAGGGGTTAATCGAGAGTCAACTGGTCGTTACGGCCGCGCGTGCCCAGCGATTGTGAGCCGATCCGTTCCGCGTCCGGGACCCACCCGTTAACGACGGCGGCGGGTGCGGTTCGCCTGGAACCGCACCCGCCGCCGTCGGGCACCATCGCAGGGCCCACGCCGCCAGGGTTCCCTGGCCGAGCGGAGCGAGGTTAGGGTGGCGGTGGGGATCAGTGCGCGACCGGAACGTAACGCTTGATGGAAGCTTCCAGCTCGGCTTCGGCTGCTGCGCGGTCGGCCCAGCCTTCAGCCTTGACCCACTTACCCGGCTCAAGGTCCTTGTAGCGGGTGAAGAAGTGCTCGATTTCCTTGATCAGGAATTCGCTGACATCGGAGATTTCCTGGATGTGGTCGAAGCGCGGGTCGGCCGGAACGCACAGGACCTTCGCGTCTCCGCCGCCGTCGTCGGTCATGTTGAAAACGCCGATCGGGCGGGACTCAACGATGACTCCGGGGTACAGGTCGAAGTCCTGCAGGAGCACCAGTGCATCCAGTGGGTCGCCGTCCTCGCCCAGGGTGTTCTCGAAGAACCCGTAATGCGTGGGGTACTGCATGGAGGTGAACAGGACGCGGTCCAGGCGGACGCGACCGGTCTCGTGGTCAACTTCGTACTTGACGCGCGACCCCTTGGGGATCTCGATCGTGACGTCGTGCTTCATGGAATGCTCCTTGACGGTATTGGCATGGGCGCGGCAACAGAGCAGCCGACGCCGCCGACTACTATTGAGGATATAGCGAGAGGCCCAAGTTTCTTGAAACGGTGGGGACATTCAAGACTTTGAGGACTAAAGCTGCATGAAGGGCGTTAACGAGGCGGAGGCTGAAAAGCAGGCTCCGGAACAGCAGGACACTCCCGTTCTCAGGCCCAGGAAGACCCGGCCCCCGAACCCTGCTTCGAAGGCCATTTTCCGCTTCCTGCCGCAGGTCTTGCTGACCTTGGTCATCGCGGCCTTGGCCGTCCCGATGGGCCTCGGGGTCGCGGCCGGCCTCTTCGGGGCAGCCGTTACGCCCACACCCAAGATGCCCGCCTGGCAACAAGTCCCCAAGCAGCTGAGCCGTACCCACATCGTTGCGCCCTTGGACGCTTCCGCCCCGGTCCCGCTGCCGGCCGATGTCACGAACCAGCTCAACGCCCTCCTGACCCCCGACGGCGGGGGAGACTTCACCGGCGTCGTTGAGGATGCGCTGACCGGGCTTCCGCTTTACGATCGGGACGGCGCCAAGAACCGGGTGCCGGCGTCCAACATGAAGCTGCTCACCGCAGTCGCGGCGCTGCGGGCGATCGGCCCGGAGACCCGCTTCAGCACGCGGGTCCTGGCAGGACCTTCCGCGTCGACCATCATCCTGAGCGCCGGAGGCGACGTCCTGCTCGGCGACGGCCCGTCCCAGCCAGGCGAGGTGCTTGGCCATGCCGGCCTGGAGACCCTCGCGGCGGATGCCGCAAAAGCGCTGCAGGACCGGGGCGTGAAGGGGCCGGTCACGGTGCAATTGGACGATGGCCTATTCACCGGGCCCGCTTTGAATCCGGCGTGGAGCCTCGACGACGTCGCCGCCGGCGAAACCGCGCCAATCTTTCCGCTCGCCCTGAACTCGGCCAGGACAAGCCCGGGCGCAACCACAGGTCCGCGCCCGCAAGACGCCGCGCTCACCGCTGCCGAGGCTTTCGCGGGAAAGCTCCAAGCCGCGGGCGCCGCGGCCGGATTCACGGTGGTCCCGGGTGTGGAACGCGCCGCCGCTCCGTCCGGAAAGCAGGACGTTCTCGCCAGCGTGGTGTCTGCCACCGTCCGCGAGCAAGTGGACTTGATGCTCGAAACCTCGGACAACTACCTGGCCGAGGTGTTCGGCCGGATGTCCGCTTTGTCCGAGGGAAAGCCGGGATCCAACGACGGCGCGACGGCGGCCGTGAGCTCCCAGTTGGCGGAAGTGGGGATCGCCACGGACTCCATGCACTTGGCGGACGTGTCCGGCCTTGCCTTGGGCAACCAGGTGTCGGCTCGGCAGTTCGCGGACGTTGTGCGGGCCATTACCTCGGGACCGGACACTCGTCTCCGCGCCGCCCTCGCCGGGTTCCCGGTTGCTGGACTGACCGGGACGCTCGGTGACCGCTACGCAGACCCCACCACCTCCCAAGGGGCGGGGCTGGTGCGGGCCAAGACCGGTACCTTGAATTCGGTGATCGCTTTGAGCGGCTACGTAGTGGACGCGAACGGCCGCCTTCTGGTCTTTTCCTTTATCGGCAACGGGCTGACGCCGGGCGCAGCGGGGAACAAGGTGGCGCTGGACAGGGCCGCCACTGCACTCGCGTCATGTGGTTGCACTGGTGGTTGACGTTCGCCGCTGCCTGATGTTCGCCGCTGAGCGAACTTAAGGGCGCAGATTCAGCCTGTTGTGTTCTGATGGTTCGTATGGAGTCTCAGCAGCAAGCCCAGTCCCTCATCAACTGGGAGCTGGCCGCCTCCACGGCTGCCCGGCTCGCTCCCCCCGGTCCACTACTGAGTCCGGCGCAGATCGGCAAAGCCGTGGACAGCCTGCGGTTCAGCGCGGACATCTCGGTACCGCATGTGCATGACATCACCGGTCTGGAAGCCGCACGCGATCTCCGCGATTCCCATGTCCTGGTAGTTGACCGGGCGTCATGGGCGAAGGCCAATACCCAAAGTTTTGCCGTGATGCTCCAGCCGGCCCTTCAGCAAATGCTGGATTCCCGGCGCGGCCCGGCGATGACGCCGGCTGCCGCTGCCGCGAGCGGCGCCATCACGGGTACCCAGCTCGGGGCCGTGCTTGCCTTCTTGTCGAGCAAGGTCCTGGGTCAATACGATCCTTTCGCGGCGCTCGCCCCGGACTCGAAAGCGCCGCCTGCTGGCAGGCTTTTGCTGGTGGCTCCGAACATCATCTCCGTGGAGCGCGAGCTCAATGTTGATCCGGACGATTTCCGGCTCTGGGTTTGCCTTCACGAGCAGACCCACCGGGTGCAGTTCGCTGCGGCGCCCTGGCTCCGGACCCACATGCTTGAGGAAATCGAGCGCCTCAGCGCCAACCTGATCGGCAATGTGGACTCCATCATGGATCGCGCCACGGCCGCCGCGCGTTCCCTGCGCGACCGCTCCACCGGTGCCACACCCGGCCGCGGGGCCATTCTGGACCTCCTGCAGAACCCCGAGGAAAAAGCCTCGCTCTCGCATCTCACAGCCGTCATGAGCTTGCTGGAAGGCCACGCCAACGTGGTGATGGATGCCGTCGATTCCACCCTTGTCCCTTCAGTGAAGACCATCAGGCAGCGCTTCAACGCACGGGGCAAAGACCGCGGGGTGATCGAGAAATTCATCCGCAACATCCTCGGCCTGGATGCCAAGATGCGCCAGTACAGCGACGGAGCCAAGTTTGTCCGCGAAGTGGTTGCGGTGGCCGGCATGGAAGGCCTGAACCGGGTGTGGGAATCGGCCGAAGAACTGCCCACGGAAGCCGAAATCCACGACTCCAAGCTGTGGCTTGAGCGGATGGGGCTGTGACCGCGGGTACCACATCGGGTCCGGGCGCAAGCAGTATAAACCCACCAAGCAGGAGTATCGCAGCAAGCAGCGGACGACGGCGCCCCGGGCGTTTGGCGCCAGTCGTCGGCAAGGCACGGAACATGTTGCAGGACGCGCTGGCCTCCGCAGGCTATCCCGAGCGAATCCTCGTCGCTTGCAGCGGTGGGCCGGACTCCCTGGCCCTTGCTTCAGTGGCAGCCTATTTTGCCCGTCGAGGCCATGTGCACGGCCGCCCCGTGAGCGTTGCCGCCGTCGTGGTTGACCATCAGCTGCAGGAAGGCTCGGGTGAGGTCGCGGCACGAACCGTGGCGATCCTGGAGGTGCTGGGCCTCTCGCCTGTCCAGCTGAGGACCGTGGACGTGGCGGCTACCGGCTTTGGACCCGAGGCGGCAGCCCGGGACGCCCGGCATGCGGCCCTCGAAGCAGCCGCCACCGAACTCGGTTGTGGAGCAATCCTGCTCGGGCACACGCTGGACGACCAGGCCGAACAGGTACTGCTCGGCCTGGCGCGGGGTTCGGGAACCCGCTCCCTCGCTGGAATGCGCCCCGCACGCGGCAAGCTCCTCCGTCCCTTCCTGGGGCTTCGCCGGGCGGAAACGCTTGAAATCTGCGACGTCGAGGAGCTCGAAACCTGGCACGATCCCAGTAACGCGGACCCTGCCTTCGCCCGCTCCCGGACCCGGGTTGAGGTGATGCCCTTGCTTGAGGACAAGCTGGGGCCCGGGGTTGCCGAATCACTCGCCCGCACCGCCGCGATCCTCCAACAGGACGCTGACTTCCTGGAGCAGCTTGCCGCAGAGCGCTATGCGGGCCTCGTGAACCGGAGCGACGATGGAGTCTGGCTTCCCGAAGACGCCTTGAGGGAATTGTCCCCCGCGCTGAGGTTCCGGGTGATCGCCAAGGCAGCGGCCGACGTCGGGAGCCAACAGCCCGGTTACGGGCGGCTTCAAGCGGCCGAAGCGTTACTGCGCCGGCAGGGATCGGCGGGTCCGGTGCAGCTTCCCGGAAGCGTCAGCGTCTACCGCGTATCCCTGAGCGAATTGGAGAGGGAGGCCTCAGCACGGGGAACTGCCGTTCCCCGCGAAGGCGGCGGCTGTGGGAAGCTAGTATTCCGGCATCAAAGATCGCCCCAACAGTAGCCGCACCCACGCATCAACACAGGAGCCATTGGTGGATTCAAACGACGTCCAGGCAGACCTCAAACACGTTCTCTACACCAAGGAGCAGATCCAGCAACGGATCGCCGAACTTGCTGCACAGATTGACAAGGACTACGAGGGCCGTGAGCTGCTGATCGTCGGCGTGCTCAAGGGTGCCGTCATGGTCATGGCAGACCTCGCCCGTGCGCTGCACAGCCACGTCAGCATGGACTGGATGGCGGTGTCTTCGTACGGCTCCGGTACCCAGTCTTCCGGCGTCGTGCGCATCCTCAAGGACCTTGATACCGACCTCATGGGCAAGGATGTCCTGATTGTCGAAGACATTATCGATTCCGGCCTGACCCTCTCCTGGCTCAAGACGAACCTCGAATCGCGGGGCACGGCTTCCGTGGAAATCTGTACGGCTTTCCGCAAGCCTACGGCCGCCAAGGTCGAGATCGACGTCAAGTACGTCGGCTACGACATTCCCAACGAATTCGTCGTCGGTTACGGGCTGGATTACGCCGAAAAGTACCGCAACTTGGACTTCGTGGGAACCCTCGCTCCGCACGTTTACGAGTAACTCTTTTCGCAGCGAACCACCGCGGCAGGTTCGCGGAGTGAAAGCGGCCTCCTGTTCGGGAGGCCGCTTCTCGTTGTGCGGTTACGCAGCGATCCTGAAAGAACCTTGGATTTCTCCCGCGAGCTTCCGGAATTCCCTGTTCATGTACGCCTAGAGGGAACTTTTGCCCCTTACTGTGCGTGAATCACTCCGAACGGTGTAAAGCTAGAAACTGACGCAGCACCACACGCGCGCAGAAGCTGCGCCGTGCAGCACTACCAGGAGGGACGGGGCGGAGCCCCCGAACAGATGAAAGCTAAGAGTTTCTTCAAGGGCCCGGGCATCTGGATTGTTGTCGTAGTCGGCTTGCTCCTGGTGGCATTTGCAACCCTTGCCCCCGGCGGATCCACCCGTATCGACACCGATAAGGGCCTCGCGATCCTCGCCCAGAGCGGCAAGGTGGACCAGGCCAAAATCTACGACGCCGAGAACCGCGTTGACCTGACGCTGAAAGACAACCTCGTCATCGACGGCCAGGACAAGGGCAAGAACGTCCAGTTCTTCTACGTCACGGCGCGGGCCGGGGACGTCGTCAAGGCCGTCACCAATGCCCAACCGTCCGGCGGCTTCACGGACCAGCCCGTCGAGAACAATTGGTTCTCCGGACTTTTCTCGCTCCTCGTCCCCGTGCTCCTGCTGGGCGTGCTTTTCTGGTTCTTGCTCTCGCGCATGCAAGGCGGCGGTTCCAAGGTGATGCAGTTCGGCAAGTCGAAGGCCAAGTTGGTCAATAAGGACATGCCGCAGGTCACCTTCGATGACGTTGCCGGCGCGGACGAAGCCGTCGAAGAGCTCCAGGAAATCAAGGAATTCCTCGCGGAACCGGCAAAGTTCCAGGCCGTTGGCGCTAAGATCCCGAAGGGCGTGCTGCTGTACGGCCCTCCGGGCACCGGCAAGACCCTCCTGGCCCGCGCTGTCGCAGGCGAGGCAGGCGTCCCGTTCTTCTCGATCTCGGGCTCGGACTTCGTCGAAATGTTCGTAGGCGTCGGTGCTTCCCGCGTCCGCGACCTCTTCGAGCAAGCGAAGGCCAATGCGCCCGCCATCATTTTCGTTGACGAGATCGACGCCGTCGGCCGTCACCGTGGCGCCGGTATCGGCGGCGGCAACGACGAGCGCGAGCAGACACTCAACCAGCTCCTGGTCGAAATGGACGGCTTCGACGTCAAGACCAACGTCATCCTGATCGCGGCGACCAACCGCCCGGACGTCCTCGACCCTGCCCTGCTCCGTCCCGGCCGCTTCGACCGCCAGATCACCGTTGAAGCACCGGACCTGATTGGTCGCGAACAGATCCTGAGCGTCCACGCCAAGGGCAAACCGATGGCCCACGGCGTCGACCTCAAAGGCGTCGCGAAGAAGACCCCGGGCTACACGGGTGCGGACCTTGCCAACGTGCTCAACGAGGCTGCCCTCCTGACGGCAAGGTCCAATGCCAACCTGATTGACGACCGCGCCCTGGACGAGGCAATCGACCGCGTCATGGCGGGCCCGCAGAAGCGCAGCCGCGTCATGAAGGAAATGGAGCGGAAGATCACCGCCTACCACGAGGGCGGCCACGCCCTGGTGGCGGCAGCACTTCGCAATTCCGCCCCTGTCACGAAGATCACCATCCTGCCCCGAGGCCGCGCCCTCGGCTACACCATGGTGGTCCCCGAGGACGACAAGTACTCGATCACCCGCAACGAACTCCTGGACCAGATGGCGTACGCCATGGGTGGCCGCGTTGCAGAGGAAATCGTCTTCCACGACCCCTCGACGGGCGCCTCGAACGATATCGAAAAGGCCACCGGAACGGCCCGCAAGATGGTCACCCAGTTCGGCATGAGCGAGCGCATCGGCGCCGTGAAGCTCGGCGCTGGCGGAGGCGAGCCGTTCCTGGGCCGGGATATGGCACAGGAACGCAACTACTCGGACTCGGTGGCTTACATCGTTGACGAGGAAGTGCGCCGCCTGATCGATCAGGCCCACGATGAGGCCTATGCGATCCTGACCGAGAACCGCGACGTACTGGACCAGTTGGCCCTCGAACTGCTTGAGCGCGAAACGCTGAACCAAGCCGAGATCGCCCACATCTTCCGCGACATCCGCAAGCGTGATTTCCGCGAAGTCTGGCTCTCCAAAGAGTCCCGTCCGGTACAGACCATCCCGCCGGTGGAATCCCGCGCAGAAAAGGCTGAACGCGAAGCACAGGAACAAGCCAAGGCCGCGCGTCTCGAAGAGCCCTTGGACGCCCAGTCCCCGCACCCGCAGGGAGTCAGCAGCCAGGAGTCGTTCACCGGTCAAGGACCTGACGCGGGCACCGACGTTTCGCATCAAGGCTAAGCTTTCTGCTGTGACTCATATCGACGACGACGACTTCAGCGGTGCCGCCAGTGATGACTTCGGCGGCACCTCCGGGGGGAAATCAGGCGGCCACGGCCACGGCCACGGACACCACTCATACAAGGTAGACCGGCCACGCATCGAGGCCGCCGTTCGCGAGATCCTCATTGCCGTGGGCGAGGACCCGGACCGTGGCGGACTGGTGGATACGCCAAAGCGCGTTGCCAAGGCTTACGCCGAGGTCTTCGCGGGCCTGCACCAGGATCCCGAGGATGTCCTGTCCACCACGTTCGACCTCGACCATGAGGAACTCGTGCTGGTCAAGGACATCCCGTTCTATTCCACGTGCGAGCACCATCTGGTGCCGTTCCACGGCGTCGCGCATGTTGGATACATCCCTTCCCACGACGGCAAAGTGACGGGGCTCAGCAAGCTTGCCCGTCTCGTGGACATTTATGCCCGCCGTCCCCAAGTGCAGGAACGCCTGACCACCCAGATCGTCGAAGCGCTCGTGACCCACCTCAAGCCCCGGGGCGCGATCGTCGTCGTCGAATGCGAACACATGTGCATGTCCATGCGTGGCATCCGCAAGCCCGGCGCCAAGACCGTCACCAGTGCGGTACGCGGGCAACTTCATGACCCGGCCACCCGCGCCGAAGCCATGAGCCTCATACTCGGAAGGTAACAAAGACCATGGATTCCCTCGCAGCAGCACCAGGAACGGGCCCGGCTACCAGCCCCCTGCCTATTCTCCGCAAACCCCGTCCGGCCGCCCGCTTCGCGGACCTGCCGGCCGACCGCACGCTTGTCATGGGAATTCTGAACGTCACGCCGGATTCATTCAGCGACGGCGGCAAGCACCCCACGGCGGACACCGCCATCGCCCATGCATTGCGCATGTTGTATGCCGGAGCGGACATCATCGACGTCGGCGGCGAATCGACCCGCCCGGGCGCCGAGCCCGTCTCCCCGGAAGAAGAGCAGCGCCGGGTCTTGCCGGTGGTTCAGGCACTCGTGAAGGCCGGGGCGCTTGTCAGCATCGACACGACGCACGCATCGACGGCAGCTGCGGCCGTGGAGGCCGGCGCCGCGATCATCAACGACGTCTCCGGGTTGAGCATCGAACCCGAGATGGCCGAACTCGTCGCACGTACCAAGGTGCCCTATGTCCTGACGCATCGCCGGGGCGACGCCGAGACCATGAACAGCCTTGCCGACTACGGCGACGTCGTGGAGGAAGTCATCGAGGAGCTCAAGGGCGTCCGCGACAAGCTCTACGCGGCAGGCGTCACCCCGGAACAAATCATTGTGGATCCGGGCCTGGGCTTCTCCAAGGACGAGGACCAGAACTGGCAACTTCTCAAGTACATCGGCAAGCTGGATGAACTTGGCCACAAGGTCCTGATCGGAGCTTCCCGCAAGCGGTTCCTCGGAACGCTCCTGACCGTGGCCGGCAAGGCGGCGGCACCGGAGGAACGCGACCATGCCACCGCTGCAATCACGGCAATCAGTGCCGCGAACGGCGCCTGGGCCGTGCGCGTCCACGACGTCGGCCCCAGCCTTGACGCCGTCAAGGTTGCCGCACGCATCAGACACTAAGCTTCGTGAACAAAGGGGGAGGAACCGGTTTGGACAAGATCACACTAACCGGCGTTACCGCCGTCGGGCATCACGGCGTCTTCGACTTCGAGCGCCGTGACGGACAGCCGTTCGTCGTCGACGCGGTGCTGTACACCGATTTCAGCAAGGCCGCGGAAACCGATGACCTGCAGTTCACGGCGCACTACGGTGAAGTGGCCGAGTACATTACGTCCCTCATTGCGGGCGAGCCGCTCAACCTGATCGAGGCCCTCGCGGTGCGGATCGCCGAGGGGATCCTGGCTGGCTTCAACGTCGCCGCCGTCGATGTCACGGTCCACAAACCCAAAGCTCCCATCGAAGTGCCCTTCGGTGACGTCACTGTCAGTGTCCACAGGGAGCGTGCATGACCTCCCCATTCACGAAGGCCATCCTGGCCCTCGGCAGCAACCTGGGCGAGCGAAATGACACCTTGTCCACCGCCGTTGCCGACCTTGTTGACCGCCCGGAAATCCGCCTGCTCGGTGTTTCTCCCGTGGTGCAGACCAAAGCCGTGGGCGGGCCCGTGGGGCAATCGGATTTCCTCAACATGGTGATCGCCGTTGAGACCACCCTTGCGCCGCTGGACCTCTTGCAGCACTGCCACGACGTCGAACAAAAGCACCACCGGGTCCGCGAGGTCCGTTGGGGCCCCCGCACCTTGGACGTGGACATCATTGTCTACGGCGAACTCACAAGCGACGACGAAACCCTGACCCTGCCGCATCCGCGGGCTGCGGAGCGGGCCTTCGTGCTCTATCCGTGGGCCCTCCTGGACCCTGCGGCGCGGCTCAACGGCGAGAGCGTCGCCGAACTGGCCACCAAGGCCGAGGACTTTCCGGGGCTTCGGCCTTTCGACGGTTTCGACGGATCCGGCAGCGTCGCTGCCGCGGGAGCGGTGGAATAGTCCATGAAGGCCATGCGTCCGCTCTTGTTGGCGATCATCGCGGTCGTTCTTGCCGCGGTTGGCTGGCTTACCACTGTGCTCACCACCCGCTACAGCATGGCGACGCCGGTGCTTCCTCCTTCCGCTTTGGTGACCATGGGCGTCATCGCCGTGCTGACCTTGATCATGGGCATCCGCGTCCTGCGCTGGCGCAACGGCAAGAAGAAGACCATGCTCAACCCCATCCTCGCCGCGCGAACCCTGATCCTGGCCCAGGCCTGCGCCTATGCGGGCACGGTGCTGCTGGGCTGGCATGTGGGGATCGTGATTGAGCAACTCCGGCTCTGGAGCCTCCGCAGTGACCAAGGCATCCTTTGGCTCGCGCTCATCATGGGCGGCGGCGGGCTCATCATGACCGTCGTCGGGCTCGTGGTGGAGCGGTTCTGCCGCATCCCACCGGAAGACCTGGAAGGCGGCCCCGGCGTCCGGGATTCACGCCGTGGCGAAACCAAGGGCGAAGGCGAATATGCATACCGCGGCGATTGATCCTCCTGGCATCCAGTGGCTGCGCGTTTCGCCGAAATACGTGACGGTGCGGCTCGTCGAGTGGGCCATCGGCAACGTGATCATGGTCGGCCTGTTCAGCCTGCCCTTGCTCTTCGTGGAACTGGGGTGGTGGAAATGGCCGCCGCTGTGGCTCGCCGTCGCCGTTCCCGCGGCCCTTCTGCTGATTGCACTGTGGCGCCTTGTGTTGATCCCGAGGCAAGTGAGGGCCATCGGTTATGCGGAGCGCGACGACGACCTGCTGATCCGCCGCGGTATCTTCTTCCAGCGGACCATGGTGGTTCCCTACGGCCGGATGCAGTACGTCGACGTGGCGGTTGGGCCCGTCGAGCGGGTCCTGGGGCTGTGCACCCTCAAGCTCCACACCGCTTCCGCCGGAACCAACGCCCACCTTCCGGGACTTCCCGCCGCTGAAGGAGCACGGTTGCGCGAGCAGCTTTCGGCCCGCGGCGAAGCGAGGCTGGCCGGGCTGTGACCCAGGAACAGACGGTCGTCGACGGCGACTGGCACCGCGTGCACCCGGCGTCGCCATTCGTGCGGGGATGGGTGGCGCTTGCGGCGATCATCTATTTCTTCGGCCGCGATACCTTTGAACGAACGCTGCAAGGCCGGGGGACCATTGGCGACAACTTCAACGAACGCACGCTCTGGCTCCTGGCCGGGGGCGGCGTCGTGCTGTTGCTGGCTTTGGGGTCCTTCGTCCTCAGCTGGTACTTCACCCGGTATCAGCTTGCCGAAGGCTACGTTCGCGTCAACACCGGCTTCCTGTTCAAACAGCAGCGCCAGGCGCGGCTTGACCGGGTCCAGGCCATCGACATCGTGCAGCCCCTGCTTGCCCGCATTTTCGGGCTCGCGGAGCTGAAGTTCGAGGTGGCCGACGCCGGCCATTCGGCCGTGCGGCTCTCCTACCTCAGGCTCGCGCAGGCCAAACAGCTCCGTGCCACCATCCTGGGCCGGGCTGCAGGTATTGCTGACGGGAGCGAAACGGTCGAGGTGCCCGAGGCCCCCGAACAGGTGGTGCTCTACGTGCCGCCTGGGAGGCTTGTCGGTTCGCTGATCTTGAGCGAGCAGAGCCTCTTCATTGTGCTCAGCGCCATCGCGTCGGTCCTGATGTCAGTGCTGACCGAGTCCCGGGCATTCATCCTCTACTTGATTCCGGCAATCCTCGGCTTGGGTACCGCCTACTGGCGCTCATTCAACACGGGCTACAACTTTACGGCGGCGATTTCCCCGGACGGCATCCGCCTGCGCTACGGACTCCTGGATACCCGGGCACAGACCGTGCCTCCCGGCCGCATCCAGGCCCTCAAGGTCACCCAGCCGCCGTTGTGGCGCATTCTCGGCTGGTACAGGATCCACGTGAACGTTGCCGGCTACGGTGAACACCACCGCAGCGAAGGCGAGCACCGGACCATGCTGCTCCCGGTCGGCCGGAAGCCCGAGGTGATGATGATGCTCTCACTCGTCTTGCCCGACCCCGGTACCGCCGATCCCGAGCGCGTGTTCACAGCCGGGCTGACCGGCCTGGATTCCGGCGCCGGCTTCGTCACCACCCCCAAGCGTGCCTGGATACTTTCCCCGTTGGGCTGGCGACGCAACGGCTTCCTTTCAACGGATACGGCCCTGCTGCTGCGTTCCGGCCGATTGTGGCGGAAGTTGGTGATGGTCCCGCATCAGCGAACCCAGTCCATCGCCCTCCACCAGGGTCCGTTGGCCCGGCTCTTCGGCGTGGCCGACCTCGTGTTGCATACGACTCCAGGGCCCGTGGCTCCCCGGCTCATCCAGGCGGCCACAGAGGAAGCAGTAAGTTTGTTCGACCAGCAGGGGGCCCGGGCGCGGAAAGCCCGCAAACTGCAAAGTAGCGAGCAATGGCTGGCGCAACTTCCGCCCGCGGCGATGCCGGTGCCAGCCCCGCCCGCCATGCATGCCATCCGGCGTGCATCAACCCAGGAGGAACCCGACCATGGCTAGGCCAGGACGACTCGGCGTAGGAATCATCGGCGCTGGAAAGGTGGGTGCCGTACTAGGTGCGGCGCTGCGCGGGGCCGAGCACGCCGTCGTCGGGGTTTCCGCAGTGTCGGAGGCGAGCCGGGAGCGGGCGGAGACGCTGTTGCCGGGGGTTCCGATCCTCGAAATCCAGGAAATCGTGGAGCGGTCAGAGTTGGTGCTCCTCGCCGTTCCGGACGACGCCCTCGGTGAGCTCGTAGCCGGACTGGCCAAGCTCGGGGCTTGGCAACCCGGACAGCTCGTGGCGCACACTTCCGGCCGGTTCGGCGTCGGGATACTGAAGCCGGTCCGCGCGGCAGGTGCCATTCCGCTCGCGCTCCACCCGGCCATGACGTTCACGGGCATGAGCCTGGACCTCACCCGGCTCATGGACTGCACGTTCGGGGTCACCGCGGACGCCGCGATGCTGCCCATCGCCCAAGCCCTCGTGGTGGAGATGGGCGCTGAACCGGTGGCCATTGCCGAGGCCGATCGCACGCTCTACCACGCAGCCCTCGCGCACAGCTCGAACCACATGGTCACCCTCGTGGCCCAGTCCTCCCAACTGCTCCGGGACATCGGCGTCGACACCCCGGAACGCATGCTCGGCCCCTTGCTCCGCGCCACCTTGGAGAATGCGCTGGCCTCGGGCGAATCGGCTCTGACCGGGCCTGTGGCCCGAGGGGATTCGGGAACCGTGGCCGCCCATGCGGAGGCGCTCAAGGAGTACGACGGCGGTGCGGGCGGCGATGTCCTTGCCGCGTACCGGGCGATGGCCCTCGCCACGGCCCGGCGGGCGGTCAATCGCGGACTGCTCAAGGAGGGCCAGCTTGGCGACATCAACAACGCCTTGGATAGCTCGAGTACGCCGGACAATGGCGAAGACCGTCCAGGCAACGATGCTGCCGGGACGCAGGAAGGAAACTGACCATGGCCATCAAACTTGTGACCACCGCGGCGGAACTGCGGGCCGAGAGTGCGCGGTTGCTCGCGGAAAAGCGTGGCAGCTCTCAAGGCCTCGTCCCCACGATGGGAGCGCTGCACACCGGTCACGCAGCGCTGGCCCGCACCGCCGTCCAGCAGAACGACGTGGTCGTGGCCTCCATCTTCGTGAACCCCCTGCAGTTCGGCGAGGCCGCGGACCTCGAACGCTACCCGCGCACGCTTGATGCCGATATGGCCCTCCTTGACGCCGAGGGAGTGGATCTCGTCTTCGCCCCTTCCGTTGACGAGGTTTACCCCGGTGGGGAGCCTCTGGTCCGCGTGACATCGGGACCGCTGGGTGAGAAATGGGAGGGCGCCTCGCGTCCCGGCCACTTCGACGGCGCCCTCACAGTGGTCGCCAAACTTCTGCACTACGGACTGCCTGGCGGTCCAGCCGCCGACGGAGGTGCTGCCGCGTACCGCGCGTACTTCGGCCAGAAGGATGCCCAGCAGTTGGCCCTCGTGAAGCGGATGGTGGCCGATCTCAGCTTTCCGGTGGACATCGTGGCGGTGCCTACTGTGCGTAACGCGGAAGGGCTGGCGCTTTCCAGCCGGAACCGTTTCCTCTCCGAAGAAGAGCGGGAAGCGGCGCTGGTTCTATCCCGGGCCCTCCGCCTCCTCGAGTCCCGCGCCCTGGCGAACGAACCGCTCGAGCTGGACTCCGCCGTCGCGCTCGTTGAATCGCAGCCTCTCGTGACGCTGGACTATTTCGATGTTGTCGACCCCCGCACGCTGGAACCGCTCGCCGAAAACTGCAAGGAAACTCCTTTCCGGGGTGAAGGGCTCGCGATCATTGCGGCGACGGTCGGACCGGTGCGGTTGATCGACAACGTGCCGCTGAGTTCCTGAGCACTCTTAACTTTCGGATGCGAGTACGCAAACGTTTGGATTAAGTTGCTGACGGGAATGCGCTTGAGGCTTAGACTGTTGCAATCTCCACCGGTGCGGAGCACCGGAAACCATCGCACCCAAAGCTGAGGGATCCTCATGTCTACCGACGTCACATCAGACGCGCACGGCAACCCCGTGCCGGAAACGGGGACACAGCAAGCCAGCGACAGGATGTCGCGCGAGTCTGTCACCGTCATCGTCACGCTCCTTGTGGCCACTTTCGTGGTGATCCTCAACGAGACCATCATGAACGTCGCCTTGCAGCGGCTCATGACGGACCTCAATGTCGACGCACCCACAGTCCAGTGGCTCTCCACTGGATTCATGCTGACCATGGCCGTGGTCATCCCCACCACCGGCTTCATCCTCCAGAGGCTCACCACTCGAGCCGCGTTCCTCCTGGCAATCGGACTGTTCAGCAGCGGCACCTTGCTCGCGGCACTAGCCCCGGGTTTTGGAGTGCTCTTGTTGGCGCGCATCGTCCAAGCGGGAGGCACGGCAATCATGCTCCCGCTGCTGATGACAACCATCTTGACCTTGGTACCCCTGTCCCGCCGCGGTGCCGTGATGGGCAACGTGACCATTGCGATCTCGGTTGCGCCGGCCTTGGGCCCCACGGTTTCCGGGATCATCCTGGACCACTTCTCGTGGCGATTCATGTTCGTCTTCGTGCTGCCGGTGGCCTTGTTGGCTATGGGCATCGGCGCCAAGTTCCTGACCAACGTCGGTGAACGCGGCAACGTCAAGTTGGACTTCGTCTCCGTGGTCTTGACTGTTCCTGCCTTCGGCGGGCTGGTCTACGGACTGAGCCAGATCGGCGGCCACGCCGGAGCAACCGCCGTTCCGATCGCTGCGCTGGTGATCGGTGTCCTGTGCATGGTGGCGTTCGTTTTCCGCCAGCTCAAATTGCAGAAGTCCGACGCGCCGTTGCTGGACCTCAGGGCATTCAACTTCCGTATGTTCACGGTGTCGGTCCTGCTCATGGTGGTTGCCATGATGGCCCTGTTCGGCGGAGTCATCCTGCTACCGCTCTACATGCAGAACGTCCTCCACCTGCAGCCGATGGAGACTGGACTTGCACTCCTTCCGGGCGGGTTGGCAATGGGCCTGCTCGGTCCGGTGGTCGGCAGGTTGTTCGACAAGATAGGTCCGCTTCCGCTGACTGTCACGGGTTCCATCCTGCTGGTGCTCACGCTGTGGCAGTTTTCGATGCTCAACGCGAGCAGCCCCCTGTGGTGGGTCGTGGTTCTTTACGCAGTGCTTAGCCTGGGGTTGGCATTGCTGTTCACGCCGGCGTTCACCACTGGCCTCAACCCGCTTCCGCCCCACCTCTATTCGCACGGCTCGGCCATCATGAGCACACTCCAGCAGGTGGCGGGAGCCGCAGGGACTGCGCTCCTGGTTTCGATCTTCGCCGTGGTCTCGGCTGCCTCCGGCTTTGTTGCCGGGATGCAGGCCGCATTCCTGACAGCCACTTTGATTGCGGTGGTTGCCGTAGTGCTGTCCACCATGATGCGCAAGACCGAGGGAGCAGCCGGGCACTAGACGCGCGCGGGGCGGCGCCGCTGGGTGGCGGCGCGGCTGGTGGCGGGTCGGCTTGGTGGCGGCGCCGCGCCGCTTGTTTTGTGACGCACGGCATGTTTGCGCATTGCGGCCCGAATGGCCTTTATTCCGCTGGAGTTGGACCCGAAATCGCCGTGTTGTAGAGGGTCTTGGGGTCCAGGATGGTGGTGCAGGCGTGATTTGCCTCGGGTCTTGGGGGTGTGTAAAGTAGATCGAGTCGCCGCCGCTGATGCGGAAAAATTGCGACGGACTCCCTTTCAAATGGAAACCAAATTCCTGGTTCGCTTTTTTGCGTTCCGGTGCGGTTTCCGGGGGTCGCGGATGGTGTTTTGTCCGGCGTGGTTCCCGGTTTCGGGAGTTGTGCGGGGAGAGCGTGTCTGGTAAGTTTGGAAAGTTGCTCCGGAGCGATCCTGGACCCTTTGGTGGGTGTGGGTGGTGCCGGGTGTGTCTGTTGTTTGAGAACTCAATAGTGTGCCAAGTTTGTTGATACCGATTTAT
>NZ_JARVRF010000040.1 GCF_030209835.1 Arthrobacter sp. efr-133-R2A-120 | reverse complement strand
ACCCCAGGGGCCGCTCATCCATGCACTCTTGACAGCCGTAGCTACATATCAGTGCGAGACTTTTGGGCCATGGATCGCGTCGAGGATGGCTTGCTGTTCGGTGGAAATGTCGGGCGCGAATCTTTGGGTGGTGCCGTTGATGGTGATGGTTGCTGAGCGCAGGGGCCGGAGTTGTCGGATGACGTTACGCACGGCGAGGCCTGTTCTGTTCTGAACGGTCCGGGAGAGGGCCAGGGCCGCGAACACGATGGTCAGGTGTGCCTCGATCGCGTCGCGGGTGCGGTGGAACATGGGCCTGGCCCTCAGGTCCGTCTTGCTCATCCGGAAAGACTGCTCGACGTGCCACAGCTCGTGGTAGGAACCGATGACTTCCCCGGCGGCCATGGCCGTTGCGGGGATGTTCGTCACGTAGCCCTTGAGCCCGGCCAGTTGCCGGGCCCGTGTCAGTGACGCCTCGTCGAGGCTGCGTTTGCCGCCGGCGGTCTTGACGAAGCGCGGGGTCCGGGCAGTTTTCTGTCCCTCGATGACCTCGCGGGCCCGGTTCTCCTGGGCTGTGAGGGTGGTGGCGTCGCGGACCGCTCTCTTGCGGGAGTAGGCCCACACGGCACGCCATGAACCGGAGTGGACGGCTGGGTCCCAGACGGGTTCGGCGCGCAGGTCCGGGTTGTTCTCGTTCCGGTGGCCGGTCCTGGGGGTGATCGTGTCGATCAGCTGCCCGTCGGTGAACGCGTCGCCGTGCCAGCGGAAGTGCGAGGTCAGGTCGGCCGGGGCCTTGGTCATCCGGGAACCGACGATGAACCGCAGGTTCGCCTCGTCCAGCTCACGCAGGTTCGAGGCCGAGAGCATGCCGGCATCGGCGACGACGACCATGTCGGCCAGGCCGTGGCGGGCCTGGAACTGCTTGATGATCGGGACGATGGTCGCGGTCTCGGCCTTGTTTCCCTCGAAGCAGCCGATCTCCAGGGGGAACCCGCCGCGGTCCACGAGCAGACCGACGACGATCTGCGGGTCGACGCGGCGTTCCTTGGAGTACCCGACCTTGCGCAGCTCGTCTTCCTTCTCGGCCTCGAAGTAGAGCGTGGTGACGTCGTAGAGCACCAGGGAGATGTCCCCGCTGGTGCTGGCGTGCTGGAAGCACCAGGTCGCGATCCGGTCGCGGTACTTTCCCGCAGCGGCCCGGCCGAGGGTGCGTTTCATCGTCGCGTAACTGGCCGGGGCCCGGCCCAGGTCCCGCAGGACTCTGCCCGCATCCAGCAGCGATGTCGGCTCCACGACCCGGGCAATCACCAGGTCCCGGAAGATCTCGTCACCGAGACCATCGAACCCCAAGGCGGTGAACACGCCCGCCAGCGCATCGAATAGGATCCGCGAGTCCGTGCCCACCACGCGTCCCGGACCGTCACGACCTGCCGACGTCACCACGTCGGCCGTCTCGAACAAACCCGGCGCGGCAGGCACAATCAGGCCTTTCACCGCAGGGGTGGGCTCGACACCGAGATCGAGAACGCCCTGGGCGGGATTGTCCAGCAGCTCACGGGCACGCTCCAGCAGCATGCCGAGCTCGGCCTCCGTATGCGCTGAGCCGACGTGCTCCACGATTCGCTGACGGCCGCGCAAATACTCGGCAATCTGGACTGCCGTCGCTCCCGAGGCCGTCCGCACCCTCCTGATGAACGCCACACCGTGACACTAGAACAAAACCCGTTAGTGCGTGAAAAAGCACCAATTCACTGACATCACCGCAGGCCAGCGCGTCGACCGCCCGCGAAACCGCGACCCGTGAGCCAAGTCAGGCGCAAATTACCCGGGGATGCGCTAGATCCCTGTCGACACCTGAATGCGGGTGTCGACGTGGATTTGGCGTGTCGCCCAGCTTTTGCTGTAGCGCTCGGCCCTGGGCTTGGTCATGTCCGTCCCGGGATCGCCTCCGCTGGGATGTCGGATTCTGCTCAATCATTCGAATAGACAAATTCCGGGCCCGCGGAATCACGGGACCGGCAACGTTGGCAAAGAGAATGATCCAGCAGAATCCGACGGTGGCTTCGTTTGACCCGCTATTTGCAGCCTTGTCGATCGTGAAGTAGGCGCACTGGAGACAGTCGCCACTCCTTCCCCAGGAGGTCTCGGACACGGCCTTGGACGGCTATGCGGGCCGATCCGAGTGAAACGTTTTTTCACACGTAGAAGGGTCGAGATCCACACTGAGATTGCCCAAAAACACACTGATTTTTGGCAAATCTGTACGGATTTCGACCACTTCGACCGCTGAGAGGCGAAATATCGCGCTAGCTTCTTGGGCGGGGAAACAAAGTTTCATCATGGGATTTCAGACTGCGCTCGGCGTCGACCGACTTGAGGAGGAGGAGGAGGTTCGATGAACAAGACATCGAAAATTATTGGTGCGGCCATGGGCGGAATCGCGGTGGGATTGGCACTCTCGTTCATCCTGTGCTTGGCGACTAGCGTGATCGCCATTTCGACGGACTCCCGCGCGACGCTGCCGGGTCTTTTTTGGGCGACTGCCGGAACCGAAAACGGGGCACTGGCCTTGGAATTCCAGCCGAACTTCGCCGGAATCGTCGTGGTTATAGCGTTGTCGGTGCTTGTCCGCGTGGTGATGGCCGTGCGAAGCAGCAACTCATCCCCTGGACCCTCAGGACACAACTAGTGGGCGATGCTTCGCGACGACGGCGACGGGCGTATGCTCCGCGTGGCTTTGAGGCAAGGCCCGGCGTGACGCACAGCGATCCGAACGCTTGAAGCGTTGACAGTCCAGCTCCTGGAGGATGACACTTGGGCCGAATGGCCCCTTCATCCTGACGGAACGGGCCAGCCTGAGGAGGCCCGAGATGATCAATGCAACGATGGTCGTGGCGACAATTCCGGTCACGGATCTGGATCGGGCGAAGGAATTCTACGGCGGCGTCCTGGGGCTGACCTTCCTCTGGGAAACTCCGATAGGCGTGCGGTACCGCTGCGGCCCCGTCAGTGAGATCTCAGTCTTCAAGCGTCCGCCTACTACCACCGAGCACACCCTGGCCCACTTCGAAGTCGACGACATCGAGGCGGTCGTCCAAGACCTGGCCGCCAAGGGCGTAGAGTTCCTCGACTACACGGAGGGTCCCCTTGCCACAACAGGGCACATCGCCCAGCTCGGCCCCGCCCGTGGCGCATGGTTCCGTGATCCCGACGGGAACACCCTCGGCATTCGCCAGGGCTAGACCAACCGCTTTGAAAGCCTGATACCTGGCGCTGGGCCGCATCGCCATGCCCGGGTCGGTAATGCCCGGGTCGAAAAATCCAGGCAGAATCGATAGGAGTTCCAAGCACTCCTTCCTTCGCTCCATGGTAAATACTAGGAGTTCCTAGTATTCTCGATTCCAAGCGTCAGCCATTTGCATCGAGGGAGCTGTTGAATGAAGATCGTCGTGCTCGTCAAACAAGTGCCGGATACGGCCGAGGAGCGAAAGCTCGACCTGGCAACGGGCCAGCTCGACCGCGAGGCCGCCGACTCCGTGGTCGATGAAATCAACGAGCGCGCCCTCGAAGCCGCCTTGCGCATCAAGGATGCCAGCAAAGGCACCGAAGTAGTGGCAATGACGATGGGTCCTGATGGCGCTACCCAGTCCTTGCGCAAGGCCCTTTCCATGGGAGCCGATTCAGGGGTTCACATCATGGATGATTCCCTGGACGGCGCCGACACCGGTCGAACAGCCGCCACGCTGGCGGCGGCGTTGAGGTCAACCGGATTTGACGTGGTGATGGCCGGCAACGAATCGACGGATGGCCGCGCCGGCGTCGTGCCCGCCATGGTTGCCGAACATCTCCAGCTGCCACTGTTGGGTTCATTGATCTCCGCGGAAATCGCCGACGACGGCGTACGGGGCGTTCGCCAGGGAGAGGGTGGAACCCTCGATGTCCGTGCGGGACTGCCTGCCATCCTCACCGTGACCGAACGTTTCCCGGAGGCCCGGTTTCCCAACTTCAAGGGCATCCTGACGGCCAAGCGCAAACCCGTCACCACGTTGTCCGTCGCCGAGCTCGGAGTCCCGACTGGTACCAGCCGCACCGTTGTGGTCTCCACCGTTGAGCGGCCGCCGCGCGCGGCCGGACGAAAACTCATCGATGATGGGACCGCGGCCGACGAGTTGGCCGAGTTCCTCGTCGCGAATCGCCTGGTCTGAGGGAGGAAAAGAAATGTCAAACGTCTTGGCGCTCATTGAAGTTTCCCACCGCGGCGAGATTGCCGCTTCCGCCCGAGGGCTGCTGGCTGCCGCAGCCACGCTGGGCTCGCCGGTCGCCGTCGTCGTGTCGCCTGCACCCCTGGCGGACGACGACGTCGCGCGCCTGGGTGAGCTGGGCGCGGCAAGGATCTACTCGGCGGTGACAGCTGTCGCCGGCACTGTTTTGGTGGCACCCGCAGTGGACGCCCTGAGCGGGGCCGTCGACGCCTATGGGCCGGCTGCCGTCCTGACCGCGAACTCGGTGGACGGCCGCGAAGCTGCTGCAAAGCTTGCCGTGCGGGTCGGCGGAAGCGTGCTCGCCGACGTCGTGCAGGTTCGTGGCGACAACGGAACGGTTGTTGCCCAGCATTCGGTATTTGGCGGGGCCTACACGGTCGAGTCCGTGGTGGAAGGCGGGCTGCCCATCCTGACCATCCGGCAGGGGGCGATCGAAGGCCAGGCTCCCGCAGCCACAGCAGGAGTGGACATTGTGTCCCTCGAAGTCAGGACAGAAGGTGCCGCAGTCATTGACCGGTTCAACGACGACGTCGCCGTCTCCGTCCGGCCTGAGCTACGGAGTGCCGCCACGGTGGTTTCGGGCGGGCGGGGTTTGGGCTCGTCCGAGAACTTTGTCCTGGTTGAACAGCTCGCCGACACGCTGGGGGCGGCGATCGGTGCGTCACGCGCCGCCGTCGACGCCGGGTACGTTTCCCAGACGGCCCAGGTAGGCCAGACCGGTGTGAGCGTGTCCCCGCAGCTGTACATCGCATTGGGAATTTCCGGAGCCATCCAGCACCGCGCGGGCATGCAGACCGCGAAGACCATTGTGGCCATTAACAAAGACGAGGACGCGCCCATTTTCGAGGTGGCCGACTTCGGAATCGTGGGCGATATTTTCACGGTGGTTCCGAAACTCATCGAGGCCGTCAAAGCCCGTTCCAACTGACGGCGTAACAGGCTTTGGCCGCTTCGGTCCAAAGCCTGTTAGCTTGATGCGTCCCTGATTGCAAAGTTCTTCCGAGAGGTGTCCGAGAAGATGTCCACCCCCGCCAAAAAGTCGACAGCAGCCAAGAGCAAATGGTCCCAACCCCTCTGGGTGGTTCCAGGCGTGCTGCTTGCACTTTTGCTCATCGTCTTGTTGGCCAAATGGTTGACGGGCCTGTCGGGTGTGCAGTCGTTCTTGCACGACTTCCCGGGCGCATCCAGCCTCCCGGAGAGTGCCCCTGTAGGTTTCCCGGCATGGCTCGGGTGGCAGCACTTCCTCAATGTCTTCTTCATGGTGCTTATCGTCCGATCCGGTTGGCAGGTCCGCACAGCCAAGAGGCCGCCAGCCCAATGGACCCGCAACAACAAAGGATTCATCCGGACCAAGAATGCGCCGACCAAGATCAGCCTGGACCTGTGGTTCCACCTGACCCTGGATGCCCTGTGGGTGCTGAACGGCATCGTCTTCATCATCGTGATCTTTGCCACCGGTCAATGGATGCGGATCATCCCCACCAGCTGGGATGTCTTCCCGAACGCCATTTCCGCTGCCCTCCAGTACGCTTCCCTGAACTGGCCCACTGAGGACGGCTGGGTGAACTACAACGCCCTGCAGTTGCTGACCTACTTCGTCACGGTATTCATCGCCGCCCCGCTTGCCATCATCACTGGCCTGCGCACGTCTTCGGCGTGGCCGAAGAAGGCCGGCACGGTGAACAAGATCTATCCCATCGAACTGGCCCGGGCAGTGCATTTCCCAGTGATGGTGTACTTCGTGCTCTTCACCATCGTGCACGTCACCTTGGTCCTCGCCACAGGGGCGCTGCGCAACCTGAACCACATGTACGGCAGCAGCGACGATATCAACTGGGTTGGTTTCGGCATTTTCGCCGTATCCCTCTTGGTGATTGTGGGCGCGTGGTTCCTCGCGAGGCCGCTGTTCCTTCGCCCCGTCGCTTCGCTGATGGGCAAAGTCAGCAAATAAACCGCTACCAATAGCCGGACAACCCGGGAAAAGGAGTGCCAATGTTTGAGCTCACAGAGGACCAGCAAGCGGTGGTGGAGATGGTTCGCGACTTCGCCACAACGGCCATTGCGCCGCACGCCGCAGAATGGGACGAGACCAAGCATTTCCCTGTGGATGTCCTGCGTGAAGCGGGGACACTTGGCATGGGAGGCATCTATGTCCGGGAAGAATTCGGCGGCTCGGGGCTATCCCGCACGGATGCGGCGCTGATCTTCGAGGAGCTGTCCAAGGCAGATCCCACCATCGCGGCCTACATCTCGATCCACAACATGGTGGTCTGGATGATCGACGCTTTCGGCAACGATGAGCAGCGGGCCCAATGGGTGCCGCAGCTCGCGTCCATGGAAGCGCTGGGCAGCTATTGCCTCACGGAGCCGGGAGCCGGCTCGGACGCCGCCGCGCTGAGCACCAAGGCAGTGCTCGACGGCGACAGTTACGTTCTTAACGGCACCAAACAGTTCATATCGGGCGCCGGAGTTTCCAGTGTCTATGTCGTCATGGCACGGACCGCGGACACGGGCAGCCAAGGCATCACCGCAATAGTTGTGCCTGCGGACGCGGCAGGCCTGTCCTTCGGCCCGAATGAAAAGAAAATGGGATGGAATGCCCAGCCCACCCGGCAGGTCATCTTCGAGAACGTACGGGTCCCTGTGACGAACCGACTTGGCGAGGAAGGCAGCGGATTCGGCATCGCCATGAAGGGCCTCAACGGAGGCCGGGTCAACATGGGCGCTTGTTCGCTGGGAGGTGGCCAGGCGGCCCTCGAGAAGTCCATCGCCTACCTCAAGTCACGCTCGGCTTTTGGTGGCCCGCTTATCAACCAGCAGTCCCTGCTGTTTGACATCGCCGACATGGATACGGAACTCGAAACCGCCAGGACCTTGGTCCTCCGGGCCGCGGACGCCTTGGATCGTGGAGCCCCGGACACCGTGAGGTTGTGCGCAATGGCGAAGCGCGTAGCTACAGACGCCGGTTTCAACGTGGCAAACAAGGCCATCCAGCTGCATGGCGGCTACGGCTACTTGTCGGAATACGGCCTCGAGAAGATTGCTAGGGACCTGCGAGTCCACCAGATCCTGGAGGGTAGCAACGAAATCATGCGGCTCATTGTTGGACGGCTCGCCGTAGGAGCTTAAAGCACGAATGGCCGGGCCTCACGTGAAGTGAAGGCCCGGCCATTCGTTTGGCGGGACTAGAGCTTGTCGAAGTCGGCTTCGTCCACTGTGTCATCTTCCTGCGCAGTGGCGCCGGCGCCGATAGCAGCCTTCGATCCGCCGGACTTCAAGGCCGCAAGGCGGGCCTCGATTTCCGTCTGCTCTCCGAGGTCCTCAAGCTGGTTGAACTGTGCGTCCAGGCTGGAGGCTGCCAGCTCCTGCTGCCCGAGGACCTTGGCCTCTTCGCGGCGGATCTTCTCTTCGAAGCGGCCCACCTCGCTGGTGGGGTCCATGATGTCGATGCTCTTGAGGGCGTCGTGCACCTGGGTCTGGGCAGCAACCGTCTTGGAGCGGGCAACCAGCTCGTTGCGCTTGCTCGTGAGCTCGTTGAGCTTGCCCTTCATCTGGTCAAGGCCGCTCTTGAGCTTGTCCACGACCTCCGACTGGGACGCGATGTTGGGCTCCGCTGCCTTGGCCTCGTTCTCGGCCGACATCTGGCGCTGGATGGCTACCTTGGCAAGGTTGTCGAACTTCACGGCGTCGGCCGCGTTGCCGGCTGCACGGTACTCGTCCGCCTTGCGGGAGGCTGCGAGGGCCTTGTTGCCCCAGTCCTGGGCGTTCTTGATGTCCTCGTTGTAGTCAGCCTGCAGCATGCGGAGGTTGCCGATGGTCTGCGCCACGGCGGACTCGGCCTCGGCGATGTTGTTCGAGTAGTCGCGGACCATCTGGTCCAGCATCTTCTGCGGGTCCTCAGCCTGGTCGAGCAAGGCATTGATGTTCGCCTTGGCGAGCTGTGCGATCCGCCCGAAAATGGACTGCTTAACCATGGTGTTGCCTTTCGTCCTGCTCAGTGGTGCCCACTGAATCCAGTGATCAGTTCTTGTACCGCTCTACGTGGGGAACAGGCCTCCACCTAGTCTTTGGGAGCTAGAAACTACCGGAGTCGCCGCCGCCGAAGTCGCCTCCACCCCCACCTCCGCCGTCGCCGCCGAAGAAGCCTCCGCCCCCACCGCCGTCGCCGCCGAAGAAGCCTCCGCCTCCGCCGTCGTTGTTTCCGCCGCCCCAGCCGCCTCCGCCGCCATGGAGGATGGAGTTGATGAGGATGCCGCCGAGGATCGCTCCGCCGAGGCCGCCACCACTGCCTCCACCACCGAACATGCCGCCGCGGCCGTAGCCTTGGTTGGCGAAGCCGCCGAACTGATCGACGTCGGACTGGGCCAGTTGCGCGGCTTGTGCAGCGAGGGACTGGGCCTGCTGGGCGTACGTCAGTGCGGTGACTGGGTCATTGCGGGAAATGGACAGGGCGTAGTCGAGATTCCGTTGCGCTTCGGCCAAACGGGTACGGGCCTCGGGCCCAACGCCGCCGCGTCGCGCCGCGATGTAGTCCGATGTAGCGCTGATCTGGGACTGGGCAGCCATAATGGTCTGCTGGAGCGCGGCTTGCGCGCGCCTTGCCTGTTCCTGCTGGTCACGGATTCCCGAGAGGGACTGGTCCAAGGCTTGGTGTGCCTTCTCTACCCGGTCCAGGGTGGCAATGGGATCGATCTTCCCGCCCTGGATTTCAATCTTGACTTGCGCCAGAGCGGCTTCGACGCCGGCTACAGGGCCAGCCAGCTCCGGGTGTTCGCCGGACTGGATCATCGCCTTGGCCTGGGCCAGGTCTTGGCTAGTCTCCACCACGGCGCCCTCCAGCGAATTCCGGGCTTCGGCGAGGTTGCCCGCCACCTTGGAGATCGCGTCGATCAGCACGTTGGTCTGGTGCAGACCTTCTTCTGCGGCGCGGACGGCCACAGCGGCGAGGCTCCTCTCACCTGCGGCGAGCTTTTCCTGCGCCGTCGTTGTTGCGTTTTGAACGAAGGCAAGCCGGTCCTTGGCCTGGGTGATGTTGTCGCTCACGTGGCCAAGTGCGCTGTCTGCGTACTTCTCGCGCAGGCCGTTGAGCGATTGCTCCGCGCTGCTGATCTTTGCCTCGGCTTCGTTGGCGCCGGCGGCAACAGTGGCCAAAGCCTGCGGCGCGTTCTTCTCGAGCTCGCGCAGGGAGTCGAAATCTGCTTTCTGCTCCCGGAGCGACTCAAGGGCCGCGTCCGAGCGCCGGATGATTTCGCCAAGCCAACTGCGCTGCTGCTCTTCGGTGTCCGGGATGTGGTCATCGAGCTGTTGCTGCAGCTTGAAGGACTCGGTCATGTGGTTCTTTGCTTCCAGCAAGGCCTTGGTGAAGTTCCCGACGGCGGCATCGCCGTATTGCGCCTGGGCGAAGCCGAGTTCCTGCTCGCTGGACTTGATGGTGTCGTCCGCTTCGATGAGCAGGGAGCCGGCTTTGCGCCGCAAGTCCGGGATGCTCAAGGACGCGAGAGGATCGAGCTGTTCCCCTTGCGGGCCGTAGCTGACGCTGGATGCCTGGCTCTTCTTGCGTCGGTTGCGGAAGTACAGGTACGTGCCCACACCGCCGGCCGCGACAACGCCGGCGCCGATCAAAACGACTGCACCCGAGTTGCCGCTCGGAACCGTGCCGCTGCCTCCGCTGGCGGCGTCGCCGACGGCGGCCGCGGTGTCGATGGCCGCCTGGGCAAAGTCACGCTTGCCTGCGCCCAGGTTGGCCGCGATGGCATTGGACGAAATGGTTGACCGCTTGGAATAGATCGCACTGGCCGAATTGGGTGCGAAATAGTACTGACCGGCCGTGGAGATGGCCAGAATGACGTCAGCCTTGCCCATACCCTTCTTGTTGGCCACTGCCGTGGCCCAGGCTGCGGGCGATGAGGGGTTGTCGAAGGAATCCACCGTGACCACATACAAGTTGTATTTGTGGTCCTTCAGGAGCTTCTGGATTGCATCCTGGACCTCGCCCTTGCGGTTGCCCAGGACGTTCGCGTTGTCCACGATGTTCTGGCCGGACGGAATGGTCACCGGGTCTGCGGCCCAGGCTGCGGTGGCCGGGAAGACCAGCAATCCGGCCAGGCCGATGACGGCGAGTACACGTTTCAACATTGACCGCATGTGCAACCCTTCAGCACGTCTGCGACTGGTCCGGGCCGGAGCAATCGAAACAGAATGCATCAGCGCCCCCACGCATGGTTGTCAAGCGGCAGGTCGCTGTGGCAATTCCACTTGATACTATGGTGCACCTTTTGAAGCGTCCACAGCGGTAAATATGCCGCCAGCGAAACGGGGAGAGATCTGCCCTTCTCCAGCGTTGAGGGGCTAGTCGGCGCCATTCGACGGCACAGGGCCAATCCGATGACGGCGTTCAGCAAGCTCCCAGCGAACGTCGACTCTTGATCCAGCAAGAGCGACGATAGTTAAGGGGACGAGGAAGAAAGGAAGTCCCATGACGGAGAACCCAGCACAGGGCGCCGCGCCTGAGAACAATGGCCCCGAAAACCATGGTCCTGAGGGCACCGGCAAGGCGGAGGCGGACAAGCAAGCCAATTCCCAGCCTACGGCCCCGCTGCCGGCATACCAGCCGGGTCAGGATTTCACGGCGAAGCCCGAATACACTGCACCGACCCCGGTAGCCCCCGCCCCCTGGGCCCAGGGCCCGGCCGAAAACGCTACCGAGCAGATCCATGCTCAGCACGGCGCGCCCCAACACGGCGCGGGACAGCAGCACCCTTACCCGCAGCACCAGCCTTTCTACGGGGGACCGAACCCGGCGCAGCACTATCCCACGCAGCAGTTCCCGGCTCACCCGGGCGGCCCGAAGCGCAAGCCGGTCTTCGGCGTCGGGACCTTGGTGGCCTGCATCCTGGCAGCCGGTCTCGTGGGCGGAGGCGTGGTGGCCGCCAGCGATCAATTGCTCAGCAACCGGGCTCCGGCGGCGGCCAGCAGCGGCCAGACGGGAACCGTGATTGTCAACAACACGGACAATGTCAACGCGATCACCGCAGCCGCGGCCAAGGCTACGCCGAGCGTCGTGACCATCATGGCCTCAAGCGGAAGCCAGGGCGGCACCGGTTCGGGCATCATCCTCGACGACCAGGGCCACATCCTGACCAACACCCACGTGGTGACCCTTGACGGTGCCAGCGCAAACGCTGCGATTGAAGTGCGGCTGAGCGATGGACGCGTCCTGAAGGCGACGGTAGTGGGTACGGACCCGCTGTCGGATCTCGCCATTATCAAGGTGGACAACGCTTCCGGCCTCGTGCCGGCTACCCTGGGTGATTCCAGCAAGATCAACGTCGGGGACAATGCGATCGCGATCGGCGCTCCGCTTGGCCTGCCCGGCACGGTCACCGACGGTATCGTGTCCACTCTCAACCGCACCATCAGCGTGGCGTCCTCGGCTGTTCCCAACGGCGGCTCGGACAATTCGCAAAACGGCGGCCAGGGCGGATTCCAATTCGCCCCTCCAGGCGGTGGCCAGAGCCAGAGCAGTGCGGGCCAGGGCACCGTTTCGCTCAACGTGATCCAGACCGACGCGCCGATCAACCCGGGCAACTCCGGTGGAGCGCTCGTCAACACCAAGGGCGAGATCATCGGCGTCAACGTGGCAATCGCTTCTGCCGGCAGCAGCAGTTCCTCGTCTTCGTCCAGCGGCAACATTGGTGTGGGCTTCAGCATCCCGATCAACAACGCGAAGCGTATTGCGCAGGAACTCATCAAGAACGGCAAGGCCACCCACGGGCAGTTCGGCGTCAGTGTTCAGCCTAAGTCGGCAACAGGCAGCAGCTCCGGGTTCTCGGTCGGCGCCCAGGTCGCGGCTGTTACCAAGGGCTCTGCAGCTGAGAAGGCCGGGCTCAAGGTGGGCGACGTCGTGACCAAGTTCGCCGGTATAGACATCACCGATCCAGAACAGCTCACTGCGGCTGTCCGGGAGCAGCCGGCAGGCGCAACGGTCAAGGTGACCGTTCAGCGTAGCGGCCAGTCGCAGGAGCTCGACGTGACCTTGGACGCTGCTCCGTAACAGCTGCCCTGTAATAGCCATGCAGTAGCGGCGGATTCCAGCCGAGCAAGCAGTTAGCAGTCGACGACGGCGGGCGGCACCAAGGGTGCGGCCCGCCGCCGTCGTATGTCCTTGCTGCTGTATGCGCAGGCGATCTACGCAACAGGAGTTAACGCGGCGCCGTTGTCCGACATGTCCCGCAATATGCTTAGCTAGGACGAGCCCGTACGCCGGGCACTCTTGGCCATGCGCCTAGTTGCTGGCCATCCCCGAGTATGGAAGGCTGCCTCGAACACAGTGGGAGATACATTGAAGATTGTTGTTCTGGTCAAGCACGTCCCGGACGCGCAGTTCGACCGACACCTCACCGGCCCAGGCAACACCACGGACCGCGACGAGAGCATCCTGTCCGAACTGGACGAGTATGCGCTTGAAGCAGCGCTGCAGCTCAGCGAGGCCCGCGGCGGTGCGAAGGCCGGCAACGAGGTCATCGCCTTGAGCATGGGTCCCGCCGGTGCCGTGAACGCCGTCAAGAAGTCCTTGCAGATCGGTGCCTCCTCGGGAGCGCATTTGAGCGACGACGCCTTGGCCGGTTCCGACGCCGCCGCGACCTCGCTGGCTCTCGCCGCGGCAATCCGGTACCTCGGCGCCGATTCGCCAGTGGACCTCGTCCTGACGGGAATGGCCTCGACCGACGGCGAAACGTCCTTGGTTCCGGCGCAACTCGCCGAGCGGCTCGGACTTCCGCAAGTCACTTTTGCTTCCTCCCTGGAGGTCAATGGCGAACACGTCGTCGCGCGCCGTGACGGCGACGCCCACGCGGACACCGTCGAAGCAACCTTGCCCGCGCTGGTATCCGTGACGGACCAGATCAACGAACCGCGATACCCCAACTTCAAGGGCATCCTTGCAGCGAAGAAGAAGAAAATCACGGCACTTACACTGGCCGACATCGGCGTCGATGCCGCGCAAGTGGGCGCCGCGGGTTCGCTGACGGCTGTCGAGACCGCGGAGGCGCGGCCGCCGCGCACTGCCGGTACCATCATCACCGACGAAGGCGACGCCGGCATCAAGCTGGTTGAGTTCCTGGCCGCCCAGAAGCTGCTCTAAGAGGATCCCGCACATGGCAAAAGCACTTGTATTCATTGACAACCCGGGCGCGGCGCTCAAGAAGAGCAGCCTGGAACTCCTGACGATCGCCAATTCCCTCGGGCAAGCGGTGGTCGCCGTCAACGGCGAACTGCACGACGACGTCGCAGCCGCCTTGGGGGCGCACGGAGCCACGGTTCTCTACCGTCCGTCCGCCACGGACCTGGACGACTATCTGGTTGCCCCGAAAGCCGCGTATCTTGCCGCGGTAGTTGCGGCCTCCGGGGCCGAGACCGTCCTGCTCGAGAACACAGCCGACGGCAAGGAAATCGCGGCCCGTCTTGGCGTGAAGCTCAACGCCGGCGTCATCACCGATGTCGTGGGCGTCGACGCTGACGGCACGGCCCACAAATCGGTCCTTGCAGGTTCGTACACGACCACGGCCAAGGCGCGCACCGCCGTCGCCGTGCTCACGGTCAAGCCGAACAGTGTCGACGTCGAGGCCCCGGCCGCGGCGGGGACCCCTGAGGCCGTCACTATCGACGTCCCGGCCGATGCGACCGCGAATGCCGCACGTGTCACCGGGCGTGCGGAAAAGCCGGCCAGCGGGCGTCCTGAGCTCACGGAAGCCCGGATCGTGGTTGCCGGTGGACGCGGCGTCGACGGCGACTTCGGTCCCTTGGAAGAACTTGCCGACGCGTTGGGCGGTGCGCTCGGGGCTTCCCGTGCCGCCACGGACGCAGGCTGGATCGGCCATGACTACCAGGTTGGCCAGACTGGCAAGACCGTATCCCCGCAGCTCTACATCTCGGCGGGCATCTCCGGAGCGATCCAGCAGAAGGCCGGGATGCAGACCTCCAAGGTCATCGTCGCGATCAACAAGGATGCGGAATCGCCGATCTTCGAAATCGCGGACTTCGGCATCATCGGCGACCTCTTCAAGGTTGTTCCGCAGGCCACCGAAGAGATCAAAAAGCGGAAAGGCTGATCCCTTTGTCTTCTGACGCTACGTCAGCAAAGAGCCCGTTCAACGCCTCCACGGAGCGCGTTGAACGGGTGCTTTGTTTTACCGCCCACCCGGACGACATCGACTTTGGCGCGGCCGGCACCATCGCTGCCTGGACCGCTGCCGGCGTCGAGGTCAGCTACTGCGTCATGACCGACGGCGACGCCGGAGGCTTCGATCCGGCCCACCGCGAAGAGATCGTCGCCATGCGCGCAGAGGAGCAGCGGCAGGCTGCTGCCCTCGTCGGCGTGACCGATGTGCACTACCTCCATGAGCGCGATGGCTACCTTGAACCGACGCATGAGGTCATCAAGCAAGTGGTGAAGCTCATCCGCGAAATACGCCCCGACGTCGTCCTGGCCATGCACCCGGAACGCAATTGGGACAGGATCCAGAAGAGCCATCCCGACCACCTCGCAGTGGGGGAGATCGTGACCCGGGCGGTGTACCCCGCGCTTGAGAACCCCTTCGCTTACCCGGAACTGGCGGAAGGTGGTCTCGAGGCCTTCAAACTGCCATGGCTGTGGCTCTTCGCCGGTCCAGAAGCCCGTGAGAACTATTTCGTGGATGTCACTGACCACATAGACGCGAAACTGGCCGCGATCCGGATCCACGCGAGCCAGCACCCCGATCTGGAAGGCATGGAACGGGCCGTCCGGGGCATGCTCCGGCACAATGGCTCGCGCGCCGGCATGCCCGACGGGCGCAGCGCCGAGGCTTTCCATGTGGTGGAAGTCAACGGATCCCAAACCATCGCCGGTTTCTGAAATTGCTGATGTGTTACCTGTGTCATATGCTTAGTCTCGTTTAAATCATATTTAATTGAGGAAGGCAGACTTTGATGGCGAAGACTGCACAGCAACCGGTATTGGTAATCATGGGCGTGTCCGGTTCCGGTAAATCGACAGTGGCCGGCGTCTTGGCCGGCCGGCTGGGTTGGGACCTCGCCGAAGGCGACGACCTGCACCCGGAAGCGAACGTGGCAAAGATGCAGGCAGGACAGGCACTCAGCGATGAGGACCGTTGGCCCTGGCTGGACATCATTGCCGATTGGATCAGGGAGCGCACCGCAGAAGGAAAGCCCGGCATCATCACGTGCTCGGCCTTGAAGAAGCGCTACCGGGATGTCCTGCGCGGCGAGGGCGTCGTGTTCGTCTTCCTCCAGGGGAGCAAGGACAAGATTTCCGACCGGCTGGCTTCACGCCACGGGCACTTCATGCCTGCCTCGCTGCTGGAATCCCAGTTCGACGCACTCGAGGCGCCCACCGAGGATGAGAACCACATCTCGCTGTGCGTCTCCGCTTCTCCGGCCGAAGAGGCAGACGAAATCATCGAACGGCTCGGCCTTGAGGCACAGCAGGCCCACCCGGTCGGTGGCGCTGCGTGAACTGGACCGCGCACGATACCCAACTCCTCGTGGTCGCGGCCATCGGCATTGCGCTGATCGTCCTGCTGATCGCCAAATTCAAGGTCCACCCCTTCCTCTCCTTGGTACTCGGCTCGGCCTTCGTCGGCCTGGCATCCGGAGTCGGGCTCGACAAGGTCGTTAGCAACTTCGAAGACGGAGTGGGCGGCGTCCTCAAGGAGGTCGGCCTCCTGATTGCGCTCGGCGCCATGCTGGGCAAGCTCCTGGCGGACTCCGGCGGCGCAAACCGGGTAGTCGATACCCTGCTTGAAAAGGCCAAGGGCAACAAGGTGGTCTGGATGATCACCTTGGTTGCGGTCATCATCGGCCTCCCGATGTTCTTCGAGATCGGCCTCGTCCTGCTGCTTCCGGTGATCGTCCTGGTCACCCAGCGCTCGCAGATGAAGCTCATGCGCATTGCCATTCCGGCGCTCGCAGGGCTGTCTGTGTTGCACGGCTTGATCCCGCCGCACCCCGGGCCGCTCATCGCCGTCAGTGCAGTGAAGGCTGAACTGGGCACCACCCTGGCGTTGGGGCTCCTGGTGGCCGTCCCCACCGTGATCATTTGCGGACCGCTGTTTTCCCGTCTGGCCGCGCGCTGGGTTCCCGTGGATGCCCCCGCGGTGGCCGGCGGCGTGGACACCAAGCACGCCGTCGACCTCAGCGAGGTCAAGCGCCAGCCGACCTTCCTCGTCACGTTGCTGACCATCATTTTCCCGGTCGTGCTCATGCTGCTGAAGGCCGTCGCGGACATTGTCTGGCCCGACGCCGCTCACGCTCCCATGATCCGCACCGTCCTGGACTTCGTTGGCCAGCCCCTCGTGGCGATGACCTTGGCAGTGCTCGCGGCCATGGTGACCTTCGGCTACGCCGTCGGCTTCACCGGCAGCAAGATCACCGCAAAGCTCGGCAACAGCCTCGGCCCCATCGCCGCGATCCTGCTGATCGTCGGCGCAGGCGGCGGCTTCAAGCAGACCCTCATCGGTGCAGGCGTCGGTGACGCCGTCAAGAAATGGGCCGAGGGCGCCAATATGTCCGTACTGGTCCTGGGCTTCATTGTGGCTGTGGCGCTCCGCCTGGCCACAGGTTCGGCAACTGTCGCCACAGTGACGGCGGCCGGCATCGTGGCTCCGTTGGCGAGCAGCCTGAGCCCGACACACGCGGCACTCCTTGCCTTGGCCATCGGTGCCGGCTCGCTCTTCCTGTCCCACGTCAACGACGCCGGATTCTGGCTCGTGAAGGAACTCTTCGGGCTGACGGTCGGGCAGACGTTCAAGACCTGGTCAGTGATGGAGACGCTCATCTCGGTGGTCGCCTTCGCCTTCATCATGGTGCTCTCGCTGATTATTTAGCGGGGCCGCTTAGCAGCCAGTACGACGGCGGCCCGTCCCCTATGTTTCCAGTGGGGACGGGCCGCCGTCGTGCTTTTCAGGAGGAACGGCCTAACTGAGGTTTTCCCCTGCGTAGACCTTGATGCCTTCCAGCAGGTAGGGCGCCAGACCGACCCGGACCTTGTCGTAATTGGCGGTGAACCGGGGGTCGTCCACGTACATCTGTCCCAGGCCTACGTAGGATTCGGCGTTTGGCGTCCAACTGGCGCAGATCCACTTGTAATGCCGGCCGACGGCTGCCTGGACGTCCGGGTGGTCCGCCGGAAGGGCTGCGTCGAAGCAGCGGGCGAGATCCTGGTTCAGGTCCGCGTACTCCTCCATGAAGGCCTGTTTTTGGGCCGTTGTCATGGCCGAATGCCGGGCCTTGCTCTCCTCGACGGCCCGATCGCCCCAGCGCTCGCGCGCCTCGGCTTCGTAGGGGTTGCTGTCGAAATCCTTGAAGATGTTCTCCGCGGTCATGGTTTCTCCTTGGCGTAGTGCTGCGATAGTGGCGTCGACCGTCCGGGACATCCGGTCCAGTCGGTCGCGCTCGGCCAGCAGCCAGTTCCTGTGCACGGCAAGTGCCTCCACAGGATCGGCCTGGCCATCCAGAACTTCGCCGATGGTCTCGAGCCCAAGGCCAAGTTCACGAAGCAGAAGGATCCGCTGCAGGCGCAGCAGCTCAGGCTGGCCGTAGTACCGGTAGCCGTTGTGTCCCGTGTGGGCAGGCTCCAAGAGCCCGAGCTGGTCATAGTGGCGCAAGGTCCGCGAGGAAACCTTGCTGGCCTTGGCCAGCTCGGAAATGGTCCAAGTATCTGCCTTGTCCTGCTTCATGTATCCAGCGTAGAAGTTGACGTTACGTCAAGGTCAAGCCCCGCCGTCAGGAACCCCTTGGCCGGACACGGTCCCGTTGCTGCTACGTGAGAGGCGCTGCTGCGACCGTCGGGAGTGTCGGTTTCTTGGAGCCGCCCACGGGTTCCACCGTGATGCCTATGGCCGCCGCGCTGGAAATGCCGGAGACAACCGCCGGATGGCTCAAGGCCTGGGCGTCCATGAGTCCCTGTGATACAGGGTCGGAGCCGTCCTTGGGAATAAGCCACATCTGATAGACCTTGCCGGCGGGGGGAGCGGGAACTCCGTTCATACGGACCACCACAGCGTTCTTCGAGCTGGAGATGGACACGGTGGCGGTACCGCCGCCGTTGACATCGACGGTGGCTTGCCGGACATCGCTGGCTTGCAGTACTTGGTTCACAGGATCGTTCTGCCCGGCTACGTAGACGCCCACGCCTACACCGCCAAGCGCAATGACCGCGGCCGCTGCAGCGGCTGCCACCCAACCACGGACGCCGCCGAAGCGTCGGCGATCCCGTCGGCTCCGTGCCGCGGCAAGGTCAACGACGTCGGGGGTAACTTCCATAGTGGCACTGGCAGGCAGTTCGGGAACCGACGATGGCGCGGACACTGCGCCGGCTTGTGCGAGTGGTTGTTCCGGGAGCTGCCTCAGGATGTCCTGCAAGAGCCCGGGCCGCGGTTCGGCCTCGTCGGCGAAGGAAGTGGCGAGGGTTTCGCGTGACTGCCGGACCCGCTCGAGGAACGCCGAGCGTTCAGGCGCCGTGGCAATGTAGTTGTCGATTTCCGCCCGCTCGGTGTCGCTCAAGGCGTCGAGGGCATAGATCTCGGCAAGCTCCAGGACGCGGCCTTCGGCAAGGTCAGTGGCTATATCGCCGGCGAACATCCTGCGGAGGCCTTCCTTCCCGAAGTTCTGCTTGTTGTCATCGTGTTCGGTCATGTCAGCTCACCCCCAGACAGGTCTTGAGTCGGAGAAGTCCATCGCGGATGCGGGACTTGATGGTCGGAATCGCGGCCCCGAGTTGTTCGGCGACTTCCCGGTACGTAAGCCCGCCATAGTAGGCGAGCCGCACGGATTCCAATTGTGTTTCCGTCAGGGTGCCAAGGCAACGGGTGACCGCCTCGGCCTCAAGCCGGCTGTTGGCTTCTTCTTCCACTGAATCGTGGTCAAGGAGTTGGCTCGCGGCACCATATTTCGCCTCGCGATCCGTGGCGGACTGGGCCGAGCGGACGCGGTCGATCGCGCGCCGGTGGGTGATCGTCATGAGCCACGCGAGCGGGCTGCCCGCCTCGGGATCGAATTTGGCCGCGTTCTGCCAGACCTGGATGAAAACTTCCTGGGTGGTATCCTCGCTCAGGCCCGCATCCACCAAGACACGCTTGGCCATACCGAAGACACGCCGCGCCGTGAGCCGGTAGAACTCGCTGAAAGCGCCGCGGTCGCCGTCGGCCATCAAGCCCAGCAATTCCGCAAGCTGCGCGTTCGAGCCGGCAATCAGGCCGGGGGCCTCGGGGCCTCGCACATTCGGTGTATCCATCACCGTCCAGCTTAGGTTGCCCGTGACCTTCGCAGTACCAGAAGCACCGCGCGTCTTGAGAGTGGTCACCTGCGCCCCTTCCGCGGCCGTCGCTGCACCGGCCCCCTTGCTTCGCAGGCCAGATGCCTGCCCAGGCTGTTGGTGCCTGCACAGGGTATTCGGCGCAGGGGGAGCGTTGGATGGGTGATCCGCCGAGGTGACCATGCGGATGTCCGGGCTGTTAGGCCGGGCTGCTAGAGCTTCGCGCCCGCAAAACCGTGTTGGCGCCAGGCCTCGTACACCGCGATGGAGGCGGCATTGGCAAGGTTCAGCGAGCGGAGGGACGGCAGCATGGGGAGCCGAACGCGGGCCGTGACGTGCGGGTCCTGCTTCAGCCAGTCGGGAAGCCCGACGGACTCGGGTCCGAACATCAGGACGTCGCCCTCCTCGTAAGCAATGTCCGTATAGGAGGATTCGCCGTCGGACGTGAATGCGAAGACGCGCTCGGGCTGCAAAGCCGCCCAGGCAGCCTCGATGTCCTTGTGCACCGTGACCACCGCGAGGTCGTGGTAGTCGAGCCCCGCGCGGCGCAGCTTTGCGTCGGAGAAGTCGAAGCCCAGCGGCTCCACGAGATGGAGCTCCGCGCCTGTGATGGCGGCGAGCCGGATGGCGTTTCCCGTGTTGCCCGGGATTTCAGGGGTGTGGAAGAGGATGCGGAACACGTATCAATCCTAGCCAGCGAAAATACAGGGTTGTTCCTGCAGGCTCAGTGCATGCCGCGCAGAAGCCGGGCCAGGACCGGGACAACTACGGTGTTGGGCACGGGGCCTGAACTCAGGAACTGCTTGAGGCCGCGGGCCAGCCCGGAGGCATTGACGATCTGGACCGAACCGAAGTCGACGTCCGTGCGCCGGTAGTGGTCGATGACCGGCTCGTGCGGGTTGCCGTCCGGGCTGTGGACTACTACCCAACCCGTCACATTCAGTTCCGGGAAGATCTCCTGCATGTGGCGCACGATCAGCTCGAGCTGGGGTGGCGGTACCGAACGGCCGCCGTGCTTGAGCGCCACGCCGTCCCAGGCATAGGCGCCCTTGGGCAGCAGCATGGAACCGATGAGCGCCAGGCGGTAGCCGGCAAGCAGGGCATGATCGATGTGGCTGTCGTCCGAGGGGGAGCGGAGCCCGTTGATGAGCCGGGCTGAGGGGATGGCAGGCAGGATTTGGCGGCTGATGAGCTGGACGGTCCGCATTTCGCGCTGAATGCGGGCTTCGGCGCCGAAGATCCCACGCTTCCGGGGAATCCCGTGGATCTGCAAGGCGGCCTCGCCCTTGGAGAGCAGCGGCACCTCGTGGGGATCATCGAAGGGCGGCACATAGACGGGGGCGTCGCCGGCCGTGTTGCGCGGGGCATTCGGCCTGTGGACCCCGGCGCGGGTTTCCGGCCCCGGAGCGCCGGTGCCGCCGTAGTCCGGCCTTTGCGTAGGGAAGGGGTTCGCCCTGCCGGAGGTGCCGCTCGCATAGCGACGGTCGTACTCCGCGCGTCGCTTGGGATCAATCAGGGTCTCGTACGCGAGCGTGACCTCCCGAAAGACCTCAGGATCCCCGCCATGGTCCGGGTGGGCGTTCCTCGCGGCCTTCCGGTAGGCCACTTTGATCTCCTTGTCCGTCGCAGTGACGGGGACCCGGAGGATCTGATAGTGGGAACTGCTGCCCTGAGCCAACCATGGGCCTTTCTCTGGGATTCTGAAAATTCCTGCCGTCCCGGTGCGGAGCGGCGGTCTTGGCAAGTCTAGCTAGCCCACCATGAGAACGACGGCGGCCCAGGCTTTAGTTCCGCTGATCCCGCGCCTGCCGGTGGCATGATTCATGCTGTGAACTCCCCGGCCGGCTCCGATCATCACCCAGACCCACCCAGACCCGGCCCACCCAGCCCCGGCCCCGAACGGTTGAACGGATCGCCACGCGGAACGATCGTGCTGGCGGTCAATCCCGCCGCAGCGTTTGGCCGGCATGCCCTAGCAGGGGACGAAGCCGCCCGCTTCCTTCGCGCCGAGGGTCTCGACGTCGTCGTACTTCGGCGCAACAGCATGGACGCCTTGCGGGAAGCGGTAGACGAAGCCCTTCGCGCAGGCGCCGAAGCCTTGGTGGTGGTTGGCGGCGACGGCATGGTCCATTTGGGCGTCAACTCACTTGGCAGGACCGGGTTGCCGCTCGGGATTGTGCCCGTGGGTACGGGGAACGACGTAGCCCGGATGCTTGGACTGCCTTTGCAGGATGTCGAGGGCTCCTGTGCCCGTGTGGTTTCGGCGCTCGCCGACGGTGGGCGGGTGCTCGACGCCGGCCGCATCACCACCGGCGGGCGCACTATTTGGTTTGCTGGAGCCGTATCCGCGGGATTCGACGCTGCCGTCAACGAACGGGCAAACTCCTGGAGGTGGCCCCGCGGAGCACTCCGCTACACCCTGGCGATGCTCCGGGAGCTCGGATCGTTCCGGGCGATCAACTACACGGTGACGGCCGACGGCGTGACGTCGCGGGAAGGTGCCATGCTGATTTCAGTGGCCAACGCCCAATCGATCGGCGGCGGGATGCGCATCGTCCCGGATGCCGCGCCCGACGACGGGTTGCTGGATCTGTTTATCGTCAAGCCGCTGTCCCGGCTGGCCCTCCTCGCGGTCTTCCCGAAGGTCTTTTCCGGCCGGCACACCTCGCACCCGGCGGTTGAAATCCGCCGGGTGCGTTCAGTGCGGCTTGCCGCCGAGAACTTGGTGGCCTACGCCGACGGTGAGCGGATCGGCTTCCTTCCCTTGGACATCGACGTGGTTCCGGGCGCCCTGCGGGTATTGGCCTGACCGGCCGGTCAGTGACGCGAGGCGACGGCCAGGCGGTTGAGCGCGAGTGCGCCCACGAGCAGGCCGAAGTCGCGAAGGGCGACGTCGAAGAAGTTGCCGAGCACCAGCAGGTTCACGATGATGCCCAGAAGCCACACGGCTACCAGGAGCGAGCCAAAGCGTGGCCGGACTGCCACTGCGACGCCGGCGACAACCTCCACGACGCCCACGATGTACATGAAGGTCTGGGCCGGGACCGGAATCACAGAAGTGGCCACTGGCGCCAAGTAGATCGTCCAGTGGGTCAGCAGGTTGGTGAACTTGTCCAGGCCGAAAAAGATCGGCGCCACGGTGAACACGGTCCGGAGGAGCAGGAATGCCTGCCGCTGGGGATCGAGGGCCATGCGCGATCCGGTTTTCGCTTGGGCCGGGGATGATGCGGTGTTCATGATGCCTTCTTTCTAAAAGTCGATAGTTTGATTTTAGAAAGGACGGGAGGATTAAGCAATGGGTGTTGATTTTAGAGTTAGGCTGGTTGCATGACCGGACTTCCTTGGCTGCGTCGGCTTTCCGCGCTGGCATCCCTCGACGACGGCAACCGCCGCCGCTTGTACGAGCACGTCTGCGGCGCAAGCGACGCGGTCAGCCGCGACGACGCCGCGATGGCTCTTGGGCTTCCCCGCAGCACGGCCTCCTTTCACCTGGACCGGTTGGTCCGTGACGGGCTCCTCAGTGTTGAATTCCGCAAGCTTGGCGGCAAGGTCGGTCCGGGTTCCGGGCGCCCTGCGAAGCTGTATGCGCCTGTCATTGAAGAGATCGGCGCCTCGGTTCCGGAGCGCCATTATGATCTCGCCGGGGAAGTGATGGCCTCTGCCATCCAGGACTTGATGGCGAAGGGTGGCTCGCCCCGCGAAGCTCTCCTCGAAACCGCCTACGCCCGGGGCCGCGAAGCCGGCAGCGCGGAGCCGCATTTCGAAGATGTCCTGGCGAACTATGGTTACAGGCCGGAAGCTGACGAGGACGGCGGCTACTCCTTGGTCAATTGCCCGTTCCACCGGCTGGCCGAAAGCCACACGAGCGTCGTCTGCGCCATGAACGGCGCCTTCCTGAGCGGAGCGGCGGCCGCGTGCGGAATTGCCGAGGACCGGATCGCCGACGACGACCGCGAAGGCCATTGCTGCGCAAGAATCCTTCCGACATCGTGATCCGTCCGGCGGATCAGTCCCGCGGAGAGGAGAGCGGCCGGGGAAGGCACCTTCCGCCGCCGGAGCCTGATTCCGCCTGCCTCGATAGACTTGGGTAGTGCCTGTTTACCTGGACCATGCCGCCACCACGCCCCTTGCCGCCGTCGCCCTCGCTGCCATGACCCGCGAGCTGGCACGGACCGGCAATCCGTCATCGTTGCACGCTTCAGGTCGGCGTGCCCGGCGATCCGTGGAAGATGCGCGAGAGGCCATTGCGGCAGCGGCCGGGGCGCATCCTTCCGAGCTCATCTTCACGTCCGGAGGCACCGAGGCAGACAACCTCGCCGTCAAGGGGATGTACTGGGCCCGCCGCGACGAAGACGGCCGGCGCAAGCGGATCCTTTGTTCCGCCGTCGAGCACCACGCGGTGCAGGACACGGTTGAATGGCTTGAACGGCACGAAGGGGCCGAAGCGGTGTGGCTTCCCGTCGATTCCCAAGGCGTGGTGCGGCTGGACGCGGTGCGGGCGGAGATCGAACGTGATCCGGGATCGGTGGCCCTGGTCACCGTCATGTGGGCGAATAACGAGGTGGGCAGCATCCAGCCCGTCAAGGAAATCGTGGAAATCGCCGCCGCCCACGGCATTCCTGTGCACTCGGACGCTGTCCAGGCGTTCGGCTCTATTCCCCTCAGTTTTCGCGAATCCGGGCTCGCTGCGATGTCGGTGTCGAGCCACAAAATCGGCGGACCCGTGGGTGTGGGCGCCCTGTTCCTGGGGAGGTCCACCAAGGTCACTCCCGTCCAGCACGGGGGAGGGCAAGAGCGCGACGTCCGCTCGGGAACCCTGGATACGGCGTCGATCGCTGCTTTCGCCGCCGCAGCAGAGTCTGTTGCCCGGAACCTGCCCGCGGAGCGCGAGCGAATCAGTGGCTTGCGGGACAAGATCATTGAGGGGGTCCACGCGGCCATTCCCGAGGCTGTGCTGCGCGGAGCGCCTGGAGACGCCCGGCTTCCGGGCAACGCGCACTTCACCTTCCCTGGCTGCGAGGGCGATTCCTTGCTGTTCCTGCTGGACCTCGCAGGTATTGAGTCTTCCACGGGATCCGCCTGTACCGCAGGGGTCCCCAGGCCATCTCACGTCTTGCTCGCCATGGGGCTTGATGAGGACACCGCCCGGGGTGCACAGCGATTCAGCCTGGGGCACTCCTCGGACGACGCCGACGTCGACGCCCTCCTCAAGGCCCTGCCGGACGCGTATGCCCGGGCGAAGCTTGCCGGAATGGCCGGTCACGAGTCCAGCATCCAGACCGCGGGCACCGTGGCCCGGGGCCACGGTAGCGGTTCTGCAGGCAGCTCGGCGGGCGATTAGGTACCGGGCAACAACTGATCCAGCGGAACGGCAGGATCGGTCAGGCGGTCCACGTCCACCGGAACGCGCCCCGAAATGAGTGCCTTGACGGGCTTTTGTACCCGTTGCTGGTTGACACTCATGCCGGCCACGATGGCGCCGTCCCGTAGCCAGAAGGCAAGGAAGCTGTTTTCCTCCAACGCGCCGCGGATGACGGGTACTGACCCTGCCGCGAGCGTGGGATATCCCCAGTACTCCATTGAGACGTCGAACTGGTCCGTGTAGAAATACGGGACGACGTCCAGCATCGCATCCTGTCCCAGCATCGCTTTCGCGGCGACCTTGCCGCCGTTGAGGGCGTTGGACCAGTGCTCGCTGCGGTGGTGATCGCCGGTGAAGGGGTGGAGGGCGTTCGCGACGTCTCCGGCGGCGAACACGTCCGGACTGCTGGTCCGGAGCGATGAATCCACCACGATTCCGTTGCGGATATCCAAACCGGCGGCTTCGGCCAAGGCCGTATCCGGAACGACGCCGACGGCCATCACCACGAGGTCGGCAGCGAGGACTTCGCCGGAGTTGGTGACGACGGCGTTCGCCTTGCCCTCGACGCCGGTGATTTCGGCTGCGCTCGCGGGGAGCCGGAACTGCACGCCGTGCTTTTCGTGCAGGCTGCGGAAGAAGCCGCCCAGTTCGGGTCCTATGGCCATGCTGAGAGGTACGTCTTCCAAGCCCAGCAGCGTCACGGTATTGCCGTAGCTGCTCGCGGCCGCGGCAAGCTCCATGCCGATCCAACCCGAACCGATCATCACGACATTCCGGCCTCCGATCGACAGTTCTTCCTTGAGTCGGCGCGAATCATCGAACGTCCGGAACGTCATGACACCCGCAAGATCGGAACCGGGGAGCGGAATCCGGCGCGGCTGCGCCCCCGTGGCGATCAGGAGCTTGCTGAACTGAAGCTCGGTTCCTGATCGCAGCTGTGCCGTGTGGGCGGCAGGATCGGCAGCCGCGACCGCCTCGCCAAGGAGGAGTCCGACGTCGTTCTCCCCGTACCAGCCGGCCGCCAGCACCGGGACGCTATCCTCGCCGGCTTTGCCCAGGAGGAACTCCTTGGAGAGGGGAGGGCGCAAGTAGGGCTGTTCATTCTCGGCGCAGACCACGGTGATGCGGCCCTGGAATCCTTCGGAGCGCAATGTCTTGGCAGCCGTTGCGCCGGCCAGCCCGCCGCCTGCAATAAGGATGTGTTCGGTGTCCATGGTGACTCGATTCGCGGGGCGTCGGCGGTTCGCATGCGCGGTCCGCGTGTGCGTGAACGCGCGTGCCGCAATCTAAAACTGTTAGTTTTGACTTTAGAATCGTCCTCGACGGTGGTCAAGGCATTTTTGGGGCGGATTCCCGCGGGCGCTAGAATAGTTGGGCGCGCTCACTCTCTTCAGCCGCAATTCTTCTCCCCAACATCAACAGAAAGCCAGCATGCGAGTTCTTGCAGCCATGAGCGGCGGAGTCGACTCCGCCGTTGCCGCCGCCCGCGCCGTCGAGGCAGGGCACGACGTCGTAGGCGTCCACTTGGCGCTGTCCCGCATGCCCGGAACGCTGCGCACCGGCAGCCGTGGCTGCTGCACGATCGAAGACTCCCGCGACGCCTGGCGTGCCTGCGACGTGCTGGGGATTCCCTACTATGTGTGGGACTTCTCGGAGCGCTTCAAGGAAGATGTTGTCCAGGACTTCATCGATGAATACGCCGCGGGCCGCACTCCCAATCCCTGCATGCGCTGCAACGAGCGGATCAAGTTCGCCGCCCTGTTGGAGAAGGCCATTGCCCTGGGTTTCGACGCGGTCTGCACGGGCCACTACGCGAAGGTCATCCAGGACGCGGACGGAAACCCAGAACTCCACCGCGCGGCGGATTGGGCCAAGGACCAAAGCTACGTGCTCGGCGTCCTGACCCACGAACAGCTCAAGCACTCCATGTTCCCGCTGGCGGAGACTCCCTCCAAGGCCGAGGTCCGCGCGGAGGCCGAGCGCCGCGGCCTGTCCGTGGCAAACAAGCCGGACAGCCATGACATCTGCTTCATCCCGGACGGCGATACCGCCGGCTGGCTCGCCGAGAAGATCGACATGACCACGGGCGACATCGTGGACGAGTCTGGAACCAAGGTAGGGGAGCACCCCGGGGCGAACGCGTTCACCGTCGGCCAGCGCCGCGGCCTCAAGCTGGGCACTCCGGCCGCTGATGGCAAGCCGCGCTTCGTCCTGGAGATCCGGCCCAAGGAAAACAAGGTGGTCGTCGGGCCCGAAGCCCTGCTGGCCATCGACGAGATCCGCGGAATCAAGGTGTCTTGGGCAGGCCTGCCCATTGCCGAGGTCGCTACCGGCGCCGAGTTCGACTGCTACGCGCAGGTGCGCGCCCATGGCGATCCCGTTCCTGCCAAGGCATCTGTCGAGCGGCACGTCGACGACACCGGCATCGAGCGCGAAGGCCTCGTGGTGACTCTTGTCGATCCCCTCCGTGGAGTGGCTCCCGGGCAGACCATCGTGCTGTACCAAGGCACCCGTGTCCTGGGCCAGGCAACCATCGACGCCGCCCGTTCCCTTCAGCGCGCGGAGCTCTAGGCCCGCGAATTCCGGTGACTTGCTCCCCGGAAAGTCGCGCGCGAAATTGTGAGCGCTAACGGCTTCCGCTCGCTACCGTTCGAAGCGGCGTGCGCCGGTCTGCCTAGCCCACTGCGCGCCAAAAGAAAAGTAAATTTTGTGTCTCAACTCACAAAATCAAACGTTTCACCTGAAAAGCTTCTGATTGAATCGTGGAGTCAGGAGTATGTGCTCCTAGGAAATTACCGACGGCGGTTCGCCGTATCCATCGAACAGAAAGTTCACTGATGGCATTGAACAAAAAAGCCTTGCGAAGCGCCATCGCGTTCGCGGGCATCTCCGTATTCGCGTTGACGGCCTGCACGGGCCCGGCAGGCGGCGGCAGTTCGGCTTCTTCAGCTGCCAGCGGTCCGATCGCATATGGCACCACCGACAAGGTGACTGCACTCGATCCCGCGGGCTCGTACGACAACGGTTCCTTCATGGTGATGAACCAGGTATATTCCTTCCTCCTCAACTCGAAGCCAGGAAGCGCCGACCCCGTTCCCGACCTGGCAGCGTCGGCGTCGTTCACGTCGCCCACCGAGTACACCGTCAAGCTGAAGCCCGGACTCAAGTGGGCCAATGGCCACACGCTGGACTCCACCGACGTCAAGTTTTCGTTCGACCGGCAGCTCAAGATCAACGACCCCGCCGGTCCTGCAAGCCTGCTCGCAAACCTGGACAGCGTCACCACCCCTGACGCCAACACGGCCGTTTTCAAGCTGAAGCTCGCCAACGACCAGACGTTCCCGCAGATCCTCAGCAGCCCGGCCGCGCCGATTGTTGACCACCAGGTCTTCCCGGCCGACAAACTCCTTTCCGATGACGACATCATCAAGGCCAAGGCGTTCTATGGCCAGTACACGATCGACAGCTACAAGAAGAACGAGCTCATCAGCCTCAAGGCCTACCCTGACTACCAGGGTGTCCTGGGCAAGCCGGCCAACGACGCCGCCACGATCAAGTACTACGCCGAGCCCACCAACATGAAGCTGGACATCCAGCAGGGCAACATCGACGTTGCGAACCGAAGCCTCAGCGCCACCGACGTCGACGACCTCAAGAAGGACTCGAAGGTCAAGGTCAACGTTGGTCCCGGCGGCGAAATCCGCTACATCACCTTCAACTTCGACACCATGCCGTTCGGCACCAAGGCAGCCGGTGCCGACCCGGCCAAGGCACTTGCCGTGCGCCAGGCGATCGCCAACCTCGTTGACCGCCAGGCAATCGCGGACCAGGTCTACAAGGGCACCTACCTGCCGCTCTACTCCAACGTCCCCAGTGGCTTCCTGGGCGCCAACGAGTCGTTCAAGGATGCCTACGGAGACAACGGAAAGCCGAGCTTGGACAAAGCCAAGAAGGTCCTTTCCGATGCCGGCGTCAAGGACGTCGTTACGCTGAACCTCCAGTACAACCCGGACCACTATGGCAAGTCCTCGGGCGACGAGTACGCCATGATCAAGGACCAGCTTGAGAAGTCGGGCCTCTTCAAGGTGAACCTGCAGTCCACCGAATGGGTGACCTACAGCAAGGCCAGCCGTGCGGACGAGTACCCGCTGTTCCAGTTCGGTTGGTTCCCTGACTTCAGCGACCCCGACAACTACCTGACCCCGTTCTTCCCGAACGGGGGCTTCTTGAAGAACCACTTCAACGACCCGGCCGTGACGGACCTGATCAACAAGCAGCTGACCACTACGGACAAGTCGGCTCGCGAATCCACCATCAAGGACGCCCAGAACGCTCTGGCAAAGGACATTTCCACTTTGCCGCTGCTCCAGGGTGCCCAGGTTGCCATCTCGGCGAAGGGCGTGAACGGCGTCGACAAGACGCTTGACGCTTCCTTCAAGTTCCGATTGGGAACTATTTCAAAGTAAGCAGCCGGTAGGGGGAGGCGGGTGCCAACAGGTGCTTTGCCTCCCCTTATTGCTGATTGCCTCACATTTTGAGCAAAACCCCGCGCGATCCGCGGGCAATGAACTTTAGGTAGCAATGACAACACTTATAGAGGTGCCCGACGTCGAACCGGACGCTGTCGCTCCCAAGAGTAAATCAGCGGGCGGGGGTCTCGGCAGGTACATCGTGGTCAGGTTCTTCCTGATCATTCCCACGATCTTCATCCTCGTGACTCTGGTCTTCTTCCTCATGCGGGTCATCGGAGACCCCATCACCGCGGCGCAGGGCGGCCGGCTTCCTCCGGATGTCCTGGCACAGCGAATCCACGACGCCGGTTACGACCGGCCGATCATTATCCAGTACTTCGAATACCTGGGCCAGCTGATCACCGGCAACTTCGGCACCACCATCACGGACCGGCGCCCCGTCGTCGAAATGCTGTCGACCTTCGGTGCAGCCACCCTTGAGCTGTCCATCAACGCGCTGATCGTGGCTCTCGCGGTCGGCATCCCGCTGGGCATGATCGCCGCGCAACGGCGCGACAAGGCAACAGACGCCTTCCTGCGCTGCTTTGCCATCCTCTGCTACGCCACTCCGGTCTTCTTCTCCGGACTCCTGCTGAAGCTGACGTTCTCGGTTTGGCTCGGCTGGCTCCCTGTGGCCGGGCGCGTGTCCACCCGCACTGAGCTGACCATGGGCCAACTGGCCGCTCCCACCGGCATCTATTGGCTCGACGCCCTGCGCAGCGGCGATTTCACCGCACTCGGCGACGTCGTGTCGCACGCTGTGCTTCCCGCCATTGCCCTCGGTCTCCTGACCGCCGGTGTCTTCCTGCGCCTTGTCCGGACCAACGTCATCGGAACCCTGGGCAAGGACTACGTCGAGGCCGGCCGTTCCCGTGGCGTGAGCGAGTTCCGGCTCGTGACGAAGCACGCCTACAAGCCGGCGCTCATCCCCATCATCACCGTCATGGGCTTGCAGATCGCCCTGATGCTCGGCGGAGCCGTGCTTACCGAGACCACTTTCGAATGGAAGGGCCTTGGCTACCAACTGGTCCAGTACCTGAACGCCAGGGACTTCGTGGCGGTCCAGGGCATCGTGGTGCTGCTGGCCGTCATCGTCGCATTCACCAACTTCGTCGTGGACGTCGTCGCCGCGCTGATCGACCCGCGAGTGAGGTACTGACATGAGCACCGCAACAATTTCAGGACGGAAGAAGTCCTTCCTGTCCGGACTTCCCGTCATTTCCCATGTCAACAAGAGCGTCGGCCTCCAGCGGGGCATGCTCATCACCGGGCTTGTCCTGACCGGGCTCTTCCTTCTCTCCACCGTGCTCGCGCCGTTCATCGCGCCATACGGCTATTCCCAACTCAGTGACGCTTCCGGTTCGTTCCCCACCCAGGACGCCCCGAGCAGCAAGCACCTGCTCGGCACCACGGTCGGCGGCTATGACGTCCTCTCCCGCGTCCTGTGGGGTTCACAGACCGCGGTGACCGTGATCGTCGTCGCCGTCGCGATGTCCATCTTCCTCGGCGTGGCGCTGGGCCTGCTCAGCGGTTACTTCGGCGGCTGGCTGGACCGGGTGCTGGTAGTCATCGCCGATGCCATTTATGCCTTTCCGTCCCTGCTCTTGGCGATCGTCATGTCGATCGTCATCAGCCGTGGCCAGTCGAGCTTCTGGGGCGGCATCCTCGCCTGCGCCTTCTCGATCACCGTGGTGTTCGTTCCGCAGTATTTCCGCGTGATCCGTGCCGAAACCATCAGGCTCAAGGCCGAGCCCTTCGTGGAATCGGCCATGGTCCTGGGCGCTTCCAGCCTCCGGATCATCACCCGGCACATCTTCAAGAACGCCACCAGGACGCTACCGCTGATGTTCACCCTGAACGCCTCCGAAGCGATCCTGACCCTGGCCGGCCTTGGCTTCCTGGGCTTCGGCATTGAACCGTCCTCGGCTGCGGAGTGGGGCTTCGACCTCAACAAGGCCATGGCGGACGCGTCCTCCGGCATTTGGTGGACCGGCGTCTTCCCCGGTATCGCGATCGTCCTCACCGTGCTGGGCCTGACCTTGGTCGGCGAGAGCATCAACGACCTCAACGATCCCCGCCTGCGCGGTCGCAAGCGTGCCGGAGGCAAGGCCTCCCGTTCCAAGGCCGCGGCAGGAACCGACGGCAAGAACACAGGGGCCACTACCGCTCCTGAACCAGAAGCAGGTAAGGCATGACCACCAACATCGGCAACATTTCGGACCAACCGCTGCCAACCGGGCAGCCTGTCCTGGACATCGAACGGCTCAAAGTCACCTTTGCCACGGACAGCGGCGACGTCTACGCGGTCAAGGACGTCAGCCTCGAGGTCAAGGCCGGCGAAGTGCTGGCGATCGTAGGGGAGTCAGGCTCCGGCAAGACCGTCACGGCCAAGACCATCCTCGGCCTGCTCCCTGAAACGGCCATCAGCTCCGGGGCTGTGCTGATCAACGGCAACAACGTCATCAGCGTCAGCGCGTCGAAACTGCGCAAGATCCGTGGCCGCGACGTGGCCATGGTCTTCCAGGAACCGTCAACGGCCCTGAACCCGGTCTTCACGGTCGGCTGGCAGATCGCCGAAGGCATCCGGGCACACGCCTCCGACGGACACCGCATCTCGGCCAAGGAAGCCAAGAAACGGGCCACCGAAGCCCTGCGGAAGGTGGGCATCCCCGATCCCGAAATCCGGGTCAACTACTATCCCCACCAGCTTTCCGGAGGCCAGAAGCAACGCGTGGTCATCGCAGCCGCGCTCGCCTTGAACCCCGGTTTGATCGTGGCAGACGAGCCTACGACGGCGCTGGATGTCACTGTCCAGGCCGAGATCCTTCAGTTGCTCCGGGACCTGCGGGACAAGTACGGCACCTCGATTGTGCTCATTACGCACAACATGGGTGTCGTGGCCGACCTGGCCGACCGCGTCGTTGTCATGTACCAGGGCGACGTCGTCGAAGAGGCCACCGCAAGGGTCCTTTTCGCTGAGCCCAAGCAGGACTACACCAAGAAGCTGCTGGCCGCGGTACCGCACCTCGGCCGTAACTCAGCGTCCGAAGGGGCCACCGAGCGCCTGCACCAAGGCGGAAAGATCCTGGTTGAGGCCAAGAACCTCACCATCGAGTATCCGGGCCGCCTCGGGAAGCCCGGGTTCAAGGCCGTGGACAACGTGAGCTTCACGGTCTCCGAGAACGAGGTCTTCGGCCTGGTCGGCGAGTCCGGTTCGGGCAAGTCCACCATCGGCCGCGCTATCGCGGGACTCAACAGGGCAACCGGGGGCAGCCTCAAGGTCCTCGGCTACGAAATGCTGGGCTTCAAGGAACACACGTTCAAGCCGCTGCGCAAGGACATCGGCTTCGTCTTCCAGGACCCGGCCGCCTCGTTCAACCCTCACCTGACCATCGGTGAGTGCGTTGCGGAACCGCTGCTCATCCACACCCACCCGAGCCCGGCTCAAGCACGCCTGCGCGTGGCGCAGTTGCTCGAATCGGTCCAGCTGCCGGCGTCGTACGCTGAGCGCTTCCCGCACGAGCTCTCCGGCGGGCAGCGCCAGCGCGCTTCGCTGGCGCGTTCGCTCGCACTCAACCCGCGCCTCCTGATCGCCGACGAGCCGACCTCGGCCCTCGACGTTTCCGTGCAGGCAAAGGTCCTGGAACTGTTCAAGGACATCCAGGAAGAGTTCGGTTTTGCGGCGCTGTTCATCAGCCACGACCTCGCCGTCGTGGACATCCTCTCCCACTGGGTGGGTGTGTTGTACAAAGGCGAGCTCGTGGAGCAAGGGATCGGCAGCCAGATCATGGGCAATCCCCAGCACGACTACACCCGCAGGCTCATTGCCTCGCTGCCCGTGCCGGATCCTGACGAACAGGCCCGACGCCGAGAAGAGCACCGCGCGCTGCTGGGCATCTAGCCCGCCTCCTGCGGCGACCCGCAAGAACACATGCCCGCCCTTCTCCGCGAAGGGCGGGCATGTTCGTTCTACCGGGCTACTCGGACACGATGCTGATGTTGAAGAGCTTGTCCTTCGGCTGGCGCACGAAGATCCGGAGCCACAGCGGCATCCACATTTCAAGGCCGCGCGCGACGTCGAGCCCGCCCAAGTCGTGGATGTGTTCCGGAAGCCAGCCGAACTCCCGAAGGAGCGCGACGACGGTGGCTTTCGCGTCGTCGTCGTTCCCCGCCACGAAGACGTCATGGGCACCATCTGCGAGCCTGAGCGGATCAACCATCAGGGGAGCAGTCAAGGTGTTGAGGGCCTTGACCACACGCGCCGCGGGGAAGGAGCGCTGGATGGTTTCGGCAATGCTGTCGGTATTGCAGACGGACAGCGACGGCGGGAATCCGGCGGAAAAATCCAGCGGGTTGGACACATCCACAAGCACCTTGCCCGCCAGGTTCGCCGCTCCGGCTTCACTCAACGCCGCGAGAGAGACCATGCCCGGGGTTGCGTTGACCACGATCTCGGCCATGGCTGCCGCCTGCGCGAAGGAACCGGAGCTTGCCCCCGGACCCGCCTGCGCGGCCCACTCCGTCCCCTTGGGATTGCCGGCCTCCCGGGAACCCATCATGACCTCGTGGCCTACCGCCACCAATTTGCCGGCCAGGGCATGCCCCACCATTCCGGTGCCAAGAACTGCGATTTTCATGCGTGCTCTCCTTATCATCGGCGCGGACATGCCCATTCTGCCCCTCGGACGGCGGCCAGCACACCCTAGACTGGAGGAATGACCGAGCAGAACCACGCCCTCCCCGACGCCGACTCCTTCGATCCTTCTGCCAGCTCCCTCGCCGGCCGGGTGGACCAGGCCGTCATGGACGAGTTGCTCTCCATCCGCTCAAGCATCGACAACATCGATGCCACCCTCGTCTTCCTCCTCGCGGAACGCTTCAAGGCCACGCAGAAAGTGGGCGTCCTCAAGGCGACGCACAAGCTTCCTGCCGGGGACCCGGGGCGCGAGTCCGCCCAGATTGAGCGGCTCCGCCGGCTCGCCGAAGAAGCGCACCTCGATCCTGCCTTTGCGGAGAAGTTCCTGAATTTCATCATCAGTGAGGTCATCCGGCACCACGAGGCAATCGCCGAAGGCCACCAGGCTTCCATCGCGCAGGCCTGAACCCGTGCCTGCCGAAACCGCGCAGAACCAGGTCACCGCTACGGCGTTGGGTCCTTGGCCCGGGACGGATCCTGCTGAGGCGGCACGGGTCATCCGTGGCGAGCTGGGCAGCCCGCACCTGCCGTTCCTGGCCGAGCTTCCGGACCGAGGCGTTGGCTCCGACGCCCTCGGCCGGACGGCATCGCTCCTTGTCGAGCTGGCCATCGATGTGCAACCGCACGGCTGGCGCCTGGTGGACCGCCCGGGCAAGGACCTGCGGCGTGCGAAGTCCGCCCTCGCTATGGACATCAACATCCTGGCCGACGTTGCCGGCTCGGAAGAATCCTCCGCCCAGGATCTCAAGATTCAGTTGCGCGGGCCCCTAAGCCTCGCGGCGGGCCTCTACTTGCACAATGGGGAGCGCGCCCTTCTTGACTACGGTGCCCGCAGGGACATCGCGGAGTCTTTGGCCGCCGGCGTCGCCGAGCACGTATCGAAAGTCCGTGCTGCCGTGCCCGGCGCCGGTATTGTGGTCCAGCTCGACGAACCGGACATCTCTTCAGTGTTGGCCGGCACCATTCCCACGGCGAGCGGCTACCGCACGCTGCGCTCCATCCCTGGCGAAGAAGTCACGGGAGCCTGGCGGTTGGTGGTCGACGCGCTGCGGGCCGCAGGGGTGGCGGAGATTGTGGTTTCCGTTCCGGAGATCGAAGCCCCCATCCAGCAGATCCTCGCCTCCGGAGCCGACGGCGTCGCCGTTCCCCTCAAAGCGCTCACCACGCGCCAATGGGAACAGATTGCCACTGCGGTGGAAGCGGGCAAACGCTTGTGGGCCGGCGCTTTGCCCGTAGAGAACCCAAGGGCAACCCTGCCACGCACCGCTGAGCTCGTGGACACCGTCTGGCAGCCTTGGCGCCAACTCGGCCTACCGGCGTCGAGCCTGGGGGCCGTGCGCGTCACGCCGTCGGACGGGTTGGCCGGATATTCGCCGTCGGGAGCCAAAGAGGTTCTGAACCGTTTGACCCAGCTTGCGGACGGGCTGAACCAGCTCGCGCTCGGGTAGCCTGCCGTCCGGCTCCCTCTAGACGCGCCGTTCCCAACGGTCCGGCTCGGCGTAGCGGGGGAGCCCGACGGCGGCGGTGGCGGTTCGCGGGGCTGCCGCGCCGTCCGTCGCGGGCAGCGACGGCGCCAAACGGTAGTCGAAGGATCCCGCGTAGACCAGGACCAGTCCGACGTGTGGCTGGAGCACCTTCACCTGGATCCGATGCTTGCCTTCTGCCGCGTCCCACCACTGCTCGGCATAGGCCTTCGCGTCAAGGGAAGCCGGCAAGGCGAGCCTCAGCGGACCCAGGAACAAACGCGAATCACCCGAGACGCCGCGAAGCCGCCCCTCCGGTGTCACATCCAGATCCAACGCCGTGGCCAGCCTTCGATGCCGGCCCAGATAGTCGACCAGGCGCGTGCCGCCCTCGCTTGTGGTCTCCGCGACGGTGGTGTCGTGGAACAAGCGGGTGTGCCCGGGAAAGAAGATTTCACGCCGGGCCGTGAGGCTGGACCGTCCGAACGGATCAAAATGGGCATGATTTTCGATGCGGAACGGGATGCGCTCGCCGTACTCGGGGAAGAAGGCCTCTTCCCCGGCAACCGTGGCAAGGAGTGGGCGGAGCCACTGCTGCCGGCAACCGACCACCTCGAACACGCCCTCGCCGATTCCGTAGGATCCGGAGCCCGGGGCAAGGGAAAAGTAGTCCTGGAGCTCGGGCTGCAACTGCCGGAACTTGGCGCCCAGCGCCAACTCGTAGATGGGTGTGCTCATGTGCTTTCCTCGGATTCCGGTTGTTGATTTCTGGACTCGGTGCCTGGCCAGGCTACAGGCGCCCGGCAGCCTTCAGCCGTATGTACGCATCCGCCAGGAGCGGCGGCAGTTCCAACGGCTCGGCGTCGACTACCTCCGCCCCGAGCTGGCGCAATTGGGCGCTGACGGCCTCACGGTCCAGCAGGGCACGTTCGGCGGCCGAGGCACGGAAGACCTGGCTCGCCGTCGTGCGTTCTTCCTTCATTCGCCCCAGCAAGGGGTCCCGGACCGATCCGATCAGCACGACGTGCTGACGTACCAGTTGCGCCACCAAGGGAATGAGTCCTTCTTCGGGGGCGCCGCTGTCGAGCGAGGTCAACAGGACCACGAGGGAGCGGTGCGCCGAAATGGCCCGCACCTGGGCCGGGACTTGGGCCCAATCCATCTCGATCAGTTCCGCCTCAAGCGGAGCCATGGCCTGCACCAAGGAGCCGAGGAGGTTGCCCTTCGCCGCTGAATCGACGCGCCCGCGGACGCGCCTGTCGAAGGCGAAGAAGTCCACGCGGTCTCCGCCCCGCTCAGCAAGCACCGCCAGCAGGAGAGCCGCTTCCATCCCCGTGTCCAGGCGGGGCTCGTCGTCGATTCGGGCGGCTGCAGTGCGCGAGGTGTCGAGCATGATCACGACGCGGCGGTCCCGTTCCGGTCGCCAGGTCCGGACGACGACGGCGGTGCGCCTGGCGGTTGCCCGCCAGTCGATGGAGCGCACGTCGTCGCCCCGGACGTAATCGCGGAGGGAATCGAACTCCGTGCCCGCCCCGCGGATCTGGACAGCGGCCTTGCCATCGAGCTCCCGCAGTTTCCGTAGCTTCGACGGCAAATGCCGCTTGGAATGGAACGGCGGCAGGACGCGCAGGCGGCCGGGAAGGGCCACGGTACGTTGCCTGGCGGCCAGGCCGAGCGGGCCGAAGGAACGCAGCGTTACGTGCGGTGCCGTAAGGTCGCCCCGCCGTGTTGGCCTCAGCCGTACCGATATTCGCCGCCGCTCACCAGCCGGGATCTCGACACGCTGAACCGGGGCGACGGTCCCCGCGGAGGGCTGCCAGGCGTCGCGCACCATTCCGCGGAAGGTCCGCCGGTTGCCGTTTTCCAGCGTCAGGACGGATTCCGTTTCCGAGTTCAGGGTGACATTTCCGAGGTCTGTCCGCTGAAGCATGATCTTGGCGGGCGATGCGGCCAGCAGGAGGTCGGACAACACCAGGGCCAGCAGCACGGCGGTGGTGAGAAGGATCGTAGCCCAGGCGGGAAACAGCACCAAGGGGGCCAACGCGGCGAAAGCCAGCAGCACAAAGCGGCCTGTGATTGCCATTCAGCACCCCTGGATGGTCGTGGACGGGACAGTCATGGGGCACGGCCAATCAGCGCGGCACGGGAACAGAAGCCAGGATGCTGCCGAGGACATCGTCTACGCTCACACCGTCCATTTGGGCTTCGGGACGAAGCCCCACACGGTGCCTCAAACATGGCAGGGAGAGCGCTTTGACGTCGTCGGGGGTGACGAAGTTGCGTCCGGACAACCAGGCCCAGGCACGCGAGGTGTTCAGCAGCGCTGTGGCGCCGCGTGGGGAGACTCCCAACTGGAACGACGGCGCCGCCCGGGTCGCCCGCACGACGTCCACAATGTAGCCGAGGATCTCGGGGGCCACTGTCACTCCGGCCACCGCGTCGCGGGCATTTTGGAGTTCGGCGACGCCCGCCACGGGCCTGACTCCCGCGGCCAGCAAGTTGCGCGGATCAAAACCTTCCGAATGCCTGCGGACCACTTCGATCTCTTCGGCACGTCCGGGCAGCGGCATGGAGAGCTTGAGGAGGAAACGGTCCAGCTGGGCCTCCGGCAGGGGATACGTGCCCTCGTACTCGACGGGGTTCTGCGTGGCGGCGACAATGAACGGCGACGGCAGGGGCCGGGAGAGTCCGTCAACGGATACCTGGCGCTCCTCCATTGCCTCCAGCAGCGAAGCCTGGGTCTTGGGCGGCGTTCGGTTGATTTCGTCCGCCAGCATGATGTTGGTGAACACCGGCCCTTCCCGGAAGGTGAATTCCGAGGTGTGCGAGTCGTAGACGAGCGATCCGGTGACGTCACCCGGCATGAGGTCCGGAGTGAACTGGACACGCTTCGTATCCAGGCTCAGCGCCGTGGACAAGGCCCGCACCAGCAGTGTCTTGGCAACGCCCGGAACGCCCTCAAGCAGCACGTGGCCTCCGCAGAGCAGCGCGATGAGCATGCCAGTCACCGTTGCATCCTGCCCGACGACGGCCTTGCCGACTTCGTGACGGACGTCCAGCAGGGCTTTGCGGGCAGGATCGGACCGGGTGGCTGCCTGCACCGCCGGCTCCTGCGACGCCGGACCTCCCGGGTAGCCATAGGCGCCGTCGGTGAAACCGTCTGCTTGATTGCTCTGTGCCTGATTGCTCTGTGCTTGATTGCTCTGTGCTTGATTACTCATTGGGCTATTGCCTCCTGCTCGAGTGTTTCGATGCTTTGTGCCCATTGGACGAGTTCTGATTCGGTGCGTGGCCGGTGCTCCAGCAGGAGCATACGCAGCTCCTGTGCCGGCCGGTCGACCTTTCGGGCCACGGCATCGAGTACGGCATCTGCGCCGGCCTCGGGGCCGAGCCGGAAGTGCTTGGCAAGCCTGGTCAAAGTTCCGGACCGCAGATTATCGGCCGCCTGGCCGACGGCGCGGGAATCCTGGTAGAGGCGGGCGCGGCCTTCGGCGGTCTCCACGGCCTTGACCACCACCGGCAGCGGCTCGAATACGAGCGGACCAAGCCGCCTGCCGCGCCACAGCACAGCCAGCAACGCGACCACCGCCAACCACAATCCCAGGAAGCCAACCCACGGTGGCGCCAATTCATTCAGCGTGGGCGGTCTGCCGTCGCTTGGTACGTCTCCGAGGCCCGGAAGATACCAGACGAGATCCGGAGTCGGCCCGAGAGTTCGGAGGGCCAAGGCGGCATTGCCCTCTTCCTGCAGCAGATCGTTGCTGAGCAGGGCTGTGCTGCCGAGAACCACCAAGCGACCGTCCGCGCTCGCCGCGTACATGCCGCCGTCGTTGCTACTCGGCCTGTAGCAGGTCACCTCGGCGCCCTTGTAAAGGAATCCACCCTTGCCGGAGACATCCCCTGCGGCGAGTGGATCAGCCTGAACGCACCCCGCTCCCAACGTTGAAGTGCTGTCGGGAACCACCCCCGCGTTATGGATCTCGCTGCCCAGTCCGGTAAGGGTTCGGAGGCCGGGGGCCACGACCACCACGCGGGCAGCCGATTGCAGCAAGCTGTGCAACTGGGTGGGGCCGAGATAGCCATTGCGGTCATACAGGAAGACGGTGGCGCGTGGTTTCCCAGCGAGCATGGAGGCTGTCGCCGCGAACGAATCGGATTCCGTGACCGCGACGCCGTGCCGCCGGAGGATTTCGGCCGTGGCCATGGCACCATCCGGTGCGGGATTGCTGGGAGAGAGGGGTTCCTTGTCCGCGTTTGCGGGGGATTGGGCCAGGGTGGCAATGCCCAGTGCCGCGACGATGGCTCCGATGATGAGCCAGGCCATTTGGCGGCGCATCCAGCCCCGAAACTGCGCCGACCACCGGAGTGTTTGAGTGTCCGCAGTCATCGCGGCACCGCGAAACCGTTGGCGGAGTGCCCGGCGAAATCAGGTTTCATGGCCGATAACCCGGTGTCCAATGCCAGCACCGCGGCGTGATCGGACGCGGTGGCGCTTGCCTTCCCGTATTTCACGCCATCGAAAATCCGCGCCGCTTCCTCAAGGCGCGAACTGGCTGCCCCGAACGCGCGCCCCAATTGAGCAGCCGCCTCGTCCGCTGTCCGGCCAACCTGGATATCGATGACTGCCCGGTCCTCCGCAGAGCGAACCACAGCGCGGAACTGTTCGACGACGGCCGTTTGCCAGTCCTCGCGGCTTGCCGCAGCAGATGCCCGGGCGCGGAAGGCATCGGCATCAACTGTTGCCTCGCCGTCGAAAACCTCTGCTGACGTCTTCTTTCGGGCGTTGAGCCTCGGCCTGACCACAATCACGGCAACCACGATGAGGACTACGGCCAAGGCGGCGATCAACGGCATGCCGATATTTGGCCCGCTGATGGAATTGCCATTCAAAGATCGGAGCCAGTCGATGAACTGGTTCCACATCTGATCGATCCAATTGGGTTTGGCAGATGCGTACTGCGGTTTGGACAGTTCCTCAACCGCCCACCGTTGGGCTTCTCCGCGGTCCGGATCAACGGGAGGCTTGGAGGCGGCGAAAGGAAGCGCGAAGGGCGCGGATGCCGCAATCATCCTGTGGGGAAACCCTGAGCGGGGTTTGGCGGCCATGGACGCGGACCGGCTTGAGGTGCCCGGCGCCGGCCCGGAACGCCGTCGGGATCTTCTCCAGACTCCAGAAGTCGGAGGAGCTCCACGTCCAGGCCGTCCCGCCGCATCCTCAGGTCCATGTAGATCAAGGCTGCCACGGAGGTCTGGAAAGCGAAGCCGACTGCACTTATGAGGACCGCTACGACCTGCGAAACCACAAGCAGGACAATCGCCGTGGTGGTCACCTGCGAGGCGCCGGCATGGGGTGCGAATACAGAGGTTACTCCACCGGACGCCATGCTCAGGGGAATCTGGATGACCGACCCGATGATACCCACCATGAAGGCCACCAGTAGCGTGATTCCGAAGATCCGCCACCAGTTCCCGGTGGTCAGCGCCCACGAGCGCCCGAGACCGGCGAAGACGCCGAGTTCTTCTACAGTGATCGCGGCGGGGGCCACCATCAGCTTGGTGTAGATCCAGACATAAACGACGATCGCACCGAATCCCAACGGGAGAAGCAAAAGCGCCCCGGCCGGTCCCGAGCCGGTCAGGATGAGGGCGGCCAGCACGAACAGGACCAGGAAGAACACCAACGATCCGGCAAGCAAGAGGAAGGCAAGGCCTACCAGGGGCCAGATACGGGAGCGGGCCAGGGACCACATTTGCTTGAAACCGGTGGGCCGGTTCAGCGCCGACCGGGCGACGGGGATGGCCATGACGCCCTGAAGGATGGCGGCGAGCACCATGGCGAGCAAGGAAATTCCCAGAATCCCGGCAGTGGCGCTCATGATCGGGCCAAGATAGCGCATCGCGTCGTCTTGGCTCGTGAATCCTCCTACGGGAGGTCGGACCATCCCGAGCATGCCCAGCGCGGCCACCGTGCTCAATGCACCGGTGACCGCCTGGACAATAAGGGCGGAGCCGAACATGGTTTTGGCGTTCCGGCGGATGGTCTGGAAGGCGCCGTCCATGATCTCACCGAAGAAGAGCGGCCGGAGGGGCACGATTCCGGGTTTCGGGGGAGCCACATAGCGGGGCTGGCCATAGGGCGGCGGACCGCCGCCCGGCCAACGCGGATCGATCGGCGCGCCCCACGCTTGCCCCGGATACTGTGGCACGCCCCATTGCGGCTGGGAGCCCCACTGTGGCTGGGCGCCGGGCTGTGGCTGGGCGCCCCACGGTGGCTGGGCGCCTGGCTGCGGCGCGCCCCACGGTGGCTGGGCGCCTGGCTGCGGCGCGCCCCACGGTGGCTGGGCGCCCCACGGTGGCTGCGGTCCCTGTTCGGGCCGGTTCCCCGGATCTGGCTGTGACACTTTTTCCTCCCCAAAAGATGCGTCCGCAGCAATGCACGGGACCCCGAAAGGGGCCGTTCGCCCAGCCTATAGTTCCGCCGTCGCGCCTCATAGCCCAATCGCCTGCTGGCTGCAGCGCGCCATGCCGTGATCTGGCTCAACGGGACAAAGGCCTGGTGATAAGGGAATATATAACTATGAAGGCACGCATCCTGGTAGTAGACGACGACGAAGCGCTGGCCGAAATGATCGGCATCGTGCTGCGGAACGACGGCTTCGACCCGGTTTTTTGCGCGGACGGCGGGCAAGCACTGGAGGTCTTCCGTTCCTCAAAGCCAGATCTGGTACTGCTTGACCTCATGCTGCCCGGATCGGATGGCATCGAAGTGTGCCGCCAGATCCGCGGGGAGTCGGACGTTCCCATCGTCATGCTCACCGCCAAATCGGACACCTCCGACGTCGTCCGCGGCCTTGAATCCGGTGCCGATGACTACGTGCCCAAGCCTTTCAAGCCGGCCGAACTCGTGGCCCGGGTCCGCGCCCGGCTGCGTCCCGGAGACCAGAAGGCGCCCGAGACCCTGCGGATTGCCGACGTCACCATCGACGTCGCGGGCCACTTGGTGACACGCGGCGGAGAGCGGATTTCGCTGACGCCGCTGGAATTCGATCTCTTGGTCGCGCTGGCGCGCAAGCCCTGGCAGGTCTTCACCCGTGAACTGCTCCTAGAGCAGGTATGGGGCTATCGCCACGCTGCCGACACCCGGCTGGTCAATGTCCATGTCCAGCGCCTCCGGTCCAAGATTGAGCGTGACCCGGAAGCTCCCGAAGTTGTATTGACGGTTCGTGGTGTCGGATATAAAGCAGGCGCCTGAGTCTTCCACCGGCGAGCCCGGCACTGACCAAGAGGCCCCGGCGGCCAAGGTCAAACATCCCGCTTCAGGACATCCTGTCCCGGAACACACGGATGCCCGGGCACTGAACCTCCCGTGGATCCTGGAGCGCACCCGCATTTGGACACGCCGCGCCCTGATTCTGGCACTGCGTGTCTCCCGCCTTGTAGTGACCGGACTTCGCCACATCCGGCCGGGAATCCGGTATTTGTGGCGCGCGCTGCTGCGCCGTTGGCGCCGCTCGCTCGAATTCAGGACCGTCGCGGTGACGATCGTACTGTCGATGGTGTCATTTGCGGTGGTCGGTGCGTACCTCTCGAACCAAATAGCGAACAACCTGTTCCAGGAGCGTTTGAAGCAGGCCGAATCCGAGAGCCGTTACTACGTCAAGCAAGTCCAGGACACCTTCGACGGCTCACAGGCCAACGACCAATCAAGCGTCATCACCCTCGTCTACGACACCCTCAAGGCAGTGGAGGGCAACGGCTCGGTCATCCAGCGGCGATACGTGTTCGAAGCGATGCCCGAACAAACCAAGCCGCGCAACCGGTGGGTGGAATCGCGGGCCTCGGATCAATTGACTGTCCGCGTCATTCCTCCGGCACTTCGCAAGTCGGTGCAGGAATCGGGCAAGGACCAGTACTGGGCTTCCACTGAGTTCCCTGTCGGCAACCAGGACCACCCCGGCATCGCCGTCGGCAACAAGGTCACGTTCAACGGCACGGTCTACGAGCTCTATCTCCTCTATGACCTGGATACCGCCCAACAAACCCTGGACGAAATCCAGAACGTGCTGTGGGCGGGCGGCGCCGCACTCATCCTGATGATCGGCGGGATTGCCTGGTACGTGACCAGGAACGTCGTGAGTCCCGTAAGCCACGCCGCGGTCGTCTCCGAGAAGCTGGCCGCGGGCCAGTTGCAGGAACGGATGGTGGTCAAGGGCGAAGACGAGGTGGCCAGGCTGGGCGCCTCCTTCAACCATATGGCCGCGAGCCTGCAGGAACAGATTACGCAGCTGGCCACGTTGTCCCAGATGCAGCAACGGTTTGTCTCCGATGTGTCCCATGAACTGCGGACACCGCTCACCACCGTCCGGATGGCGGCGGAAGTGCTGTTCGATGCCCGCGACGACTTCGACCCCATCAACAAGCGCTCCGCGGAACTGCTCTACAACCAGGTGGAGCGCTTCCAGTCCTTGCTCTCGGACCTGCTGGAGATTTCACGCTTCGACGCCGGAGCCGCGGTGTTGGACTCCGAGCCGACGGACATCTTCCAGGTCGTCTCGCATGTCATCGACGGCGCCTCGCCTGTTGCCGCGGAGTACGGCTCCGAAGTGCGCCTTACCTCGCGCCACAAGCGGATCATCGTGGAGATGGACGCCCGCCGGATCGACCGCATCCTGCGGAACCTGCTGCTCAACGCCGTCGAACACGGCGAGGGGAAGCCCGTCCACGTTTCCGTTGCGGCCAATCACGACGCTGTCGCCATCTCCGTGCGTGACTTCGGCATAGGGATGAGCCCGGCAGAAGCCGCGCGGGTCTTCGATCGTTTCTGGCGCGCCGATCCCGCGCGAGCCCGGACGACGGGTGGCAGCGGACTGGGACTTTCCATCGCTGCGGAGGACACCAAGCTCCACAACGGTTGGCTGCAGGCTTGGGGGCGCAAGGGATCCGGTTCGAACTTCCGGCTGACGCTGCCCCTCAAGAAGGGAGGCACCATCGTGAAATCACCGTTGCAGCTTGAACCCGCAGACATCCATTTGCCGGGCGCCGCCCCTGAGCGCCAGATGCTCGTTCTGGATGCGGGCGACCCGCCCCAGGAGCGCGCTTCCGCGGCGGATCCGAAGCCGGAGGAGGCTCCGTCACTGCCGCCTGTACTGCCCCCCGTACTGCCTCCCGTACTGCCTTCAGCCGGAAACGACGACGCCGACAAACCCCAAGGGGGGACGGCACCTTGAGTTCCCAACGCCTTTACCTTTCCCGGCGCCCGTACGTGTTAAAGGCCGTGATTGCCGTTCTTGCTGTCCTCATGGTGGTCCTTAGTTCCTGCGCGCAGATCCCGAGGTCCGGTCCCGTGGGGAAGAGCAAGGACGAGAGCGCGGGCAACCCGAACGCTCCCGTCTTCTTCCCTCCGCCGCCACACCCCGGAGCCACTCCCGAGTCCATCATCGAAGACTTCTATGGTGCAGGCAGCGGTTACGAAGGCGACTACGCGGTGGCCCGGCAATACCTCACGCAGGCGCTGTCCGTGAGCTGGAAGTCGGACAAGCGCACGCTCGTTTTCCGCAAGACGACAGTCGTCAAGACCGGTGTGGAAAACGAGTTCAAGTACCAGTTGGACCTCGCTTACTCGGTTGACGCCGACGGCGTCGCGACGCAGTTCCCGGAAGGAACAACCGAAACAATTCCGGTGACCCTGGAACAGGTCGACGGCGAATGGCGGATCTCAGCGGTCCCGGACGGCACCGCGATCCCGGAAGAGACGTTCAAAGTCATCTACGCGGCCCAGCCCATCTATTTCTACGACCCTACGTTTATGTATGCGGTTCCGGACGTCCGGTGGTTCATCAAGAAGAACACTGTCAAGGCGATGACCAGCGCCTTGCTTGACGGTCCCGCGCCCTACCTCCAGGGCGCGGTGGTCAGTGCTTTTCCTTCCGGCATGAAACTGGCCCGGGAGTCCGTGCCGGTTGTGTCGGGCGCAGCCCAGGTGGACCTTTCCGCGAAGGAACTCGTGGATGCCTCTGCCGAGGACCGGCAGCGCATGCAAAACCAACTAACCTTGACCTTCCGTAGCCAGCCGGACGTGGTGAACGTTCAGTTGCGGGCTGACCAGGACCTTGTCCGGGTGGAGGACAACGGTTCGGTCCTGCCGCCAGTGCTTGAGAAGAATGCTCCTGCGCGCCAAATCGCCATCAGCAATGACGAACTCGTGCGCTACGAGAACAACAGGGTCTCGGCCCTCCCGGACATGCAGCCGGTGGCCGGGCTGAATCCGAGCGCTCCCGCAGAGTCCCCGACATCCCAGGCCGTGGCCTTCCTCAACGGTGCCGGAACCGTCCTGTATTCGATGATTCCGGGCCAACCCGCCCGTCAACTGACAACCAGGAGCACCCTGAGCCATCCCTCCTTCAGCCCGCAGGACTGGGTCTGGACGGCAGGCCCGGGAGCCAACGGTGCCACCGAGGTGGTGGCGTTCAAACCGTCCAACGTTCCCCAGGGCCAGCCCGTCCCCACGGTGACGATGGCGCCGCCATGGCTGGCAGGGCGCGTGGTGAGGGACTTCCGGATATCCCGCGAAGGGACGCGCGCATTGGTCATCTCCGAGATGAACGGCAAGTCATCGGTGCAGGTGACCGGTATTGTCCGCAATCCTGACGGGACCCCCAAGGATCTGACTTCACCCCTCACCTTGTTCGCCTCCGCTCCGGTTGATCAAGGGGTTTGGGTCAATTCCACGACGGTCGCGGTGATGAAAGCCTCGTCAACCGAGAACGTGGTTCCCGAACTGTTGTCCTTGACGTCGAGCCAGCCGCAGCTGCTACCGGCATGGCCGAACCTGACGACTATCAGCGCAGGCAACGGACCGGAGCAGATCTTCGGACAGTCAGGGGCAGGCGTGTTCCAACGAGTGGGCAACGGCTGGGAACTGCAACTCAAGGGTCCGGTAGATCCTTCCTTCCCGGGCTAGTCCCCACCGCCTCCCTAACCTCGCTTCGCTCGGCCAGGGAACCCTGGCGGCGTGG
>NZ_JARVRF010000056.1 GCF_030209835.1 Arthrobacter sp. efr-133-R2A-120 | reverse complement strand
CCGGATCCTTCGGCTACACCGTCCGGGTCTTCCCGAAGCACCCCTCCCTGGCCTCGAAGGCCGAACTGGGTCTGATCGCCAACGCCTGACAGTGCGCGCCCCCGCGGCCGGATCGGGCAGCGGGGGCGCGTTCCACCCCGAGCTTCATCGCAACGCGCGGTGGCAGATCCAAAGCCAACATCAAACACAAGGGAGTGACGATGGCTTCGAAGAAAGTCTTGGCGATTGTGCTGGCCGGCGGTGAGGGAAAACGACTCATGCCGCTTACCGGAGATCGGGCCAAACCAGCGGTCCCGTTCGCAGGGAGTTACCGGCTGATCGACTTCGCCCTGTCCAATCTAACCAATTCGGGCTATTGGCAGATTGTGGTCCTGACCCAGTACAAGTCCCACAGCCTGGACCGGCACATTTCAGAAACGTGGCGGATGTCCGCACAATTGGGCAACTATGTAGCGTCGGTGCCAGCTCAACAGCGCGTCAGCAAAAGCTGGTTCCTCGGCAGCGCCAATGCGATCTACCAGTCGCTCAACCTCATCGAGGACGCCCGTCCTGACATCGTCGTAGTAGTTGGTGCTGACCACGTCTACCGGATGGATTTCGAGCACATGGTGCGCAGCCATATCAGCTCCGGTGCAAAGGCCACTGTAGCGGGCGTGCGTCAACCTCTGGCCATGGCCGACCAGTTCGGCGTGATCGAAGTAGAGCAGGCGGCTAGTTCCGGTAGTGCGAGCGACGGCACGGCCAAGAGGATCGCAGCATTTGTGGAAAAGCCGGCTTCGACGCGTGGACTTCCTGCAGACCCTTCCCAGTTCCTGGCATCGATGGGGAACTACGTTTTCGACGCCGATGCCTTGGTGGCGGCACTTGAGCACGACGCTACGCGGCAAGACACGAAGCACGACATGGGCGGTGACATCATCCCCTATTTCGTCTCCCGCGGCGAAGCGTTCGCCTATGACTTTTCAAACAACGATGTCCCCGGGTCCACAGACCGTGACCGCAACTATTGGCGTGATGTCGGCACTATCGACTCATACTTCGAGGCACACCTCGACTTGATCTCGCCGGAACCGGTGTTCAATCTCTACAACTCCGATTGGCCCATCTACACACGGCAAAGCGCATCGCCTCCGGCCAAGATGGTTCGCGGGGAAGGCGGTACCGTCGGCACGGCCCAGGACTCAATTGTTTCCAACGGCGTCATCGTATCGGGCGGTCTCGTGGAAAATTCGGTGCTTTCCAACGATGCGTTCATTTCCAGTGGTGCTCGCGTTATCGACTCGGTGCTGCTGGACAACGTCACCATCGGCGAAGGGGCGGTGGTCAAGCGGGCCATCCTGGACAAGAACATCAGGGTTCCAGCCGGCGCAACCATCGGCCTGGATCCGGACCTGGACCGACGGCGCGGCTACAACGTCACGGATTCCGGCATCACGGTCCTGAGCAAAGGTCAACACGTACCGCTCCCGGATGAACACGACCGGGAACTGGCTCGTGCGGTACTCCTGACTACCTGAAATCGCGGGAGTTGGACTTCACGGTCAGGACCAAGGGTTCCAGCTTGTCTGCCACGAGATTGGTGACTCCTTCCGGCGATCGTTCAAGGAAACCCCGGACGATCAGTGCGGATGACTCCCGGGCTACACGGCGATGCCTCTTCCAGAGGCCGACGCTGCAGATGACATTGAGGATGCCGCTCTCGTCCTCCAGATTGATGAAGGTGATCCCTTGCGCAGTCTGGGGGCGTTGGCGGTGGGTCACGACGCCGGCCACCTCAACACGCCTGCCGGACTCGACCTGGGAGAGTCGGTCTACCCGCAACACCCCTCTGGAATCCAGGGCTGCGCGGGCATGGCGCATCGGGTGGTCATCGGTGCTGATGCCCGTGGCCCACATGTCGTAGGCAACATTTTCCAGGGGCGAGAGCTCGGGCAGCAGCGGCGGCTGAACCGCGACGTGGGTCCCGGGCAATTGTCCTTCCCGCTCGAGCGCGGCATCGCCGGCCTGCCACAGTGCTTCGCGGCGGTTCATCCCCAGCGAATCGAGTGCGCCGGCTGAAGCGAGTGCCTCCAGCTGGTCCGCGCTGAGATTCGCGCGGCGGGACAGATCCGCCATGTCCCGGTAGGCGCCATGCTCCTCACGCTCGGCGACGATCCGCTTCGCCACCTCGGTCCCGATGGACGTGACGCCGTCGAGCCCCAACCGCACCGCGCGTGAGCCATCCCGCCGGTGCAGGTGGTCCTCGCGTGGTCGATCCTGCTGGAAGAGGCCGATCTCCGGCTGGTGGAAGTCCAAGCAGGAATCCATGCCGCCCACTTGGCCCGCTTCGGCCCTTGTAACCTCGTCGAGCGCTTCGAGGGTCGCCTCTGCAAGGGAATGCAGTACATCCGGGCGCAACACCTGGACCCCGTGCCTGCGGGCATCCGCCACGAGGGTTTGCGGGGAGTAGAAGCCCATGGGTTGTGCCCGAAGCAGGGACGCGAGGAATGCGCCAGGATAGTGCAGCTTCAGCCACGAGCTTGCATAGACCAGCACCGCGAAGCTCAAGGAGTGGGATTCCGCGAAACCGAAGTTCGCAAAGGCTTGGATCTTGGCGTAGATGGCATCGGCGTCGTCCTTGCTGATCCCGTTGGCCGCCATCCCCGCATAGAGCTTGGCCTCGAGCGACTCGATCTTCTCCCGGCCCCGTTTGGAGCCCATCGCGCGGCGGAGCAGGTCCGCATCCTCGGCAGTGCACCCGCCCACGGCAACTGCCATCTGCATCAGCTGCTCCTGGAACAAGGGCACACCCAAGGTCCGCTTAAGCACTGGCTCCAGCAATGGATGAAGATACGTGATTTTTTCCGTGCCCGCACGGCGCCGGATGTACGGGTGGACAGCGCCGCCTTGGACGGGACCTGGGCGGATCAGCGCGATTTCGACCACCAGATCGTAGAATTCCCGCGGTTTCAGCCGCGGCAGCGTGCTGATCTGGGCCCGTGATTCCACTTGGAACACCCCGATCGAGTCGGCCCGGCAGAGCATGTCGTAGACAGCCGGTTCTTCCCGCGGAATGGTCTCGATTGTCCAACGCTCCCCGAAATGCTTGTCGATCAAATCAAAGGAGTACTGCAGGGCGGCGAGCATTCCGAGGCCGAGGAGGTCGAATTTGACCAGGCCCATCCATTCGCAATCGTCCTTGTCCCATTGCAGGACCGTGCGGTTTTCCATCCGGGCACGCTCGATGGGTACCACCTCGCCGACAGGCCGCTCGGTGAGGACCATGCCGCCGGAGTGGATGCCCAGGTGCCGCGGGAAGCCCAGTATCTGATCAGCAAGGTCCAGGACCGGGGCCGGGATGTTGTTGGTCTTTCCTTCACTGAGATCGCCCCAGTGATCGAGCCGCTTGGACCAGGCGTCCTGCTGGCCCTGGCTGTAGCCGAGAGCCTTGGCTATGTCCCTGACGGCGTTCTTCGGCCTGTAACTGATGACATTCGCTACTTGGGCCGCGTTGAACCGTCCGTACTTGCCGTAGACGTATTGGATGACTTCTTCCCGCCGGTCCGAGTCGAAATCGACGTCGATGTCCGGTTCTTCCTCGCGGAGGCTGGAGAGGAAACGTTCAAACGGAAGGTTGTAGAAAATACTGTCGACGGCGGTGATCCCCAGCGCGTAGCAGACGGCCGAGTTCGCCGCGGAACCCCTGCCTTGGCAGAGGATGCCGCGGGAACGGGCAAACTGGACGATGTCGTGCACAATCAGGAAATAACCGGGGAAGTCCTTCGCCTCGATCACTGCGAGTTCCTGCTCGATCCGGCTACGGACCCGTTCGTCGGCGTCCGGGTATTTGTCCCTGATGCCTTCTTCAACCAGTTGCCGCAGCCAAGTGATAAGGCTGTGCCCTGCAGGAACATCGAGCTTGGGGAGCTTCGGGCGGGCGGCCCGTAACTGGAACGCAAGCTCCTCAGCGATCTCGACAGTCCGTTCGACCGCGCCAGGGTAGCGGGCGAACCGCGCTGCCATCTCGGAACCGCTCCGCAAATGGGCGCCGCTGCTTGCCGGCAGCCAACCGTCCAGTTCCTCCAGGCTGCGGCGTGCCCGGACAGCCGCCATGGCCGTTGCCAGCGGGTATCCCTCCGGGGACGCATAATGTACGGCGTTGCTGGCGATGAAAGGGATGCCTGCGCCCTCGGCAATACGGACCAGGGCGTCGTTGTGGCTGCTGTCGAGGGGATTCCCGTGATCGAAGAGTTCGACCGCCACGTTTTCCCGCCCGAATCTCTCGATCAAGGCCTCCACTTCAAAGGCAGCGGCTTGCTCGCCGGCGCTCATGAGGGCCCTCCGGACGGAGCCTTTGCGGCATCCGGTCAGCACCAAGCAGTGGTCCCTCAGGGAATGCCCCAGCTCGTCGAGGTCGTAGATGGGGTGGCCCTTCTCGGCATCGGCCGCCAGATGTGCGGACGTCATCGCCCCTGCCAAGCGGTGGTAGCCCTCTTCCTGGCGTGCGAGGACGAGCAAATGGTCACCTTCGGGGTCGGCTTCCCCTTGCTGGGGTTTGCTGAGTCCGAGCGACAGCTCAGCGCCGAACACGGTCTTCAGCTCGTAGGCTTCGGCGGCCTCGGCCATTCGCACGATCCCGTAGAAGCCGTCGTGGTCGGTCAGCGCTAGGGCATGGAGGCCCAGCCGGACGGCCTCCTCAACAAGTTTTTCGGGTGATGAGGCGCCGTCCAGGAAGCTGTAGTGCGAATGCGCGTGTAGTTCGGCATAAGGCACGACGGCGGCACCCGCCCTGGACACGACCCTTGCGGGATCGAGGGGGACCGGACGGTAAGGTCCGCGTTTCCTTGACCATGCGGGGCTGTCACCGCCGTCTCCCTTGGCCTTGCCGATCTCCGGCACGCGCCGGTCTGAAAGCGTGCGTTCGAACTCCGACCACGGGATTGACGGGTTGTTCCAAGCCATCTTTAACTCCTGCCTAAAAGTTCGGTGTTCGACTCTGGCTATTCAGTCGTAGCGGGCCTCTGCCCACCAGTTCTGCTCGTCCAGGAGAAGGAGCCACGCCTCTCCGTTTCCGTCCACAAGCTGGAAGCGGTCCGCTTCAAGGCGATGGGAGGAGTCCCACCACCGCTGTTTCAGCGGCCAGGGTCCTGCCCACTGAATCACCAACCGTCGTCGTGCAGGGTCTCCGGTGGGACAGAACCACGTTGGCGGGGCAAGCAATCCGCCACGATGGTCCGTGCGGACTTTTTCCTTGTCCGCATCAAGCAACAGGACAGGGATGAGGGAAGCGAACACCGTGGCGGGCTGCGGGTCTGGAATCCTGCCGGGCCAGGGTCTGGAGGCCAAGTCGGCTGCTCCCGCGGGCAAGGCATCTCCCCAAGGAACCAAACGACGACGCTCGGCCAGCAGCCGGCCTCCGGAGATCGCGGGCACTACTACGGCCTCATGCCCCAGCATGCTTTGGATCCGGCTGAGTCCATGATGAATCTGCTCCTCGGCTCCGTCTCCAAAGAGCGCCCGCCCATGATGGGCGATGGAGTCCACCCGGATGGGGACGAACTCGACCCGCGTGACCGGTGACGACAGCCCGCCGCGGGCCATTCCGCCGTCGCTCATTCCACCGTTGACTGCTTTATTGCTGGTGTGGGCAGGGGGCTGTGACTGAAGCTGCCAACGCACCCTGTCCACGACGTCGCTGGCCGTGAAATGGCGGGGATGGCCCCACGTCCGCTCGGAGCGGCTCCCTGCTTCGTCAGTGATGAGAACCCTCAGCTCCGTGCAGACCAAGCCCTCCGTCTGCACTCCGGCGACGAAAGCATCTGCCGTGGCGCGGAGCTGGAAGGCGAGTTGGTCAACCCGGTCCAGGCCGGGTTCGAATTCCGCCCGTTGATCCAGTTTCCGCGGGGGAGTCCGGGGGATCACTTTGCGGGGATCCTGGCCGCTTGCCAGGGCGTGCGCAATGATTCCGGCAGCCCCGAAACGTGCCCGGACATCTGCAGCGGGAAGATCGGCGAAATTCCCCAAAGTGAGGATGCCAAGGCGTTTGAGCAAGGAAGCCAGCTTCGGCTGGCCTAGTACTTCCACCGGAAATGGAGCAAGGAAATCCCGGGAAGAACCCGGCGGGAGCACAAGAACAGCAGAGAGTTCGCTGGTGCTCCGGGCTGCTTGCTCGGCGGCGAACACGGAATCGGCGATCCCCACCCGGGCCTCCACGGCGAGGCGGTCGGCCGATTCAAGCACAGCACCCGCGGCCGCTTCTTCTCCGCCGTAATACCGGGCAGCACCCTTGGCCCGTATAGCGCATAGGCCGGGGCGAAGCACTTCCACTCCAGGAGTCCGTTCCTCGAGCGACGAGACCACAGGCTCGAATTCCCTCGCATCCCGCACAGGATCAACGGCACATACCACCAGTTCAGGACAACGGGTCTGTGCTTCCCTCAGCCGCAAGCCCCGGACCACTCCCTCTGCCCGGGCTTCCGCGGAGCAAGCAGCTATGACACCTTGGCCTATGACTGCCGCAGGCACATCAGGCGGGAGGGCATCTGCCAAGCGGGCGGCGACGAGGGGCCAATCCGGGAACCATGTCACCAACGCGCGGACCGGGGTTTCACGCTGAAACAGCATCATGCTCCCATCCGATGGCGGGACAGATCTACCGGACCGCTGTCCGCAAGATCCACGGAGGCCCTGCGGGAACTTCCCCGCAGTGCGACTTCGAGCTCGAGCTCCTGCTTGGCGAGATGTCCATTACCCTGTCCGAGCCCCGCCCACTCATATCCATTCACTTGCAAGACAGCTTCACTCTGCGGCCATGGTCCCAGGACAAGGAGGACGGCACTCCGCTCCCGGAGCCTGGCTCCCAAGCGGGCAGCCTCGGCGGGTGCGACTTTTTCCGGAGCACGCGCAAGCACCACCGAGAGCACGTCCGCCATGGCGGCGATCACCGGCGTCCAACTGGCCCCGGGGTCAGGCACCAGCACCAGCCGATCAAGCGCAACGCCGAAACCCGCTGCCGCCTCGACCCCGAAGTCAGGCAGCCCTGCTACTCCGCACCATGAGCCATTGCGTGACGGGCCGGCCAACAAGGCCATGGCCAGCGACATGGATCCCTGTATGGAGTACGCCGCTCCCGGCCGCAGTCCACCCGGGAGGAGCCTGCTGAGTGAGGGGAGCACGGGGAGCGAGCGTTCGCTTCCGCGCTTGCCCTGCATGAGGTGGATCCGCGCCTGCAAGTCATCGCGCAGCGAGGCCGGCGAAGCGGAAGACAGGCGAGAAGGCATGCTTCAATTTTCGAACATATATTCGAATGAGTCAATCGGAGCTGCTCGCCGGGTTTCCCTTCGCTGGTTCCCTCGACCACGTCACGCTCGACAATGAAACAGCCAGAATCGAGGCGAGGATCAACGCCGACGCCGGCGCGGCAACGGCCCAAGGGGCGCGCTCCACATAGTTGATGCCCTCAGCCAGGATGAGGCCCCACTCGGGCGACGGCTGATGGGGGCCGAGGCCCAGGAACCCCAAGGCAGCCAAGGCGAGCGCGATTCCCGGTATCCGGAGCATCGAATGCCTGAACACCGGGCCAAGGACCACTGGGAGGATATACCGCCAGAGGATGCGCGCCCGTCCTACGCCCAGGACCGGAAGGATCTTCACGTGGGGCCGGGCCCTTGCCTCCTGCGCCAAGGCCGCTGTGTGGGCTGCCAGGGGTGCCCAACTGACCAAGGCGACGGCTATCGCCGCGCCTTCGGCCGAGGGCCCGGTCATCACGGCAACGATCAGGCCGGCCAGGATAGGGGGAGCGGCGTTGGCTACTTCAAGGGGGCCGGTGGCCGCGAGCGGGAAGAGCCCGACGACGATCCCGATCACAAGGCAAGCCAGCACCACGAGCAAGGCCGTTCCCAGCGTGGACACGGCACCATGCCCCACCCGGGCAAGGAGGTCCCGTCCGCTGGCATCGGCCCCGAAAGGCAGATCGAAGCCCGGGCCGGCAAGCCGTGCATGGTTCGAGGTGAACGGATCGCGAAACAAGCCCACGACAACGATGAGCAGCAAGGCCCCCGCTGCACTGAGCGGAACGGCGACATCCCGCCGTCGTGGTCTTCCCGGCGAGTCTGGAACCGGAACCGTCCCCGAGCGCAGCGCCGCTCCCAAGAGAAGGTATCGGGCAACCGCGCCGAGGGAACCTGCCCCGATCGCCAGCATGAGGAGGGCCAGAACGCCTGCCTGCAGCGCGGGTATGTCCTGGGCGCCCGCCGCGCCCAGGACCGCGCGGCCCAAGCCCGGAATCGCGAACACTTTCTCCACGGCAACCGCCCCGCCGGTAAGGCCAATGAGGACAAGTCCGATCTGGCTCATCACCGATGGCAGGGCCCGGCGGAGCACCGCCGCGGCGAGCCGGGCGCGGGCTGCTCCGGCCATCGCCCACGTGGCCACCCATTTTTCGGCGAACGCCAGGCTGATGGCGTCGGAAAGAAGCCGCCCGATGAGCCCGCCGGCGGGCAGGCCGAGGGAGAGCGCCGGCAACACCGCGTCGTCCATGCCCTGCCAGCCATAGGGCGGAAACCAGCCCAGCCACACGGCACCGACCACAAGGAGCATCGCCGCCAGGAGGAACTCAGGAAGGGCGGTCATGGCCGCCGCCACGACGCCGGAACCCCGCCCGGGGTTCCCGGCCAGCCCGCGGATCACGGAAGGAACGCACAACGCGGTGGCCACCACCGCTGCAACGGCCACCGCGCACGCCATCAGGGTGACGGAGACGCCGAGGGTTTCAACGGTGCCAGGGCCAACAGGCGTATTGGTGATCCAGGAATTTCCCATGTCCCCGCGCATAAGGCCTCCGGCCCAGTCGAGGAAAATGTGTACCGGTCCTCGATCGAGTCCGAGTTCCGCGCGGATCAGGCCCAGCGTTTCATCAGTCGCTTCCCGGTCGGCGTACCGGGCCCGCAGGATGGTGTACTCCGGGCTTTGTCCCGAAAGCCACGGCAATAGCCCGATCAGCACAACTATGGCAAAGAGCGCGACGGCTCGGGAAGCCGCAGTTTTGATGAACGCAGGGCCCCGCATCAGCCGGCGATTCCTGTCTTGCTGGTGATCAGGGCGCGCTCGCGGGGATCACGTTCGACGTCGCGGATCCTGGCCGATTCGCCTTGGATGACGCGCTCGTGCAGCAGCGGCACGGCCGCATCCTTCGAGAGGATCAGTGCTTCGGCGGCGGCAATTGCCGCCCGGCGCTCCGGTCCTGCCGGGATGGCGGCGGCCTTGCTCAGTGCCGCCTCCACCTCCGGATCGCAGAACTGGGAGATGTTGAAGGAGCCTTTGCAGGAGAAGTCGCTGAACATGTAGGCGACGGGGTCGCCGGAGTCGAGGACCGTGGCGCGGGACAGGATGAAAGCATCGAACTTGCCGGCCAGGGCGTCTGCCTCGATGTGCTGGTACTCGCGGACTTCCTGCTCCACGATGAAGCCGGCGGCTTCGAGCTGCTGCTCAAGCTGCACCGCGACCTCCGGCAGCTCGGCCCGGTCAGTGAACGTGCCGAGTTTGATGCGGCGGCCACTGGCGGGTGCCGCTTCCGCACGATTCTTCAGTGTTTCGGTATATGAGGTGTTTTGCCGCTCCTTGGCGGCCCAGGGGAGAGCCGGGCCCAGGAGGCCTTCGGCGATGTCCGCGCGTCCCTCGTAGACCCGGTCAACAATGGTGGCCCGTTCGATCGAGGTGCGTGCCGCTGCCCGGAGAGCGGGATCCGCAAAAGGACCCGCCTTGGTGTTCAGGTAAAGGGTATTGGTGCGGGGCATGGGGACTTCGTGAATCAAGTCTGCCTTGATCTGGGTGACCTGGCCTACGGGAATGGCCTCCACGACGTCGGCGGTTCCGGTCCTCAGGGCGGCCGCGCGCGCCGTCCCGTCGGGAACGTATTGGACGTCGACGCCGTTGCTCGCCGCTTTTTCGCCCCAGTAGTCGGCGAAGCGGTTGAGGGTTGCCGAGCTGGTGCCATCGGCCGACGCAAGGACGTAGGGGCCCGTTCCGGCGTTGATGGGACTCACGACGCCGCCGGGCTTGTAGGCGGACGCGGCGAGGATGGAAAGCTGCGGGCTGGAAAGCCGCTGCGGAACCAGCGGATCGTCCGTTTGGGTGGTTATGACGACGGCGTTCCCGCCGTCCGTGCGGACGCTTAGCTGGACGCCGTCGAGGATCCGCGGCTTGGGCTTGGCATTGGCCGCCGCCGTCAACGATGCCGCCACTTGCTCCGCCGTCAGAAGCGTCCCGTCATGGAATTTCACGCCGGCACGGAGTTCGAAGCGCCAGTTCTTGCCGTCAAGTTGCTTCCAGGCTGTTGAAAGCGATGGCTGGGCATCGCCGAGGGCATCAAGAACCACCAGTGTCTCGGTGGTTTTCCAGCGTGAGAGTTTGAAGGCGTCGTCGCTCAGGGGAGTGAGTCCTGAACGGGGTGGTTGCAACATGGCTACCTTGATTCGGGCGTCAGCACTGCTGGCCGGTGACGCGTTGCCTTGGGCGAAGCACGCGCTGAGGGAGGCGGCCATTGCGGAGGAGAGGAGTATCGCGGCAACTGCTTTTGGACGTGGAATCGCCATGGATTGGTGCCTTCTTTCGTGGGTGTGGGTGGATTAGACGCGGTGGAGTCGTTACGGGCGCGGTGCCGGGAGTGGTGCTGGAAGGAAACGGTGAATGAGTGCCGCGGCGGTGACGAGCTCCTTGGCTTCCACGGTCTGTGGTTTCGCGTACACAGCCGCAGTGGATCCTTGTTCCACGATGCGTCCCCCCGAGAGGACCAGGGTTTGAGAGCACAGACGGGCGACGGCGGCCAGGTCGTGCGAGACAAACAGGAGCCCAAGCCCGTCCCGATGGACCAGCTGTTCAATGAGGGCCAAGACCGTGTTCCTGAGGGGAAGATCGAGCCCGCTGACGGGCTCGTCTGCCAGGAGGAAAATCGGCGCGGGAACCAAGGCGCGGGCAATAGCCACGCGTTGCTTTTGCCCGCCCGAGAGTTCCCTGGGCCTGCGCGTAAGCATGCCAGGGTCGAGATCGACCCGTTGCAGGGCATCCAGGATCATCCTGCGGTGGTCTCCGTCGATGCGCAGTTGCCTCAGGGGTTCCAAGAGAAGCCGCTCCACGTTCATGCCCGGATCGAGGCTCGCCGCCGGATTCTGCGGGATGTATTGCACCGCCCGGCGGTACCATCTCAAGGACGGGGCCGGACCGGGCACAACCGGGGCGTCGTTGAACGTGACGGTTCCGGCGTCAGGCTTCTCCAAAGCAAGCAAGATCCGCAGGAGGGTCGATTTTCCCGCGCCAGAGCCGCCCACCAGGCCGATGCTGTCTCCCATCGCAATGCTGAGGGAAACGTCCTGCAATGCGGGCGGGGCTGACCGTTGCTTCAGAAGCCCTCTGCCTGGGTAGCTAAGACCAAGGTTTTCGGCGCTCAAGACTGCATTCATGCTGTGGCTTCCCGGCGAAGGGAATCGAAGCCGACATGGGCGGCTTCCACCAGTTGCTTCGTGTAGGGGTGCCTGGGCCGCTCCACGAGCGACTGCATCGATCCCTCCTCGACGATCCGGCCGGAACTCAGGACAACGGCCTTGTGGCAGAAGGCCGCAGCCACGGCGAGGTCATGCGTAATGAACAACATCGCGCCGGCGGATTCGGAATGTGCAGATTCGAAATGCGCAGATTCCGAGTACAAGGACAAGGCATCGAGGACCTTGGACTGGCTGACCATGTCCAATGCGGTAGTGGGTTCATCCGCCACCAGGACGGAGCTGGGGCAGGCAAGGGCGAGTGCGACGCAGACCCGTTGCAGCTGACCGCCCGACAATTCGCCGCTGAAACTTTCCATGGTCCGCTCGGCTTCCCCTATTCCCACCGACGCGAGCAGCTCAAGTGCCCGTTGCCGTGCCATCGAGCCGGAAAGGCCGGCCTGCCGCAGCGGGATCTCCAACTGTTTGCCCAGGCGCACCAAGGGATTTAGCGCTGACATCGGGTCTTGATGGATTGCGGTGATCCCGACGCGCTGGCGTTGCCGATTGGACAACGCCACCTCCACTCCATTGATCCGCAACCGCCCGGAAGCACTCATCGCCGCTGGAAGCTGTCCCAGGAGGGCAGCCGCGGTCAGGGACTTGCCTGAACCCGAGGCTCCGAGAAGAGCCAGTCTTTGACCCGGGTCGATAGCGAAGCTGACTCCGTCGATCAAGGCGCGTCCGCGGAGGGACACCCTCAAGTCTTGAACCAGGAGGGCAGGGTGCATGGGGAACTTTCGGGTAGGAATGAGAATGAATCTTGATGCTATCAATACTCATTCTCATTAATCGAAATATTGAGGCTTATTGAGCCCCCACGCTCTTGCCAAATAGCCACAGCCGGCGGTTAGGGTGGGGGCGTGGACTTTGAGCATGGCTATGCACACAACGGCTCCCTGCAGATGTATTACGAGGTTCATGGCCAACGTCGGCCGGACCGCACGCCCTTGCTATTGATCCATGGCGGCGGGTCCACGATCGAGTCGAACTTCCGGGAGCTCATTCCGCTGCTGGTCGAGACGCGGCAAGTCATTGCCGTCGAAGAAGAAGGCCATGGCCACACGGCGCCGATCGATCGTCCCCTTACTGCCGAAAACTCAGCCGCAGACGTCGCGGCGGTCCTTCGTCAGTTGGATGTGCCGTTGGCGGATGTGCTCGGCTTCAGCGCCGGCGGGCACACCGCGCTCGCATTGGCCATGGAACATCCTGCGCTCGTACGAAGGTTGATCATCGCTTCGTCCATGGCCGCACGCGACGCCATGGTGGATGGATTCTGGGATGGACTGCAAAACGCGACTGCCGCAGACATGCCCGAGGTCTACCGGGACGCCGACCGCAAGCTCAATCCGGACCCTCAACACCTTGAGAAACTCTTTGTCCTGGACAGCCAGCGAATGCTCACGTTTCCCGGATGGTCCGAGGAACAATTGGGCTCCATCACCGCTTCGACCCTCGTGTTGCTCGCCGACCGTGACGTGATCAAGCCCGAGCACGGAGTGCAAATGGTCCGGGCGATCCCGGGGAGCCGCTTGATGATCGTGCCGGGAAACCACGGGGACTACCTTGGGGAGCAAGCAGCCAGCGACGGCGATCTCCGGACGATGCGTGCGACCTTCCCCTTTCTCCTGCGCCACCTCGACGAAGCCTAAGGGGCAATCACCTTATTGCGGCGTGGAGAACTGCGGCATTTTCGGCCAGCCACGCTTGGCGGCGAAGAATCTTGTCACCGACGCCTTCATCCCACATCCGCTTCCACCCGCCGCCCTGGGTGAGCGCCCTCCGCCGCATCAAATGCCAGGAGCGCTCGGCGGCGTTCCGGGCGACGCCAACAACCTTGGCTCGATCAGCCGGACCTAGGCCATAGGCGTCCACCAGCACGGCGGCCCGGGAGGCGGCGTCGACCTCGCGCATCACGGGATCGCGGTCGCTGATGGGCATCCAGGCGCCCCACCAGAGGAGCAAGTTCGCGACTTCTTCCGCCCGGGTCGCGGGGCGCACCAAATCGAAGTCGATCAGCGCGACGGCGGTACCGTTCCGGAAGACGACATTCTCCGGAGTGATGTCCATGTGGGCGAGGAATGTCGCAGGTCCCGCAATCGAGCTCGGACACCCCTGGGGATCGGCAGCGTCGCCCGCGCGTGCCCAGTCCGGTACCCCAAGCGGCTGCACGGCGTCATCGTAGGCCCGCACCAAGCGCGCGACGCTGACGGCGCTCGATTCGTCGGCGACCCAACCGGGCCAGGGGCGGCCGGCGGTGTCACCGGGCACGAAACCCAGGGTGTCCCTGCCGCTTTCGTCGATGCCCAGGAAGCGGGGCGCCCCGTGGAATCCGGTCGATTGCAGGAAATCCAGGAGGCGGCGGACTCGCGGCGAAGCGTCGCTCACAGGGCGCCGCACGGTATCGCCCACCCGGACGAGCCCCTCCGTCACGTCTCCGCCGAGCAATGGAACGGCAGGCTCCGGCTGCTCGGGCTCGACGTACGGACGGGTATCTGCAGTCATCGTCCGATGCTGCCACGGCGGAGTCGATGGCGCCAGCCGGTGCGGTCCGCGCAAGAGCGCAGGCTCCAAGCGGTAGTGTCATCAGCGATGGAAGATCTGGGCGGCACGGTGCTGACAGCGGCTGGAGCCTTTGCGGCGACAAACCTCGATGACCTCCTGGTCCTGTCCGTTCTCTTCTTGTCAGCCAGGACGCGCCCGGTGCCAAGACTCTGGAGAATTTGGGTAGGCCAGTACATCGGCATCGGAATGCTGACCGGTGCGGCGGCCGCAGCGGCATTGGCGCTCACTCCTGTCCCGGTGGAGTGGGTGGGATTCCTCGGCCTCGTGCCGCTTGTCTTGGGCTGTTACGCCTTAATTAAGGTTGCCCGCCCGTCCGGAGATCCACCGAAGCCCCGCTCGTTGACGGTGCCCGTGGTTGTCGCGGTGACAGTGGCCAACGGCGGAGACAACATCTCCGTATACATTCCGCTGTTCCACTCGCTGGAACCGCCTGCTTCGGTGGTGACGGGGCTGACGTTCGCGGTGATGGTGGCGGTGTGGTGTGCCGCGGGCTACTGGCTGACCGCGCACCCGAAGGTGGGCGAGATCTGCCGCTGGGCCGGAAACTGGGTTATACCCGTGGTGTATGTCGCGCTTGGGGCCACAATCATTGTCCACTCCGGAGTCATTTCGATGCTGTTCCAGCGCTGATCTGTACGCATTCATCGCAGCTCGGCTCGGCCTCGCGATTCTTGGAAGTTTCGGTATTTAGACGCAGCATGCAGCGTTCTCCCATCCGCAAGTGATATGACTGCGGGTGGGTTTCAACCGGAAGCGCGCAGGAGGATTGGCAGGGTATGTTCCGAGGTTGGTTTGTTGTAAGCGCGCTCGTGCTGCTTTTCGGGGCAGCGGCTGTGTTGGGGTTCGGAGCCATCCTCCGCGCCAAGAGTGTGGCGGCCCGGATTGACGCGGCCGCCGCAGGGATATTGGCCGCGGCCATGGCGGCGGTAGGGCTCGGATGGGCTCCGCTGGGTGTGGTCCCGCTGGGAGCGGCGATTGGCCTTGTCTTCCTCCTGTTCGCCGTCAGGATCGTGTACCAAGGGCCACGGACAGCGGGAACAGCCGGGACAGGGCGATGGTCGGCGATCTATGGCGCAGGCATGGCGGCTCTTTCGGGCTGGGTACTGCTCTCCGCGTCGAGTGGAGCCGGATCGGTGTCGGATCATCCGGGACACCAACTGGGAATCATCCTTGCCGACATCATGGGCGCGCTGCTCATGCTCTTCGCCGCAACGGGGTGGGTGTTGGGCACGTTCGCGATGCCGGTCGAGAGCAAATCGCACGCTGTGCCCCGATTGAAGGGTGTCCGCGAGGCGCTGATGGCGGCTGGACTTGCCGTCGCGCTGTACGCGATCTCATAAGCCCGTCGCCGCCCGGAGCGACCGGGCGGTGGATTTAGAATGGAGCCATGATCGATATTTCGGTCGAGAAGGTTGCCCTTCTCCTGATCATTGCCGTTTTGGTCCTCGGACCCACCAAGCTTCCGGAGTATGCGAGGAAGCTGGGGCGGCTTATCCGCGAATTGCGGCGCATGGCCTCCGGCGCGCAGGAAAAGCTCCGCCAGGAACTCGGTCCGGAATTCGAGGACATCGATTGGCGGAAAATGGATCCGCGCCAATACGATCCCCGCCGCATCATCCGTGAAGCCCTCCTCGAGGACGAACCGCTTCCGGAGCCTGCCATCTCAACCCAGGTGCAGCCTCCTGCCCGCCCGGTTGTGCGTTTGGCGGCCGGGCAGAAGGCCCCTTTCGACGACGAGTCCACCTGATCGGTCAGTCGAGCCGCGGTGTGCGCGGGGGAACGGTGCGGCGCTCGCCTGTTGCTTCAAAGGCCGCAGCCAGGGCCAGCAGCGCGGTGTCGTCGTAGGCGCGGCCGGCAAACGTGAGCCCCACGGGCATGCCGGTATCGCTCATGGTTCCCATCGGCACGGTGACTGTCGGGATCCCGAGATGCCGCGGAACGAGGTTGCCGTTGGCCACCCATACGCCGTTGCGCCATCCGAGATCGGCTGAGGATTTGTTGACGTCCATGTCGGCTGGTCCGACGTCGGCGGCGGCGGGGAAGATGACCGCATCCAGGCGGAGGCCGTCCATCCATTCCTCGAGGTCCACCCGCCGGGTCTCTTCGAGTCCGCGGAGGCCTTCTTCGAGGAGCGGGATGTCGGTGACGGAAGCAACCGCGTGCGTGCGGATGTGCGCCGGGTAGTCGGCGATATCGTCGTCGAATCCGTCATAGCGGTCGGGGAGCGCCCCTTCCGGGTGCGGGAAAATCGCGCTGCCTTCGACGTCGGCGAGGCTGTTGAGTGCCGGGTCCCCGTTGGCCGAGAGGAAGTCGTCCCACGCCCACGCCGAGAGGTCGACGATTTCCCGCCGGAGGAACTCCGGGCTGACCAATCCGCGGGTGGCGATGGTGGGCGCTCCCGGGCGGTCGCCTTCGTAGTTGGAAACCACGGGGAAGTCCACCAACACCACGTCGGCACCGGCGGATTCGAGGTCGCGCCGGGCCGCCTCCCACAGTTCCAGCACGGAAGCGCGCGTGTCGATTCGCTGGCCGGTGGGTCCGCCGATGCCAGGAGTCTCGCTGGTCCCGGCGTCGGGGTCCGCGTTGATGTACATGCGCGGCACCCCGAAGCGTTTGCCCTTCAAAGCCGAGCGCGCGCCGTCGACGTCGGATGGTGCCAGCGTCGGGTACGAGGCCGGACGGACCCGGGACGCGGCCGGGATCTCAACCCACGGCTGCGCGCGCCAGAAGTCGCCGCGGGTTTCGGCGTCGTCGGCAACAATGACATCCAGCAGTTCCAGGAGGTCGGCCATGGACCGCGTGTGGGGCACCACGACATCCATGGTGGGGACCAGCGGCCAGTTGCCGCGCACTGAAATGACTCCTCGCGAGGGCGTGTACGCGCACAAGGCATTGTTCGACGCCGGCGCGCGGCCACTGGACCAGGTCTCCTCGCCCAGGCCGAAGGCTCCGAAGCTCGCCGCGGTCGCGGTTCCCGAGCCGTTCGAGGAGCCGGAACCGAAAGCCGCGGTGAGGAAAGCGCCGTTGTAGGGGCTCTCGGCGCGTCCGTAGACCCCGCGCTGCATGCCGCCGTTGGCCATGGGCGGCATGTTGGTCAGTCCGATGAGCACGGCGCCTGCCGCGCGGAGGCGTTCGATGGTGAAGGCATCGCGTTGGGCGATGAGGTTTTCGAACGCGGGGGAGCCCGCGGCGGCCGTGAGCCCTTTGGCCAGGTAGCTATCCTTGGCGGTGTACGGAATGCCGTCGAGGGGCCCGTGGGTGGCGCCGCTTGCCCGGCGCTCGTCGGAGGCCCGGGCATCTGCGAGAGCTTCGGGGTTCATGACAACAAGCGCGTTCAACGTGATGCCGTTGCGGTCGTAGGCGTCGATGCGGTCCAGATACGCCTGGGTGAGTTCCTCGCTGGTCACCTCACCGGCTTCCAGTGCTGCGCGCAACTGTGCAATTGAGGCCTCGACGACGTCGAAGCGGCTCATCGTGCAGCCTGCCCGTTGAGTGTGGGCTGCTGCTGCGTGATGCAGTGGATTCCCCCGCCCCGGGCGAGGATCGGCCGGGCATCCACGGTGACGACGCGGCGGCCCGGGTAGGCCTCGGCCAGGATTTCCGCGGCCAGGGCGTCGGCCCGCTCTTCGCCATAGCCGCAAGCAATGACCCCACCGTTGACCACAAGGTGGTTCACGTAGCTCCAATCGACGAAGCCTTCCTTGTCGCGGAGGGTCTCGGGCGCGGGAAGCAGCGTGATCTCGAAAGGTTTGCCGGCGGCGTCCTCCTGGGTTTCGAAGAACCGCTGCAGGGAGCGGCTGACCTCGAAATCGGGGTGTTCGGGATTGGTCTGCGAGTGCAGCAGGACCCGGCCGGGGGAGGGAAGCGTGGCCACCATATCGATGTGGCCGCGCGTGCCGAGGTCCTCGTAGTCACGCGTGAGGCCCCGCGGTACCCACACGGTGTGGGTAGTGCCCAGCGTGCGTGAGAGTTCCGCTTCGACTCGTGCCTTGTCCGCGTGGGGGTTCCGGTGCGGATCCAGCTGGACGGTTTCGGTGACGAGGACGGTGCCTTCACCGTCGACGTGGATGGCGCCGCCTTCGTTGACCAGCAGCGAAGTGACCAGTTCCGCGCCGGACGCTTCGGCGATAAAGCTGGCCATGCCGGCGCTCTTCTGCCATTCGGACCAGGCCGGTGCGCCCCAGCCGTTGAAGATCCAGTCGACTGCGCCGAGCACACCGGGGCGCTCGTCGTCGACGACGAACGTTGCTCCGACGTCGCGCATCCAGAATTCGTCGAGGGGCGCCTCAAACTGTTCGATTCCGGCGCCGAGCATGCGGCTGGCCCGGTCCCGTTCGCTGGGGTCGACCACCATGGTGACGGGCTCGAACTCGGACACCGCGTGGGCGACGGCGGTCCAGGCCGCGTACGCTTCTTCCGCCGAAGCGGCGTCGTCGCCCAAGGTCAGGCCGGTGCGGGGGAACGCCATCCAGGTGCGGTCGTGGGGGGCGGTTTCGGCTGGCATTCTCCAGGCCATGGAATTCTCCTCTGTGTTGTGAGGTTGTAGCCGCGGAACCAGGGCGTCCTTGCCTTCGGTGCGGCTGATGGATCTTGTTGATCGCATGATCAATAAGAAGAAAACTACTTTAGACTGTTCTGTGATGTCAAGCACCATACAGAAACGCGCTGCCCGGAAGACGCCGGCCGAACGCGCGGCCGAAATAGCCGAGGCCGCCCGGGAAATAGCGCTTGAGCAAGGGCTTTCCGCCATTACGCTGCGCAATGTGGCAGCGCGGGTGGGCGTGGCCTCGGGGCTCGTCGCGCATTACGAACCCAATGTGGAGGCCCTCGTGGCGGGCACCTTTGCGACCATCGTGGCGGCGGAGACCGAGGAGGTCGCGGGCCTTCTGGAGAGGCTGCCGACTCCCTTGGAAAAACTCGGGATGCTCCTCGAAACGCTTATGGACGGCAGCCGGCTCGATGTCACTGCAATCTGGGTGGAGGCGTGGACCCTAGGGCGCAGGAACGAGGCGCTCGCAGCCTGCGTCCGTGAGCAGATGGATGCATGGCAGGCAGTGGTGCAGCGCGTCGTCGAGGCAGGGATCGAATCCCGTGAGTTCGACACGTTCGACGCTCCGTCGGTCGCCTGGCAGATCCTGGGCATGGTGGACGGCCTGAATGCCCAGGCGCTGGTGCGCTGGGACGGCGTCAGTGACCGCGGTACGCATCTGGCCCGCGCGGTGGAAGGCATGGTAGGTGCGGCCCGCGGTTCGCTGTTGCCGGGCGGTGTCGCGCACATCGGGCGGATCTCAAGTTCGGATCCTTAGATCCCCAGGTAGTGTTCCAGCCGCTCGAACTCCGGTTGGGAAAGCTCGCTCGCGACGGCGGCGGCTCCCACCGCGCAGGCCGCCGCGAGGCTGCTTTCCTCATCAAGGCCCGATGCAAGTGCCAGCACCAGGGCCGCACAGAAGGCGTCGCCGGCCCCCACGCTGTTGACAACGCTCGTCTTGCTCGCGGGCGCATGGGCGGTCTTGACCCCTTGCCTGTACATCGACGCCCCGCCCGCACCGTAGGTAACGGCCACGCGTTTGGCGCTCCGGAGTTCGGGGATGAGCTCGTACTCGGACTCGTTGACGATCACCAGGTCGCACCGTTCCAAAAGTTCTGCCGGGAGTGCCTGTGCCGGGGCCGCATTGAGGGCGAAGAACCCGGTGGTGCGGCGCGCGGCTTCCAGCACGGCGTCGACGGCGATCTCCAGTTGCGCAAGCACGGGGCCGCCGTCGGAGAGCTCGGCGCGGTCCAGCGAGACCAGCGTGTTGGCTCCAGGTGCGACGGCGATCTGGTTTTCGCCGTCGCTGTCGATCACGATCAACGCCGTGCCCGTGGGCGCGGATACCTGTTCCACTGCCGCAACATCAACCCCTGCCCGGTCCAGGGCCTCCATGAGAAGCCGGCCGTCCGGGTCCTCGCCAACGGCGCCCACCATGCGGGCCCCACCTGCCAGCCTCGCAGCAGCCGCCGCTTGGTTGCCTCCTTTTCCGCCGGGCTGACGGGTAAGGGTGCCTCCGCCGATGGTTTCACCAGGGGAGGGCAGGCGGTGGACGCGGCACGTGAGATCGACGTTGAGGCTGCCAACGACTGTGAGCGTGGTGGGGATAGGCATGGGTTGTCCTTCGGGGATGGTGCGGGATGGCGGTGTTGGGTTTCCGGTCTAGTGCCAGAACCCGAGGTGGACCTCTGTTGCCTCGGGAAGCGGAACAGGGCCCGTTACGGTGACATTTCCGCCGCCGTGGGCAAGGACTTCGCGGCAGGGCAGGTCAAGGGTGGGCACACCCGACTGCTCGGTGACGATCGAGGCAAGGTCCTTCTCGGACAAGGCATAGACCACGCGTCCGATTCCTGCCCAGTAGATCGCGCCCGTGCACATGGCACACGGTTCGGTGCTGGTGTACAGGGTGCTGCCGGCCAATGCCCCGGCATCGAGCGTTTTGGCGCTCAGGCGGACCAGATTCGTCTCGGCATGCCCGGTGGGATCGTGTTCCGTGTTGACGGTGTTCATGGCTTCCACGATGGTTCCGTCCGGGGCCAACAGGAGTGCGCCGAACGGATGGTCGCCGCGATCCCGGGCTGCCCGCGCGAGGGAAACGGCGCGGTGCAGCAACTCGAGGTCGGCCTGGCTGGGCCCGGTGGGCGAAGAAGAAGTGTTCATCAAAAGCCCCTTTAGTTCGTCGCGGGCAAGGACAGGATCCGCTCCAGGAGGTGCGCCGCGGCGTCGCCCTTGACGGACAGCACAACCCGGGACGCCCGTTCCGGTACCTTCCGCGCGCTGGCGGCTCCGCCGTCGAGACGCTCACAGCGGGTCTGGCCATGAGCCGCACCCGTGCTCGTGTCCACGGAGATTCCGACGTGCGGGGCGTCGTCCAGCTCGAGGGCACCCACGGCGATTGCCGCTGCTAGCGGATCGTGGAGGGCGGCGCAATGCTCACCGAAAATGGTGTTGTAAAAGGCGAAGTACTGGACGAGCATGCCGGAGAGTGCGCTGGCCACCGGATGCCCGGCTGTCGCAAGGGCCGCGCGATGGGCCTCATCGAAGCGGTGGTTCATGGTGACGTCCAAGGGAACCAAGGTCACCGGCCAATCGGCCTCCGTCACCACGGCCGCCGCCTCTGCGTCATTGAAGATGTTGGCTTCGGCGACAGGGCTGATGTTGCCCGGCACAAACGCGGCCCCACCCATGATGGTGACATCGCGGACGAGTGCCGGGAGCTTCGGGTCCAGCTTCAGCGCGAGGGCCAGATTGGTGAGCGGACCGACGGCGATGACCCGCAACTCACCCGGGTGCTCATTGGCGAGCCGCACGAGCATCTCCGCGGCGGTCTCTGATTCGAATGTCAGTCCGGAGTCTTCCAAGGTGACCCCGCCGATGCCGTTCTCGCCGTGAACGTGCGGCGCTCCGCCGTCGAACGTTCCCACGAGGGGATCGTGGGCACCCACGGCAACCGGGATCGCGGCCCTGCCGGCAGCGTGCAGCAGGTTCAAGGTGTTGACGGCCCCGGTCGCGGCGCTGACGTTTCCGCTGACCGTTCCGATCCCGGCCAGCTCCACCTCGGGGCTCGCCAGAAGATAGGCGATTGCGAGGGAATCGTCGATGCCGGTATCGCAATCGAGATAGAACGGCTGCGGTGTGGTGGTGGTCATGGTGCTCCTTCGTGGATGTGGTGACGTGGGTTCGGGCTTAGGCATGGGCGACGACGACGGCGGGTGCCGCTGCGGCGCTCGCAGCGACAGGCCGGAGGACCAGGGAAGCAGCAAAGGCTGCGAGGGCGAAGCCCGCCGAGATCCACAGGGCAGTTTGGTAGCCGGCGATGGTTCCGGCGGCGACGGCGGGTGCGACGACGGCGATTCCCACACTGGCTCCGATTCCAAAGCATGCCCCATTCAGGCCGGGCACGGAACCCGGCGCCGATTTGGGTGAATTCAACACGGCGATGCCGCTGACGGTGCTCTGGAACTGGCCGAGATAGAGGACTCCCATGATGATCAGCAGGGCGAAGACCATCCAGCGGTCCGCGGCAAAGATTGCGACCGCTACTGCTGCAACGACGATCAGCCCGCTGCTGATCCGCAGGGCCTTGAACCAGCCGATCCGCTGCGCGAACCAGCCGGAGAACACTGCAGTGAGCACGCCCACGAAGGCTGTGGGCGTCAGGTACAGGAGGGCTGACATGGAAGCGGACAGTCCGTATCCGGCTCGTGCGTCCTGGCTCAGGAGGATCACGGTGAAGTTCAACGCCGAGAAGATGCCGGCAAGTGTCAGCACCGTGCTCGCCAAGACCGGCCATACTTGGCGGGACCGCAATTGCTCGATCGCGATCAGCGGACGCGCCACCCGCCTTTCCACGGCCACGAACGCCAGCCCGGCAATCAGTGCGCCGGCGAGATAGCCGAGGGTCCAGACATCGCCCCATCCGGAAGTGGAAGCCTGTCCGATCAGGTTGCTCAAGAGAACCAGGAACGTGCCCAGGGTGCCCGCGCCCCACCAGTCCATGCGTCCCTCCCGTGTCCGGGCGGGCCTCTTCGGGACCACGACGGCGACCAGCACGATCGCCAGCACGCCCACGGCGAGGACCAGGACAAAGAGGAACTGCCAGCCGATGGTGTCGGTGATGAATCCGCCCAGGAAGCCGTCGAGCCCGCCGATGCCGCCGTTGACCGCCGAAATGACGCCGACGGAAATGCCGAAGAGGCGTTTGCTGAAGCGCTCGGACAAGAGCAGGAAAGAAATGGTGAACGTGGCGCTCGTGGCACTCTGCAGGACCCTGCCCACGAGAAGAACGGTCAGGTTCGGCGCCAAAAGGCATAGGACCGTGCCGCACAACATGAGGGAGAGGACGATCAACAGGGTCCGGCGGCGTCCCAGGAAGTCGCTCCATCGGGAAAATGCCATACCCAGGACGGCGCCGGTCAGGAAGAACAGCGACTGGACCTTGGCCACGTTTTCCGTGGATTCCTGGAAATGGGCGGCCATGGCCGGCAGGGCCGCCGAGAACAGGCTGGCGTTGAGCTGGTAACTGAGGATCGAAAGGATGAGCGTGGCGATGAGGACAGGCACTCGGGCTGCTTTTCGCCGGACAGGGAGCCCTGCGGTGTTGGTGGCTTGGGTTGTCATGGACAAACTTCCTTGTTTGAAACAAAACGGCTTCGGGGGCGGCTCGATGCAGGTGTGGCGCAGAGCACAAGATGGCTTATATGTGAATCATACACGCTTGTTATACAAGCTCGGAATACCAATCGCGTAAACTCTCAATATCGACGAAGGGAGCCATCTTGGACCGCAGTGCTGAGGCCGTTCTTTCGGAGCCGTTGGATGCAACCGCCAACATCCCGCTCCGCGTTGCCGTTTACTCGCGCATCATGAACGCAATCAGGGCGGGGCACTTTCCCGTTTCGTCGCTATTGCCTTCGGAAACGGACCTGGGTTCGGCGATGAAGGTCAGCCGGACGGTGGTCCGTGAGGCGCTCATGCTCCTCGAGGAAGACGGATACGTACGGTCCCGCCGGGGCATTGGACGCTTTGTGGCTACCCGCCTGCCGCGGGTCGGCCTTGAACGGATCAGGCCGATGGAAGAGATTTTGGCGGAGGCCGGCTCCGCTATCCAGGTCAGCCGTACGCAGCACGTACTCCACCCGTCGTCGTCGGTGTTCACCGCAGAGCCCCTCGGAATCCGCGAAGAGGAGCCCTCCTGGTTCTTCGAGAGCGTCCTCAGACGGGATGGCTCACCTATTGCCTTAGTCCAAGAGCATGTCGCAAGCAAGGGGGGGCTCATTGATCGTGACCCTGAAGCGGCACGGGCCATTGTGGACGACGCAGGGGGGGAGGCTACGCTCCTGGCTAACTTGATCACGGCTGTTGGGCCGGCCTTTGGTCCCGGCGAGACCGACATTGCTGCGGGCACCCCGGGCGTCGCCCGAGGCGAGCTGCTTGAGCTGGATGCCAAGGATCCGGTGCTGATTCTGACTCAGACCGTGGAGCACTCCGGCCAGGTTGTCTACTTGGCCAAGACACTGGTCAACACGGGAGTAGTCCAGATCGGAATCATCCAGGGAACCTGATCGCAGGGCTGCCCATTTTCGCGTGGCAGCCCAAGTGGCTGGCAGTAGATGCCGTTTTGGGCGCTCAAAACGACACCTACTGCGAGTTGGTTGGGCGTGCGACTAGTTGGCCGTGGGACTAGTTGGCCGGGCGCACGGCTCGTCCCGCGGCCGCGATCACAAGCTTCTCCGGGAGCAGCTTGACGGCTACCCGGGCAACAAAGGAGTTGAGCCGGCCATCCACAACGCTTGGCTTGTTCCCGCGAATCGCGGACATGGCGGTGTCCACGACTTGTCCCGGGGTCCGCATGGATCCAGCGGCTGCAGCCTCGCCGGCGACTTCAAAGAACGGTGTGTCCGTAGCCCCCGGGCACACGGCCAGGACTTTCACGCCCGTTCCTTGCGTCTCTGCCCACAGCGCTTGGGTGAACGAGAGTACGAAGGCCTTTGTGGCCCCGTAGACGGCCATGTGGGGTATCGGCTGGAATGCGGCCGTACTCGCGATGTTGATGATGGTCCCCGCGCCGCGCTCAACCATACCGGGCAGGTAGCGCGTGGTGGTACCGACCAAGGTGGAGCAGTTCAACTGGATCTGTTCTGCATAGCGATCGGCGTCTGCGTCGAGAACTTGTCCGTGTGTTCCGAATCCCGCGTTATTGACCAGGATGTCCACTGTGAGTCCCAGGGAATCGGTGGTGAGCTGGAGTTCCTTTGCGGAGTCCGGCAGGCTCAAGTCCATGGCCAGGACGGTCACTTCGGTGCCGAGCCCGCGAAGTTCATCCGCAAGCGCGTCAAGTTTGTCCTGGCTGCGCGCAACCAGGATCAAGCGTGCGCCCTCTGCGGCCAGCCTTCGGGCAAAGACTGAGCCAATGCCGGTAGACGCTCCAGTGATGAGGGCTGTTTTGGCTGAAATATTCATTTCTACTCCTAATAAACTGACTGTGCGGTTTGTTTTTTGGCTACGCGTCGAAGTCTTTGGCTCTTGGTTTGCTGCGCTACTCGCTGGAAATGAACTGCTGCTCGAGGAGCTGCAGTAGTAGGGTCGCGCGTCGCTCGAAGGCATCGAGATCTTTGGGGTCAAGGGCGTCGGTGACCGACTTCAACCCATCGAATGCGGCCACGATAACCGTTGCCGCGTCGCCGGGATCGCCTGAAAACGTCAAGACGCCGCTTGCGCGGCCCCGTTGAAGAATGTCGGCGACGAGATCCACCCATGCGGCCAGCGGGGAGGCTCCGCCGGGGTGCTCCTTCGTGGATGCCAGTTGATTCGCCAAATGCACCACGCCCCACGCGGATGTGTCGCTCAGGACTGTCCTGACCATGAACTCCCCGAGATGGCGCAACTCCTCCAGAGGGTTGTTCTTGCTGAGAATTTCCTCGTGGACACGGCGCAGCCAACGTGCCTTTTGCTCGTCGACGACGGCCTGGGCCAACATTGCCTTCGAGGAGAAATGGAAGTAGATGGCCCCCTTCGTGAGCCCGACTTCGCGGATGATGTCGTCCATCCGGGTCTGCTCGAAACCCTTGCGCGCAAAAACATCCGCGGCAACCCGAAGGATCTCACTACGCGTGGCTGCGCCCTTGGGCGTGCTGCCGGTATCGCCTATCTCCATATAGCCAAACTACAAACCGACCAGTAGGTATGTCAATTTGGGGCCGGTTCACTCCCTCCGATAGCTCCATGGGCCCGGCTTGCCGATAGGATTTGGGCGTTTAATGGGGGCGCAACAGCAGCGATCGTTGCTCCAGCAGATCCTGGGAGGAGTGGGGGGACCCAATGCGCGATGAAGCGCTCTTCGAGGCTTCCGTCAATCGGGAGCTCGTTCATAAGCGCTCCGTTTCGGAAGTCTTCTTGACTGACTTTGTTCAATCAAGTTCCAGGCGGTTCGTTGCGGGGGCGCAATGGCCGCGATGGCATGTCTTTTATGGATCGCCGGACGGTTCCCCGGATTCGGCCCTCATGGCCGAGACGTTGAGGCAGGCAGTGATCTTTTTGTCCCACTTGTGCGGAGTGCCCCTCACGCACAAGTTCCTCATGCCGCACATGAGCATCTCGGTGGAACCCACGGCCTTGGATCCCCTGGTGCCCGCGCAGGTTGCTGTCGAGCTTGACGTGAAGGATATGAAGCTCAGCGGAGGGCAGCTGTCGGCCCTGACTGTGTCTGCGCGGTTCGTCGTTGATGGCACTCCCATCGGGGAAGGTGCGGCGGCTGCCCGCATTGTGAATCCTGCCACGTACGAGCGATTTCGCGGCGCGGTCCCCCCTGTGCTTCCCGGGGCCGGCGAAGACTTGCTGGCATGTGCCGACGTCGGGCATGCCACCCAGCGGAACGTGATGCTCGGGCAAAGTTCGCGCCCGTCCGTCTGGCCGCTGCGGGTTGATCCAACCCACCCCATCTTCTTTGACCATCCCCTGGACCATGTCCCGGGAATGCTTCTGGTTGAAGCCGCGAGGCAAGCTGTGCGCGCAGCGTCTTCCCGCCCGGATGCCGATTTTGCCCTGTTTGAGGCGGAATTCATGAAGTTGGTCGAGTTCAGCTATCCCGTGGATGTTGCTGTGACACAGCTCGAACCACATAATGCCCTCGGTGTGATGAGGGTCCGGTTGTTGCACCAGGAAGACATCCTCATGTCCTTGTTGGCTCGGGTCAAAAGTCCGCGCTAGTTCACGGGGTCACTGAGCCCTGCGGGTGAATCGGCGCGATCGCGGGCATCATGAAACGCCACATGTCGTCGATCCGCTTGAGAACGTCGCGCCGTTCGGTCAGCACGTTGGAAACCATCTGGACGCCCGTGAAAGACGCAACCAAATACCGTGCGAAATCCGCGGCATCAACTTCGGGCCGCACGTCACCTTCCAGTTGAGCCTGGCGCGTCAGCATCTCCATGGTCGTGACCCAGTCCTGGTAGGGACCTTTGACGTCTCCATTGAACGCCGAAGCTTCAAATGTCAGCCGGATTCCAGCCCTGACAATGGGCTCGTCGAGTAGCTGTTGCCCGAATGTCCGGCACATGGCGATCATGGTCTCCAGTGCGGGCAGTCCCGCGGCGGCGATCTTCTCTCCCGCGACACGCACGATGTTGTGCTGTTCGGCGATGACCGCAAGCGCCAGGTCTTCCTTCGACTTGAAATGGAAGTACAGCGCGCCTTTGGTGACCGAGGCGCGGTCAGTGACGTCGCTCAGGCTTGCATTTCCGTAGCCGACCTCTTCAAAGATCGACGCTGCTCCCTCAATTACTGCTGTTCGGGTGGCTTTGGCACGTTGTTGCATGATCAGCGTGGAGACCTCTCCGGTTTCTGCGTCCGGGATACTTGAGTACATGAATCTGACGAACCCTGAGGATCGGTTGAGGGCCATGCCAACACGTGTTGACCGTGTGCCCCGGGTTCTGGTCCTGGGTTCGTCAGGCTTCATTGGAAGCCGGGTTGCAGCCTCACTCGCCGGATCCGGAGAGGCGCACGTTGTGGCACTCTCACGAAAACCGGTTGCAAGACTACGAAACAATAACGCTACCATTGCGACCGCCGACATTTCCGTGCCGGGGAGCCTGATCCCCTTCTTGTCCGATACGGATGTCGTCATCCACGCAGCATCATATGTGGGCTCCGACCCTCGTCTTGCCCATGCGATCAACGAGATCGGCACGCGCAACGTCATTGAGCAGTGCCGGCAAGCCGGAGTTGACCGGCTGATCTATGTCAGCACCTGCAGTGTTTACGGAAGCGGCCCGCACCGCGGCCTCCTTGAAACCGAGGCCGGCTATCACCCGGCATCGGTGGCCAGCGCCAGCCGTGCGGCGGCTGAACAGTTGGTTCTCGGCTATGGCGCCGAGGTTGTTCGTCCCAACCTCGTGTTCGGCGCGGGAGACCGCTGGTTTGTTCCGGGGCTGCTCAAGCTGCTGGAAGTGGCGGGGGGATGGCCGGGCGATGGTTCGGCGCTGCTTTCGCTCATTGGTGTGGAGGCGCTGGGAGGACTGGTTTCCGGGCTTGCCCTGGCTCCTCGGCAACCCGGACGGGCCTTCCATGCCGCATATCCGGAACCCGTTCGGGTGTCATTCCTTCTGCAGAGTGTTGCCCGGATATTCGATATGGAGTACCCGAAGTTTCTGGGAGATGATGAACGTGCCGGCTCTGCACTGCGCGCCGCAGGATTCAGCGGCCACCAGATTGACTTGGTGACGAAGGATCACTGGTACTCCTCTGAGCATCTCTGGCGGATATCCGGGCGCGAACCCGAAACGTTCAGCAGTGCTCTTGCTGAATTTTCTTCCGCCTACCTGGTTTCCCGCGAGCTCGATCGATCATAAACCGGTTGAACGGTTTGTTTAATGGCCTTCCAGTCTCTAGACTTCAGCCCAGTGGCTCGTTGTGTTTGCGGCAACAAGTTGAAGGGCAGTAATGGGGGGAGGTGCGGCCGAGCAATCGACCGCACCTCATCTGTCCTAACGCGCCTCACCTAACGGGGAGCCGACGGCGTTCGATTTCCTATCTCACATCGTTGTGGTTTAGTATTGACGAGTTGCTCCGGCGGGGATGAAAGTCGCGGCGGGCAAAGTTCGGGGCTGTGGCGCAGCTGGTAGCGCACCTGCATGGCATGCAGGGGGTCAGGGGTTCGAGTCCCCTCAGCTCCACCAAAGGGGTCTATTCGAACATGGACGTGATCCGTGTTTCGCTAGGCTCAGAATTATTGAAATTGACAGGGTCACCCATTTCGGGTGGCCCTTTCGTTTTCCCCGGGGTTCTCCGTTGCTATTGCCGGCTGTCCGTGGAACTTGCCGGCACCGTTCAACCCGCCGGCAAACAGCTCAGGAAGCGCTGGACAGACGGAAACCCGAAACTATTAAATAGCTGGTCCGTAAAATGCAGTGGCCCGGAACCTTTTGGTTCCGGGCCGCTGCTCGTTTTTGCCGGGTTCCATTGCTTGGTGCCCGGATCCAGCAAGCAGGAGTACTCGAGTGCGATGCAGGTACGGCGGCGAACGTTGCAGGTGTCGTCGCTTGGAAATGATAGGTGGGGGCTACTCGTGTGAGGGGAGCCGATCTTTCATAGCCTGAAGTTCCCTTTGGTTGGCAATTTCCGACGTCGAGCCAGCCAGACCAAGAACTTGTGGAAGAAGCGGGTGTCGATGTGCCCTGCAACATGCTTGTGATAAAAGTGCGCTGCCCTTTTGTATCGAAAAGTGTGGCAACAATTGCCCCAGGAGATAGCGGGCAAACTCTCCATGCGACGATGGTGTGGCCGTGAGCCCCTCGGAAGAAGCTGCAACAGGTGACGTTGGATTCGGGCTTCGTACGTCTTTCATCAAAGATCCTTTGTTCGACCGTTCCCAACGTGACGGTAGGCGTTATGCCGGCGCCGTGTCCGGAGTGTTTTGGGCTCGCCGCTACTACCGTCTTTTGTGGCTCGTCGATGCCATAGTCGTTTTTTCCGTGGCCGCTTTCGCGCAGGTTGCCCGATTTGGATTCGAAAATGCCTTTGTTATTATTGGCGGCTTTCGTGTGGGATATTTTCCGATTTCGCTAGCGCTCGCCAGCGCCTGGATGGTCGCGTTGGGTGTCTACCGCAGCCGGGACAAGCAAGTCGTTGGAATCGGCCCGGACGAGTACAAACGCGTCTTTAGCGCGACCATAGTCCTCCTTGGGCTGCTCAACATGGCGTGCGTTGTCTTCGAGATAGAGATTGCGCGCGGCTACATTGCACTCGTGTTTCCGCTGGGGTGCCTAGGACTGATGACGTCCCGGTGGTCGTTGAGGCGGTGGCTGACGCGCCAGCGCGTTCATGGACATTACCTCTCGAGAGTCTTGGTCCTGGGCGCCTCCGAAGAAGTCCGATACGTCATCAACCAGATTGAGAAGAAGTCCGGACCGATCTATAAAGTAGTCGGCGTCGCGCTGCAGGGCCCGCAGCAGCCGCCAAACCTGATGGTCAACGGAAAGGCCGTGCCCGTCGTCGGCGACATCTATTCGGTCGTGCACGCGGTCGCGGCGACCGATGCCGATGCAGTCATCATTGCCGGGCAGGTTGAAGGCGGCAGTACATACATTCAGGAGCTCGGCTGGCAGTTGGAGGAAAGTTCAACCGAGCTGATCCTGACGACAGGACTGACAAATGTGGCCGGCCCCAGGATTCATTCGCGTCCTGTGGAGGGGCTGCCGCTCATGCACGTTGAGCTCCCGCAATATGCCGGTGCCAAGCATGCGATGAAACGGGTGCTCGACGTCATTCTCTCGGCCGCCGCCTTGGTGGTGTTGTTGCCCGTTTTTGCGGTGCTCGCCGTTCTGATCCGGCGGGACAGCCCGGGGCCCGTAATTTTCCGGCAGGAGCGCATTGGGCGAAGAGGACAAACCTTCGTCATGTTCAAATTCCGTTCCATGGTGGAGACCGCGGAGCAGGACCTGGCCCAGTTGCTTGACCAGAATGAGGGTGCCGGGTTGCTATTCAAGATGGAACACGACCCTCGGGTAACCCGGGTCGGTAAATGGATGAGGCATTATTCCCTCGATGAGCTCCCGCAGTTCTGGAATGTGTTTCTCGGGGACATGAGTCTCGTTGGTCCCAGGCCACCCCTCCAACGGGAAGTCGATGGCTACGAGAGACACGTCCACCGCCGGCTTTACATCAAGCCCGGGCTGACCGGAATGTGGCAAATCAATGGCCGCTCGGAGCTTAACTGGCAGGACAGCGTCCGGCTGGACCTGTATTACGTCGAGAACTGGTCGATCGTCGGAGACATCATCATTCTTTGGCGGACGGCGCGGGCGATGATCCGGCCCGTGGGCGCATATTAGGCCACACCAAAGACGGCGGGACCTTTGAACGCTTGAGGATCAGGGCAGGGCCGAGTTCCTGCTGAGTGGTCATTCGGGCCCGGACGAGTGGCGGATGAGGTCAATTCAAGTGACAAGTACTCGCGCTCCGCGGGGCGGACGTCCATAGGCTGAATCCAATGTTCGATCTGGCTTTTGGTCTCGGTCTCAACTGGAGGGGACGCTCTAACCATGAAATACGTGGATGCGGGGAACCATGAGAATCATGCGACCGCGTAGCGCCCGGAACACAGCCCAAGTGACCGTCGTCGTACCTTGCTATAACTACGCACAATACTTGCCCGCCGTCACCGCTTCAGTATTGTCCCAGGCCGGCGTCGATGCACAAGTAATAGTTGTTGACGACGCGTCCACCGATAATTCGGCCCAAGTGGCCCGCGATTTGGCGCTACGCGATCCCCGGATAACTGTGGTGGTCCACGAACGGAACATGGGTCATATAGCCACGTATAACGACGGTTTGTCGCGCGTGGTCACCGAGTATGTCGCACTTCTTTCGGCAGACGATTTGCTGGCCCCCGGGGCCCTGTCCCGTGCCACTGACTTGATGCATTCCAACCCGCGGGTGGGAATGGTTTACGGGAGGCCGCTGGAATTCTCCAATGAGCGTCAACTGCCCCGGGCCGCCAGCTCGAGGTGGCAGTCGTGGACCGTTTGGGCGGGTCACGAATGGATCAATTGGGCTTGTCGGCGGGGGAGGTGCTTCATCTTGTCCCCTGAGGTGGTCATGCGCACCGAGGTCCTGCAACAAGTGGGCTTTTACAATCGATTGCTGCCCCATTCCGGAGATTTGGAATACTGGCTCCGTACCGCGGCCCATTGGGATGTAGGCAGGATCAACGGGCCGATCCAGGCGTTCTACCGGGTCCATGGCGCCAATATGCATTTGACCTCGTTTGCCACCATGGTGGTTGATCTACGGCATCGGCTTGAGGCGTTCCGGGTTCTGCTGACGTCGGAGGTCTTGCGCGGGTTACCCCAAGCGGACAGGCTCCTGGACCGAGCCCGGCGCGCACTGCGCCGTGAAGCGCTTATCCTCGCGGCTCGCACGCTCGACTCAGGTGGTTCCACCTCGGACGCCTCGGCCCTGCAGGATTTCGCGTTGCGAGTCTGGCCGGGACAACCGGCGTCGTTCCGGATCCGTGGGGTGCGCTGGCGTTTGGTGCGAGCCGATGAGGGCAAACCGCCGCTGCCCTGGCAGCGGACTGTCGAAATTTTCCGCACCCAGGCGGACCGCGTGCGTTGGCGTGCTTGGCGAATGGTGGGGATTTCATGAGCGCACTCGGCGAAGGGACCGGATCGCTGGCCAGCAGGCTGCGCAGGGGCACTCTCTGGGGTGCACTCAATGTTGGTCTTTCCCGCGTCCTTCAATTCATCACCACGCTCGTGGTCGCCCGTCTTATTGCGCCGGAACATTTCGGCGCCTTGGCGGTGGCACTCGTCGTGCAGGTAATTGCCGTGAATATCGCAGAGCTTGGAGCCACGGCTGCCCTCGGCCGCGGTGATCGCGATCCGGACGAGATCGCTCCGACTGTTTTTACCATTTCGCTGGTCACGAGCGTCCTGCTGACTGCGCTCGTGATCCTGCTTGCACCCTTGCTTGCTGCCGCACTGGGGGATCCCGGTGCAGCCCCGGTCGTCCAGGTAATGGGGCTGACGGTATTGCTCTCTGGAATGGCGTCCGTTCCTACTGCACTGATATGGCGCGACTTCCTGCAAAAGCGCAGGATCCTGGTTGACGTACTGAACACCGTCGTTGCCCTGGTTCTGGTCATTCCGATGGCGCTGTGGGGCTGGGGTGCGATGGCTTTGGCACTCTCACGGGTGGGAGGGCAACTGACAGCAACCATCGGTTACTGGATCATCAGCCCAAAGCGCTACTTCCCCGGTTTCAATATCGTGGAAGCCAAGGGGATTCTTCGGCTCGGGCTTCCACTGGCCATGGCCAATCTGGTCGTTTTTGTCACCCTGAACCTCGACTACATGATCATCGGCCCGGAGTTGGGACCCGTGCAGCTAGGGTTGTATTTACTGGCCTTCAACTTGGCGAGTATGCCCAGCAGCGTGATTACCGCCGTGATCCGGACGGTTGCCGTGCCGACTTTCGGCAGGCTGAATGCAAATGGAACTCTCGGCGCCGCGGCGTTGAAGGTCACGGCCGGAATTGCGTACATCGGTTTCCCGGTCTCGGCCCTCCTGGCGGGGCTCGGCGCACCCCTCATTGTCACCTTCTACGGCGACAAATGGAGTGCAGCAGCCGCCGCGATGGTCAGTTTGGGAATCTTCGGTGCCGCGAGGATCCTCTCGGAGATGTTCGCTGATCTGTGTGTGGGCGCGGGCAAGACCGTTGGCCTGTTCTGGGTCCAGGTCATTTGGCTAGTTGCCCTTGTTCCGGCGATGCTCATCGGCGTGCGTCTGGGGGGAATTGCGGGTGCCGGGTTCGCCCACGTCGTCGTGACCTGGTTCGTCGTCATTCCCGTTTATCTCGTGCTGGTGGCGAAATCCACCGGTGCAAGGATCCTGTCCCTCTTGCGTATTTGTTTCCCCGCTGCGGCTGCGGCGGTTGTTTGCGGCGTCCTGGCCTGGCTGGTAGCCGCCCAGATCCCGGTTGCCCTTCTCGCGGTTCTGGCCGGAGCGTTCGCTGGCCTCGTCGTCTATGCCCTTTTCACCTTTCGTCGGGCGCGGGCGTTGCTCAGTGACATCAAACAAGCAGCCGCAGGCGAGGCCACCCTCAGGAATCCCGTATTGGCCGGCACTGACCGCACAGGGAACAGGAGTTGACCGTGCCCTCCCGCATAGACGCCACCCAGTTGATCTCGCACCTCAGGAATGAGGGGTGGTCTGGTTTCGCCCGGCGTGGAAGCCGCCGGCTCTTTCAAGCTTTGGGTGAACGGCTCTCCTGGGCAGAGTTCGATTTTCCCTTGCGTCAAGAGGACATTGCGGACTCGGGCAATCTGAGCTTGCCGGCGCCGCGGCAGATCCTGAAGGAGCAACTGCACATCGGCTGGGTATGCACGCCACCCGCTGCCGGATCCGGCGGGCACACGACGCTGTTCCGGATGGTCCAGGGCCTGGAAGAGCGTGGCCATCGCTGCACCTTGTTCCTCTACGACCGGTACGCGGACGATGTGGCGCGACATGAGGAAGTCGTGCACCGCAACTGGCCCGGGATGCGGGCAGAGGTTCGAAGCGCCACGCAGGGCATGGCGGACGTGGACGCGGTAGTTGCTAGCTCATGGGCAACCGCGCACGTCGTGGCGTCCCGCGTGACCAGCCCGGCCCATCGCTTTTACTTCATTCAGGACTACGAGCCCTTTTTCTACCCGCGTGGCACCTTCTATGCGTTGGCCGAGGACACCTACCGATTCGGTTTCAAGAACATCGCGCTGGGGAACATGATCGCCGGGGTGATGGAAAACGAGGTCGGGACGCCCCCGGACGCGATTGTTCCGTTCGGCTGCGACAACGATATCTATCGGGTTCTTCCCGAACGTCCCGTATCGCGCCGTGGGGTGGTCTTCTACGCCAAGAAGAGCGTGGACCGCAGAGGCTATTTGCTCGCGAAGCTGGCGCTTGAGCGCTTCCACCAGACACACCCGGAACAAGAGATCCACGTTTACGGTGACAACGTATCGGGTTGGTCCATCCCTGTCATGAACCACGGAAACTTGACGCCAACACAGCTGAACGAGCTCTACAACCGGACTATCGCTGGCCTGGCCATATCCTTTACGAACATTTCGTTGGTTCCGGAAGAATTGATGTCTGCAGGCAATATCCCGGTGCTCAACGAATCTGCGTATTCCCGTGCCGTCTTGTCCACGGATGATGCCGTTTGGGGGCGTCCCACCCCGTGGGGGATGGCGGACGCGCTCTCGACGGCGGTCGAGGCCGCCGACGTCGAGGGCAGGGCTGCGCGGGTGGCCACAAGGGAGCGCCAGGACTGGGAAGAAACCAAGAAGCAGGTGGCTTCCATTATCGAGACAGCGTGTGCCGAGGTTCTCACCGGGGATCGTGCCTCGTGACCGCAAGCCAGGAAATGTCCGGGACAAAGAGCCAAAGGAGGGCCAAGCGGTCATCCCGGAGCCCTTTGGTGTTCCCGAAGCCTCCTGCTGTCACCAGGCTCGATTTCGACCCTCAGACGTCCAAGGCTGGCCGCACGCCCCTCTTCCTAAGGATTGTCGCGTTCAGCATTTTCTTCTTTCCCTCGAGCATGGTCCTGGCGCCGGTAGGCGCAGCAGGGACAATGCCCCTGATACTCGCGCTGTTTCTTTTTGCGCTGTGGTTTTGCTCTGTTCTCTTTGGCTTGCACGACCCTTTCACATTCCGGCATCCAGGCAGGATCGGGCTGGCCCTCCTGCTATCGGGGACCTGCGCTTCCTACGTTGCGCTCTACCTGGGCTTGACCGGCGGCAGCTCAATAGCGTCGCGGGCGGCTTCGGATCGATGGGTGATTTTGCTTGTTGCAAGCGCCGGAATCGTCCTTGTCACGGCGGAGGTTGTCCGGACCATGGGCGACGTCCTGTTGCTCGTCCGGGCGATACTGGCGGGGGCCTTCTTTTGCTGCATAGTGGCTGCGGTCCAGTTCATTTTCCACATCAATCCGATGGATTGGTTCCAACTGGCTATGCCTGGGTTTACCGACAACGGAGCAGGTACGACATTTCAAGTCCGCGGCACGCTGGTCCGCGTTTCGGGTAGCACCTTTCACTCCATCGAACTGGCCGTCGTGTCCGGAATGCTGCTTCCGCTCTCAATCTGGCGGGGCCTATTTGATCCGGTGGGCCGAAAATGGCTGCATTGGACCGGAACCGGCCTCCTGGTGTTTGCGATCGCCGCAACGATCTCAAGGGCAGGCGTTATTGCACTGCTGGTCGGGATGATTGCGTTCATTCCGTTCCTCCCAGCGCTGGCCCGGCGCTGGGCATTCGTCCTAGTCCCCGTTGCCGCAGCGGGTCTCTTCCTCGCGGTGCCGGGCCTTATCGCAACGATCGCAGGTTCTTTCACCACCGCTGAAAACGACCCGTCAATTTCCACGCGCACCAACAACTATCCGCGCGTTATCGAAATGGTTGGTCAGAACCCGATACTCGGCCTGGGCCCCGGCAACTACATACCGGATAACGCCTTGCACATTCTGGATAATCAATACCTGAATTCCGCGGTCACCCTGGGCCTGGTGGGCCTGGTCGCCATTATCGCCTACTTGGTTTTGCCGGGAGCCATTACGGTGAGCGTCGCCCGCCGAGCACGCTCCCAGGCACTGAAATGCCTTGCCGGTGCAGTGGCAGCCGGCGGCCTGGTGGCAGCCGTGTGCTCGCTGACGTTCGATTCTTTGTCATTCCCGGTCTTCGCGCTGACTTACCCGCTGTTCATCGGTCTGGCCGGCGCCGTCTGGATAATGGTCAAACGCGAGATCGAATTGCCCGGACCTCACGATGGGAATGACCCACCGTTTCGGAAGACACCAGTTTCGGTACGTTCCACCCCGAAAGGAAGACGATGGATCCCCTAGGAGTACTCAAGACACTCTGGCACTACAAGTCTGTTGCTTTGCCTGTCCTTTTCATTACGATCATTGCGTCAATCTACGTTTTCCAGTTCGCGCCCCGCACCTACGAATCCACGATGACGTATGCCCTGATCAACCCCAATATCCCGACCGAAGCCGACAAAATAAAGAATCCGGCGCTCAAAGACCTCAATTCAAGCAATCCGTATTTGCGTTCATCGGATCCCACCCTGGTTGTGCAGGTCCTGATCACGCGCCTCAAGGACAGTTCCACAGCTGACGGACTCACCGCCGAGGGGCTAAGCAAAGATTATGATGTCACCCGGGATGCGGTTGGCGGACAGAACTCATTCCTTGTTGACATCACAGGGGTCAGCTCGACGCCGGACCGCTCGCTGGCTACGACGCGGCGCCTGGGGGAACTGCTGACGCAGAACCTTCGCACTATTCAGAAAATCGACGGCGCTGACGACACCTATCTCTTCTCTTCGCTGGTGGTCGCATCCCCGGACAAAGCGACTGAGCAGTTTTCAAGCCGGCTGCGCTCGCTGATCGCCGTCCTCGTGGGCGGTGCAGTCCTGATGTTCGGAGCCGTCTCCGTGGCCCGGGGTCGCGGAATCGCACGCCAGCGGAAGGCCGCCTTGCGTGCCGCTGCGGCGTCGGGCGCAGGAGGCAGGCCGGAGCGCGATTCATTGTCATTGGACGCAGGATCCACGGCGGAGGAGTGGCTGAGTCCCGAACTCGCCGTCTTCCCCACAGGCCGCGGCCGCCGTCGGGATTCAGGGACCCACAGTCGGGAGACCCAGGAAGTTCTTGAGGCTGAGTCCGTGGGCGAACCGTCCCGATGACGGATCGTGCGAACAGCGGGGATAGCCGTACTCCGGCGGCTACCCTCGCCCCCGGATAGTAGGGCTCGGCGGATTTCAACGCTCGGCCCGGACGCTACAGGGCGGCCCGAAGAGTTTCGACTACGAACTTCTGCTGCGCGATGGTTATGTGCGGGTGCAAAGGCAAGGACAGGATTTCGCCTGCCGCGCGCTCCGCCACCGGAAAGGTTCCCGGCCCGAGACCCAGGTGGGCGAAGGCCCCGCTCAGATGCAGGGGCGTTGGGTAGTGGATTCCCGCTCCGATTCCCGTGCCGTTCAGGCTGGCAAGGATGCGATCCCGGTCTGCCACCCGGATGACGTACAGATGCCATACATCGTCATTGCCTTCAGCACTGATAGGCGCGGCGGCTCCCGGAACATCGTCGAGCATTTCGCTATATCTCGCTGCGGCCTCCCGGCGGGAATCATTCCACGCAGACAGGCGCCGAAGTTTGGCATTGAGGATCACTGCCTGGATCGTGTCCAGCCGTGAATTGAAGCCAACCACGTCGTGGACGTATTTCGTCGCGCTGCCGTGCGAGGCAAGCATCCGGACGCCGCGGGCTATTTCAGGGTCGTTGGTCGTCACCGCGCCGGCATCGCCTGCGGCGCCAAGATTCTTACCGGGGTAGAAGCTGGTCCCGGCGGCCGCCCCCAGGGAGCCCGCCGAACTCCCGTGCCGGGTTGCACCCTGGGCTTGTGCTGCGTCCTCGATGATCACCGCTCCACAGGACTCCGCCACGGCGCGCAGCTGCTCGACGGGCGCCGTCTGGCCGAATAGGTGGACCGGAACGATGGCCCGCGTGCGGTCCCCGACCGCCTCCGCCACCAGCGCGGGATCGATGAGCAAGTGGACCGGATCCACATCGACGAACACGGGAACGGCTCCGATCCGGACCACGGCTTCCGCTGTGGCAATGAAGGTATTGACCGGCAGGACCACTTCGCAGCCGGGGCCAACTCCCGTTGCCCGCAGGGCCAGTTCCAGGGCGTCGGTGCCATTGGCAACGCCTATGCAGTGCTTCACGCCTAGCCACGCGGCGTAGGCTTCTTCAAACTGCCCGACGGCGGCCCCGCCTATGAACGCCGTGGTCGCGAACACGTCCTCCAAGCCGCTGAGGACCTCGCTCTCGACTTCGGCGTGCTGTGCCGCGAGGTCAACCAGGGGTATGTTCGTCGCCAAGGATGGGTCCATCAGCTGTACCTTCCGTCAGAGGTCTATGCGGGTTGTTCTTGTTGGCTGTCATCGACAGGCAGGCGAATCGGGGCAGCGGGTACGCCTACCCAGGTCTCACCGGGAGGGAAGTCCTGCAGCAGTACGGCCCCCATTCCCAGGGTTGCTTCTTCGCCCACGCGCACTCCTTGGCGGACGCTGGAGTTCATGCCCAGGTAGGCGGCACGTCCAATATGCACACCGCCGCCCAGGGTCACGCCTGCGGCAAGGGTGGCGAAGTCCTCCACGACGTCGTCGTGAGTCAGCGTTACCTGCGGCATGGCGACCACATGCCTCCCCACGGTGACATCGGCGGTCAGCACGACATTGCTCAGCAGGATACTTCCGCGTCCGACCGTGCAGCCGGGTGGCACCCGCACTCCCGGGTCCAGGACCGTCGCGAAGCGCTCGCCCGTGATGCCCTGATATGCCAGGCGCTGCACTATCTGCTGCCGCGCGGTTCCAGAGCCGGCACAGACCAGGAACTGGGTGTAGTTGTACAGGGCGGCATCCGCGATGGTGCCCAGGACGGTTACGCCGCCAACGAGCCTGCCTTGGATGGTGGAGGAGTCATCGAGGAAGCCGACCACGCGGTACTGATCCGAGCCCCGGATGACGGCCAGCACTTCCCGGGCCAATCCACTGGCAGCGATCAGCATCAGCTCCTGCACGGTTCACCGTCCCCCGGTCACCGCGGCGCGCACGGAGTGTATGACCCTTGCCTGTTCAGACTCGGTCATCTGATGGAAAACCGGAAGGATGAGCGTATTGTCCGTGAGGCGTTCGGTGACCAGGAGCAGAGCCTCTCCTGTGTCCCGTCCGCGATACGCGGGCTGGCGATGGGCCGCCATGATTCCCCGACGAGCCGATATTTCATCCCGGGCCAGATGTTCGAGCACGCCTTCACGGTCGGTGGCGGATCCGGGGAGGACCTCCAACCAGAAGGACTGGAAATTGCTGGTACCCCAGGCCGGGTCCCGTACCACGCGCATTCCCTCGACATCCGCAAATTGCTTGCTGTACTCGGAGGCAATATCCCGGCGTCTGCGGACTATCTGCGGCAACTTGTCCAGCTGAACCAAGCCGACGGCGGCCTGCAGGTCAGTCATGCGGTAGTTGAAACCGGGCTCCCCATACTCCTCTGCGGGTGCCAGCACGGAGGCGTGCCGGGCGCTCGCGGAGACGCTCATAGAGTGCTCGCGCAGCCGGCGGGCACGATCGGCCCAGTCCTGGTGCGGCGTGGTCAACATGCCCCCCTCGCCGGTTGTGAGGATTTTCCGGGGGTGGAAGGACCACGCGGTCACGTCAGCGCCCGCTCCCACCGGCCGGCCCCGATAGCGCGATCCTGCGCCGCAAGCAGCATCCTCGATGACGACAATCCCGAGCGGGTCGCACAGCCGACGGATGGAATCCAGATCAACCGGGACTCCGCCCTGGTCCACGGCAATGACAGCCCTGGTACGGTCCGTCAACGCGGCGCGCACCGTTTCGGCTGTGAGGTTTCCGGTGGCCAGGTCCACGTCGGCAAAGACCGGCCGCGCGCCTACATAGGTGGCCGCATTCGCTGTGGCGATGAAGGAGAACGACGGAACGACGACGTCGTCGCCCGGGCCGATGGAGGCAACTACCAAGGCCAGATGCAACGCCGTCGTGCAATTCGAGGTGGCGACCGCGAAAGGAGCATGTTGGCTGCGGGCGAAGGCCGATTCGAATTCGGCGACCCGAGGACCTTGCGCGACCCAGCCGGATTCGATCGTTGCGCTGACGGCGGCCACTTCCTCTGCCCCGAACCACGGCTGCATGACATTGATGCGGGTCATGAGGATACCCCGGCGGTTCGCGTGGCGGCGATTTCCGCTCGAAGGGGTTGCCACCAGTGCACCAACTGCCGAAGCCCATCGTCGAGGGAGACTTCGGCCGCAAAGCCCAAGTCCGAGTGGGCCGCGGAAATATCGGCCAGCCTGCGGCTCACACCGTTGACCGCCCGTTCCGGTCCATGTTCCACGGCAAGCTCGGAGTCCATGGCGCGCAACAGGGACTGTGCGAGTTGCAAAAGGCTTGTCTCCGTTCCGCTGGCGACGTTGTAGACCCCTTCCCTCAGTTCGCTGGCGGCCGCGAGCAGATTGGCCCGCGCGATGTCGCCGGTAAAGACAAAGTCCATCGTCTGTCGGCCGTCCCCGAAAATCAGCGGTGGTCGGCCGTCAGCAATTCGCTCCATCCATCGCACCAGGACTTCGGTGTAGAGCCCGTGGACATCCATTCGCGGACCGTAGACGTTGAAGTAGCGCAGTATCACGTAGTCCAGTCCGTCCATGGCGCGGAAGCTGCGCAACATGCCCTCGTTGAAGGATTTGGCGGCCCCGTAGAAGGTGTCGTTGTTGTGGTGGTGATGCCGCTCATTGGTGGGGAAGGTTTCCGCCAAGCCGTAGACAGAGGCGCTGGAGGCGGCAATCACCTTGTCGACCTTTTGAGCGACGGCGGCTTCGAGAACGTTGAACGTCCCGTTGACCAGGACGTCCAGGGCCAGCCGGGGCTCTTCCGCGCACTGGGTGATCCTGATGGCGGCCTGGTGGAAGACGACGTCCTTGCCCCTGGTCAAATCGTGGACGAGGTCCCGGTCGCGCAAATCGCCCTCCACCAAAGTGACGCGGCCGCTGAGCAGCGCATCGCTCAGGTTGTCCCGGCGCCCGCGCACCAGATTGTCCAGTACGTCGATGCGGGCCGCGCCGGCGTCGAGGAGTTGGTCCACTATGGTGGAGCCAATGGTCCCGGCACCGCCCGTGACGAGAATCTGTGCTCCGGCCAAATTGCTCACGCCGTCTCCTCAAGCTGCAGTTCGGCACCGTCAACCAGGGCGGTGCGGCCATCCTCGGCCAGGCTCCGCGAAGCGGCCTCGAGGACCGACAGGACGCGCAAGCCGGCCGATCCGTCGGTGCGCGAGAGCCGCCCTTCGCGGATGCTGGCCGCGTACTCGCTGACCATTTGCCCGAGCGGTTCATGTTCCGGCAAAGCAGGGGACCAGGTGTCTCCCAGACGATACGAGATGGTAGCGGCCGTCCGGTTGGCTCCGTCGGAGGGTTGATGCTGGAGATTGACGCCCCGGTCGTAGAGGCTCAGCCGCTGCTGTGGATTCAGGTCATCCCAGACCAGGGTCCGCTTCGATCCGCCAATCACCATCTGGCGGATCTTGGTTGGGCTGAGCCAGTTGACGTGGACGTGCGCCAAGCCTCCGGCTGCCAGCGGGAAGCTCAAATGACCTACACAAGCCCGGCCGGCACCGAGCGGGTCTGCGCCGTGTGCCGACACATGGGCGGGCTGCAGTCCTCCCGGAAGGATGAAGTCCAGGATCGAGAGGTCGTGCGGAGCGAGATCCCAGAAGACGTCGACATCAGGCTGGACCAGGCCAAGGTTGATACGGACGGAATCGATGAAGAGAATGTCGCCCAACGCCCCGTCAGCGATGAGTTCCCGGATCTTCAGAACAGCCGGCGTGTAGCAGTACGTGTGGTCTGCCATCAGCACCAATCCCTTTTGCCGGGCGAGTTCCACCATCTCCTCACCTTTTTCACGACTATCCGCAAGCGGCTTCTCGACCAGCACATGCTTCCCGGCCAGCATTGCCGCCAAGGCAATCCGGTGGTGGGTTCGTGCGGGTGTCGCAATGGCGACGGCTTCAAGATCGGGCCAGGCCAGCAGCTCATCCAGATCCGTCACCACGGGCACGTTGCCCACTTGCTCGGCGACGTCCATGGCCCGGCCGGCATCGAGATCGCAGATGGCCGCAAGATCCCAGTCCGCGCTGATTTTGAAATTACGGGCCAAATTCGGCCCCCAGTAGCCTGCCCCGATCAGCGCAACTCGCAGCTTCCTGCTTGTCATGGCGATTGCTTCCCTTCATCCTGAGAACCGGGATCGAACCTTTACATGAATGCTCGTCTCAGCCTATTTGCGGGCTAGAAGGCCAGGCACGAGTGGCTGGTACCCGCATTCGCGACGGCCCGCTACTCACCCCACACCCGGAAGCTCGTGCTCGGTTCGATCAGCACTCGACTTCGGCCCGATGTCACTTCCATCGGCAAGAAAGGGTGTCTTCAGCACCTTGATCGGTGGTATCTTTTGGGACGAACTCCGTAGCTGATGGTCTCCGTTTCGGGCTCCTTGCAAGAGTGGCCTGTGAAATTTCCGATGTATTAACGGGAGCCGATGGCGATGACGAAGCCCAACATTTCCGCCCGAACGAGTGTCCTGTTGGCTGCTTTCCTGGCCCTCTCAGCCTCGGTGGCGAGCTCCACTGTGCCGACCGTTGTGCCGCTGCCGGCCGGAGTGACCGTCCGCGCGGTTGACGGGGGCCCGCAGTACTACGGAAAGTTTCCCAACGCCCTGCCGGCCACGCCAAACTACTTTCCCGTGGGCATTTGGTTCGAAAGCGTCCTCGATCCTACCGATGTTCCCTTGGACAGGGCAGCGGGCATTAATTTGTACGTCGAGTTGACCGCCGACTCGAATGTTCAGTACATCAGGGACGCCGGGTCCTATGCGATCCCGTCCCGGACATCGCCGCTTGCCTCCGGGTTCTTGCTCTCGGACGAGTCGGATATGTGGGCCGGGCCCGGCTCTGCCAGCTGGACCGGAAATTACCCCGGTGCCGGGACGGTTTGCGCTCCCGCCGAAAGCAAATGCGGATTCACGGTGCAGGGAACCCTGCTCAACAAAGCCCCGGCCAACACCATGATCTACGCGAATTACGGCAAAGGCGTGACGTTCTGGGAGTCGGCCACTGAAGCCGGGCAATTCGTCAATACCTACCAGCAGGTGGTTTCTGCCGACAATTACTGGTTCACCGATCCCAACATCTGTGCTCCGACTGAAGGCGGGGTGATGCTGGCGACACCCCGTGCTTTGACCGACTCCGAGTGCCGCAAAGCCTCAAATTACGGCTGGACCGTGGAACGCACCCGTGCCTTCGTCAGCCCAAAGGGAAACGTACCTGTCTGGGCCTTCGTTGAGTTGGGACACCCCTTCACGGAAGCCAGTGCTCCAACCATCACGGCACCGGAAATCAGGGCCGCAGTGTGGAGCAGCATCATCCATGGTGCACGCGGGATCACGTATTTCAACCACAGTTTTGGTGGGAGTTGTATCTCTCAACACGTCTTGCGGGATGCATGCGGCGCCGCGATCCGAGCGACGGTGACAGCCGTCAACCAGCAGATCGCGGAGTTGGCCCCGGTGCTTAATTCGCCGTTCGTGGATGGCGTGGCAACCGCGGGGGGCAACATCGATACCTCAGTAAAGGCCTACAACGGCAGTTTCTACATCATTGCCGGGTCCACCCAGACAGGAGCGCAATCTGTCGCCTTGAACCTCAAATGCGGCGGCGGAACCAGCGTAACGGTACTCGGCGAAAACCGCTCCCTGGCCATGGCCAACGGCTCTTTCACCGACACTTTTGCCGACGGCAACGCGGTACATATTTACCGGGTGGAAGGCGGCAACGCATGCGGGGTCTCCGGCAAATAGCCGGCGCCGACTGGCGGCGTAATAGCGGGCGCCGACTAGCGGTGCGAAAGGCACGCGGTGCTGTGTTGGCCCAACTGGCTTAGCGCCGGCTGCTCTCGTCCCGTTCCCATGTAGTCGCGGTTGCGGGCCCCTTCCGAAGCCGGGCGGCGACGGCAAAGCCCGCGTAGACTGCGGCGTCGAAGGCCGTGAGGGGACCGCGAACCGAACCCAGGAGTTCCCGGAGGCTTTGGCTCGTGCCGCCACCGCCCTCGGCCGGCTGGAAATTGAGCAGATGCACGTTGCTCCGGTAGTTCCGTCGCAGGACCGTGACGAGGGCGCGGGCGTCCTTAGGGGTGTGGACCTTGATGGGACGGCAGGTGACAATTTCCTTTTCGTTGGCGCCAAAGTGCCGGTCAACGAACACATCATCGGCCTGTACCGGCGGAAACTTGCCAAACCGGGCGCGGGCCTCGCGGGTCAGGGCAAAGGCCCCCGCGCCCCATAGGCCGCTCCTGGTTGACGCCATACGGCCCCGTGCACGATAGAAGGCCTGAACGAGGCCGGTGGCACCGCCGGTGTCGTATTGCGACGCCGGCCGTGCCGCCAGGAGGTCGCCTTGCCCAAGGCGCCTGAAAAGCTGCTCGATGGCCACGGGGTCGATCTCCACGTCCGCGTCGAGATAGAGCCGTGGCCAGGCCGTGGCCAACGCATCGCCGGTGTCCATGGCGATGGTTTTCGATGGTTCGTCGACCTCAACTACCTGGACACCGCTGAACCGGCCGGCTATTTCGGCGGTGTTGTCAGTGCAGCCGTTGCACACCAGGAAGATCTCCACGGCGCCAGTGGCCGCGAGCGGCTTCAGGCTGGTGAGCGTGCGGGCAATGACCGCCGCTTCGTTATGCGCCGGGATGATGATCGAGCCGGCGGGGAAGTCCCTGAGGCGACCGCCGTCGTCGTGGTTTGCTTGTGGAGCGGGCACGGCATGGGGCAGTTGCTCCCAGCTGCGTTTGTTCAGGAGGGCTCGAAGCGCCGGCCGGTGGTCGCGCTGGTATGCCCGTAGTGCCTCGGAGAGCACCGCCGCACCGCGGAATGCGGCAGCGGTTGCCGGCGGGTGGTGTTTTTCCGCGTAGCGGGTCCGGTTCACCGCCATCAAGGCGGTGAGCGCCGCCGAACTGCCGGAGCCGCCCCTGCGATGCCGCATTTTAGCGGCGGGTTCAAACCATGCGTCCGTCCCTGCCTCCCGGGCCCGCCGGAAGAAGTCGGTCTCTTCGAGGTAGAGGAAGAACCGCTCATCCCAGGGCCCGAGTTCGGTCGCGAGGCCTGCGTCGATCAGCAACGCCGCGCCCGTGGCCCATTCCACTGGGTGCGCATGCTCGTAGCTGACTTGGTCATAGTCGATTTCCGAGAGCCAGGCAGGCCGGCCTGGTAGCCGACAGCCCAGCGCGGCGTCCGCCCAGGCGCGCGGAAGGGTTGGTTCCCTGCGCAGGGACGGATATGTTGAGCCGTCTTCGTCCAGAAGAGCGGGAACCACGATCCCGGCCCCGGAGAGGCGTTGCCGCCGGATCATCGCGGCGACGGAGCCGCGTTCGATGACCAGATCCGGATTGGCCACCAGCAAGTACTGGACGTCGCCGCAGAACTGTTGCGCGGCGTTGATGCCGCCGGAGTAGCCCAGGTTGCCGCCGGTGGCGAACGATATGACGTCGTCGTACCTGGAGAGCGCGTCCAGCGTACCGTCCGAGGAGCCGTTGTCCGCGACGATCACCCGGAGCCACTGCTCGGCCGCCTCGGATCGCAGGCTTTCGATCAGGGGTCCGACGTCGTCGGCGTTGTTGTAGGTGACTACCAGGACGGCGACATCCGCGGCTTGCCCGGCGATCGCAAAGGTCCGGTTGCCTGCGGGGGGCGGGGCGGGAGTGGCCGGCGCGGGTCCATCGCCCGGACCGCTCGATGCGTCCCCGGGCACTTCCTCCAGGCCGGAACTTTTCGACCGGAGCGACGCGTAGGCCGCGGGGCCGTCGAGCAGGTAGCGGCGGGCCAGTCGTCGTGGTTCCAGCGCGAGCCGCCAGGCCCATTCGAGGCCGTGGGAGCTCACCCATTCGGGGGCCCGCTGGATGCGGCCGGCCAGGAAGTCCACCACAGCGCCGAAGGCCAACAGGACCCGGGCTTCCGTGAGCGCCCCGTATTCGGCAATCCACAGCTCTTGCCTTGGTTTTCCGAGTCCGACGACGAGGATGTCCACCTTGGCCGCGGCGATGGCTGCCGCCAGGCAGGTTGAAGCCGCGGGATCTGTGAGCTCGTCGCGCCCCGGGGACCAGAAGCCTGCCACCACAAGGCCCGGCCGTTCGCGGGAGAACCTCGACTTGAGTGATTCGTGCGCGGACTCCGCACCGCCCAGGAAGCCGACCCGGAGCTGAAGGTCTGTGGCAGCATCCAGGAGCGGCCCGATCAGGTCGCTACCGGCCAGTCGCGGCCAACTGCGCCCGGTCAGTCGCTGCGCTTCGGACACCAAGGGGGCGCCATCGAGCAGCGTGAGCCAATCGACAACCGGGGAACCGTCCACCCATGAGCGACCGTTTCCTAGAACGGAAGCCCATCTGCTCCCGACGCCGAAGTGGTTGATGTGGTCCAGGTTGGCCGAGGCAATAGCCAGGGGCGGCAACTCCCTCGAAGTCGCCCGCGCGGAAATCAAGCCGATAGCCTCCGGGAAGCCCAGAAGGTCGACCACGGCGCCGCCAAGGAGTACCCGTCCCGATGGCGCGTTTGCGGAGTTGCCCGCGTGGCGTTCTGGAACGGTGTGTTCACGAATGCGGGTCCGGGAAACACGAGGTTCAGCAACAACGTGATCCGTAAGGCCGTGAAGCGCCGGCATGGTGCCGGCCACGGCCCGGGCTCCGGTGGCTGGCGGAATCAAGAGCTTGGCGGCCATCATTTTGAGGCCTTGAGCTGTTTTCACGCGGAGTTATCCCTTCTTACCGGCTTACGGGTTCCGGCTACGGTGCTGTGAAGACGGCGTCGACCCAGTAGTTGGTGTTGTTGTAGCTGTTGGTGGGGAAGG
>NZ_JARVRF010000062.1 GCF_030209835.1 Arthrobacter sp. efr-133-R2A-120 | reverse complement strand
GGGCCCTCTTGTCTTCAACGACACGAACTCAATTCCCCACCAACCACGAAGAGCCGGTTTTGGAGATCCGATGCTGCCGCTGTGGTTGACGTGGCAAATCTAGTGACCAACCGTCGCGTTCTGCATGGAATCGTCATCTGTCTGTTGATTGGCGACCCTCTCGGCGTCTTCGAGCACCCTGAGGACATTGCCGAAAGCGAGGCTGCGGAGATCTGCAGCCGACCAGCCCCGTTCAGCTAGTGCCATCTTGACGACAGGGTAACTGGATACTCCGGTTATTCCGCGGGGCAGCCGTTCGATCCCGTCGAAGTCCCCTCCGATGCCCAAGTGTTGGGGTCCCACCACTTCACGCGCATGTTCCACGTGTTTCACAACGTCGGCGATGGTTGCGTGTGGAGGCGGGTTCTGAGATGTCCAGCGGGCATATTCCGATATCGCGGCCTCGTCCTCGTCCACATGGCCTGCGTGGAATCCCGTCCGGAGGCCCAGCCTCTTCCGGATATCATCCGACCGTTGCTCGTGCTCGGCGCAGGCATTGGAGATGAAAGCGGGAACAAACGTAAGCATGAGCACTCCACCGTTTTCAGGCAATCTTTCAAGCACGGAATCCGGCACGTTCCTGACGTGATCGGTTACATTGCGACAAGACGAGTGCGAAAACATGACGGGGGCCCTGGTGATGTCCAGCGTGTTGTGCATGGTCTGTTCGGCCACGTGGGACAAATCGACGATGATTCCAAGGTCATTCATCTCGGCGATCACACTTCTTCCAAAACCAGTGAGCCCGTAGCCAACCTGTTCCCCCGTCGCTGATCGTGCCCAGGGCGTGTTGTCGTTGTGTGTCAGGGTCATATAGCGGACGCCGACACGTCTCATCATCCGGAGGACGCCGAGGGATGAGTCGATGGAGTGGCCTCCTTCAATTCCCATCAGGGAGGCAATCAGTCCCTTCTCAACGGCGGTCCTTACACCGGCGGCCGTGTCGACCAAACTGAACGTTTCGGGATACTCGGACATGATCCGGTGCACGCAGTCGATCTGTTCGAGTGTCGCCACGACGGCGTCGGCCGGCAGCATGTTGGACGGGACGAAGACTGACCAGAATTGCGCACCGACCCGGCCTTCCCGGAGCCGTGGAATGTCTGTGTGCAAGCTGGGCTGGTGCTGCGATAAGTCGATCTCCTCGACACGGGAATCGAATTTCTGTCGCAGAGCCCAAGGCAAATCGTTGTGGCCATCGAATATGAGAGCCTCGGCCATGACGGGACTCTCCAGGGTGGGTATCACCTGACGGCACTCAATTCCTCAAGGGCGACCCATGGCTCATGGAGTCCGAAAGCCTGGGGGCCAAAGACTTGCAGCGCTTCAGGGGTCCGCATGATGGCAGGAGTCGAGATTCCGTAGACGGCCACCCGCTGTCCGAACCGCAGGGCCTCGGAAGTGATGGGGGTGCCCAAATCAACATCAACTATCGTAATAAGATCCGGAACAATGGCAACGACCGCACCATTCTTGTGTGCAATGACGTTCTCGTTCCGGAACTGGATCCGCATTTCGTCGATACCGTCGAAGGATTCCACAACCGCAGAGCCGTGGGTGAACCCGTCTCTAACGAACCTCTCAACGTCAACGATTTTTCCCCGCATGAGCACGGTTCCGTGGCCGTATATTGTGTCCTTTAGGAAGGCACTGAGTTCTGCCAGCGGATCAAGATGTTTGTCCTTGGCCGTACGCAAAGTCCGGCCGATATTGAGGGCCAGGGTGACGGTGTTGCGGATCGCAGTTCGCTTGACGTCTGCTCCGCTCATTGGATACTCGGCGATGTATGCCGCGCCCCCCATCTTGATGGCGACCGCGCGCGCGAAAGTCTCCATCCTCTGGTTGTCCTGGCCGGTATCGACGATGCACGTGTGCCCGTTTTCGTCAGAAACAGCGAGCGGTGATCCGGACACCCCGTAGACTCCGAACGTTTCCATTTGAAGCTCCGGGAAGGCTCGTCCCATTCCGTCGCCGTCCACCACCGGGATACCCGCTTCGGCGGCGACGACCAGAGGAATCATGGAATTCAGTCCACCGCACTCCATGGGGATTGTTGCGTCGGCTGTTTTTCCGAGGTGTCTCTCCAAGGCGCGGAGCGACCGGACGGCCTCAGTGCCGGCTGGGACTTTCTCGACTACGACAGTCGGAGCACCCATCATGGCCGTGGAAATGACAAAGTCATCGTCATCAAGTTCGGTCGGATCGAGGATTTCGATCTTCTTCCCGTTTTTGAGGCATTCCTCGACGAGGAGGCGGCCGATGAGCGGATCTCCGCCGCCGCCTGTACCCAGTATCGCCGCGCCCCGCGCCAAGTCAGGAACGTCGTTTAGTGAAAGATAGAAACTCATTATGTTTTCCTTCTAGTTCTTGCAGTCAGCATTCCGGGGTTACTTCGACGTCGGAAGATCGCCAACGGCCTTGATACGGACACGGGACGCGTTCCCTGGCAGATAAGCCAAGGGAAGCTCATCGATCTCCACGATTTGGACAGTGCTGGCTTTGGCTCCGGCAGCTATGGCCTTGCCGATTGCTTCCTCCCTGGCTTGGTCGAGCACTTCTTCGCGCTTTCCGGCCGGGATGGCAAAGATTCGGTCGACTTCCCCGCCTACTTGTGCAATAGCGGCGCCGATGGCATTCGCTACTCCGGAGTGCCCCGGACGGGCAACGTCACTGGCGCATGCCATCTGTTCGGGAACGAGGAACGCACCGCCGCCGACTGCAATCACCGGGACCAGGTCAGAGCTCGTCCGCATCCGGTCAACCGTCTCAGTGATCCTTCGGTGGATTTCATCTCTGGCCGCGTAGATCAGTGAGCGGTCCAGATGTTTGACGCGCTCCGGGTCGCCAATTACCGTGTCTCCAGCCGCGACCATGATGTCGGTCGCCGTCAAGGTTTGGCCGCCGAAAACGAGCGCCTCCTCCGTTACCCGATATCCGACGCTGTCCGGCCCGACGGTCACTCCATCGTCGAATCTGATTCTGCTGCCACCACCGACTCCCACGGACAAGACATCTGGCATCCGGAAGTTGGTGCGGATTCCTGCGACCTCAATCTCGGTGGCAGCCTCCCGAGGGAAGCCGGACTGGAGAACTCCGACGTCCGTCGTCGTCCCTCCAACGTCAACCACGATGCAGTCCTTGATGCCTGAGAGATACGCTGCCCCCCGCATGGAGTTTGTTGGTCCAGAGGCAAATGTGGCAACGGGGTATTTCCTGGCGAAATCGACGTCCATCAAGGTTCCGTCGTTCTGGCTCAGGAACAGAGGAGCGTTGATGTCCAGCGCCATGAGTGATTGGTCCAGGGAAGAACAAACTTCGGCTGAAAGGTCACGCAGGGCGGCATTGATGATGGTCGCGTTTTCCCTCTCGAGCAGTCCAACCCTGCCGATTTCGTTCGAAAGGCTGACCGGAAGTTCGGGAAATTCGATCCCGATGATTTCCGCCGCCATCTGCTCAAACTCGGAGTTAACCGGAGAGAACACAGACGAGATAGCGAAGCTTCGTGCGCCCCGGGCCACGGCATCCCGGACAGCTCTGCGTATTTCTTCACGGTCGATCGGAGATATCTCCCGTCCGTCGAACTCATGTCCGCCGTGGCACATGTAGGGCAGGGCCTTCACTGCTTCGGTGATCCGCGTGGGCCAGCCTACGAAGGGGGGCAGTCCACTCGTCGCAGGAAGTCCCAGCCGGATGGCCGCGGTCGGCGCCAGCCGCTCGGCCTCGATGAGAGCATTGATGAAATGCGTGGTGCCGATCATGACTGCGTCTATCTGCGTCGGATCGAAGGGGAAAGCACTCTGAAGACGGCGGAGGGATTCAGTAATTCCCAGTGCAACATCACTCATTGTTGGGCTTTTTACGCCTGCCAGGACCTCGTTGCCATCAATAAGCACAGCGTCTGTGTTGGTCCCGCCGACATCGATGCCTATTTTCACTGGTGTTCCTCCTGCAGTTCGCGAGTTTCAGTTTTCGGTTGGCGTGAGAGCACGTCTTCGGAAGTCCCTTTGATCAGGCCCAATTTCCCGGCAATGACGTACAGAACAATGGATGCACAGAGTGAGTTGAGGGAGCCTACCCCCCAGGGCAGGTACATCCCAATCAGCACCGACGCCCCCCACACCACGAGGGTTCCGATAACCCATGTGGGCTCAGTTGCGGGCAACCCGGGGGAAGAACCGGACAATACGCTCCGCCATTTCTTGACGATGTAGTATTCGGCGACCATGATGCCCGCGATCGGCGGGAATGTGACTCCAAGCAGGATCAGGAAATCCACGAAGTAGTTCAGGATTCCAGCGGCAGCGAGCATGGCTCCCAGGGCGCCGATAAAGATGGTGACACTGGTGCGGCTCACTCGTTTCCTGAACACTGTCTCGACAAAGTTCACGATGCCCAGAGAGGCAGAGTACAGATTCCAGTCATTCATCTTGACGGTGCCCGCAACGATGACGATCGTACCGACGAATCCGCTGCTGGACGTGACCAGTGCGATGACGTCGTTGGTCTTGAGCGCGTGAGCAAGAAGGACCCCAGCGATAGCAACCATGAATTCGCCAAGGGTGACTCCCAAAAGCGTCTGCTTGACGACATCGGAGGGTTTGCGGTTGAAGCGTGTCATATCCGGAGTGATGACCATCCCGACAATGAATCCGCCTGCCACCAGCGTCGTCCCCGCAGCGAGGCTAAGCACCGGTCCAGGGGCCGGCTGACTTACAAGATCGCCCAGATTGTGGTTTTGCAACTCAGAGAAAATCGACCAGCCGGCCAGCAGGAGGAACGCCGGAATCGTAATGTACGCGGTCCAGGCCATGCTCTTGAAACCATAAATGACAATCGCGGTCACAGCTGCGCCGACCACAAGGGACCACGCCCAGGCGGGAAAAACGGGTGCCAGCTTAGCAAGACCATCTGCAGCCACGCCGCTCTGGACGCCAAACCACCCGACCAAGCTAAGTGAGATGAATAAGGCGATGATGCTGGATCCATGGCGGCCAAAGCCAGTCCATCTAGCCAGAAGCGAGGTCGAGAGGCCTTCCCGTTGGCCGAGGATGCCCGTCATGATAGCGACAACCTCGAGGATGACCGACCCAAGGAAGATCGCCAGCAAAGCGTCGGAAAATTGCATCCCAAATCCGAGAGCTGCGCCTAGGAGGAACTGTGACAGCGCTGACATCTGGCCGAACCTTTGAACAGCCACCGACCACCAGCTATGACGGGCGTGTTCAGGAACACGTTCGAGGGCAAAGTCCTCCTCCCCGGCATGCTTTTTCGTTGTTGTACCTGTTGTCATTTCGGCTCCTTTGCCTGCGAGGTGCCTACCCGCAAAGAGCTCAGGGGTAGGAGAAGAATTAAGACAACGCTACGGCTGATGATGCACGACAACAATGGTCGATCTAACTACTAAATGCCGTGCCGGTGTGCATACTTAACACGTAGCATTTTCGTCGATGAGGATGGGAGGAGGCGGCCATGCCTTGGGTTCTCAAGTCGAGCGGTTTGGAGGCGCTGGAGTTTGGCGCCAGGATGCAGGGATCGGGGGGTGCAGGAGACACTCATGCCATATCCCTTCTGACACGAAACGTGCTGGAACAAAGGGGCGGAGTTACCGTATTTCCTCCGAGTAAAATCGCTCCGAACGATGTCGTCATTCCCGTCGGACTAGCGGGATCGCCGCTGGCCTTCAGCGAAAAGCCCGGCGGACCTGATCCATACACGAGGGCGTTCGAGGCGGTCGCCGCGAAATTTCCAGGGACGCGACCGCTCGTCTGCGCGTTCGAGATGGCCGGGATCAATGCGTATGCGCCGATTCTTGTGGCCGCGGCTCTGGACATCCCGATGATCGATCTGGACGGTATGGGGCGCGGACTCTCGGGGCTGCATCAGACGACCTTCAACGCACATAGCGTCCCGATGACCCCGTGTGCGCTCGTCGACGCTTCCGGCAGGTGTGTCGAAATCTGCGGAACGGGCGCGGAAGATGCCGAACGATCGCTTCGCTTACTCATGGGAATATTCGGTGGGTGGGTGGCATTCGCTGGATATGCCATGGACGGTGTCCAAGCACGCCAAGCAGGGATCACGGGGACACTCCGGCGGGCAATCGAGCTTGGCTACCAGTTCCAACAATCGAGAAAACTCACAGCATCGGTCAGCGACGCAATAATGCACTTCTCTCAACACACCAAAGGGTGTCTGCATGTCGGCAGAGGGAGCGTCGTGGACGTTAAATGGGAGCCGGCTCCCCGGGGGTCAGACGTCGGGGTACATGCCAAAGGCACGATAATCGTCCGTGCCCAGGGAAGGTACCTTCGGATCGAGGCACAGAACGAATTCCTTCTGCTCATAGACGAGGGCCGACTGCTGGCAAAGGCACCTCAAATCATTTGCCTCCTTGACAGCCACACCGGAACTCCCCTCCTCAGCGAGCGTACTGTCCCTGGCTACGGCGTAGACATCCTCGTCTTCGAAGCTCCGGGCAAGTGGACCGAAGCTTCGGCCCGGTCATTAGTAGACATTGCCGGCTACGGCTACACAATCCCCTCATATGGAGCCCCTCAATGACAGATCGGCTGACCCTACGGGAACTAATGCGGTGCCCGGCCCTGTTGCACAGCTCGGTCGTCCTGGCGGAGCCAACCGCAAGCTACTCGTTCGTCTGCGTCAATCAATTCACCGCAAACGGACAAGCCCGAATCGCGCACCTGGACGCGCCCGACGACAGGCAAATCGACGGGGTCGAAGGCATCTGGATATCTTCCTGGATGCCTTCCTACGGGCTGGAAATGATATTCCCCCATCTGAAGCTACAGGGTGTGGGCATGGTCATTCTCACACCATCCGAGAATGGAGAATCCGGGAGCAGTACAGAAATGAGCATCTCCACGCGGGAACTGGCAAGAAAACTGAAGATGAGCGTCGTGGTCCTTGATCAACCCCAGACAACTGTTTCTGTGGCTGCATCCCTCCAGGGCTTCATGAAATCCAATCTCATGACTCGGTCCACGAGCATGGCCGCCCTCTCCCGCGCAATCCAAGGCATGGAACCGAACCCGGACAATGTCGTCTCTGAACTTAGAAAGTATGTAAACGCGGAGATAGCCATCGTCAATTCACTTGGGCTAACGCTTGCTGGCGCGTTGGAGAGCCCACTTTCTCTTGGCGAATTAACCACAGCGCCGGGGCAAGGCCCCATTCCGGCTTTGTCGGCGAACTTGATATCGGTCCCGCTACCGCCCCTCATGGAAAACGACGATCCAGCACTTTGGATCCTTGCCGAATTCAGCACCGACGCCGCGCCCTTCGAGCTTGAAGGGGCCAGGGAACTCATGGAACTGACTGCATCGCCCTTGCTTCGCTGGCTCACTCGGCAGCGCTTTGCTGACGAGCTTTTTCAATCCGCGAGATCAGCGATCGTCTCACAGCTCGCTGTCAGCGGCGGAGCGGTTCCAGACCACCTCATCTCTCAAGCACTCAGCGTCGGATGGAACCTCAACGGATGGCACACCCTGGTAAGCATTCATGCCCCACAGAAATCCACAGCTCATGACATTGGCCGAATGATTCCAGCCGCCCTGACACGCTATGGATACTCCATCGCCTCATCGGAATACATGGATCACTGGCTTATCTGGGAGACCCAACCAAACCAACCGACTAGGACAGAGTACAAAGACCTTGTGGGTGCATTGGACTCCGTCCGACCGCCTTTGGAATCCGGCATCGTTTTTGGCGTCGCAAGACCACGACTTGGACCGGAGGGGTTTGCGAAAAGCATCGCCGAAGCCGAAGACTTCGCCCGACAAGCAAGTTACAGCAAAGGACGCCGCCAAATTGTTGATGCCCAGGAATCAATCGCCACCCAGTTGATCCGGCTCACCCTCCACGATCCCGCACTTGTGCGCCCATCCATGAAGTTCCTGGGAGGATTATCCGAAGAGGATGCCGGGTACTTGCGGGACACGCTGAGCGCTTACCTGAAATGCGAATCCAGCCTCGCTGAGACTGCTCGCGTTCTTCATGTTCATCGAAACACTGTAGTCAAGAGACTTGAGAAGATTGAGCAACTGATGGAGGTTCCATTAGACAATCCCGACACGAAATTTGCACTGCGAATCGCACTCAGAATCCTGGACATTTCCGCCACCAAGTAAGTGGGCGCACAGTAGTCGGCTGTCGACCCCCGGCCACACGGTGAACGGCAAGAGCTTCTCCTTCAGGCTTTCCTGCACACAGGTGCACGCCGGGACCCTCCTGACCGGCTGCACACAACCGCCAGGTCACCGCGGACCTTCGCCGCAGCAGCCACGATTCCTTGGTGGCCATTCTCGGCGTGCTGCGGGGACGGGGGAGCCACCATGGACGCCCTCGAGTCCATCGCCGCAGAGTTGAGCAAGCGTCGCGCAAGGCAAGGCCTCCCCTTGGACAGCCTGGTGCGCGCCATCAGGTTGGACTTTTCCGTCGTGTGGGATGCATTGTCCGCATCCGCCCTGGCGGTGGATCCGGCGCTGCTGGTCAGCAGGACTGAACTCGTCTGGCCCACAGTGGACACCTTTGCCTCACGCGTCCAGGCGCGGTACGTCGCAGAACTGGAGGATATCGAGCGGGCCAACGCCGATCTCCAGCACCAGTACCTCTCGCAACTCCTGGCCCCCAGGGAACCGTCGGAATCGGACCTTGCCCGGATCGCCGGAGCCCTGCGCGTCGACGTCGGCGCACCCCTTGTAGCGGCGGTCAGCAGGGAAGATACCGGCTGGCGACGTTCGAACGGTACACCGGGCTGGACCTTCAGAACCCTACCGATCTTGCGTTGGCGGTGCTAGCCCTGCGCACCCCTACAGCGGATCCGTGACCTCGATCCGCACGGCGCACGCGTCTGCCGCAGCCTTGCGAAGCACGGTCGCGTTGGGGTCGGCGACCGCGAGGAACGCGAGCCTTTTCCGCGAGGTGTATTCCTTCAGCGCCGCCTCCTCCAGGACCGCCGCAGAGAGCGCGGCGTCTCCGCCCAGAACGAGATATTCAATACTGTGTCCGGCGAATACAGCGGCGGCATAACCGGCCACGGCTTCCGTCAGTGCGTTTGCCTGGTTTTCGCGACGACGGGCAAAACGCTGCTGCGACGATCCTCCTGCCGACGAGCGTGACTGTACATAGCGGGAACCCGATTTGGACGCAGACACTTTGCCGCCGCTCACGACCCCCACCGCGTAGCCACCCCGGCGCACCAGGATGATTCCGAGCCGCCGTTCCTGTGAAGCAAGGGACGCCAAACGCTCAACGGTGGTTGCGCCCTTGCCCGGCCGTCCATCGACGGGCCAGGGGGCTCTCAATAGCGCGGTAGCGCCGTCAGCCGCCCGCAGGAGGGTACCGCCGTCGTCGGGCTCTTCCTCAACGGTGCCATGGCTCGCGGCGAAGCGCTCCACCCAGCCGGTCAACCGCGGACCAGGGATGAAGGCGGTGCGCGCCGCTCCAAGCGGCTGCTTTTCGCCGGGGGCGGATGGCCGGGTCTCCACGTCGATGTCTCCTTAACTGGAATCATGAGTAGCCTATCCATGTGGAAGATCTCTTTGGTGCCGACGCGGACAACGACGACGACGCCGGCGGCAAAGCGGCGGATTCGGACCGTTCCGGTGATGAGCGTGCGGGCACGGTACGTCGGGCGTCGCCGCGGAGCCCTTTGGCTGTCCGCATGAGGCCCCGGACGCTCGACGACGTTGTGGGCCAGCAGCATTTGCTGGGCCAGGGTTCTCCTTTGCGGCAGCTTGCCGCAGGGGCCGACGCCGCCGGTCCTGCCGGTCCGAGCTCGGTCATCTTGTGGGGACCTCCAGGTACGGGCAAGACGACGCTGGCGCACGTCATCGCCCGCGGACCAGGCCGGAAGTTCGTTGAATTGTCCGCTATTACTGCGGGCGTCAAGGACGTCCGCCTGGTCATGGAAAATGCCTTGACTGCCCGGGATCTCTACCGGACCACCACTGTGCTGTTCCTGGATGAGATCCACCGCTTCAACAAAGCCCAGCAGGACGCCCTGCTGCCTGGCGTCGAGAACCGCTGGGTGGTACTGGTCGCAGCCACCACCGAAAACCCCGCGTTCTCGGTGGTCTCGCCGCTGCTCTCCCGGTCACTGCTGCTTACCCTGAAACCGCTCACCGACAGCGACATCGAGGCGCTCTTGCAACGCGCTGTTGCCGATGCCCGCGGCTTGGCAGGGGGAGTGGAGCTCACCCCTGAAGCGCTCGAGCATTTGGTCCGCTTGTCCGGGGGAGATGCCCGCCGCGCGCTCACCGCACTTGAGGCCGCCGCCGGCGTCGCCTACGGAGACCGGAACCACGACGGCGACGCTTCCGAAGACGCTTCTGAAGAGGAAGGGCTGGCCGGTGACGGCGCCCCGGAGGCTCCGGTCGTCGTCGAACTCCGCCACACGGAGCGGGCCCTCGATGTAGCCGCCGTCCGGTACGACCGCGCGGGCGACCAGCACTACGACGTCGCCAGTGCGTTCATCAAGTCGATCCGCGGCTCAGACGTCGATGCGGCCCTCCACTACCTGGCCCGCATGCTCGAAGCGGGGGAGGACCCCCGCTTCGTGGCCCGCCGGATTGTGATTTCGGCTGCCGAAGACATCGGCATGGCAGATCCGACGGCGTTGCAGACCGCCGTCGCCGCGGCCCAGGCGGTGCAGTTGATCGGCATGCCCGAGGGCCGGATCATCCTCGCCGAAGCCGTGGTGCATCTGGCGACGGCGCCCAAGTCCAATGCGGCCTATATGGGCATCAACAAGGCCATCGCCGATGTGCGTGCGGGGATGGGGGTCGGGATTCCGGCCCACTTGCGGGATGCGCATTACCAAGGAGCGAAGGGCCTCGGCCACGGCCAAGGCTATAAGTACGCGCACGATGCCCCGCACGGCGTGGCCACGCAGCAGTACGCTCCGGATGATTTGGTCGGCAGGGACTACTACGAACCCACGGCAAACGGTGCTGAACGGGATATTGCTCCCAGGCTCGAGCGGCTGCGCAGGATCATCCGGGGCAAGTAGGCGTCATGGTAGGCTAGATGCTTGTCTGGCAAGGCTCGGGCGCACAATCCATCAAAATCCAGGTTTTGATGCTGTGCCCTGCGCCCCGTAGCAAAAGGCAGCGGTTGGCCGATGCTCTCCCTCATGGAGGCCAGTAACACTGACACACCGCAGATATTGGAAGGACACAAGTGGCTAACAACACTCGTGCTCGCCGTACCGCACGCCTTTCGCGTGCACTCGGCATCGCTCTGACTCCCAAGGCCGCCAAGTACATGGAGCGCCGTCCGTACGGCCCCGGTGAGCATGGCCGTGCCCGCAAGAAGCAGGACTCTGACTACGCTGTACGTCTGCGCGAAAAGCAGCGTCTGCGCGCCCAGTACGGCATCCGCGAAGCCCAGATGACCCGTGCCTTCGAAGAAGCACGGCGCACCAAGGGCCTGACCGGTGAAAACCTGATCGAACTGCTCGAAATGCGTCTCGACGCACTCGTGCTGCGTGCCGGCTTCGCCCGCACCATCGCCCAGGCCCGCCAGCTGGTTGTGCACCGCCACATCCTCGTTGACGGCATCCGCGTGGACCGCCCGTCGTTCCGCGTTGCTGAAGGCCAGCTCATCCACGTTCACAGCCGCAGCGAAGTCATGGCTCCGTTCCAGGTTGCAGCTGCCGGCGCACACGTCCTGAACGTCGTTCCGGCTTACCTGGACGTCAAGATCGACGCCCTGCAGGCACGCCTGGTTCGTCGCCCGAAGCGCTCTGAGGTCCCCGTGACCTGCGAAGAGCAGCTCGTGGTCGAATTCTACGCTCGCTGATTTTCAGCAAGCACATACAAAGAAGCCCGTGGCACGCGCCGCGGGCTTCTTTGTATGTAAGGTACTTGGGGAAGCCACGCCGGGGGTGCCCGCGTCGAACTACATGGCGCACCAACGGCAAAGCAACAAATGCTAGGAGATGAGTGTCCATGACTGGTGGCGATATTGCAGGTCTGATCGCGGCCGGAGTTTTCGCGCTCCTTGTGGTGCTGCTCGCTGTGCCGATCCTCAAACTCGGGCGCGTCTTCGATGAGGTCCGCACCTCCATCCGCTCCTTGAGCGACGGAGCCACGCCCCTGATGGACGAGGTCACGGCGACGGTTTCCACCACAAACCAGCAGCTGAAAAAGGTGGATGGCATCACCTCCAACGTTTCCGACGCCTCCGCCAACATCTCTGCCTTGTCCTCACTGGTGGCTGCAACGGTCGGTTCGCCGCTCATCAAGGTGGCAGCGTTCAGCTATGGAGTGCGCTCGGCTTTTGCCGCCCGCCGCAAACCGGGCAGCGGCCGCCGCAGCCGCTGAATCCGTTCGTAAGTCACGATCTTCGTATGTCAGGAAAACTGTGAAAAGAATTGTCTGGATGGGGATCGGCGTGGCAATCGGAGTCATCGCCTTCCGCAAGATCACCCAAGCACAGGCCAATATTGGTCCCGACGGCCTGAACCGCGCCGTAGCGCGGCTGGCCGACGGCGTGTACGACTTCGCCGACGCCGTGCGCGCCGGAATGAATGAACGCGAAGTCGACCTCAGGGCCGCGCTCGGCATCGTAGAGTCCGACGCCGGCAGCCAGTAGCCGCCGCTAGTCACCGCGGTTCGCCCAAGCGGCCGTCAACAGGGCAGAATTAGAAGCTGCGGCAATGGCACATGCCAGAACCGCGCACAAACTCATGTGCAGTGAATTGAGAAGGGTAAGTAATCAGCTAATGAAGTCGCAGGAGATCACCAAACGCTGGGTGGACTTTTTTGTCAGCAAGGGCCATACCGCCGTCCCCTCCGCGTCGCTCGTATCCAGCGACCCTTCCCTGCTCTTCACTGTGGCCGGCATGGTTCCCTTCATTCCCTACCTGACCGCCCGTGAGGAACCGCCCTTCAACCGCGCCACGAGCGTCCAGAAATGCATCCGCACCGGCGACATCGAGGAAGTGGGCAAGACCGCCCGGCACGGGACGTTCTTCCAGATGTGCGGAAACTTCTCCTTCGGGGACTACTTCAAGGAAGACGCCATCAAGTTCGCCTTCGAACTGCTCACCAAGAGCGTCGACGACGGCGGCTACGGACTGGACGTCGAGCGCCTCTGGGTGACCGTCTACGAGGAAGACGACGAAGCCCAGGATCTGTGGCTCAAGAACACGGGCATTCCCGCCTCGCGCATCCAGCGGATGGGGAAGGCGGACAACTACTGGTCCACCGGGCAGCCCGGTCCTGCCGGTCCGTGCTCGGAAATCTACTACGACCGCGGCCCGGCCTATGGCGCCGAAGGCGGTCCCATCGCGGACGAAAACCGCTACGTCGAAATCTGGAACCTCGTGTTCATGCAGTACCAGATCGAGAACGTCCGCTCGAAGGTGGATTTCGACATCGTTGGCGAACTGCCCAAGAAGAACATCGATACCGGCCTCGGCATGGAGCGCCTCGCGATGATCCTGCAGGGTGTCGAGAACATGTACGAAACGGACCAGGTCCGTCCCGTCATCGACAAGGCCGCAGCCTTGTCCGGCAAGGAGTACACCTCTGCCGAATCCGCTGACGACCCGCACCACACGGACGACGTCCGGATGCGCGTCGTCGCCGACCACATCCGTTCGGCCCTCATGCTGATTTCCGACGGCGTGTCCCCGTCCAACGAAGGCCGCGGCTACGTCCTGCGCCGGCTGATCCGCCGTGCCGTCCGTGCCATGCGCCTCCTCGGGGTCGAAGAAGCTTGCCTCCCGCAATTGCTTCCGGCATCCCGCGACGCCATGAAGGGCGTCTACCCCGTCGTGGAGACCGATTTCGATCGCATCAGCCGCATCGCCTACGCCGAAGAAAAAGCCTTCCTGCGCACCATCGCTTCCGGCACCGCGCGCCTTGAAGAGGCCGTTGTGCTGTCCAAGGCTGCCGGCAAGCCGCTGTCCGGCGAGGATGCCTTCGCCCTGCACGACACCTACGGGTTCCCGATCGACCTCACCCTCGAAATGGCCGAGGAAGCCGGCCTGAAGGTCGACGAAGCCGAATTCCGCAGCCTCATGCTGGAACAGCGCCAGCGCGCCCAGGCGGATGCCAAGGCCAAGAAGGGTGGACACGCCGATGTCTCAGCCTTCCAGGAGCTCCTGGCTGAGGGCGAGACGGTCTTCACGGGCTACACCGAGCTGGAAGGCGAGGCGCGGGTCCGCGGCATCGTGAGCTCCGGGCGGCGTGTTGCCCACGCTTCCACGGGCGACGAAATCGAGCTCGTGCTCAACGAGACCCCGTTTTACGCAGAGGCCGGTGGCCAGTCCGCAGACAAGGGCCTCATCACCGGTGACGGCTTCGTCGTCGAGGTCCTCGACGTCCAGCGCCCGGTGAAGGGCCTGAGCGTCCACAAGGCGATCGTCCGCGAAGGCGAGATCGCCTCGGACGCTTTGGTGCGCGCCGCCGTCGACCGCGAACGCCGCCACGCCGCAGAGCAGGCCCACACGGGCACGCACATCGTGCACGCCGCCCTGCACCAGATCCTCGGCCCGGAAGCCACCCAGCGCGGATCCTTCAACAAGGCCGGTTACCTGCGTTTCGACTTCGCCTGGGGCGAGGGATTGAGTGCAGCCACGAAGTCCGAGATCGAAGAGGTCTCGAACATCGCCATCCGCAACAACTTCCGGGTGGACACCAAGGTCATGGGCCTCGCCGAGGCGAAAGCGCTCGGCGCCATGGCCCTCTTCGGCGAGAACTACGGCAGCGAAGTCCGCGTTGTGGAGATCGACGGCGCATGGTCGCGCGAACTCTGTGGTGGCACCCATGTGGCCAACACCTCCCTCATCGGGAGCCTGTCGCTGCTCGGCGAACAGTCCGTTGGTTCGGGAAACCGCCGCGTGGAGGCTTTCGTCGGCCTTGACGCCTTCCGGCACCTCGCAGCCGAGCGTGCCCTGGTCACCGAGCTCACGGAGATGCTCAAGGTCCCTTCGGGCCAGTTGGCCGACCGGATCTCCAGCACCTTGGCCAAGCTCAAGGCGACGGAAAAGGAACTCGACCGCCTCCGCAAGGAACAGCTGACCGCGGCCGCCGCGAACCTAGTCGCCACGGCCCAGGATGCCGCAGGCGTCCGGGTAGTGGCGCACGACGCCGGCCAGGTCGGGGGAGCGGACGACCTCCGCAGCCTCGCCATGGACTTGCGCAACCGGCTCGGCTCCGACGCTTCCACGGTTGCCGTGGCCGGTGTCAGCAACGACCGTCCCGTCATCATCGTGGCCACCAACGAGGCCGCGCGTGAAGCGGGCGTCAAGGCAGGCGCCCTCGTTCGGGTTGCTGCAGGAATCCTCGGCGGCGGCGGCGGTGGCAAGGACGACGTCGCGCAGGGCGGCGGAACCGACGCCGCGAAGATCGCACCGGCCCTCGCGGCCGTTGTGGACGCGATCGCCAAGCGCTGATCTTGGAGGCCATTGCGAGCAACGACGACTACCCCCGGGGCATCAAACTGGGGGTAGACGTCGGCACCGTCCGTGTGGGAGTTGCCGTCTGTGATCCGGACGGGATCCTGGCAACGCCGTTCAAGACGGTGAGCCGGGACGCCAAGAAGAATTCCGACATCGGGGTCATTGTCCGGCAGGTCGCGGAGCTCGGCGTAGTCCAGATTTTCGTCGGCCTGCCGCGCACGATGAAGGGTGAAGAACATTCTTCTGCGGTCATGGCTACGGACTACGCGGAGTTGCTGGCAGCCCACTTGCAGCGCCGTGGACTCGACGTTCCAGTCAACATGGTGGACGAGCGGCTCAGTACCGTGACGGCCCACCGCAATCTCCATGAAGCTGGCATGAGCAGCAAGGATCATCGTAAAGTGGTGGATCAGGTTGCCGCTGCCGGAATTCTGCAGCACGCGATCGACATGCAAAAAGCCAGAGGTGCAGATGTGGGCAGGCGCGTGCAGGCGCCTATGCCACCCCAACACATTGACGGTGCCAGTGCGCCGCTGCCGGCCTCCGGCATTGATCCACACTCTCCAACGAGGGGAAGACAATAGTGAGCCCGGTCAACAACGACCCCTCCAACGACGCAGCAGAAGACCGCACCAGGCCTCTGACGCGTCGTGAAATCCGTGCCAGGGAACGTTTCCTGGAGACGCAGAACCAGGAGGTACTGCCACCGCCTGTGCCTGTCCACTTTGAACCTGTCGCAGTTCCGAAGCCACAGCCTGCATACGTCCCGGACTACGCGCCGGCAGCCCCGGGAGCGACCACCCACGCCGCTGACTTCCACGACGACGGCATCCACGGCGAAACAGTCCAGCCCCAAGAGGACCTGCAGCAGCAGCCTGACGTCCTCCGGCAGCCCATTGACACGGCGCAGCCCATTGACACGGCGCAGCCCATTGACAGAGTGCAGCCCATTGACACAGTGCAGCCAGACGTCGAGCACTACGACGTCGCGCACCCCGACGCCGTAGATCATCACGCCATCGACCACGATGCTATGCACGATGAACCCGTTCACAGCTACGACGTCGCACACGGTGACGAATTCCACGAGCTGCATGCCCATGACGAAGGTTATGAGCACCATGATCCCCAGTTCGACTACGAGGTCCATGACGGGCACGCCGCCCACGACCTCATGGCAGCCGCGACTCCGGCGCCAAAGGTCCCCTCGAAGAAGGTCCGCAGGCGCCGCCGTCTTGTCGCGCTCCTGCTCACCCTCACCGTGTTCGTCGCAGCGGTCGCTGTTGGGGCGCAGTTCCTGAAGCCATTGCTCGGGATGGACAAGGTCAGCGACTACCCTGGCCCGGGTACCGGCTCGGTCACCATCACTGTGGCCCCGGGCTCCGGCCCCAAGCTGGTCGCGACCAACCTCCAGAGCCAGCACGTCATCGCCGACGCCGATTCTTTCGTGGCGGCCTTCACTGCTGCAGGGGGTGAACTCTCACCGGGTGATTTCACTTTCAAAACGGAAATGAAAAACTCCGATGCGGTGAATGTGCTCCTCGGCAAGGATTCTTCCAAGGTCATGTACTTCGCGCTGAGTGCGGGATTGCGCATCGGTGAATCCCTTGATGCGATCGCCAAGGGTTCGGGCATACCTTTGTCCGACTTGAAGGCGCTCAGTGATTCACCTGCCCAGTTTGGTGTCCCTGCCCCGGCAAAGAACCTGGAAGGCTTCCTGGCACCGGGTGAGTACCGTTTCCCCCTTGGAACCTCTGCCAAGGACATCCTCCAGAAGCTCGTCACGGCCACCACCGACGAGCTCAAGGCCCAGGGCGTCACGGATCCCGCGAAGCAATACCAGACCATCACGGTGGCCAGCATCGTGCAGGCTGAAGGCGGCCAGGCCGACTACGGCAACGTAGCAGGCGCCATCTACAACAGGCTCAAGCCGGGCAACACCGAGACGAACGGGCTCATCCAGTCGGATGCAACCGTTACCTACGGCCTGGGTACCAAGACTTTCCACTTGACCGATGCCCAGAAGGCTGACAAGAGCAATCCCTACAACACCTACGCCAACGTAGGCCTTCCTGTCGGCCCCATCGGTTCGCCCGGAAAGACGGCGATCGATGCCGCCGCCAAGCCGACAGCCAACAACTACCTCTACTGGGTGACCATCAACCTCGACACCAAGGAGACCAAGTTCTCCAGCACGTTGGCGGAACACTTGAAGTACGTTGACCAGTACAACGCGTGGTGTGCGGCCAACGCCGGACGGTGCGTGTGAGTAGACGTGCTGCCGTCCTGGGGCACCCCATCAGTCACTCGAAGTCACCGGAGCTCCACCGCGCGGCGTACGCGAAGCTCGGGCTCGACATCGAATACTCGGCGATCGACGTAACCGTCGAGCGGCTCCCGGCCTTCATGGCGGGACTCGAGGCCGGGGACCACTGGTGCGGTTTGTCCGTCACCATGCCCCTCAAGACCGCCATGGTGGACCAAGTCGACGAGGTCCGCGGAGCCGGCGCGTACTTGGGCGTCATCAACACGGTGGCTTTCGAAGCTACTGAGCAAGGCGTGCGGCGCGTCGGCCACAACACGGATGTGGCCGGCATCGTCGAAGCCGTGAGGAACGCAGGAGTCACTGAACGGCCGAACTCCGCGATCCTTGGCGGCGGAGGAACGTCCGCAGCGGCTATTGCGGCGCTCCGGGAACTCGGTTCGAAACACGTTGACGTCTTTGTGCGCGACGCCGGACGGGCCGCCGAGGCGAAAGCCGCGGCAGCCGCCGTCGGGCTTTCCATTCACCTCCGGCCGCTGGCCGAAGCTGCTGAAGCCATGTCGGGAGCCGATCTGGTGATCTCCACGCTTCCGCCGCGGGCGGCAGACGGCATTGCGACGCAGCTTGAGCAGCTTCCCGACGATGACAAGCTTCCCGACGACGACAAGCTTCCCGGCGCCACCGGCGTGCTGCTCGATGTCGCCTACGATCCTTGGCCCAGCCGCATTGCCGAAGCATGGCATTCGCGGGGCGGAGTGGTGGTTCCGGGGCTCGAGATGTTGCTCTATCAAGCCGTGGAGCAAATCCGGTTGTTTTCCGGAGCTGACGTCACCGCCGATGTCATAGATGTGATGTGTGACTCAGTCGGGCTTCCCCGGCGGGTCTAGTAAGGGCCTTACATGGCAGGATTGGATATATGTTGCGTTGGTTGACTGCCGGTGAATCCCATGGCCCGGCACTGCTCGGAATTATTGAAGGCGTCCCCGCCGGTGTTGAACTCACCAGCGAGGAAATACGTGACGCCTTGGCGCGTCGCCGTCTAGGCTATGGCCGCGGCGCCCGGATGAAGTTCGAGCAGGACGAAGTGAGCATCCTCGGCGGAGTCAGGCACGGCGTGACGCAGGGCGGCCCCGTCGCGATCCAGATCGGCAACACCGAATGGCCCAAATGGGAGCAGATCATGTCTGCCGACCCGGTTGACCCGGCGCTGCTCGCGGACCAGGCCCGCAACGCTCCCTTGACACGTCCGCGGCCCGGCCATGCAGACTTCACGGGCATGCAGAAGTACGGGTTCCCTGAGGCCCGCCCGGTCCTGGAACGCGCCAGCGCCCGGGAAACCGCCACGCGTGTTGCCTTGGGTACCGTCGCTTCGCAATTCCTGAAGCAGCTTGGGATTGAGCTCGTCAGCCACACTGTTTCCATCGCGAGCGTGACCGTGCCCGAAGGCCGCCCCCTGCCGGTGCCGTCCGACGTTCTGGCCCTCGATGCCGATCCTTTGCGTTGCTTCGATCGAGAAACCTCCGACGCCATGGTGGCGGAGGTTGACGCGGCACACAAGGAAGGCGAGACCCTCGGTGGTGTTGTCGAGGTTTTGGCCTACGGTCTTCCGCCGGGACTCGGCAGCTACGTGCACTGGGACCGTCGCCTCGACTCCCGCCTGGCTGCTGCCCTGATGGGCATCCAAGCGATCAAGGGCGTCGAAGTGGGCGATGGCTTCCTGACGGCGGCCCGCCGAGGCTCCGCCGCGCACGATGAAATCGTGAAGGACGAGACCGGCCGGATCGTCCGCAAGACCAACCGTGCCGGTGGCATTGAAGGTGGCATGAGCATCGGCGAGGTCCTGCGTGTCCGCGCCGCCATGAAGCCCATCGCCACCGTTCCGCGCGCGTTGAAGACCATTGACGTGAGCACTGGTGAGGCTGCCAAGGCGCATCACCAGCGCTCCGACGTCTGTGCCGTTCCGGCGGCCGGTGTCGTGGCTGAAGCCATGGTTGCCCTCGTGCTGGCCGAGGCCGTTGCTGAGAAGTTCGGCGGTGATTCGGTCGCCGAGACCGCCCGGAACCTTCGGGGTTACCTGGACAGCATTCCGGCAACCCTGGACTCGGTCGGCCACTAGTGGTCCGCAGTAGCTCGGGCGCCGGTTATGGGCGCGCGATCGCTTTGGTTGGGCCGATGGCCGTCGGTAAGTCGGTCATTGGCCAGCAGCTCGCCCAGCAATTGGGCGTGCCCTTCGTGGACACGGACGCCGTCATCGTTGAGCACCACGGCACGATCGCGGATATTTTCGCCGGTCGCGGAGAACATGCCTTCCGGGAGATCGAGGCCAGGACGGTGGCACGCGCCGTCGAAGCTGCGAACATCCACGGGGCGGTGGTTTCGCTTGGTGGTGGCGCAGTGCTCGATTCCGGCACGCAGCAGCTGCTGGGTGATTGCACCGTGATCTACCTCGAGTGCGACGCTGAGACTGTCGCCGAGCGCATCGCCCGCAACACGGGCCGGCCACTCCTGGCCGGCGACGCCATGGCTCGCTGGGAGACCCTTTTTGCCGCCCGGCGTCCTGTCTATGAACGCCTTGCAGACATCATCGTCGACGTCCGGTCCGGAACCGTGGCGGAAATCGCCCTCCACGTGGAGGAAAGACTGCGTGAATACGCGGCCTTGAAAGAGGAAGTGCAAAAGTGAGCAACGAAGCAACTGTCATCAAGGTCACTGGCCAGTCCGCCAACGAGAACTACGACGTCGTCGTCGGACGCGGCCTCTTGGAGACCCTTCCCGCGAAACTGGGGGAGCGCGTCAAGCGGGTCCTGGTGGTCCACCCGCGTGCCTTGCGCCTTACGGGCGATACGGTCCGCGCCGAACTTGAGGCTGCCGGATTCACCGCCCTCACCGCCGAGATCCCGGACGCCGAAGAAGGCAAGCACATCCAGGTTGCCGCCTTCTGCTGGCAAGTGCTTGGCCAGAACGACTTCACCCGCTCCGATGCCATTGTGGCGGTCGGCGGCGGCGCGGTCACCGACCTCGCCGGATTCGTCGCAGCCACGTGGCTGCGCGGCGTCAAGGTCATCCACATGCCCACGAGCCTCCTTGGCATGGTGGACGCGTCCGTGGGCGGCAAGACCGGCATCAACACGGCGGAAGGCAAGAACCTGGTGGGTTCCTTCCACCCGCCCGCGGCTGTCCTCGCGGACCTGGACACGCTTCAGACGCTGCCCAAGAACGAGTTGATCTCCGGAATGGCAGAGGTCATCAAATGCGGCTTCATTGCTGATCCGGCGATCTTGGAGCTAGTCGAAAACAAGCCGGAAGAGGTCACCGATCCAGGCTCGGCAGTGCTCCGTGAGCTTATCGAACGTGCGATCGCCGTCAAGGCGAAGGTGGTTTCCGAAGACCTCAAGGAATCCGGCTTGCGCGAAATCCTCAACTACGGGCACACACTCGGCCACGCGATCGAACTCGTGGAACGCTACTCGTGGCGGCACGGCGCCGCCGTTTCGGTCGGCATGATGTTCGCCGCAGAGCTCGCCCGCAGCGTCGGCCGGCTTTCCGACGTCGACGCCGACAGGCACCGCACCATCCTCGAGGGACTCGGGTTGCCGGTCACCTACCGCCGGGACCGCTGGCAGGGCCTGCTCGACGGCATGCGCCGTGACAAGAAGTCCCGCGGAGACCTCTTGCGTTTCGTGGTGCTCGACGGCGTCGCGAAGCCCGGGATCCTCGACGTTCCGGACACCTCGTTGCTCTTCGCTGCCTACCAGGAGATCGCATCATGACCACCGAGACCTTCAGCAGCATCAGTGACTGGCCCACGGGCGGGTTTCCCGGTGTGCGCACCAACCCGGACACCCTCCTGCCCGCCATCGTCAACGAGGAAGCCATGCAGTCCGCACTGGCCGAGTCCAGCGATCCCGCCGACCGCATCATGGCGCTCATGCTCGAAGGCCACCCGGGAGAAGCCGCAGAGCTGTTGGCCGAGGCGCGCTACAACGATCCCGAGTCGTTCAAATTGCGGATCTTCGAAGCCGAATTACACCGCGCCACCAACCGCTTTGACCGTGCCGTGGAGCTCTTTCGCCAGCTACTGGGCGAAGTCCACGGAACCGCCAAGGAACCGGTCGTCCACCAGTATCTGGGGAGGGCCCATTTTGTGGCCGGCAACCACGTCGCCGCGGCAGAGTCGTTTACCAAGGCCTTGGATCTGCGCGTCGCCTTGGCGGCTGACGCTTCCCTGATCTACTCCTCTGCTGTGGCCCTGCAACGCGCCCGGAACGTCCTCGAGTTCGCCTCCTGAGACAGGCGCGGGCTGGCACATCGCATTTTGCCGGTAGAATGGACTTTGGATTTTTGATAAATACGCGCTGGCGGCCGTCACGGCATGCCTGCTTGGCATAGTCGGCTGGAGCCAGAAGGCGTAGCTAGAACCAGTGAAAGAAACCAGAGGATACTAGTGGCAACCACAAATGACATCAAGAACGGAACCGTGCTGAAGCTCGAGGGCCAGCTCTGGAACATCATTGAGTTCCAGCACGTCAAGCCGGGCAAGGGCGGTGCGTTCGTGCGTACGAAGATGCGCAACGTCATGTCGGGCAAGGTGGTCGACAAGACCTTCAACGCCGGCCTCAAAATCGAAACTGCCACGGTTGACCGCCGCGACTACCAGTACCTGTACCAGGACGGCGCGGACTTCGTGTTCATGGACACCCAGGACTTCGACCAGATCACGGTTTCCGGCGCCACGGTAGGCGACGCCACCAACTTCATGCTGGAAAACCAGATGGTCAACATCGCCATCCACGAGGGCACTCCGCTCTACATCGAACTGCCGCCGAGCGTTGTCCTCGAAATCACCTACACCGAGCCGGGCCTGCAGGGCGACCGCTCCTCGGCTGGAACCAAGCCGGCTACCCTCGAGACCGGCTACGAGATCCAGGTGCCCCTGTTCGTTGAGAACAACACCAAGGTCAAGGTAGACACCCGCGACGGCAGCTACCTGGGCCGGGTCAACGACTAGTGAGCGCCCGTGGTAAGGCCCGTAACAGGGCCCTCGAAGTACTCTTCGAGGCGGAGCAGCGTTCCGCCTCCGCTTTCGAGGTCTTGAAGGCCCGCCGGGAAATGACCGACCTCGTGGTCAACCCATACACGTTGGACATCGTGGAGGGCGTGGTTGCCATGCAGCCCACAATCGACGAGTTCCTGCAGACCTACGCCCAGGGTTGGACCCTGGAGCGGATGCCGGCGGTCGATCGCATTATCCTGCGGATCGGCGCTTGGGAACTCCTCTACAACGACGACGTGCCGGACGGCGTGGCAGTCAGCGAAGCGGTAGCCCTGGCCAAGGTCATGTCCACCGACGAATCTCCTGCGTTCATCAACGGCCTCCTTGGCCGCTTGCAGACGCTGAAGCCTTCCCTGCTCGCTTAGGCGGCATCGTAAGCATACGAAGGGCCGGTGCCACGGGAAACCGCGGGCACCGGCCCTTCGCTTTAGCCGGGTGTGAGCAATAACGCACGGACCGGCCCTTGCCGGAAGCGGACAGGCCTCGCCCCTGTGGTAATTTTGAAGAGCAAATGTTCCTTTTTTAATTCCGTCCCGTGAGGCGGGGAAAGGGGAGACGAGCGATGACTGAAGTCACTGCGCCGGTGCCGTCCCGGGTTGTTCTCAACCACGCGGATATCGACCGTGCGCTCACTCGTATCGCCCACGAGATCCTCGAAGCCAACAAAGGTTCCCAGGATCTGGTTCTTTTGGGCATCCCGCGCCGCGGTTATCCGCTGGCCGTGCGGCTGGCAGGGAAAATCGCCGCCGCGGATCCATCCGTCAACGCCTCCGCAATTGTCGGTCAGCTGGATGTCACCATGTTCCGTGACGATCTTTCCCACCAGCCCGCCAGGCCTCCGTACCCCACCAAGCTGCCCTTGTCCGGCATCGACAACAAGGTTGTTGTCCTTATCGATGACGTCCTGTACTCCGGCCGCACCATCCGGGCAGCCCTGGACGCCATCATCGACCTCGGCAGGCCACGCATTGTCCGCCTGGCCGTCCTTGTGGACCGCGGGCACCGCGAACTGCCGATCCGCGCGGACCACGTCGGCAAGAACCTGCCCACGTCTTCTTCGGAAAAGGTCCGGGTCCACCTTGAAGAACTCGATTCGGTGGACGGTCAGCCCATCAATGAAGTAGTGATCGAGGCAGGCGCATGAAACACCTGCTCTCCACCGAGAACCTCAGCGCAACGAACGCCATCCGGATCCTGGACACCGCCGAAGAGATGGCCGCCGTAGGGGACCGGGAGGTCAAGAAACTCCCGGCCTTGCGGGGCCGCACCGTGGTCAACCTTTTCTTCGAGGACTCCACCCGCACCCGCATTTCCTTCGAGGCAGCGGCCAAGCGGCTGTCCGCCGACGTCATCAACTTCGCGGCCAAGGGTTCCTCGGTTTCGAAAGGCGAATCCCTCAAGGACACCGCGCAGACGCTCGCAGCCATGGGGGCCGATGCGGTAGTCATCCGCCACTGGGCTTCCGGGGCTCCGCACCGCTTGGCTGCCACCGACTGGATCGACGCAGCCGTCATCAACGCCGGTGACGGCACCCACGAACACCCCACGCAGGCTCTCCTGGACGCGTTCACGATGCGCCGACACTGGTCCAGGTTGCACGGTTCGGCATCCACCGGCGCGGACCTCACCGGCATGCGCGTCGCCATCGCCGGCGACGTCCTGCACTCCCGTGTCGCACGCTCGAACGTGTGGCTCCTGCGCACCCTTGGTGCGGAAGTAACCCTGGTGGCGCCGCCCACTTTGCTGCCGATCGGCGTCGAACACTGGCCTTGCAAGGTCAGTTACAACCTCGACGAGACCCTCGAGGCCGGGGTGGACGCCATGATGATGCTGCGCGTCCAAGGTGAGCGCATGAACGCTTCCTTCTTCCCCTCCACCCGCGAGTATTCGCGGCGCTGGGGCTTCGACGACGCCCGCTTGCGCGCCCTCGACGAACTCGGGCTCAAGGACACCATCATCATGCACCCCGGCCCCATGAACCGCGGACTGGAGATTTCTTCCGCTGCCGCCGATTCGCCGCGCTCCACGGTCCTGGCTCAGGTCCGGAACGGTGTTTCGGTCCGGATGGCCGCCCTGTACTTGCTGCTTTCGGGGGATTCCCGTGAAGCCGCCCCCATGCCGGGCACCGCCCGTTCCGATAAGGAGAGCAACTGATGACCGAGAGCGCAACAGGCACTTACTTGATCCGCGGTGCGGCCATCCTGGGTGGCGACGCCGAGGACCTGCTGATCCGCGACGGCGTCATCGCTGAGCGCGGCACCGGCCTTTCCGCCGAAGGTGCCACCGTGATCGAGGCCGCGGGCTTCGTGGCGCTTCCAGGCATGGTCGACATCCACACCCATTTGCGTGAACCTGGCCGCGAAGACGCGGAGACTGTTGAAACGGGTACCCGCGCGGCAGCCCTTGGCGGCTACACCGCGGTCCACGCCATGGCCAACAGCAACCCGGTGGCAGACACCGCCGGCGTCGTCGAGCAGGTCCACAGCCTGGGCCGTGCCTCCGGTTGGGTAGATGTGCGCCCGGTGGGTGCCGTCACGGTCGGGCTCGCCGGTGAGCAGCTCGCCGAACTCGGGGCCATGGCAGACTCCCGCGCCCAGGTCCGGGTCTTCTCCGACGACGGCATCTGCGTCCACGATCCCGTGCTGATGCGCCGCGCCCTGGAGTACGTCAAGGCGTTCGACGGCGTCGTCGCCCAGCACGCGCAGGAACCCCGCCTCACTGCGGGTGCCCAGATGAACGAGGGCACCGTCTCCGCGGTTCTCGGCCTGGCCGGGTGGCCCGCAGTCGCCGAGGAAAGCATCATCGCCCGGGACGTCCTCCTTGCCCAGCACGTCGGCTCGCGCCTGCACGTCTGCCACGTATCCACCGCCGGCTCGGTGGAGATCGTCCGTTGGGCCAAGGAACGTGGGATCAACGTCACCGCGGAGGTCACGCCCCACCACTTGTTGCTTACCGACGAACTCGTCCGCAGCTACGACCCCGTCTACAAAGTCAACCCGCCCCTGCGCACCGACGCGGATGTCCAGGCGCTCCGTGCCGGGCTCGCGGACGGCACGATCGACGTCGTCGGCACGGACCACGCCCCGCATCCAAGCGAGCACAAAGAGTGCGAGTGGGCCCAGGCGGCCATGGGCATGACGGGACTGGAGACTGCCTTGTCGGTAGTCCAGGAGACCATGATCGAAACCGGGCTCATGACGTGGGCAGACTTCGCCCGCGTCACATCCACCGTTCCCGCGGCCATTGGCCGTGTGGCGGATCAGGGACGTCCGCTCGAGGCCGGCGAGCCCGCGAACGTCATCCTGGTGGACCCGGCTGCCCGGTGGACGGTGGATCCGCATAAGATGGCGACCATGGGCCGGAACTCACCCTTCGCGGGCAAAGAGCTGCCGGGTGCCGTCGTCGCCACCTTCTTCAAGGGCCACCCGACGGTGCTGGACGGAAAGCTCAACACGCCGTACCGCTACGCAGCGGAGCCGGCCGGCGCCGGCAGCAACTGATGGACACCAAGATTGCTTCCCTGCTCGTCGTTGTGGTTCTCGCCGCGGTCGCGGCCGGACTCATTGCGATAGGTTGGCGCGGCAGGCTCAAGCGGCAGGCCGGCCTCGGGCAGCTTCCGGACGTACCTGAAACGCTCAGCCCGGCAGGCATTGTGGCTGAAGGGCAGTATGTGGCCACGACAACGGCGGGAGACTGGCTTGACCGGGTAGCCGTCCACGGGCTTGGCTTCCGCGGGAACGCGGAAATGAGCGTCCATCCGGAAGGCGTCCTCTTCGACCGGAAGGGGACCGCACCATTGTTCGTTCCGGCGGAAGCCGTGACCGATTACGGCAGCGCCAACGGCATGGCCGGCAAGTTCGTGGAGAAGGATGGACTCGTGACCTTGAGCTGGATGCTCGGAGAGCACGAACTCGATACCGGATTCAGGCCCAGGCGCGCCGCCGACAAGCAACCGCTCCTCGAAGCACTTCAAGAATTGATCTCTGCAGCCCCCCAGGCAGATGCCGATAGTGGAAAGTAACAAAGTGACGGATAGCAATGCAGTAGCAGGCAATACCAACCCAGCAGAGTCCTCAGCGGCAGTGCTGGTCCTCGAAGACGGCCGCACGTTCCGCGGCCGCAGCTACGGCGCCACGGGTGTGGCCCTGGGCGAGGCGGTCTTCGCCACCGGCATGACCGGCTACCAGGAAACCATTACGGACCCCTCCTACGCCCGCCAACTGGTGGTCCAGACGGCTCCGCACATCGGTAACACCGGAGTGAACAAGGAAGACGCCGAGTCCCGCCGCATCTGGGTGGCCGGCTACGTGGTCCGCGACGCCGCGCGCCGCCCCTCGAACTGGCGCTCGGAACGCAGCCTCGACGCAGAGCTCGTTGAACAGGGCATCGTCGGCATCCAGGCCGTGGACACCCGTGCCATCACCCGGCACCTGCGCGAGCACAAGACCATGCGAGCAGGAATCTTCTCCGGCGAGGCGGCCAAGGCAAGCGACAAGGAGCTCCTGGACACCGTCCTGGCCAGCGCACCCATGGAAGGCGCCCGTTTGGCCGAAGAAGTAAGCATCGACGAGGCATACGTCGTCGAACCCGCGGACCATGGCTGGGACGGCGAGCCGAAGTTCAGCATCGCCGCGATCGACCTTGGCATCAAGGCCATGACCCCGGTCCGCTTCGCCGAACGCGGCGTACGCGTCCACGTCCTGCCGGCCACCGCAACGCTTGAAGACGTCAAGGCAGTCAACCCTGACGGCTTCTTCATGTCCAACGGCCCCGGCGACCCCGCCACCGCGGATGCCCAGGTGAAGCTGCTCCGCTCCGTGCTCGATGAGAAGATGCCGTACTTCGGAATCTGCTTCGGCAACCAGATCCTGGGCCGGGCCCTCGGATTCGGTACCTACAAGCTCAAGTACGGCCACCGCGGGATCAACCAGCCGGTGATGGACCGCCGAACCGGCAAAGTCGAGATCACCTCGCAGAACCACGGCTTCGCCGTCGACGCTCCCATGGATGGCGCCACGATGGCTCCTGAAGAGCGCTTTGGCCGTGTGGAGGTCAGCCACGTGAGCCTCAACGACGACGTCGTCGAAGGACTCGCCTGCCTCGACATCCCGGCCTTCTCGGTCCAATACCACCCCGAAGCCGCAGCCGGGCCTCACGACGCCGCCTACCTCTTCGACCGCTTCATCGACCTGATGGAGAGCACGAAGAACGGCCAGGACGCCGCGCAGGCCGCCCACACTCAGACATCGAACTCCGCGAAGAACGAGGACAACAAGTAATGCCAAAGCGTACAGATCTCAAGAGCGTCCTCGTTATTGGTTCCGGCCCGATCGTCATCGGCCAGGCAGCCGAATTCGACTACTCGGGAACCCAGGCCCTGCGGGTGCTCAAAGAGGAGGGCCTGCGCGTCATCCTCGTGAACTCCAACCCGGCCACCATCATGACCGACCCCGAGTTCGCCGATGCCACCTACGTCGAGCCCATCACGCCCGAGGTGGTCGAAAAGATCATCGCCAAGGAGCGCCCGGACGCCGTCCTGCCCACCCTGGGTGGACAAACGGCCCTCAACACGGCCATCGCCCTGGACAAGAACGGTGTGCTCGAGAAGTACAACGTCGAACTCATCGGTGCCAACATCGCCGCGATCGAACTTGGCGAGGACCGCGAAAAGTTCAAGGGCGTCGTGGAACGCTGCGGCGCCGAGTCGGCCCGCAGCCACATCATCCACACGATGGATGAAGCGCTGACCGCGGCGGAAGACCTCGGCTACCCGATGGTTGTCCGTCCATCCTTCACCATGGGCGGCCTGGGCTCCGGCCTGGCGTACAACGAGGACGACCTGCGCCGCATCGTGGGCCAGGGCCTGCAGTACAGCCCCACCTCCGAGGTCCTGCTTGAAGAGAGCATCCTCGGCTGGAAAGAATACGAGCTCGAGATGATGCGCGACAAGAACGACAATGTCGTTGTTGTGTGCTCCATCGAGAACTTCGATCCGGTGGGTGTCCACACAGGCGATTCCATCACCGTAGCCCCGGCCCTGACCCTGACCGACCGCGAATACCAGCGGCTGCGCGATATCTCCATCGCCGTCATCCGCGAAGTCGGCGTCGACACCGGTGGCTGCAACATCCAGTTCGCCATCGAGCCGGACACGGGACGCGTCGTCGTCATCGAAATGAACCCGCGTGTTTCGCGTTCCTCGGCGCTGGCTTCCAAGGCCACCGGCTTCGCGATCGCCAAGATCGCCACCAAGCTCTCCCTGGGCTACACCCTGGACGAGATCCCCAACGACATCACGCAGAAGACGCCGGCATCGTTCGAGCCGACGCTCGACTACGTCGTCGTCAAGGTTCCGCGCTTCGCGTTCGAGAAGTTCCCGGCCGCGGACAACACGCTGACCACCACCATGAAGTCCGTCGGCGAAGCCATGGCGATGGGCCGCAACTTCACGGAGGCCCTGCAGAAGGCCCTTCGCTCCCTTGAGCAGAAGGGCTCGCAGCTGGACTTCAGCCACGTTCCCGAATGGGAAGTTCCGGAACTCATCGAGAAGTCCAAGCGCCCGACGACGGACCGCCTCCACCAGGTCCAGCGCGCCCTGCTCGGCGGCGCTTCGGTCGAGGAGCTCTACGCAGCCACCAAGATCGATCCGTGGTTCCTGGACCAGCTGCAGCTGCTCAACGAGATGTCCCACGAGATCCGCAAAGCCGGTGCCCTGACGGAAAACATGCTCCGCAACGCCAAGCGCCACGGTTTCTCTGATGAGCAGATCGGTGCCTTGACGCACAACCCGGAGGCCGTTGTCCGCGGCGTCCGGCAGGCCCTGGGCATCCGTCCGGTCTACAAGACGGTGGACACCTGTGCCGCCGAATTCGCCGCGTACACCCCGTACCACTACTCGGCATATGACGAGGAGGATGAGGTCGGCCTGCACTCCAAGCCGTCCGTCATCATCCTGGGTTCGGGCCCCAACCGCATCGGCCAGGGCATCGAGTTCGACTACTCGTGCGTCCACGCTTCCATGGCGTTGCGCAAGGCTGGCTACGAGACCGTCATGGTCAACTGCAACCCGGAAACGGTCTCCACGGACTACGACGTCTCCACGCGCCTCTACTTCGAACCGTTGACACTCGAGGACGTCCTCGAGGTCATCGCGGCAGAGGAGCGCACGGGCGGTGTCATGGGCGTGTTCGTACAGCTCGGCGGCCAGACCCCGCTCAAGCTCGCACAGCAATTGGCAGACGCCGGTGTGCCGATCCTGGGTACGTCCCCGGAAGCTATCGACCTTGCCGAGCACCGCGGCATGTTCTCCCGCGTGCTTGACCAGGCCGGACTGATCTCCCCGAAGAACGGCACCGCCGTGTCCTTCGAGGACGCCAAGAAGATCGCTGACGAAATCGGCTACCCGGTCCTCGTCCGTCCGTCCTACGTACTGGGCGGCCGCGGCATGGAAATCGTCTACGACGAGGCCAACCTCTCGCGCTACATCGCCAACGCCACGGAAATCACCCCGGACCACCCGGTACTGATCGACCGGTTCCTCGAGGACGCCGTCGAAATCGACGTCGACGCGCTCTTCGACGGCACGGACATGTACCTCGGCGGCATCATGGAACACATCGAGGAAGCCGGCATTCACTCCGGTGACTCCGCTTGCGTCCTGCCTCCGATCACCCTCGGCAGCAACGTGATCGAACGCGTCCGCACCGCCACCCGGGCCATCGCCGAAGGCGTCGGCGTCCGTGGCCTCATCAACATCCAGTTCGCGCTGGCGTCCGACGTGCTCTACGTGCTCGAGGCCAACCCGCGCGCTTCCCGCACCGTTCCGTTCGTCTCCAAGGCAACGGGCGTGCAAATGGCCAAGGCCGCGGCCCTGATCGGTACCGGCGTCACCATCAACCAGTTGCGCAGCGCCTACAAGATGCTGCCGGAGACGGGCGACGGTTCAACCCTGCCGCTCGACGCGCCTGTTGCCGTAAAGGAAGCCGTGCTCCCGTTCAGCCGGTTCCGGACCCCGGAAGGCAAGGTAGTGGACTCACTGCTCGGCCCGGAAATGCGCTCCACGGGTGAGGTCATGGGCATCGATAAGCACTTCGACACCGCTTTCGCCAAGAGCCAGGCCGCGGCCAACAACGCGCTGCCCACCGAAGGCAAGATCTTCGTATCTGTCGCCAACCGCGACAAGCGCTCGGTGATCATGGGCGTCAAGCGCTTGTCCGATCTCGGGTTCGAGATCGTCTCCACGGGCGGCACCGCGGATGTCCTGCGCCGTAACGGCATCCAGGCCACCCCGGTCCGCAAGGTCGCGGAAGGCAGCAGCGCCGAAGGCGAAGGCACCATCGCCGACCTCATCATCGCCGGCGAGATCGACATGGTCTTCAACACGCCTTCCGGCGGCGAAGCCCGCAGCGACGGCTACGAACTCCGCGCTGCCGCTACGTCAATCGGCATCCCCTGCATCACCACTGTTGCGGAGTTCAACGCCGCCGTGCAGGCCATCGAGGCGCTGCGCACCTACGAATGGTCGGTGACGAGCCTGCAGGAGCACGCTGCCGCGCTGTCAGCTTCGCAGGCCGCGGCAGCCGAGGCCATCAATGCCTGAGTCTGCCGCAGCCGGGCAGCAGGGACGGGAGCCGTTCGGTTCCCGCCTGGCTGCCGCGATGGCCGCCCGGGGCCCCTTGTGCGTCGGCATTGACCCGCACCCGGGGTTGCTGGCGGACTGGGGATTGAACGACGACGTCGCCGGCCTGGAGCGCTTTTCGCTCACCGTCGTGGAGGCCGTGGCGACGCTCGCTGCCGCGGTCAAGCCGCAGGTGGCGCTCTATGAGCGCCACGGCTCTGCAGGAATGGCGGTCTTGGAGCGGACCCTTGAGGCCGCATCCGATGCCGGAGTACTGAGTATCGCCGATGCCAAGCGGGGAGACATTGGCTCCACGATGGCTGCCTATGCCGACGCCTGGCTACGGGATGGTTCCGCCTTGGCCGCAGACTCGGTGACGCTGAGCCCGTACCTCGGCTTCGAGTCGCTGCGTCCGGCGCTCGACCTCGCGGCGGAGTCCGGCCGTGGTGTTTTCGTGCTCGCCCTGACGTCCAACCCCGAGGGCAAGTCCGTGCAGCACGTTGGCGGTTCGGAATCGGTGGCTCGGCGGATCGCCGAGTCAGCGGCCGATGAGAACCGCCGCTACTCCGGCACCATGGGGTCCGTCGGTCTCGTGGTGGGTGCCACGATCGGCACCGCCTTGGTGGACCTTGGCTTGGACCTCGACGCCGTTCGTGGGCCCATCCTGGCACCCGGGCTGGGCGCGCAAGGAGCTACGCCGGCGGATCTGCGTGCCACTTTCGCCGCGGCATACCCGGCGGTCCTGGCAACCTCGAGCCGCGGAATCCTCGCGGCTGGTCCAACGATTGCCGGGCTCCGCTCTGCCACTGAGGCAACCCGCGACGGCTTGCTGGAAGGCTGAGCCTGATGTTGGTGGCTCCAATGCATTGCGCTGCGTGCTGACCACACGATAGCTTCGGGATCAGTCCAATCCGCTACGCACTCGATGTCGGCCAAAGGGGGATGTGTCAGTGACCTTAAAGGCTTTGTCTCCAGAGGAACGTTCCGATGCCTTGGAAAAGGCAGCGAGAGCCCGGGCAAGGCGGGCTCTCGCGAAGGAACAGCTCAGGACGGGCGAACTCAGCATTGCCCGGCTGATCAAGTCGGCGCAGACTGACGAAGCTATCGCGCGCATGCGTGTGTCCGAGCTCATCGAGGCCGTTCCGGGCATTGGCCCGGTCCGGGCTGCGGCCATCATGGCAGAGATTGGAATCGCCCCGTCACGCAGGCTCAAGGGCCTGGGAATTCACCAGTCCCGGTCGCTGATAGATTTTATGGAAGACAAATACAGCGTTTAAACGAATGCAGCGTACATAGCCTCTCCACGAAGGACGATGTGAGCAAGAATCCGGGACTGACCGTCCTCGCAGGCCCCACTGCCGTTGGCAAGGGAACAGTATCCACGTATATCCGGGACAATTACCCCGAGGTTTGGCTGTCAGTTTCAGCCACCACCCGTGCGCCGCGGCCGGGGGAGAAGGACGGTGTCCACTACTACTTCAAGTCCGCCGAAGAATTCGACGCACTTGTCGATGATGGCCAGTTGCTTGAGTGGGCCGTCGTCCACGGAAAGAACCGCTATGGAACGCTGCGGAGCACGGTGGACGCTGCCATTGCCGAAGGCCGGTCCGTGCTGTTGGAGATCGATTTGCAGGGCGCCCGCCAGGTCAAGGCAGCGGTTCCGGACGCCAACTTCGTCTTCCTCGCTCCGCCCAGCTGGGATGAAATGGTCCGCCGCTTGGTCGGTCGCGGCACCGAAACGCCGGAGGAACAGCAGCGACGGCTGGAAACCGCTAAACTGGAACTTGCCGCTGAACCGGAGTTTGACCACACCGTCATCAATGACGACGTACGCCGGGCAGCGGACGAGCTTGTTTCACTCATGGGGCTTACCCCGCACCACCGCTAAGCGCTAGCACTTGTCAGCCCGTTAGAATTTGGAGAATTCGTGTCCACGAACCTTGAAGGCATCATCAACCCGCCGATCGACGAGCTGCTTGCTGCTGCCGATTCAAAGTACGGCCTGGTGATTTTCGGCGCCAAGCGCGCGCGCCAGATCAACGCGTACTACGCCCAGCTGCACGAGGGCCTCTTCGAGTACGTTGGCCCGCTGGTCGACACGAAGCTGAACGAGAAGTCGCTTTCCATCGCCCTGCGCGAGATCAACGAAGGCCTGCTGGTTTCCACCCCCATCGAGCCCGCAGAGTAAAACAGACTGCCTGTTGACGGAGGTCACGTGCGCATAGTCCTCGGAGTCGGGGGAGGGATCGCAGCCTACAAGGTTGCATCGCTCCTCCGGCTTTTTACTGAGGCCGGACATAACGTCACGGTCATTCCCACGGAGGCCGCCATCCGCTTTGTCGGCGTGGCTACCTGGGAGGCCCTCTCGGGCAATCCAGTGAGCAACAGCGTCTTTGACGACGTGGAGAAGGTCAACCACGTCCGTCTCGGCCATGAGGCGGATCTCATCGTGGTCGCCCCGGCAACTGCCGACTTGCTGGCCAAGGCGGCAACCGGCCAGGCGGGGGATTTGCTGACCAACACACTCCTCATGGCCCATGGCCCGGTGCTGTTCGCTCCCGCAATGCACACTGAAATGTGGCAGAACCAAGCCACCCAGGCGAATGTGGAGACACTGCGCAGCCGGGGCATCACCGTCCTGGAACCCGCAGTCGGCCGGCTGACAGGCGCGGATTCCGGTCCAGGCAGGTTGCCGGAGCCGGAGGCGATCTTCGCAGCCGCCATGGCGTTGGTCGACTCAACCGCGCCCTCAACGGGAATTGCCGGCCCCAAACCCCTGGCCGGGCGGACCATCACGATTTCCGCCGGCGGCACCAGGGAAGCCCTGGATCCGGTCCGGTTCCTAGGGAACAGGTCCTCCGGCAAGCAGGGTGTTGCGCTGGCCGCCGCGGCCCTTGACGCAGGCGCCCATGTTCGGTTCCTCGCTGCGCACATGGACGTCCAGGCACCGGCGGGCGTCGAACTGATCCAGGTTGAATCGGCTTTGGAGCTCCGTGACGCCGCGGTGGAAGCCGCCGTCGGCTCCGACGTCGTGATCATGGCCGCGGCCGTCGCCGACTTCCGCCCCGCCGAAGTTTCAGACACGAAAATCAAGAAGGTCAACGGCAACGACGCCCCCGTGGTGCGCCTCGTGCAGAACCCGGACATCCTGCACGAGCTGGTATTGCGCCGCGACGCAGAGGCATCTACGCAATTGATCGTTGGATTTGCGGCCGAGACCGGAGACGAGGACGGCAACGTCCTGGAGCACGCCACTGCCAAGCTCAAACGCAAGGGCTGTGACCTTCTGGTCGTCAATCAGGTCGGCGTCGGGCGCGTGTTCGGCCAGGACCAGAATTCTGTGATCATTCTCTCCGGCCATGGCGCGGCCCCGCAGTCGGCGGCAGGTTCCAAATCCGACGTCGCCGCCGCTGTCATTGACCGGATCAGCACTGAATTGAGCCGAGTACACCCGGCCACCTAGGCCCCGGGTGAGGCTCGTTCCTTAGCTGGTCCATCCTTAGCATAGGGACATACGGCGGAAGCCGGCCGCCCCCAACCAAGTAAGGTAGTCGAGTGACTTTACCGCTGCACCATGAATCCCACGGCATCCCGTCCAAGCTCCGGCTCTTCACCTCAGAGTCGGTTACGGAAGGGCACCCAGACAAGATCTGCGACCAGATCAGCGACGCCATCCTCGATGCGCTCCTGGCGGCAGACCCTGAGTCGCGCGTGGCTGTTGAAACCATGGCCACTACCGGCTTGGTGCACGTAGCCGGTGAAGTCACTACGGATGCGTACGTTGAAATCCCGCAGATCGTCCGCGAGACCATCCTTGGAATCGGTTACGACTCGTCAGCCAACGGCTTCGACGGCGCCCGTTGTGGCGTGTCCGTCTCCATCGGGCAGCAGTCCAACGACATCGCCGGTGGCGTCTTCAATTCGCTCGAAGCCCGCGAAGGCCGCCAGGAGGACGACTACGACCTCCAAGGCGCCGGTGACCAGGGCATCATGTTCGGCTACGCGAGCGACGAGACCCCCTCCTACATGCCGACGCCCATTTGGCTCGCCCACCGGCTCTCCGAGCGTCTCACCGAAGTCCGCAAGAGCGGCGAACTGGCCTACTTGCGCCCTGACGGGAAGACCCAGGTGACCGTCGGTTACGACCGCGACCGTCCGGTTTCCGTTGAAACGGTGGTCATCTCAAGCCAGCACGCCGAAGGAACCCACCTCGATCGCTTGCGCGCCGATCTCGCCTCGCACGTCATCGACCCCGTCCTGGCAGTGTCCAACCTGGATATCTCCCACGTCGCGAATATCCTGAACCCAGCCGGTGCCTTCGTCATCGGCGGTCCCGTCGGCGACGCCGGGCTGACAGGCCGCAAGATCATCGTTGACACATACGGCGGCATGGCCCGCCACGGCGGCGGTGCGTTCTCCGGCAAGGATCCGTCGAAGGTGGACCGTTCGGCGGCCTACGCGATGCGCTGGGTAGCCAAGAACGTTGTGGCGGCAGGCTTGGCCAAGCGTGCCGAGATCCAGATCGCCTACGCGATCGGCCAGGCGCGTCCGGTGGGCACCTACGTCGAAACCTTCGGGACCGAGACGGTTGACCCTGCCAAGATCAGCGAAGCGATTGCGGAGATCTTCGACCTCCGTCCCCGCGCCATCATCGACGCGCTCGACCTCAAGCGCCCCATCTACGCCAAGACGGCGGCGCATGGCCACTTCGGCCGCGACGAGCCCGATTTCACGTGGGAACGATTGGACCGCGTGGACGAACTGAAGGAATTCTTCAACGCCTGACTTGGCTGCTCCAGCCAGAGCCGGAATTGTCGGTGGTGCCTGCTTGGATTGACCCAAGGCATCCGGCACTCCAGGGAGGTGACAAGCATGAGCGATGGTTCGCTGCTTCCGTTTGCCATGGCGACGCCTTCCCCGTCCCATCAACCGTCCTTGTTGCAAGGCTTCCCTTCGCGCGGGAGCGACGTCGCCGGGCCACCCCTCGCGGCGAGCAATCCGGTGGCACGGGTCTTGATCGAATCATCCTTGCCGCATCTCGACAGGCCCTTTGACTACAGCGTCCCGGCCGAATTGGATGCGACCGCCCTGGCAGGCGTCCGGGTGAAGGTCCGCTTCAGCGGCCAGGAACTCAACGGCTATGTCCTGGAGCGCGCGGAATCGTCGGAAGCCGGACATGCCCTGACTCCGCTTCTCAAGGTGGTTTCAGCCGTCCCGGTGCTGACTCCGGCGTTGCTGGAGCTTGCTTCCAGTGTCGCGGCCCGCTATGCCGGGACGCTCAGCGATGTCCTGCGCACCGCGATTCCGCCGCGCGTCGCGCGGCTGGAGAAGCTTCTCCTATCCGGTGATTCCCTCCTGGACGAGCCCACCGGGGCTGCGAGAGCCGCTGAGAGCCCCTCGTCGCAGGCGCACGCGGGGTGGGGTTCCTACGCCAACGGAGCGCCGTACTTGCAGCACCTGGCAGGGGGCGGCTCACCCCGTGCCGTCTTGACGGCGACACAGGGTTTTGGAACCGATGGCTGGCCCGAGCTTGTGGCGTCTGCCGTGGCGGCAGTCCGCTCCTCAGGGCGGGGCGCCGTCGTCGTCGTTCCCGACTACCGTGATCTCGACCGGATAGAAGCGGCGCTGCGCGCTGTCCTTCCGCCGGGGGATGTCGCGCGGTTGGCGGCTGACGACGGCCAGACCCCGCGGTACCGAAGCTACCTTCGCCTCCTCAGCGGCGCCGCGAAGGTAGCAGTCGGCACCCGCTCCGCCGCGTACGCTCCGGTGCAGGACCTTGGGCTGGTGGTCTGCTGGGACGACGGCGACGATCTCCACATTGACCAGCGTGCCCCTTACGCCCATACCCGGGAAATCCTGCTCTTGCGTTCGGAACGGGAGTCAGCCGCTTGCCTCATGGCCGCGCATAGCCGCAGCACCGAGCTTCAGCGGCTTGTTGAGGGCGGCTGGGCGGTACCGGTGGAGGCCCCTCGGCCGGTGGTCCGCTCCAGCACGCCCAGGGTGCTCAATACGGCTGACAGCTTCGAGCAGGAACGCGACCCGCTTGCAAGGATCGCACGCTTGCCGGGCGCCGCGTGGCGGGCCGCCAAAGAGGGACTGGAACGAGGACCTGTCCTGGTGCAGGTTGCCCGGGCCGGCTACGCCCCATCCCTCGTTTGCGAAGATTGCCGTGAATCCGCCAGGTGCAACAATTGCCAGGGCCCGCTCGCAATCGCCGGACAATCGGCCTTGCCGCAGTGCCGCTGGTGCTCCACCCCGGCCCCGGAGTGGCGATGCCGGCATTGCGGCGGAGGCCGTCTTCGAAGGGGAGCCGCCGGTGTGCTGCGGACAGCGGAAGAACTCGGCAGGGCTTTTCCGGGCAAGGCCGTCGTGACGTCGTCGGGAGACCAGGTCAAGGCCACGGTGTCAGACGCCCATGCACTGGTGGTGGCGACCGTGGGCGCCGAGCCGATCGCAACCGGCGGCTACGCGGCGGCCCTGCTCCTGGATGGCAATTCACTCCTGCGCAGGGAAAACCTCCGCGCCGGTGAGGACACCGTGCGGCGATGGTTCAATGCGGCAGCCCTCGTACGGCCCGCGCATGAAGGCGGGCTCGTAGTCATCACCGCCGACGACACCACCGCGACAGGTGCCCTTTTGCGCTGGGACCCTGCGGGATATGCCTCCCGCGAGCTGGCACTGCGGCAGGAACTCCAGTTACCGCCCGCCGTGCGGATCGCGTCAGTGACGGGCAAGCGGGCCGACGTCGTGCACTTCACCGAAAGCCTGGCCAACACCATCCAGCTCCGCACCGCGGGCCCCGCCCCGGTTTCCCTCACCCTGTCGGCGCAACGTGCTACGGGGCGGGACGACGATCCGGACGTCCGGACGCTACTCTTCATTCCTTATGCACAAGCCGCTGTTGCCACCCGTTCCATGCGGGCAGTCAAAGCCGCCAGTGCGGCCAAGCGCACGTCAGGACCCGTGCAATTACGGCTCGACGGCGTCGACGTCCTCTAGCGCCGCTTGCGGCTTCGCATCGCAACGATCTCTTCGGCCACCGCCAGCAGTTGCCGGGCCGATTCGTCCCAGTTGAAGTCTGCCGCGCGTTCCACGCTGCGGCGTGAGCGCGCCTGCCACAGTTCGCCGTCTTCAAGGGCCTTGACTGCCGCGGCAAATTCGCCCGGTGATTCGGGGTGCACATAGCTCACGGCGTCTCCTCCGACCTCACGGAAGATGGGAGTGTCGCTGGCGATCACGGGAGTGCCAAGCGCCATCGCCTCGACCAGAGGCAGCCCGTAACCTTCCGCCTTGGACAGGCTGATCAGGGCGGTGGCCCGGAGCAAGAGGGAATCGTATTCGGCATCGGTGACGCCGTTGTGGAACTCGACCCGTGCACCCGGCGGGACCAAGGGCTCCAGCTCGGCACGGCGCTGGGGGGTGATCCTGCTGAGCAGATGCAGCGTGAATCCGGGCAATTCGGCCATTCCCTGGATCATCGTCTCCACATTTTTGTAGGGCATGAACGAGCCCATGTAGAGGAGTGACTTCTCGGCACCGGCTGCGGGATCGCGCGGCGTCTGGCCTGGCTGTGGTGCGTTGCCCACAATCCGGACCGGACGCCGGGTCAAATTGAACTTGGCCATGAGCGACTCGGTGGTGTGGCTGATGGTCGCGACGATGTCGGCCCGGTTGAGAAGCAATCGCTGCGGCCAGTAGGCCTTGTGGTAGAGCCGCCAGAGCAACCGCACGGGCGCCGGAAGGAAGCCCGGAGGGGCGGGGTGCTCGTAGTAGATGAGGTCGTGCAGGGTCAGGACCAGCCCGTACTTGCGGCCCCAGGTTCCCATGGTCTGCATGGGGCAAACCACAACATCGGCCCCGATCTTATTGACCTCGCGTGCCACGAACAGTTCGCGGGGTGACAGCGGGCTGCTGATGTGAACGTAGGGGACGTCCGGGAGGAGCGCCAACTGGCGCTTGTCGCTGATGAGCATGGTGACATCGGCGATCTTGGACGTCGCTGCTATGAGGCTCGATCCGTAACGGCTGATCCCGTCATGATGGTCCGTGCGGGTAAATCGGGCATCGATGACGATCTTCACGCGGGGTGTTCCTCCAGGAAGCTGCGGATGGCGGCGGCGGCCGGCGCCGGTGTCTCGTAGTGGATCAAATGCCCGACGTCGGGAATCACTTCCAGCGCGCCGTCGGGCAGCATCTCCAGCAGCTTGTGCTGGTCCCGGAGCAGGGCGATCTCGTCTTTCTCGCCGGCCACCAACAACACGGGTAGGTCCAATTGCCCGGCAACCTCGGCCACATGGCTTGACACCGAAGCCCGGAAAGACTCAAGGAGGCTCGAGCGGTCAGCGAACGCGGAGAAGTAAGCATCGTGCTGGCCGTGGACAAAGGCCCGGAGTTCCTTGTCCCGGGTCTTGGCCATCGCGGAGCTCATGACGCGGACAATGAGGCGGCTGCGCAAGACGGCGAGCCCCAGCCGGCGCGGGAGCTTGGCGGAGACCTGGTAGTACAGGACTGCCAACTTGGTCATGAGCCCTTTGGGGCCCTCAAGCGCGGGAGCAGCGATGGGATTGACCAGGATCAGCGGACGGATGGCGCCCGGGTTCGCCGCGGCGAAGTGGCTGGCAACAATGGATCCGAAGGAGTGCCCCAAGAGAACCGTGTCCGGTCCAAGACCCAGGGCCGCCATGAAGCCGGTGATGAACTTCCCATAGCGTTCCACGGTGTGGGGATCTCCGGCGAAAGGCTCGGAGCTGCCAAAGCCGGGAAGGTCGGGCATGATGACGCGCATTTCCGGCAGGTGGTCTACGACCCGGAGAAGGCCGTGGTGGTCGCCGCGGAAACCGTGGATGACCAAAATGGTCCGGGTCGACGCGGTCACCGTGACCGGCTCATAGCACCAATAGGCGACGTTGCTGCCGTCGAGGTCGATGTCCGAGGCACTCGTCCGGGAGGACAAGGCCTTGCTGAAAAACTCCCGTGGGGAGGTTCGTGCGGGTTCGGGGGAGTGGTTGGTGTCCACTTGTTCCATTCGGCAGGTCCTAGTTGACGTTGTCCGGGTGTGAGCCGGTGCGGTGGTGGCGTTCGAGGGCGGCCAAGCCATCCATGTCGTCGGCATCCAGCTCGAAGCCGAAGACATTGAAGTTTTCCTGGATGCGTGCCGCGGTACTCGCTTTGGGAATCACGATATTGCCCAGCTGCAGGTGCCAGCGGATGATGATCTGCGCCGGCGTCTTGCCGTATTTGTCGGCGAGCGCCCTGACGGCCGGATCCTGAAGGACCTGGCCGCGGCCCAACGGGCTCCACGCCTCGGTGCGGATGCCCAACTGCTCGTGGAGGGTCCGGAGCCTGGTCTGCTGCAGCCATGGGTGCAGTTCGATCTGGTTCACGGCCGGAACCACTTCGGCTTTTTGCATGAGTGCTTCGAGATGGGCGGGCTGGAAGTTGGAGACTCCGATTGCACGCACCCGGCCTTCGCGGTACAAGGTTTCCATGGCCCGGTAGCTTTCCTGGAACAGTCCGCGCCCCGCGCAGGGCCAGTGGATCAGGTACAGATCGACGTAGTCGAGGCCCAGGTTCGCCATGGAGGAATCGAACGCGCGCAAGGTGGAATCGTAGCCCTGGTCGTCGTTCCAGAGCTTCGTGGTGACGAAGACGTCCTCGCGGGAGAGACCATGCGTGCCCTCGCCGGAGCCTCCCGTGTTGCTGTCGACGCCGGGCGGGGGTATGACCGCACTGCCGATGCCGCGGCCGACTCCTGTCTCGTTGCCATACAGGGCGGCTGTGTCGAAGTGCCTGTAGCCGGAGCCTAGCGCGGCGGCAACCAATGACGTGGCGTCCGCCGGCGGCACCTTGTAGAGCCCGAACCCCAACTGGTCAATCAAGACACCGTTGTTGAGACTGAGCCTGGGCGAGGGTTTCATAGCCAAGACTCTACCTACCTCGATGCCGGGAATGTTTCAGGGTCGTTCATTTATTCAGGAAGGGCTGCCGAAACTCACCAGCTGCTTCGCCGTTGCTTCATCCACGATCAGGTCCGTTGCCAGCCTCGCTTTGAGTGCTCCGCGAAGCCCGTTGATCTTGGATGCACCCGAGACGACGCAGATTCGGCGACGGACCTGCCGTAGTTGCTCGTGGCTTGGGCCGGTGGACCGCTCGTTGAGGGTGATGCCGTCGGAGGATCCGTCGGCGCGGAAGAAAACCGTGGCGACATCGCCCACGACGTCCGAGCTGGCCAACAGGTTAAGGTCGGTTTCATCGAGGTAGCCGCCTGCGTAAACGTGGCTGGGATAGTCCGAATGCACCGACCCGACACCGAAGATGGCGATGCTCATCCTGGACTGGAGGTCGAGCACCCGTTGGACACTGCGCTCATTCCACATAGCGGTCTTCGTGGAGGCATGGTCGAAGAAGGCGGGCACCGGGAACTGCTCTACCCGCGCACCATAGGCGATGCCGAATCGGCGCATGATGTCGCTGGCGTAGGTAATGCCGGTGGTCTGCATGTTGCCGGCGCCGTTGAGTTGCACGATAGTGCTGCCGTGCGTGATCTTGCGGGTCAGGTGCCTGCTGACGGCGCTGATGGTCGCACCCCAGGCCACTCCGATAATGGCGTTGGAATCGACCAAGGGACCAATGGTCCGTGCGGCTTGGGTCGCCACCCGGTCAAGGGTTTCCGCCTCGTTCAAGGTGTCCAGGACGGGCACCACATGCACATCGACGCCGTAGTGGTTGCGGATCATACGCTCCAGTTCCGGGGCGGAATCCAGGGGACTACGGATCTGGATCTGGACCAGTCCCGACTCGCGGGCCGATGACAGCAGCCGGGAGACCGTCGAACGCGAGGTCCGAAGTTCGCGCGCAATGGCGTCCATGGTGAGGTCCTGGAGGTAGTACATCTGTGCTGCCCGGAGGGCCTCGGAATGTCGTGATCGTGGCATCTCAGTTCCGTTCTGCACGTTTGTGCAAGTAGCTTGATTTCATTTTCCATTCTTTCGAAGAATAGTTGTGCAAGGTGCGACGTCAAGTGATGCAGCGCACAAACCAAAGCCCAAGGGAGCAGTTTTGGGATACACCAGCAATTCCGGTTCCGCAGCAGGATCACCCCGTCGGGCCTCGGCTTCGGCACTTCGCGAACGCCCGCAAGCCCAGGTGCTGATCATCGGCGGCGGCATCAACGGCGTCGGAACATTCCGCGATTTGGCGTTGCAAGGCGTGGACGTCGCCCTCGTGGAACGCGGTGACTACTGCCAGGGCGCCAGCGGAGCCTCATCCCACATGATCCATGGAGGAATCCGCTACCTCGAGAACGGCGAATTCCGCCTCGTTCAGGAATCGGTGGTGGAGCGCAACCGGCTTTTGAAGATCGCCCCCCATTACGTGAAGCCGTTGCAGACAACCATCCCCATCTTCAGTACCTTCTCCGGGATACTTTCCGCCCCCACACGCTTCCTCACGCACAAGCAAGGCAAGCCGCAGGAGCGCGGCGCGTTCCTCATCAAGCTCGGTCTGAGCATGTACGACTTCTTCTCCCGCGATGGCGGCAGTGTCCCCCGCCATCAGTTCCGTGGCAAGGACAAGGCCTTGGCCGAGTTGCCGCGATTGCACCCCGGCATCAAATATGCAGCCACGTACTTTGACGCGTCCGTGCACAACCCTGAGCGACTGACGCTCGATGTGCTGCAGGACGGTGAAAAGGCGGGTATCGGAAGCGGTTTGCCGGGCGGCAGCTCCCGGGCCAGCAACTACGTCTCCCTTGTTTCGATGGACTCTGTTTCGATGGACTCCACCGCTGACTCACCGCGCGCTGTTTTGCTGCGCGATGAGCTCACGGGCGAGGAATTCAGCTTCCAGGCCGACGTTATCGTCAACACCACCGGCGCCTGGGTGGATCTCACCAACGAGGCAATGGGTGCCGCGAGCCGCTTCATGGGAGGAACCAAGGGTTCCCACATTGTCTTGGACCACCCGGAATTGCTCTCAGCTTGCGGAGGCCGCGAGATCTTCTTTGAACACACGGACGGGCGGATCGTGCTCATCTATCCGATGGGTGACCGCGTCCTGGTGGGCACCACCGACGTCGACGCCGACATGGCCCAGGATGCCGTGTGCACCGAAGCCGAGATCGACTACTTCTTCGACCTCGTCGGGCATGTCTTCCCGTCCATCAAGGTTGAGCGCAGCCATATCGTCTACAGCTTCGCCGGCGTCCGCCCGCTTCCGCGCCACGACGACACCCAGCCTGGCTTCGTGTCACGCGACTACCGTATCGAGCGAAGGGAGCGGGACGCCTCCGGTCCTGCGGCCGCCCAAGGCGGCAAGGCCGCCGTCGTACTTTCATTGATCGGCGGAAAGTGGACCACGTTCCGGGCCCTCGCCGAACACCTGAGCAACGACGTCCTCCGGGAGCTGGGCATGGAACGGAAGGTCTCGACGGCGAAACTCGCCATCGGAGGCGGCTTGGGTTTCCCTGATAGCGAAGACGGAATCCAGGACTGGGTCAAGAAGCACATGGCTCCCGGTCTCGGCGCCGACCGGGTCGGCGGTTTGCTCACCCGTTATGGCACCCGTGCTGAGGACGTCATTGCCTATCTCAAGGCGGGGGAGGACCGGAAACTGCGCTCCACGAATGAGCTCAGCGTCCGGGAGCTTGAGTTCATGGCTGCCAACGAACAGATCGGGCACCTCGTGGATGTCCTCATCCGCCGCACCTCACTGGCCTTCCGCGGCCTCGTGACGGGGGAGCTCCTGAACGAAATCGCCGAGGTCCTCGCCACGCAGCTTGGCTGGGATGCAGCGCAGCGTGAAGCGGAAATCCAGCATGCACAGGAGGTGCTTCTGCGTTTTCATGGCGTGACTGTTCACAGCCTCGTCGCATGAACGTAATGTACGTCACATCAGCTTGATTGTTCCGGCCAAGAAGCCTGGACACAAGGGTTGCGGTCTTCCGCTCCGTGAGGGATGACCGCAACCGGGCCGGCGCTAACAGACGCCGGCCCAACGGCCCCAACAAAACCTGCAGGGCTGACAACAGAAGAAAATGAGGAGTCAAAGATGTCTCTCGGAATTGTTTTCCTTTCCGAAGTGTTCGGAACCGGCATGCTTACCCTCCTTGGCTGTGGCGTTGTGGCAAACGTCGCGCTCAAGGGCACAAAGGGTAACAACGGCGGGTTCCTGATGGTGAATTTTGGCTGGGGCATCGCAGTATTCGCCGGCGTATACGTGGCGGCCATGTCCGGCGCGCACCTGAACCCGGCCGTCACGCTTGGCCTCTTGGTTGACGGCAAAGCCGAGTTCGCCCCAGGGGTAGCCGTGAGCGCGGCGTCCACGTTCACCTACTTCGGTGGAGAACTGACCGGCGCCTTTCTCGGCGCCATCTTCGCCTGGCTCGCCCACAAGCAGCACTTCGACGCCGAGCCGCTGGCAGCAAGCAAACTCGCGGTGTTCTCCACGGGACCGGCTATCCGCTCGTACCCTTGGAACCTCGTCACGGAAATCATCGGCACTTTCGTGCTGGTCTTCGTGATCCTGACCTTCGGCGGCACTCCGTCCGGCCTCGGGCCGCTCGCAGTGGCATTGCTCGTCGTGGGTATCGGCGCATCCCTTGGCGGCCCCACGGGCTATGCCATCAACCCGGCCCGTGACCTCGGTCCGCGCATCGCCCACGCCATTCTGCCGATCAAGGGCAAGGGCTCCAGCGACTGGGCCTACTCCTGGGTTCCGATCGTCGGCCCGCTCCTGGGTGGAACCATCGCCGGACTCGTCGCCCACTCAATACCGATCATGGCCACTGTCGCCAAGTAGCAAACCGCTCAGAAACTTTTCCCGCAACTACCAAAGCAAGCAGACAAGGACGTCAAAATGTCGCAATACGTCATCGCCATTGACCAGGGAACCACCAGCTCGCGTGCCATCGTTTTCGACCACTCGGGAAACATCGTTTCGTCCGGCCAGATGGAGCACGAGCAGATCTTCCCCCAGGCCGGATGGGTGGAGCACAACCCGGTTGAAATCTGGGACAACACCCGCGAGGTCATTGGCTCCGCGCTCTCCAAGGCGAACCTGACCCGGCACGACATCGCCGCCGTCGGCATCACCAACCAGCGCGAAACCACCGTCGTGTGGGACAAGAACACGGGCGAACCCATCTACAACGCGATCGTCTGGCAGGACACCCGCACACAGCCAATCGTGGACGAGCTGGCCCAGGACGGTGGACCCGAGCGCTTCAAGCAGAAGGTCGGCCTGCCCTTGGCCACCTACTTCTCCGGCACCAAGATCAAGTGGATCCTGGACAACGTCGAAGGTGCGCGGGCCAAGGCTGAAGCCGGGGACCTCATCTTCGGCAACACCGACTGCTGGGTCCTGTGGAACCTGACAGGCGGCGTCGACGGCGGCGTGCACGCCACGGATGTCACCAACGCCTCGCGCACCATGTTCATGGACCTCGACACCTTGCAATGGGACCAGGACATCCTGGACACCTTCGGGGTGCCGGCGTCGATGATGCCCGCCATCAAGTCCTCTTCGGAGGTCTACGGCACGGTGCACACCTCGCAATTGCTGCGGGAAGTACCCGTCGCGGGCATCCTGGGCGACCAGCAAGCGGCAACCTTCGGCCAGGCGGCGTTCCAGGCCGGCGAAGCCAAGAACACCTATGGCACGGGCTGCTTCCTGATCTTCAACACGGGCGAAGAAATCGTCCACTCGAAGAACGGCCTGCTGACCACGCTGGGCTACAAGCTGGGCGACGCGAAACCGCACTACGCGCTGGAAGGCTCCATCGCCGTCACGGGTTCACTGATCCAGTGGCTCCGCGACAACCTCGGCTTGATCAGCTCCGCTCCCGAAGTCGAGACGCTGGCTGCCGGCGTCGAGGACAATGGCGGCGTCTACATCGTGCCGGCGTTCTCCGGACTGTTCGCCCCGTACTGGCGCGCTGACGCCCGCGGAGCCATCGTTGGCCTGACCCGTTTTGCGAACAAGGGCCACATCGCCCGCGCGGCACTCGAGGCCACCGCATTCCAGACCCGCGAAGTGCTCGACGCCGTCAACGCGGACTCGGGCGTTCCGCTGACCGAGTTGAAGGTCGACGGCGGAATGGTCGCCAATGAGGCGCTCATGCAGTTCCAGGCCGACATCCTCGGCGTGCCCGTGGTCCGTCCGAAGGTCGTCGAAACCACGGCCCTGGGTGCCGCCTACGCTGCAGGCCTCGCCGTCGGCTTCTGGAAGGACCTCGGCGAACTCAGCTCAAACTGGGGCGAGGACAAGCGCTGGGAGCCGCAGCTTCCGGCCGAAGAGCAGGAGCGGCAGATGCGCCTGTGGAAGAAGGCTGTGACCAAGTCCATGGATTGGGTGGACGAGGACGTTAAGTAGGCCTGCTTGAGAGAGGTTCCGGGGACTCCCGCCCGCCCGCTTCGCGGTGCCCACCACACCATGGCGGGGAGTCCCCGGAACCTCAGTCCGCGCTGCACGGCTTCCTTGAAACCACGCCATGGGCTTGGTGCGGTAAGGTGGCTCTATGCGTGCGATCCTTCTGCTTAGCTAGCCGCCCGGTATTCGTCGATTTAGATCATCGCGAACCGAGCGGCCGCCCCTCCTTGTCGAGGGGCTTTTGTGTGTCCGGGACCTTCCGGGACCCGGAGCAGGAGGCAAAACCGTCATGGAAGAACAGAAGAGGGCAGCAGTGAGCGTTCAGCCGGAGACAGAAACCGGAGCACAGTCAACAGTGGCAGGCGAGACGCCCGAGGAGGGTGTCTACAGCTTCGCCTCGATGGAGGCCAAGTGGCCGCAGGTCTGGGAAGACCTCAAAGTCTTCACCCCTGTTGACGACGGCTCCCGCGAGCGGCGCTATGTCCTGGACATGTTCCCCTACCCCTCAGGTGACCTCCACATGGGCCACGCCGAGGCCTTCGCGATGGGCGACGTCGTGGCGAGGTACCTCCGCCAGAAGGGTTTCGACGTCCTGCACCCCATCGGCTGGGACTCCTTTGGACTGCCCGCGGAAAACGCCGCCATCAAGCGCAACGCACACCCCAGCGAGTGGACGTACGCCAACATCGACACGCAGGCCGCATCGTTCAAGCGCTACGCGATCTCTGCTGATTGGTCCCGCCGATTGCACACTTCGGACCCGGAGTACTACCGCTGGACGCAATGGCTGTTCAAGCGCTTCTACGAGCGCGGGCTGGCATACCGCAAGGATTCGCCCGTCAACTGGTGCCCGAAGGACCTGACCGTCCTGGCGAACGAACAAGTGGTCAACGGCGCGTGCGAACGCTGCGGGACCCCTGTCACGAAGAAGTCCCTGAACCAGTGGTACTTCAAGATCACCGACTACGCCGACCGCCTGCTGGACGATATGTCCGAGCTCCAGGGACACTGGCCCGAGCGCGTCCTGGCGATGCAGCGGAACTGGATCGGCCGCTCCGAGGGCGCACACGTGCGGTTCGCCATCGAAGCCACGGACGGCCGCGCCGAGCGCGAAGTCACTGTCTTCACCACCCGACCGGACACCCTGTACGGTGCTACGTTCTTCGTCGTCGCCGCGGACGCGCACCTGGCATTGGACCTGGTCACACCCGAACACCACGACTCCCTCATGGCCTACCGCGAAAAGGTCAAGGCTCTGTCCGACATCGAACGCCAGTCCACTGAGCGCGAGAAGACAGGCGTGTTCACCGGCCGCTACGCCATCAACCCGCTCAACGGTGAAAAACTGCCCGTCTGGGCAGCCGACTACGTGCTTGCCGACTACGGCACGGGCGCCATCATGGCAGTGCCCGCGCACGACCAGCGCGACCTCGACTTCGCCCGCGCCTTTGGCCTGCCCGTGCGGCCGGTCCTGAACACCGGCGGGGAAGACCCGGCGGAGACCGGCGTTGCGACCGCCGGCGAAGGCACCCTGATGAACTCCGGCGAATTGGACGGCTTGTCCAAGGCCGAAGCTATCCCCGCAGCCATCGACATCCTGGAGAAGCTGGGCACAGGGGAGAAGTTCGTTAACTTCCGCCTGCGCGACTGGCTCCTGAGCCGGCAGCGTTTCTGGGGTACCCCGATCCCGATCATCCACTGCGCGGAATGCGGCGAGGTGCCGGTACCGGACGATCAACTCCCTGTCACTCTGCCCGAAAACCTGCGCGGCGAGGCGCTGTCGCCGAGGGGCACGTCTCCTCTCGCCGCGGCACTGGAATGGGTCAACGTCGAGTGCCCGAACTGCGGACGGGCCGCCCAGCGCGACACGGACACCATGGACACGTTCGTTGACTCGTCCTGGTACTTCCTGCGCTTCGTTTCCCCGCACTACACCGAGGGACCGTTCGATCCCGCCAAGATCAACGACTGGATGCCGGTCGGCCAGTATGTGGGTGGCGTGGAGCACGCCATCCTGCACTTGCTCTACGCCCGCTTCTTCACCAAGGTCATCCACGACATGGGCCTGCTTGCCGCGGACGAACCCTTCAGCGCCTTGCTCAACCAGGGGCAGGTCCTCAACGGCGGCAAGGCCATGAGCAAGTCCCTCGGCAACGGGGTGGATCTTGGCGAGCAACTGGACAAGTTCGGTGTCGACGCCGTCCGCTTGACGATGGTCTTTGCTTCCCCGCCGGAGGACGACGTCGACTGGGCGGACGTCTCGCCGTCGGGCTCGGCAAAGTTCCTTGCCCGTGCCTGGCGCCTTGGCCAGGACGTGGCAAGCGAGCCCGGCGTCGATGTCTCCACTGGTGACCGCGCGCTGCGCACCGTCACCCACAGGACCATCGCCGACGCCGCTGATCTGTTGGACAACAACAAGTTCAACGTCGTGGTGGCCAAGCTGATGGAGCTCGTCAACGCGACCCGCAAAACCATCGACTCCGGTGCCGGTGGCGCGGACCCGGCTGTCCGTGAAGCCGTGGAAGCCGTCGCAGTCATCCTGAGCCTCTTCGCGCCGTACACGGCCGAGGACCTCTGGAACCAGCTGGGCCACCCGGCCTCGGTGGCGAACGCCGGTTGGCCCTCCCACGATGCCTCACTTCTTGTCCAGGACACCGTGACGGCTGTCGTGCAGGTCCAGGGCAAGGTCCGTGACCGCTTGGACGTTTCTCCGGACATCAGTGAGGACGCCCTGCGCGAACTCGCCCTGGCCAGCGAAAACGTGCAACGAGCACTCGATGGCCGCGGCATCCGCACGGTGATCGTGCGCGCGCCTAAACTGGTCAACATCGTCCCGGCCTAGCCGGGAACCGGCCGCCGGCGCTTGCCGGCGGCCAGCCACCAGCTCCAGGAGGCTCCCTTGACGGACCGCGAACCACCCGCATGGTTGTGGCTCAAGGAACGTTTGGCCCGCCTGCGCCAATCCACGACGCCGGGCCGCGCCGGAACTGAGCCGGCGCCCGCCGTCGTGCGCACCGCCGTCGTCACCGATTCGGCTGCCGCGCTACCGGCCGAATGGGTCAAGGCGTTCATCGCCGACGGCCGCCTCGCCGTCGTGCCGATGCCCGTGATGGTGGGCGAGGAGATCTACGGCGAAGGGGAGGACGACATCACCCAGACGCTAGCGTTGGCCCTGGCGGCGGGATCGTCCGTGAAGACTTCCAGACCCTCACCCGGCCAGTTCGAGCAGGCTTATCTCGCCGCCCGGGATCGCGGTTTCGAAGCCGTCGTCTCCATCCACATTTCCGCCGGACTGTCCGGCACCGCCGATTCAGCGCGGATGGCCGCGCAGCGCGTCTCGATCCCCGTCGAAGTCATTGACTCCCGCACCGTGGGAATGGCGCTAGGGATGGGCGTCCAAAGCGCACTGGTTGCGGCCGCAGACGGCCGTTCGGCAGCCGAAGTCCGTCACTTTGCCGAGGAACGATTGAGCCGCACCAAGGTCTACTTCTATGTGCCGAGCCTTGAGCAGCTCCGGCGCGGCGGCCGAATCGGCACTGCTGCGTCGTGGCTCGGGGCCATGCTGTCCATCAAGCCGATCCTCGCGGTCGACGACGGCAAGATCGTGCCGCTTGAGAAGGTGCGCTCGGCTGCCAAGGCCGTTGCCCGGCTTGAGGAAATCGTTGCTGCGGATGTCAATTCCCGGCCTGCAGGACAATCTCGGCTCGCCGTGCACCATTTTGGGAACCTGGCAGAGGCAGAGCGCCTCGCGGCCAGGCTGGGAGAGAACTGCCGCGGTTGCCCGCCTGCGCAGATCAGTACCCTGCCTGCCGTTCTCGCGGCCCACGCGGGGCTCGGCGTTTTGGCCGTGGTTGTCGGGGAAAGCAGTACCCCTGGCGCCGGAACGCTCCTCAGCGGCACTGCGGGAGCCACAACGGATCAGGCGAACACGATGCGGAGCGAACCGTAACTGCGGGCGGGCTGCCGCTGAACGCGCAAAACCTTTCCGGCGTGGATGCTCTCATACAAAGCCTGGCCCATCAGGTCGATCTCACAAACACCGGGATGGCGTCATCCCATTCGGCAGGGGTGCGGAACGGGAGCTGGGGCTTGAGCAGCGCCTTCTTCTACGTCAGAGCTTGTTGCCGGGCCATCGTTAGCTCCACGAAAAAGGCATAACCCCCAACTGCCGCCACACTTGCGAACGACGCCGCGACGCGGAGGTTTTCACATGAGGCAACGTATCCGGCTACGCGGAGGTTGCCATGAGTCGAAGTCCTGAGCGACGGCCTTATATTGATGCTCCTATAGCTGTCAATGGTCGTTGAGCCAGCTTTCGTAGCGTTGGTGA
>NZ_JARVRF010000012.1 GCF_030209835.1 Arthrobacter sp. efr-133-R2A-120 | reverse complement strand
CAGTGAGGTCGCTGGCCGGCAAGGCGGCCGACGACGTCGGACGGCTGGGTTTCCAGGAGGCCGTCGCGTTCGCGTCCGGGGTGGAGACACTCTCCCGCACCATGGATTATCTCCAACTGCTCGCCGCCGCAGGGCTGGACCGGGCCCGTAACGAAGAACCCGCCGCCGGGCCGGGCCGGACCACGGGCTGGACGACAGGCTGGGCTGCCGATGCGGAGACCGGCTCCGGCGCGGGCTGGACGTCCGGGACCACGCCAGCCCCCACGGACACGCAGGATGGTGCCGCCGGCTCCGGGCAGGATGGCGCCGCCGGCTCCGCGCAGGCTGGAAGCGGCCGGGGCGGGGAGTTCAGGTCCACAGCCGAGCACCTGCGGTCGTTGCTGCGGATCAGTACCGCCGAGGCCGGCCGCCGGCTTGCGCTGGCCCGGGAGTTGCTGCCGGGCCGCGGCCTGACCGGAGAAACGGTCCCTGCCCGGCATGAGGAAACCGCCGCGGCGCTGGCGTCCGGCGTGATCGGGTCCCGCCCGGCCGGGATCATCACGACGGCCGTGGCGAAGGTCCGACCGCTGTGCGGCCCGGAGAAGGCCGCGGAGATGGAACACGCCCTGGTCCGCACCGCGGAGGAAAACGACCAGGACTTCCTGGCCAGGTTGGCGCGGCGCTGGGTCGACGCGATCGACCAGGACGGCCCGGAACCGTCCGAAGAATCCCTGCGCCACCACCAAGGAGCGTTCCTGCGCCGCCCCAAGCACGGGCTCCAACACGTGGAGATCTTCGCCACCACCGAGCAATACGAGCACCTGCTCACGGTCATGAACACCGCTGCCAACCCCCGCACCCGCAGCACAGCAGCCCAGGGCGCCGGTCAGGTCAGCGCGGTTCCTGCCTGCGCGGAAGCATGCGGCAAGGCATCCGCCGAGGCATCCGGCGAACCATGCGTAGATCCGTCACCGTCCGGCGATTCGTCCGAGAGTGCCGGGGCGCTGGAGCGGCGGTCGAGGGCGCAGAAGCTGCTGGACGGTCTGGTCGGCGCCTGCCGGCTCGCCCTGGCCACAGGGTCCCTGCCCGCCGCGGGCGGGCACCGCCCGCAGATCCTGGCCACCATCAACCACCGCGACCTCTTCCCCCACGACCACCGGCATCCCCAGCCCGGGCAAGCTTCACAGGCCGGACAACCTTCACCCTTCGGGCAGTCTTCACCCTCCGGGCCACCTTCCCCCGGACAGCCCGCATTGTTCAACCGCCCCCGGCAAGGCAGCAGCACCGGGTCGTTCACGTTCACCGGGCCCGTCCCGGCAGCCACGTTGCGCAGACTCGCCTGCGACGCGGACATCATCCCCGTGGTCCTGGGCGGCGAGGGCCAGGTCCTGGACATCGGCCGGGCCTCAAGGATCTTCCCGCCGCACCTGCGCAAAGCCATCACCGCGCGGGACAAGGGCTGCGCCTTCCCCGGGTGCACCATGCCGGCCCCGTGGTGCGAGGCCCACCACATCGAGTACTGGTCCCGCGGCGGACCCACCAGCGCCGCCAACGGCACGCTGCTCTGCAGCCACCACCATCACCTGATCCACAAGGAAGACTGGCGCATCCAAGTCCAAACAGGCGTGCCCTGGTTCATCCCGCCACCCCACATCGACCCGGACCGGAAACCCCGAAGAAACCACTACTTCCAAATATGAGCCCGCCTTGGGCCGTGTCATGCGGCCACTGATCCTCCACAGGCACTCTGCGGCGGCCCTGTCCACATAGCACCGATCCGGGCTGCAGCTGCGAGCATGGAAGTTCTAGGCTCGTGGATATGCCACGTAGGAACCGAGCTTCACCCGCGGACGACGCTGCGAGTGCCGCCCGGCTCCGATTCGCTGTCCGTCTTGCGCCAACGTCGGACGAAGAGGCGGTCGCGAAACCGAGGCACGACAACAAGACGGAACCTTTGCTTCCGATGGGTACCTTGATGGCATCCGCATCGGATATGGACGATGCTGGAGCGCAGTCAGCCACCGAAGACTTGTCCGAAGAGGCAGGATCCCCATCGCGGCTTCGGTGGCGCACACCATGGCGCGTAGCGGTGTTGTTGTCTTTGCCTTGTTTGCTGCTGGTGGTTTGGTTCTTCTGGCAGTCATGGTCCGGGCAGCCGATGATTGAGCCCCTCGTCCGAGGTTCACATGCGGGAGGAACTCCGGAAGCGGGCACGGGTAGCGGAAAAGCCGGTGTCAACGGGGCTCCGGAATCTCCCAACGGCGCCCAGTTACTTATCGTGCACGTCGCGGGTGCGGTGAAGAATCCGGGCATCGTCAGGGTGCCCGCCGGTGCGCGGGTATTCGATGCGATCGCTGCAGCTGGTGGTGCGGATCCAGCAGCCGAGTTGGACAGCCTCAACCTTGCCGCCGTCGTCGAGGACTCGGCGAAGATTCATGTTCCGAGGATAGGGGAGGCGGCTCCGTCGCAGCTTGCGGGACCAGTCGGCGGTGGCCCAACGGCCGGTGGCACGGGGGCCGGGACCTCTGCCGGCGGCAAAGTCAATCTCAACACCGCGACCGCTGAGGAACTGGATACCTTGCCGAAGGTCGGCCCCGTCCTGGCAAAACGGATCGTCGAATGGCGGCAGCAACACGGTCCGTTCGCTTCCGTGGAGGACCTCGATGCAGTGGATGGTGTTGGTCCCAAGATGATGGAATCCCTTCTGCCCTTGGTGACGGTCTAGGGTGAGCGGAGGCAAGGCGGGCCCGGGGCGCGTGGACCTTCGACTGGCCCCCTCTGCCATTCTCACGTGGGCTGTTTCCCTTGCCTCCGCCTATCTACCTCCGCTGTGGACGGGAGTTGTGTGCGTGGCTTTGGCCGTCGCCGCCTGTCTTCTTCTCATTGCTCGGGCCGTGGCCCCTCAAAGCCTGAGGACCTTTCCTGCCACGTTGGCTGTTGCGTGTTTGTTTGCCGCAGCCGTGGCCGCCCACGCCGCGACGCAGGTCGGACCGCGCCAGGACGGTCCGGTTGCCGACGCTGCGGCGGCGCGCGACTCGGTTGTCATTCATGTGTTAATCGTGGGTGATCCCCGCGAATTTGGCACGGACTCACGTGGATCGGGACGGTGGGCCGTACCCGCCGAAGTGATTGATATGGCGGCCGACGGCATGTTGATCCGCACCCGCACAAGAATTCTGCTGACCGGAGGCGAAGGTTGGGACCAGGTCGTCAAGGGACAGGAGGTACGAACCGCCGGCAAGCTGAAGCCGGCAAAGCCAGGACAGGTCGAGGCCGGTGTCCTTGCCGCCGCCACCCCACCCATGCGGCCGGACTCGCGGCGCAAGACGGAAGCAAGGCACCAGCCGGGGGGACCTGCCAACATTCCCCAAGGTCCAGCGCAATTGAAAAGGCAATTCAGTTCCGCCGCCGAGTGGTTGCAGGGCGACGCCGCCGGACTCCTACCAGGAATGGTCACGGGCGACACCACCGGCCTGGACGAAGGCCTGGAGGCCGCGATGAAAACCACCAGCACCACCCACCTCACCGCCGTGAGTGGTGCAAACTGCAGCCTCATTCTTGGCGGCCTGGTGCTCCTCGCGAGGAGCTTTCGGCTTGCCAGGGGAGTCGCGGCAATCGTGGCCCTTGCTTGCTTGGCGGCCTTTGTCATGATGGTCGGACCGGACGCGAGCGTCCTGAGGGCGGCAGTCATGGGTGCTATCGGCCTCACCGCGCTGAGTAGTGGCCGGCGGGGCCGGAGCCTGGGCTTTCTCTGCCTCGCGGTCACTGGCCTGCTCATCCTGGACCCCTCACTTGGTACGAGTGTGGGGTTCCTCTTGTCTGTCCTCGCTACCCTGGGAATTGTCCTGTTGGCACGGCCCATCGCCTCCTGGGCTCCGACGTGGGTGCCCTCCTGGCTAGCCTCCGCCGTCGCCGTCCCCTTGGGCGCACAACTTCTGTGCAGCCCGGTCATCGTGGCCTTGCAACCCCAATTCTCCGGCTACTCATTGCTGACCAATATCGCAGTCGCCCCGTTTGTCGCACCCGTGACGATCCTGGGAACCATTGCGGTTCCCCTCGTTCCGCTGATTCCCTGGCTTTCGGTCATTCCCATGGCCATCGCCGGGGCCAGCGCGGAAATCGTGGCGGCAATCGCCAGGTTCTTCGCAGGACTTCCGGGAGCGGCCCTGCCGTGGCCTGAAGGTCCAACGGGAATCGCCACCATGCTTCTCTGGTCTGTTGTGACCATCCTGATTGTGTGGCTGGTCCTGCATCCGACGTTGGCGGGCTCAGCTGTAATGTCGTTGCACCGCCGCTTGGTGTTGCTCATAGCCGCGGGGGAGTCGGTCGTCCGGCGTCGACGGGCCAAGGCCCATTCCGGGTCTCGCCGCCGCCCCGTAGGCGGGCCGCGCGTATGAGGATCACCGCCCGGGACGCTGAACGTGGGAGACTGGGATTCTGCAAAAACCCTTCTGGAAGGAAGCAACGTTGGCTGCTGCCCAGGTCTCCAAGGCTAAAACTTCCGCGGCAAACACCGCCAGCTGGCGGGACGTTACCCCGTCCGCGGTAGTGCTTATCACCGGCCCTGAGGAATACCTCGGAATCCGTGCCATGGATCGGATCCGCTCTCAGGTGCGGGCCGCAGCGCCGGAAGTGGAAATCAGCAAGCTCAATGCCGGAAGCTACGAGTCCGGTTCCCTCGCAATGGCGGTCACGCCGTCGCTGTTCGACGAGGCCAAACTTATCGAGATCGAGGGCCTCGAGTCGATGACCGATGCCTTCCTTGCCGATGCCTTGAAATACGTAGCCCAACCGGAGAGCGACGTCGTGTTGGTCCTTCGCCACGGTGGCGGAGTGCGCGGAAAGAAGCTCCTGGACGCCATCAAGTCCTCTGGATGGCCGGTGGTGGACTGCCAACCCTTGAAAAAGGACGCCGAGAAAACAGCATTCGTCGTCTCGGAATTCAAGGCAGGCGGCCGTCGCATCGAGGCGGAAGCCGTCCAGGCCCTCGTCAATGCGGTCGGCGCCAGCCTCTCCGAGCTCGCTGCCGCATGCAACCAGCTCATCGCGGACGCTACCACCGCGGTCGACGCAGCCACAGTGGAGCGCTACTACGGCGGCCGCGTGGAAGCCACGGCATTCAAGGTTGCGGACGCCGCCATGGCCGGCAACGGGCCGCAGGCCCTGTCCAGCCTCCGGCATGCCCTTGCCACTGGGGTTGACCCGGTGCCGCTGGTGGCCGCCCTTGCCGCGAAGCTCCGCACCTTGGCCAAGGTTGCAGGAGCCCAGGGGTCGTCGGCACAGGTCGCCAAGCAGCTTGGCATGCAGCCATGGCTGGTGGAACAAGCCCAGCGGGACGTCCGGCGTTGGACCCCTGAAGGCCTGATCCGTTCCATCCAAGTCACGGCAGAAGCGGATGCCCAAGTAAAGGGCCTCTCCCGGGATCCCGTGTACGCGGTAGAGCACGCCGTCACGGTCATTTCGAACGCGGCCCGAGGCCGCTAAGCCCACGCGTGACACCCATATTGTTGGGCGACACGCACATTTCCTGGCGACGCCCGAATCCCCCTGCGTCGCTAGTCCATTTGCGCGTCGTGAGTCGAACCCCGAAGTCCTAAATACCCTGATGCCGGAACCCGGCGCGTCGCACGCATAACACTCACAGGCGGCACACTCATAGGCGGCCTGGCTACCACTCAATTCCGCGGCAATCACTACTCAATTTCGGGCAATGACCACTCAAATTCAGGCAAACGGCTACCTCGGCGGTCTTTTTGACCGTAGATTTCGCTGTGGGGGAGTCCTTCCTCCGGATGACGAGCCCGCTGTGTCAGCCCTCTGAGATGCCGGACGGGTGACTACGAAAATCACTGTATGAAAGGAACATTCATGTCAACTCCCGTTGAGAGCCGGAGCCGCACCAACGGCTCATTCACATGGAAGATGGCGAAAATTTGGTCTGGCCAAGAAGTGGGCGCTGAAGCAGTTCGTTGCATGGTAAACCGCTAACACTTACGTACCAGCCCATGAGAAGGCCACAATGAACTCGCCTGACGTCACCCAAAGACGTACTCGTGTATACGCTGTGGTCCTCTCCGGGTGCAAGGCCATCTTCACAAACGATTTTCGGCGCAGGTCCCATCGGTTCCAGGACCTTCTGTCGAGTTTAGGCTTTCCAGCTCACGCTACGACCATCAACAACGCACTGATCTTTGGGCATTTGTTGACATTACTCATCATCGGCGTGGGTATGGTGTGGACGCCCCAGCCAGCTGGGTTAGCCACATTGGGAATTCCGCTAAGCACTCCTGACCTGGTGAGCATCGCGGCGGTGCTGTTGGCAGTAGCGCTCATACAAGCGAGGCGTCGCTACAGCCAATCCCACCGTTGCTGGAACACCGTGTCAGCACCCCTGGGGGTTGGGATGCGCGCGGGTTTGGTCCTTACGGATCTGGGTCTTGCCAGCATGCTCATCCTTCAGAACCTGCGGTGGCACGAGGTTAGTAATCTATTAGCCGTCGGGGCCCTCGTTGTTTCATCATTTTTTGTCGTGGCACCCCTGAAGAGAACGGCGAGCCGGGTGCTCGTTATTTTGATTGTTGCCTTATCTGCGAGCAGCTTGATTCTTCTGTTTGCGAATGCGTCGTGGTTGGAGGTCGATGACACCCTAGGCTCTGGATTGGGTTACAAATTGTTGTTGATCATGGCAGGCACTGTTCTTACGGCAGCTTCCACGCCTGTTCTATACAGGGTCACCGCTCATCCCCGTGCACTGCATGGCCGTGGGTTGCTGACTGATTTATCAATTAAGGCGGGAAGTCTATTTTTCTTGTCAAGCTTGGCCTTGTCGGTCATGGAAATGACACCGTGGCCGTGGACGGCGCCGTTTATTGCTCTCGTTGTCTTCTTCTCGGGGGTAGTTCTGTATCGATCGTCTTTCGTAAGGATCTCGTCACCCGAAACCTTGGGCTTTGCCCTATTCCTAGTAAGGCTTAAACCGTCCTGGGTAAAGCCCCTCATTATCCGCAGCCTGGTAACTGCGATCGTAGTAACCGCACCCTTGACCTTTATGTTGTGTGTATTCCTCCTTTTGGGAAAGTACACCCAGGCGGCGGTCTTGCTCGTTGCCCTTGTCGCGCTCGAGATAAGCATCGACGCCTTGATCGTCCAGCGTCGGACGGCCGTTATGCCGGCCTCGCACATCGCGAAGTTGGCGCAGAAATCCAAGGCCGGATTAGGCGCAGCACTTTGCGCTGGCCTCGCAGTTGTGTTCTCAGGCATTCTGAGGACCGCTGCACCGCAAGCAACAAACGGTCCTTGGCTTGGCATCGCGTCTGGCGGACTTACTCTCGTGGCTGTGCTCTTGGCCGCCCTTGTTCTCAACGACGCGCCTGCATGGCTGCGTGAACTGTCTGCCACCGAAACGGAGGACACCTGAAATCTCTGGCGCGTGTCGATCATGCCTTTGGATCCCACGTCATATTTGACGGAGCTGCCGTAGATCTTCCGGACCGCGGCGTTGTTGCGCTTCGAGGGCCGAATGGATGCGGCAAAACGACGCTACTCAAGCTCCTCGGCGGTATGATCTCGACGTCGTGCACGGAAATCGAGCGGTGGAGAAAGGACTTCACGGCGGTCTATCTAGACACGGACTTTCTTACCCTCGACTACCTCACGGTAGAAGAACACTTGGATATGGTCAGGCCGCTGATTGGCCCGTCTGAGATGCCGGAAGATGAAGGGCATCATCTTCTGACGGAACTGATGATGCCAACCAAGGTCGCAGACCTATCCCTCGGACAGCGCCAGCGACTTGTTCTGACAGTAGCTTTGGCACTCAGGAACGTCGATGTCCTTCTTCTCGACGAGCCCCTTAACGGATTGGACCAGCTAGCCTCTTTAGTCGCACGCCAGTCAATCCTCGCCGTAGGAAGAGGCCGACTGGTCCTCGTGGCTACACACGAGGATGACCACTGGAGCGACTACGATCTCGCGATCCGCCAAAAGGATACAGTCGAACTGCGCCCAACAGGAGCGCGAAAATGAGCAGTCGTCTCACCAATAGCGTTCGCGCTCCTTTCAAAGCCGTGCGTTCCCACTTCCCGTATCTGGGCACCGATTCCTTGAAAATTCTGATCGCCATGGCCTGCGGGATAGGTTTTGCTTCTCTCTTCACGTGGGGCAGCAGCAGTGACGTGACTTCGATTAGCGCGCCAGGAATACTTCTGCACAACGCTTCCTTGGCTGTTCTCGCTCTTTTCCTGACCCACTACGGTGCGATCGTCATGATGATCCTCAACGGCTTTTGGCTCGGGATGGGCCTGGTTGCCAGTACAGCGGCTGTTGGCCTTCACCAGACCGTTGCGCTCACCGCGGTCCACGTTCCCCTCGAGATCGTAGCGTGGACGCTCACAATCCACGGGGCACGCCTATTTTGGCCAACACTTCTCGGAACGGTCAGAGGAGAACACGGTTGGCGTCACGTGGCTCACAAGATGCGCGAAGTACTCATCGCCGCAGCTACCTTCTACTTCCTGGCTGCCCTGGCCGAGTGGGCCGAACATGCACTACTCGAAAGGTAAGTAATGACCTCCACGAGCCCAAAGACGTCCGATCAGCCCACACCGCAGAGCCCGAAGAAGATCAACCCGGTCTGGATCATCTGCCTCCTGCTCGCATACACTGCTGCTGCCCAATTCGCTGTGGGGCCGAGTATTGGACGGCTGGCCACGGAAAATGCCGAACACAACCAGTTTTCGAGCCAAGAAGTGCTCCTCACCTTCCTCCGCGTAGGCGTCATTGCCTGGAGTATCCTGGCATCGTTTCTGCAAGCCCTCATATTGAGGCTTATATACAAGGGCATCGTCAAAGGACATGGCCCCACCTTTGGAGCCAGCTGGTTTTGGGTTCTTCTAGGTCAAATCCCGTTCATCGCCACTGTCCTCGTCATGGGTCTGTTTTTGCAGCCCGAAGCGCCCGGTCTCCTCGGTCAAGCCTGGGTGCGTATTCTGTTCGGCACGATCGCGGGGGCCATCTACATTGCGGCTGCCAAGAAGGTGTTTGTTGCCCCGAACGGGCGCCTTGCGATGCTCTTCCTCATCGTCGCCGTCGTGAACTCCGTCCTGCTCGTCTCAGGTAGCTCAGCCTTAAATACCTGAGGCCGGCACCCAATGGATGCCGGCCTCACGCGTTCAGCTCAGTCGAACTGGAAAAACCTTAGAGTGCGTTGACCTTTTTGGAGATCGCCGACTTGCGGTTTGCAGCGTTGTTCTTGTGAATAACGCCCTTGCTGACAGCCTTATCCAGCTTACGGCTGGCAGCAACAAGAGCCTTTGCAGCGGCATCCTTGTCCGTGGACTCAACGGCGGTGGCAACGGCGCGGATGGCCGTCTTCAGCTCAGACTTGACAGCGTTGTTACGCAGGCGAGCCTTCTCGTTGGTGAGGATGCGCTTCTTCTGGGACTTGATATTAGCCACGTGTGTGAACTCTCTTTTTAATGCGGAAATGGTCTAGAGGGTTTTCAGGTTGGCCATCGACTGAGCGGCGTGGGGATGCCTATGGCAGCCAACCATGAGTGGCCGTCGACCTGCACGGACACACAGCCATAAATATTATCAGACTCGGCGCTTTTCCGGGGATTTCGGGTCTATGCCGGATCGTGTCGCCCGTTGAGCCGACGCGCCACTAGTTGGAAAGTGCGTTTGTCGAGGACGGCACCCTCGCGCCGGACGTCCGCCGGATTGACGCGAACCACCCGGTCTACCTTGACCTCACTGGGCCGGCCTTGGGGGTCCCAGGCGCCGGTCCCGATGTCGATGTAGCCGTCTGAATGGAGCCCGTTGTCGTGGTCTTTGCTGGTCAGCATCAGCCCCAGCAGCCACCCGCCGTCGTGCCCAATCAGCAGGACCGGCCGGTCCTTACCTTGGGAATAATCCTCTTCGTAAGGGACCCAGGACCACACGATTTCTCCGGGGTCTGGTTTGCCGTCGGGGTTGGGGGCGTACCGCGGAGACACGGCGCCCCTGAAGTCGCCCGGGTAGGGGCGTGAAAGCTGCCCGACGCCGGTGCTTGCGTTCCGTGTCCGGCTCGCCGTCGCCGCGGCCCCGGCTTTCGGGGATGGGCGAGCGGGTGCGCCATCCGGGGCTCCTATGATCCGTCGAAGGTAGCCCAAGGAGCCTTTGAGGAGCCTGCCAAGCAAATGTGTGTCCGATGCCATGGCTCCACCGTACTTTCCATTGCCATGCCGCGTCGCGCATCAAGTTGCTCACCATGCGTTCCCACATTGCGACGGCGCCCGATCACAGTGCACAAGCGGCGTCGTGTTCATGGGAGACTATTAGTTCAGATATGCGGCATCGGCCGGAATGGTCCAGGCCAGTCCGGAGTCCGGCCGTGTGAGTATCGACAGTAAGGACCCTGCGTGTCTCCCATGGCCCGCACCGCACCGGTGCCCGCCGCGACAGATCCGGCCATCATCCGGAACTTCTGCATCATCGCCCACATCGACCACGGTAAATCCACCTTGGCCGACCGCATGTTGCAGTACACCGGCGTCGTTAAGTCCCGCGACATGAAGGCCCAGTATCTGGACCGCATGGATATCGAACGCGAACGCGGCATCACCATCAAGTCCCAGGCTGTCCGCATGCCTTGGGAACTTGACGGCACCAGCTACGCCCTGAACATGATCGATACCCCTGGCCACGTTGACTTCACCTATGAGGTTTCCCGTTCCCTCGCGGCCTGTGAAGGTGCGGTCCTGTTGGTGGACGCGGCGCAAGGCATCGAGGCCCAGACCCTCGCCAACCTCTACCTGGCGATGGAAAACAACCTGACCATCATTCCGGTGCTCAACAAGATCGACCTCCCGGCCGCCCAGCCCGAAAAGTATGCGGCGGAACTCGCCAACCTGATCGGCGGCGACCCCGAGGACGTGCTTCGCGTATCCGGCAAGACCGGCGTCGGCGTGGAGGCCCTCCTGGACAAGATCGTCCGCGATCTTCCAGCCCCTGTCGGCGACCCCAGCGCACCGGCCCGCGCCATGATCTTCGACTCCGTGTATGACACATATCGCGGCGTGGTCACCTACGTCCGTGTCGTGGACGGCATGCTGCACCCGCGCGAGCGGATCCAGATGATGTCCACCCGTGCCACGCACGAACTCCTGGAAATCGGTGTCAGCTCTCCGGAGCCCACTCCCTCCAAGGGACTGGGCGTCGGCGAAGTAGGCTACTTGATCACCGGTGTGAAGGACGTCCGCCAGTCGAAGGTCGGCGACACCGTGACCAACCTGGCCAAGCCCGCTTCCGAGTCCCTCGCCGGCTACGCCGATGCCAAGCCTATGGTCTTCTCCGGTTTGTACCCCTTGGACGGCACGGACTATCCCGTGCTCCGGGATGCCCTTGAGAAGCTGATGCTCAACGACGCAGCGCTCGTCTACGAACCGGAGACGTCTGCCGCCCTCGGCTTCGGTTTCCGCGTGGGCTTCCTTGGCCTGCTGCACCTGGAAATCACCCGTGAGCGCCTCGAACGCGAGTACAACCTCGACCTCATCTCCACCGCTCCCAACGTTGAGTACGAGGTCACGCTGGAGGACAAGCGGGTCATCCACGTCACCAACCCCAGCGAGTACCCCACGGGCAAGATCGCCGAGGTCCGCGAGCCGATGGTGTCGGCCACCATCCTGGCGCCCAATGAGTTTGTGGGTGCCATCATGGAGCTCTGCCAGAGCCGCCGCGGCGTCATGGGCGGCATGGACTACCTCTCCGAAGACCGCGTGGAAATCCGCTACCGCTTGCCGCTGGCCGAAATCGTCTTCGACTTCTTCGACATCCTCAAGTCCAAGACCCGAGGCTACGGTTCGCTGGACTGGAAGGCCGACGGCGAGCAGGTCGCCGACCTGGTCAAGGTGGACATCATGCTCCAGGGTGAGCAGGTTGACGCTTTCAGCGCCATCACCCACCGTGACAAGGCCTACGCCTACGGGGTCATGATGACTGGCAAGCTGCGCGAGCTCATTCCCCGCCAGCAGTTCGAGGTGCCCATCCAGGCCGCTATCGGCTCGCGGATCATTGCCCGCGAGAGCATCCGCGCCATCCGCAAGGACGTCCTTGCCAAGTGCTACGGCGGTGACATCACCCGTAAGCGCAAACTTCTGGAAAAGCAGAAGGAAGGCAAGAAGCGCATGAAGATGGTGGGCCGCGTGGAAGTTCCACAGGAAGCGTTCATCGCCGCCCTGACCACCGACGAATCCAAGGACAAGGCCAAGAAGTAATGCGGCTTTTCGCCCGGAACGCTGCGGGACAGGCTCGCCCTGAAGCGGCGCGCACAGGACAGGCCCGGGGGGAATTCCGTGCCTAGCGTTCTTCCCCTCGGGGATCCGGCACCCGCGGACGGCCTCTTGCCGCCGCAGGTGCTCGACGGCGTCGATTCACGCAAGTTCGGACTATACGTCCACATACCCTTCTGCGCCGTGCGTTGCGGATACTGCGATTTCAACACCTACACTGCCACCGAGCTTGGTGGCGGCGCCTCCCAGGACGCCTACGCGTCCACCGCCATTTCGGAAGTGGAGTTCGCCGTCCGGGCCATGGAAGCCTCAGGGCTGCCTCAGCGGCCCCTGAGCACAGTGTTCTTCGGCGGCGGCACACCGACACTGCTGCCTGCTGAAGATCTCGCACGCATCCTGACGGCCGCCGTCGGGCACTGGGGACTGGAAGCGGGAGCCGAAGTCACCACTGAAGCGAACCCGGACTCCGTGACGCCGGAATCCCTCCAACTGCTCGCCGACGCCGGCTTCACCCGGATTTCCTTTGGCATGCAGTCGGCGGTCCCGCACGTGCTCAAAGTCCTGGACCGTACGCACACACCCAGCCGGGTTCCCTTGGTTGTCCAGTGGGCGCGCGACGCCGGCCTTGCCGTGAGCCTCGACCTCATCTACGGCACTCCGGGCGAGTCCATGGCTGATTGGCAGACGTCCTTGGAGACTGCTTTGTCCTACGGTCCGGACCACATCAGTGCCTACGCGCTGATCGTGGAAGAAGGCACCAAGCTCGCGGCACAGATCCGGCGCGGAGAAGTGCCCGGGATCGACGACGACGACCACGCCGCCAAGTACGAACTCGCCGATCAGCTGATCAGAGCCGCCGGGCTGGACTGGTACGAAGTCAGCAATTGGTCCCGCACACCGGAACAGGCATGCAAACACAACCTTGCCTACTGGCGGGGGGACGATTGGTGGGGAATCGGACCCGGCGCGCATTCCCACATGGGCGGCGTCCGCTGGTGGAACGTCAAACACCCCACCGCCTATGCCAACAGGCTCGGTAGCGGAGTCTCGCCCGCCGCTGGCCGCGAAACGCTCGACGCCGGAACCCGGGAAGTGGAACGCATCATGCTGGAGGCGCGCCTCGGCACCGGGCTGCAGGTCGATGCCCTCGACAAGGTGGGTCGCCACGCCGTCGCGGGCCTCATCGCGGACGGCCTGGTTGAGCCTGGAGCAGCCTTCCAAGGACGGCTGATCCTGACACTCAAGGGCCGGCTACTCGCGGATGCCGTGGTCCGCCGGATCCTTCCGGACTAATGTCCGGCGCGGGAACCGGCACAGGGATCGCGAAGACCCTCTACTTGATCCAGCGCAGGTTGAAGCGGTAGCGGTGCGGCTGTCCGTGGTTCACGCGGATTCCGGCCGACACCGAGAAGCAGGTCACTGCGACCCAGATTCCCGTGGCAAGGACAGCGAACAGGTTTCCCACCACCGGGAGCAAGACCAGGATGTTGGCGAGCACTGCCGCAATCGTCGGGGGCAACGTGAAGTTCAGCGCCTCCTTGGATTCCTGGGCCGTGAACGGGCCACGTTCGCGGAAGATCAAGTAGATCAGGAGCGAAGGCACGCAGCCGAGGATCCCTCCGAAGTGCGCCAGGGTTGCCCACTGCCGGTCTTCCGAGGCGGTCAAGGGCAGCGCGTTGGCAGGAACGCCGTGGTACTGGGACTGGCCCGAGGCGCCGTCCCGATCGTCAGGAGCGTTGTCTGCCACAGTTTCTTCCTTCGAGTATCTATCGGTGCAGTGTTGCTGTCCCAGAATACTTGCTCGGCACGCGATCAGCCGACCAACCACCGTGCCCGAGGCAGGTAATCATCAGGGAACGGTCAGGAAATCGATGACTTCCTCCACGCGACCCAGCAAAGAGGCTTCCAAATCGGCGTAGCTGTGGACGGCGCCCAGAAGCTTTTGCCACCCCAGTCCGATGTCTTCGGCCGTCTCATGCGGCCAGCCGAACGACTTCAGGATGCCGGTCTTCCAATCGGTGCCCCGCGCGACGGTCGGCCATTGCTCGATCCCCAATACTTTGGGCCGGATTGCCTGCCAGACGTCCACATAGGGGTGACCGACGATCAGGACGTTTCCCGTGGCGCCCGGCAGCGTCATGGCGTCGGCAGCAATCCGCGACTCCTTCGAATCCGGCACCAAGTGGTCCACCAGGATCCCGAGCCGTCGGCCCGGACCGGGGGAGAACGCGGCAATGGCCGCCTTGAGATCGTCCACACCGTGCAAGGGCTCGACGACGATGCCCTCCACCCGGAGATCGTCTCCCCACACCTTTTCCACGAGTTCGGCGTCGTGCTTGCCTTCCACCCAGATCCGGCTTGCCTTGGCGACCTGGGCCCGCTGTCCGGCGACGCGGACGGAACCTGATGCCGTCCTGCCTGCTTGCGGCGCGCCCTTGGCGGCCGGGCGTGGCGCTGGCGGCAGGAGCTTCACTGCTTGGCCCTCCAGCAGGAATCCGAAGCCGAGCCGGAACGATTTGGTCTTACCCCGCCGGTCCTCAAGCACCACAATGTGCATGCCTCCGGACTTCTCCACCCTGGTCACGGCCCCGACCCAACCGGACTGAACGTCCTCGAGAACCATCCCGCGTTCAACGGGCACTTCAGGCAGTTGCCGTTTGGCCGGCGAGGAGAGGTCTTGCGGGCCCCAATTGTCGTAAGACACGGTCTTCACACCACTTTGCGCTAAGGGATCGGTCACGGTCCGTGGCATTCCGCAGGACCGCGCGGGAATCATGTTCGCCGCGAGCGGTACCAATGCTAACAACGAGGTGGCTCATACTAGACTTGTTAGCACTTGGGCATGTTGAGTGCTAACTGTTGAAATGTTGATCGGAGGTGGGCAGTGAGCGAACCACGCAAGCTTGAAGTGTTGCGCGCCATCGTGGAGGACTACGTTCACTCCCGCGAGCCCGTCGGCTCCAAAGCCTTGGTCGAACGGCACCATTTGGGAGTGTCGAGCGCCACCATCCGCAATGACATGGCCCTCCTGGAAGAAGAAGGCCTCATTGCGGCGCCCCACACGAGTGCGGGCCGCATCCCTACGGACAAGGGTTACCGCTTGTTCGTCGACCGTATTTCCGAGGTCAAGCCGCTTTCGGCTGCCGAGCGCCGGGCAATCCACTCGTTGCTTGAGGGACCCGACGACGTCGAGGACATCCTTGAGCGCACCGTCCGGCTCCTCTCCCAACTGACCAACCAGGTCGCCGTCGTACAGTATCCGCACCTGAGCCGCGCGCGCGTCCGGCACATCGAGTTTGTCCTTTTGGCGCCGCGCCAGATCCTGGTGGTGTTGATCGCCGATTCGGGCAAAGTGGAACAGGGCGTTGTGCACGCAGCGGCGGACGCCACCGACGAAGAGCTCATGGCCCTGCGCGGGCGATTCCTTGGGAGTATTTCCGGCTCCCAGCTCGACCTCATGCCGCAGGTCCTGCCCTCGGTGGTTGCCTTGTGCCCGCCGGCGCTCCGGAACCTTGCCGGCGCCCTTGCCCTCGGCCTGGAAAGGCTTGCCGAGCGGAGCCGCGACGAACGCATGGTCATGGCAGGCACGGCAAACCTGGCCCGCTCCAATGTGGACTTCCCGCTGAGCATCGGTCCGGTCCTCGAAGCGCTCGAGGAGCAGGTGGTCATGTTGCGGCTGTTGTCGGACATGGCGGAGGACCCCCGGGGCGTCACGGTGAGCATCGGGCGCGAAAACCCCTATGACGGGCTCTCCGAAGCTTCCGTCGTTGCCACGGGCTACGGTCCGGGCAGCAGCGCCAAGATCGGGATTCTTGGACCCACCCGCATGGACTATCCGAACACCATGGCGGCCGTCCGTGCCGTCGCACGCTACCTTTCCCGCATTCTGGGCGGCTGACGGCTTCGGCTGGAAACCGCCGCACAAGAAACGCAGTGTAACCGTAAAACAAGGAAGAGATACCGACTTTGAGCAGCCACTATGACGTTCTGGGCGTCTCGCCGGAAGCAACCGGCGAGGAGATCAAGAAGGCCTACCGCAAGCTCGCACGAAAGCTGCACCCCGATGTGAACCCAGGTGCCGGCGCTGCCGAGGAATTCAAGGCCGTAACTCATGCTTACGAGGTCCTCTCCGACCCCCAGAAGCGCCGCGTCTACGACGCCACCGGCAACGAGAACGGGACCGACAACGGTTTCGGCGGAGGCTACGCGGGCCAGGGATTCGCCTTCCAGGACATCTTCGACACCTTCTTCGGTGGCGGAGGTGGCGGCATGCAAGGCCCCGCATCACGCATGCGCCGGGGGCAGGACGCTCTGATCAGCGTCCGCATCGACCTGCGCGAGGCCGTCTTCGGTGTCAACAAGAAGCTTGAGGTGGACACCGCTGTCATCTGTCCCACCTGCGAGGGCTCATGCTGCCGTCCGGGCACCCACCCCGAGCGCTGCGACATCTGTGGCGGCTCGGGCCAGGTCCAGCGTGCAGTACGCTCGATTCTCGGCCAGGTCATGACGGCCGCACCGTGTGGATCGTGCGAAGGTTTCGGTTCGATCATCAAGGATCCTTGTAATGAGTGCAGCGGCCAAGGCCGTATCCGCAGCCGCCGTTCACTGACCGTCAAGGTGCCAGGCGGCGTTGCTACCGGAACCCGCATCCAGCTATCGTCGCAAGGCGAAGCAGGTCCCGCCGGCGGACCTCCCGGTGACCTCTACGTGGAGATCCGGGTCAACAGCGATTCCACCTACATACGGGAAGGCGACGACCTTCACGCAACGCTGAGCGTTCCCATGACCGCCGCGGCATTGGGTACCGAGCTTCAGCTTGATACTTTCGATGGCCCCCAGGAGATCGACGTCAAGTCCGGCACGCAATCCGGCGAAGTCATCACCCTGCGCGGGCTCGGCGTCACCCACCTCCGCGGCTACGGCAGGGGAGACCTCAAGGTGCACCTGCACGTCGAGACGCCCGGCAAGCTCGACGCCGCACAGGAAGACTTGCTACGCCAACTGGCGAAGTTGCGCGGAGAGCAGTTCACCGAAGGCAAGCTTGTGGCCAGTGGCGGTATGTTCGCGAAGCTGCGGGATAAGCTCGGTAACCTGTAGCGGTGAGCAACCCCGTATTCTTCACAGCAGCCGGAACGCTTGACGGGCTCGGCCCTGGTGACGCTTTCGTGCTCGACGGCGCCGAGGCAAGGCACGCTGTCACCGTCAAGCGCCTTGAAATTGGCGAATCGGTCGATATCGCCGACGGTGCCGGTAAACGGCTCACGGGCACCGTGACGGAATCCGGGCAGGGAACCTTGACAGTCCTTGCCTCCACCGTCCAGGAGGAGCACCAGCCGACGGTGCGGCTCGTGTTGGTCCAGGCCCTCGCGAAAGGCGACCGGGACGAGCTTGCCGTCGAAACGGCAACGGAACTCGGGATCGACGCCGTCGTGCCCTGGCAAGCGGAACGTTCCATCGTCCGTTGGAAGGGTGACCGGGCTGCCAAAGCCCACGCCAAATGGCAATCCGTCGCCACAGCAGCCGCCAAGCAGGCGCGGCGCGCGTGGATTCCCGAGGTGCGTGCCGCCGTCGACGGCTCGGGCTTGGCCGCGGCCGTTGCCGCGGCCGATCTGGCGATCATCCTGCACGAGGACGCGAAACGCCCGTTGCGTGAGGTTCTGGAGAAGTGGCAGGGCGAGGCTTCTAACGCGGATGCCGGAGATGGACTGGAAGTCCTGCTCATCGTCGGCCCCGAGGGTGGCATTTCACCGCGCGAAGTGACCAAGCTCAGCGACGTCGGTGCCGTCACCGCACTCTTGGGCCACCACGTGCTTCGCTCGTCGACGGCGGGCCCCGCCGCCGTCGTGCTGGCCAGCGACATTCTGGGGCGCTGGTAGGAAGCCTGCCGGATCAGCGAACGTTGAACGAACGGGTATCCGTCGCGACGTCGGCGCCGTCGGGGCCAACCAAGGAAACCCGCAATTCATAGCGGCCCGCTCCGAGCCCCACGGTGAGGCTGAATACCCCGCCTTGTCCCGGGACGGTCGACGCGGTTGTCTGCCCGGCAAGGTAGGACGACTTGTCGCCATTTGAGTTCTCGCGGAGGATCTGCCAATGCAGCTTCTTCGAGGGGTCCGTGCTTCGCCCGTTGAACTTGACTGGACCGGCAGGCAAGGTCAAATCCTCCTGAGGGTCAATGATCCACACAGGTGCCACCATGGTTGCGTCGCGGACCATGGGATCGCCCAGTTTGACCTGTCCGAATGCCATGTAGTCCGTGTGCCCGTCCACCAAGATGGTCACTTTGATCTGCTGTCCGGCATCGATCAGGCCGGAGCTCGCGGCCGCAGCGGTTGCGGTGTAGACGAGTTGCTGGACAGCCCGCTGAGCCATCCCGGCATCGAGATTGGAATTGAACGCGTCGCGGGATACGTCCACCGTGACCACGTTCTTACCGGAAATCGAGGTCGCCAGGCTGCCCGGATTCTGCCACGGCGTGAAGAAATCGTGATCCAACGGCTTCTGGGACATCATGATCCGCAAGGCCGTGGTGATGGGGTTCTCGTTGCCCGGGTTGTCACGGAATTCGCGGTACAGGAAGGTGTCAGTGTCGCTTCGACCGATCCAATACACGGGGATCTTGTTTGAGGCCTGGGTTGTTTCGAGCGGAGCATTGCTGTCCGGGGCCACCTGCAGGGCGGCTGTCGGGGTGGGAACCGGCGTCGTGGATCCCTGTCCCGTGCGATCGGCAATGCAACCCGACAGGAACAAGGCAGCCGTCAAGGCGGTCGCAAGCATGGCGGAACTTTTCCGGATGCGTGTGCCGTGTGAAATGCCGGCTGGCCTGGTGATGGTGGATTCCTGCTCGTGTTCGGCCGCTGTGGTGCGGGTGGAGTCGTGCGCCCGGGTGGCCGGGTACAAGGGCATTTTTGCCCATGAATCAGCTTGTCATAGTCCCGCGGGCGTCGGCTGGCGTTTCGATACTCAGGCGGCGAACTGCAATGCGATTGATACGAGGTCGATGCCGAGTTGATACCAAAGCGTTCGAATCGGCCGTCTGCAGCCCCGCCAGGCACGGCCTGGAACCACCGCGGAGACTGGCTGGCGTAGGATTGAAAGCAATCCGAGGCCCGCGATCCTGCGCCCATCCAGCAAACGGACATCGGAGGAAATCGATGGACATCACCAAGCCGGAGGAGCACAGGCCGCGAGGCCAGCACTATGACAGAATCATTGAACGGGCGGCCCAAGGCCGGCAGCGTTGAGACAGGTCCGGCCGAGTTCCCACACTCTGTCCCGGGCGCCCGGACGGAAGTTGTCATCTTCGACAACTCGGATCAGATGGTTCAGACCCTTGGTAGCCATGACGAGGCGCTGCGCTACATCGAAGCCCAGTTCCCCGGCGTCGACTTTCATGTGCGCGGCAACGAGCTCTCCTTCAGCGGACCGTCAAGCGATGTCCCGCGGATCATGCGGCTTCTGGAGGAAGTCCGCGGCCTGGTCGGCAAGGGGACGGTCATCACCCCGGACGTGCTCCAGCAGCTAGTTTCCTTGTTGCGCAGCCAATCGCTCCAAAACCCCGTGGAAGTCCTGACCCACAACATTCTTTCCAGCCGCGGGCGCACCATACGCCCCAAGACGCTGAACCAGAAAAACTATGTCGACGCCATTGACGACAACACTGTGATCTTCGGGATCGGCCCTGCGGGCACGGGCAAAACTTATCTGGCCGTCGCCAAGGCTGTTCAGGCCCTGCAGCTCAAGGAAGTCAGCCGTATCATCCTCACGAGGCCGGCCGTCGAAGCCGGAGAGCGCCTCGGCTTCCTGCCGGGGACGCTGAGCGACAAGATCGATCCGTATCTGCGCCCTTTGTACGACGCATTGCACGACATGATGGACCCGGAATCGATCCCGCGGCTCATGGCCGCCGGGACCATTGAGGTAGCACCGCTCGCTTACATGCGCGGCCGCACGCTCAACGACGCGTTCATCATTCTTGACGAGGCGCAGAACACCACCGCGGAACAGATGAAGATGTTCCTGACGCGGCTCGGCTTCGGTTCCAAGATGGTTGTCACGGGGGATATCACCCAAGTGGATCTGCCCTTCGGTGCCACCTCCGGGCTGCGTATCGTCCAGGAAATCCTCAGCGGGATCGACGACGTGAACTTTACGATGCTGGACGCGTCCGACGTCGTCAGGCACCGGTTGGTCGCCGACATCGTGATCGCGTACAGCAAATGGGATGAAAAGCACCGGGCGCGTGTCCAGCACACGCCCATCCATGACAAACGGGGAGAACACCGATGAGCATAGAGGTCAACAACGAGTCCGGCGTCCAGGTGGACGAGGCACAATTGGTGACGCTCTCACGCTTCATCTTCGAGCGGCTCTACATTCACCCCCAAGCCGAACTTTCCATCCTCCTGGTGGATGAAGCTGCGATGGAAAAGCTCCACATCGAGCTCATGGACGAACCCGGCGCCACCGATGTCCTGTCTGTTCCTATGGATGAGTTGACGCCGGGAACGCCGGGGAAGCCGACTCCGCAGGGCATGCTGGGCGACATCGCCATCTGCCCGCAAGTGGCCGAGGTGCAAGCGCGCAACGCCGGTCATTCGACACGGGATGAAATGCTCCTGCTCTGCACGCACGGAATCCTTCACCTGCTCGGTTTCGACCATGCCGAGCCGGAGGAAAAAGAAGAAATGTTCGGCCTGCAGCGTGAGCTGCTGTCCGCGTTCCTTGGCAAGGACGCCCCCATGGAGACCATGCTGTGACCTCGCTCATCCTGGTCGGGATGGCGTTGGTGTTCCTCAGTTTCGTCGCCCTGCTGACCGCGGCTGAGGCTGCCTTCACCTTCCTGCCGCGGCACGACGCGGAGCAAGCCATCGTCAGGAGCCGGGGGAATTCGCTTCGCAGTATCCTCGCCCAGCCTGTTGCGCACATTCGCGCGCTGCGGTTCTGGCGGGTCTGGTTCGAGATGGCGGCAGCAGTTGCAGTCGCAGTCGTCATGCATAGTCTCCTCGAGAACGTCTGGCTTGCCGGTTTGGCGGCGACCGGCATCATGGCCGTCATTGGTTTCGTCTTGGTGGGTGTCTCGCCCCGCCAACTCGGACGCGCCCACTCAGGCGGGGTGGTTCGCTACTCGGCCCCGCTCATCAGGTTCCTGTGCTGGATCCTCGGTCCCATTCCCGGCTGGCTCGTGGCGATCGGCAGCACGGTGGCTCCCGGTGCGCCCAGCGGCGACGAAGCGTTCTTCAGTGAGGAAGAATTCCGTGAACTCGTCGACAGGGCTACGGAATCAGACATGATCGAGGACAGCGAGGCCGAACTTATCCAGTCTGTCTTTGACTTCGGCGACACCCTGGTCCGCTCGGTGATGGTCCCTCGAACGGACATTGTGAGCATCGAGTCCGGATCCAGCCTGGAGCAGGCCATGGCCCTGTTCCTGCGCTCCGGGTACTCAAGGATCCCCGTCATCGGCGAGAACGCGGACCAGATCCGCGGCATTCTCTATTTGAAGGACGTTGCTGCAGCATTGCACCGCCCGGAACAGCCATCGGCGCGCCAGGACGTCGATGCCATAGCCCGCGAGGCACGATTCGTTCCCGAATCGAAGCCTGTCAGCGACCTCCTGAGTGAGCTCCAGCAAGAGTCCACTCACGTGGCCATCGTCATTGACGAATACGGCGGCACGGCAGGACTCGTGACGCTGGAGGACCTCATTGAGGAAATCGTGGGGGAGATCGTGGATGAGTACGACTCCAATGATGCCGAGGTCACTGACCTGGGTGATGGCACGTACCGCGTCAGTTCACGGATGAGCATCGACGACCTCGGCGAGCTTTTCGACATTGACCTCGACGACGACGAAGTGGACACCGTGGGCGGCCTCCTGGCCAAGACCCTGGGCAAGGTGCCGATCGTAGGCAGCGCGGTGCAGGTGGATGGGATCTCCTTGAAAGCCGATAGGCTGGAAGGCCGGCGAAACCGGGTCAGCCATATCATTGCGGCAGCCATTCCAAAAGAAGACACTGACCTTGAAGACCTTCTCGACGAGGCCGACACAACGCAACAGGGAGTTCCACGTGAGCAAGCACAATAAGAAGTTCGACGCCGATCAGGACTTCGGCGGCTTCCACGCGGGATTCTCGGTTCTTGTGGGCCGTCCCAACGCCGGCAAGTCCACCCTCACCAACGCTTTGGTCGGCCAGAAGGTGGCCATCACCTCGGCAAAGCCGCAGACCACGAGGCACACGATCCGCGGCATTGTCCACCGGGAGGACGCCCAGCTGATCCTCGTGGACACCCCCGGCCTGCACCGCCCCCGCACCCTCCTTGGTAAGAGGCTCAACGATCTCGTCGCGGACACCCTCTCGGAAGTGGACGCGATTGGCTTTTGCCTGCCCGCCAACGAGAAGATCGGGCCGGGCGACAAGTACATTGCGGCCCAGCTCGCCGCCGTCGGACGCAAGCCCATCATCGCCCTGGTCACCAAGACCGACCTGGTGGACCGGCAGGCCCTGACCGAGCAGCTCCTGGCGGTAGCCGCCTTGGGCCGCGAAGTACTCGGCGAACAAGGCTGGGCCGATATCGTTCCGGTTTCGGCGACCGATGGCTTCCAGGTCAATACCGTCGCCGACGTCCTCATCGGCCACATGCCGCCCTCTCCTCCTCTGTACCCGGACGGTGAACTCACCGATGAACCGGAGGCCGTCATGGTCGCCGAACTTATCCGGGAAGCAGCCCTGGAAGGGGTTCGCGACGAGCTTCCGCACTCCCTGGCCGTGGTGGTGGAGGAAATCCTGCCCCGCGAAGGACGCTCCGAAGACAACCCGCTCCTCGACGTGCGCGTCAACCTGTACGTCGAGCGCCCATCCCAGAAGGCCATCATCATCGGCAAGGCCGGAAGCCGGCTGCGCGAGGTCGGAACGAACGCCCGCAAGGGGATCGAGGCCCTCTTGGGAACCAAGATCTACCTCGACCTGCACGTGAAAGTGGCCAAGGATTGGCAGCGCGATCCGAAGCAACTCGTGAAGCTGGGATTCTAGCCGCTGGGGAATTTCCCAGATTGGGCCCGTAAAATGGTCCGAATCCCATTTTCCGAGGAAAGGTTGAGCGCGCAGTGCGACGTCGCGATGCACGCGTTCAGGAGCCCGGCACCGTTGGTGCGCGCGGCACTGCACGCCACGGGGAAGCCCCCGGCACCCCCCGCCACATGAATGCTCCGAAGGGCCTCCCGCTCTGGCTCAAGGTCACTGCCGTGACGGTGTCGGTGCTGTTGGTCGGCGGTATCGCCTTCGCTGCTTACTGGGTCATCCGCTTGCAGTCGAACATCAGCAAAGCACCTTTGTCGGCAGGCGCTTCCAGGACCGAGGCGGCAGCAAACGATGCGACGGACCGCCTGCAGATCCTGATCCTCGGGTCCGACACCAGGGACGGGAAGAACTCGCAATACGGTTCAACGCAGGAATCTACTGGCTATGGCCAGTCGGATGTCATGATGCTGCTGGACATTTCGGCGGACAACAAGAGGGTGAGCCTCACCAGCTTTCCCCGCGACCTCCTGGTGGATGTCCCGTCATGCACTGATCCCAAAACCAACACTGTGTATCAGCCCCATTCCAACGTCATGATCAACTCGGCCATGGCAGAAGCCGGAATCGGTTGCGCCGTAGACACAGTGAACAAGCTCACGGGACTGCAAATCGACCACTTCATGATGGCCGACTTCAACGCCGTCAAGGAGCTGTCCAACGCCGTAGGCGGAGTGGACGTGTGTGTAAGCGACGCCGTCTACGACCCCGACTCCGGGCTCCGGCTGCCCCAGGGAACCTCGAAGGTCCAGGGGGAGCAGGCCTTGGCCTTCCTCCGGACGCGCCACGGTTTTGGCGATGGAAGCGACCTCGGCCGCATCCAGGCGCAGCAGGGTTTCCTCTCCTCGCTGACCCGGAAGATCAAGTCCGACGGCACGTTGGGCAATCCGCAGAGCCTCCTGTCCATCGCGGATGCCGTGACAAAGAACCTGACCGTGGATGAAGGCCTGGCGTCCGTCCAGTCGCTCCTGACCATCGGGAGCCGCCTCAAGGACGTTGACTTGTCCAAGGTCGCCTTCGTCTCGGCTCCCACCCAGCCCGCCGCCGTCGACCCCAACCGGCTCGAATTGGTTCAACCGCAAGCCTCCCAGCTGTTCGCCGCCATGCGCGCGAACCTGGACCTGACCACTCCGGGCGCTACGGCCGCTCCCTCGCCTGCGGCGTCGGGCGCCCCGAGCAACAGCGCGGCGCCAACGCCGAGCGCTCCCGCCGCTCCTGCCTATGACAAGGCCCTTCAGCCAGTGAGCGTTGCCGACGGAACAGGCATCGCATCCCGCGGCCAGGAGATCGCCGCCGCCCTGGTTGGCGGCGGATTCACGAAAGCCGCACACTTCCTTGCGGCCGCTGTGCCCAAGACCGTTGTCTATTACGGCCCCGGCTACGCTGACGTCGCGCCGGATGTCGCAAGTCTCCTGGGGATCCCGGCCTCGCAAATAGAAGCATCCAACGGCGTGGTCGGAGTCCAGGTCTACATAGGCAGCGACTTCGATTCCGGGACCAAATACGGAGTGGCCTCCGTACCGTCCAACGTCGTCAAGCAGACCGCGGGCGACGTGAAATGCCAGGCGGTCAACCCGGCACTCGTCGCTAGGTAGCTGTTGCCGCTGCCTACCAGATACTGACTCGGTCCTCGGGCGACAGCCACATCCCATCCCCGGCTTCCACCGTGAACGCCTCGTGGAACGAGTCCAGGTTCTTGGCGATGGCATTGGTCCGGAACTCGTTGGGGGAATGCGGGTCCGTGGCGACGCGACGGATGGCTTCCTCGGGACGGATGACCTGGCGCCAACCGGCAGCCCAGGACATGAAGAAGCGCTGCTGGCCGCTAAGGCCTTCGAGAACAGGGGGTTCAGCACCGTCAAGGCTCAGGAGGTAGGCCTTGTAGGCGATGGTCAGGCCGCCCAGATCGCCGATGTTTTCGCCGAGCGTGAGCTTCCCGTTGACCTTGTGCTCCGGAGCGGCATACGGGGCGAGGGCGTCGAATTGGGCAACGAGCTTCGCCGCAAGTCCTTCGAAGGCCTTGCGGTCTTCCTCGCTCCACCAATTCCGCAGCGCACCGCTTCCGTCGAACTGGGAGCCTTGGTCGTCGAAGCCGTGGCCGATTTCATGGCCGATGATGGCGCCGATACCTCCGTAGTTGACCGCGTCGTCGGCCTCTGCCGTGAAAAAGGGTGGTTGCAGGATCGCAGCAGGGAAGACAATCTCGTTCAACATCGGGTGGTAGTACGCGTTGACGGTCTGCGGGGTCATGAGCCACTTGTCGAGATCGACAGGCTTGCCGACCTCATCGAGGTGGCGGTCGACGTCGGCGTTGTGGGCCCGTTCGACGTTCCCCAGAAGATCGGCCGGGTCGATGTCGACGGCGGAATAGTCTATCCACTTGTCCGGGAAACCAATCTTGGGCCGGAAGGCCTCAAGCTTTTTCAACGCCTCGGCCTTGGTGTCCTCGCCCATCCAGTCAAGCGCCGTGATGCTCTCGCGATAAGCCTCGATCAGTTTGGCGACGAGCGTCTGCATCCTGGCCTTGTACCCCTCGGGGAAGTGGCGCTCCACGTAGATCTGGCCTACCGCCTCGCCAAGGGCGGCTTCGACGACGGCGACGCCGCGCTTCCAGCGGTCCTTGTTCTGTGGAGTGCCACTCAGGGTGGTCCCATAGAAGTCGAAGTTTGCGTCCACGAACGCCGAGGAAAGATAGGGGGCGGCGGCATTGAGGACACGCAGGGCCAGCCACTCCTGCCACGTGCCAAGGGACTCGGACTCGACAAGGGCGGAGGCGCCGGTGAAGAAATCAGGAGTGCTCACCACCAGCTCGGTGAATTTGTCTTCCTCAACCCGGGCGGAATCGAACCATGCGTCAAGGTACGGGAACAGCTCACGGCCCTCCTCCGCGGTCTTGAGGTTGTAGGTCTTCTGCGGATCGCGCAGGGTGACGTTGTCCCAGTGGTGCGAGGCAAGCGCCTTTTCAAGGGCGACAACACGATCGGCGGCACCGTCGGCGTCGGGAATGCCTGCCAGGCCGAAGAGCTTGGCGACGTATTTCGCGTAGGCGCTGACAATTCCTTCGAACTTCTCGTCACGGTAGTAGGACTCGTCGGGCAGGCCGAGGCCGCCCTGACCGATGTACAACAGGATCCGGTCCGGGTTCCCGGCGTCGGGCGCAGGATAGATGGAGAAGAGGCCGGAAACATCCGAGCGGAACAGCCGCCCGGTCAGGGCAACCACTTCGGCCGGCGAAGCTGTGGCAAAGACCTCGGCGAGCCGGGCCCGGATGGGCTCCATGCCCTTGGCCTCGGTGGCTTCCTCGTCCATGAAGCTGTTGTAGAGATCGCCTACTTTGCGTTCGATGCCGCTGGCATCCTCGCCCTTTGCGGCAGCCTCCTCGATGATCGCTTTGACCGCGAGTTCAGCGCCGTCCCGTAGCGCGGTGAACGTTCCCTCAAGCGGGCGGTCGTCAGGGATGACCGTCGACTTCAGCCACGCCCCGTTGACGTGCTGGTAGAGGTCGTCCTGCGGCCTAACGCTTTCATCGATGTTGGACAGTGTGATCCCCGACTGTGGCACAAGAACTCCTTCGGACGACGAGCGGAACCGGCTCACCACCGTTCCCGCGTCTGCATAGTGGACGTTGCTTCTGGTATTGCATTGTCATCATACGCACCCGTGTTACTGTGAAATGGTGCGTGCAGGAATGCTTCTCCTTAGCTGCCGCGGCGGGGCCTCGAAGGCGATCATTCGCTAGGCCAACCCTCGCTGCGGAGTTAGCTATGCCCGGCCAATCTTCCATCAAGATTAAGAGAAAAGGCCCAAAGTCATGCGCAACGCACAAAAGCCCTCCGGAATGCCCATTCACCGGTACCTGCCTTTCCAGGACCAGATCAATGTCGAGCTCCCGGACCGCACCTGGCCGGACAAGGTCATCACCAAGGCTCCGCGCTGGTGCGCCGTGGACCTCCGTGACGGCAACCAGGCCCTGATCGACCCTATGAGTCCGGCACGCAAGCTGAAAATGTTCCAGCTGCTGGTCAAGATGGGCTACAAGGAAATCGAAGTCGGCTTCCCCTCCGCTTCGCAAACAGATTTCGACTTCGTGCGGCAGCTCATCGAAGGCGGCCACATTCCGGATGACGTTTCCATCCAGGTCCTGACCCAGGCGCGTGAGCACCTGATTGAGCGCACCTACGAATCCCTCGTGGGCGCCAAGCAGGCCATCGTCCACCTGTACAACTCCACCTCGGTTCTGCAGCGCCGCGTCGTGTTCAACCAGGACGAGGACGGGATCCTGGACATCGCCCTCCAGGGTGCCCGTTTGTGCAAGAAGTACGAGGAAACCCTCACGGACACCCAGATCACGTACGAGTACTCGCCGGAGTCCTTCACCGGAACCGAGCTCGAGTACGCAGCGCGTGTCTGCAACGCGATCGCAGACGTATTCGAAGCATCCGCGGACAAGCAGGTCATCATCAACCTGCCCGCCACTGTGGAAATGGCCACACCCAATGTCTACGCCGACTCCATCGAATGGATGCACCGTAACCTGCATCCGCGCGACGGCATCATCATTTCCCTCCACCCGCACAACGATCGCGGTACGGGCGTTGCCGCTGCGGAGTTGGGCTACCTGGCCGGCGCCGACCGAATCGAAGGCTGCTTGTTCGGCAACGGCGAGCGTACCGGCAACGTGGACCTTGTCACCTTGGGACTGAACATGTTCGTCCAAGGCGTGGATCCGATGATCGACTTCTCGGACATCGACGAAGTCCGCCGGACCGTGGAGTACTGCAACCAGCTGCCCGTTCCCGAACGTTCCCCCTACGGCGGCGATCTGGTGTTCACAGCGTTCTCCGGTTCGCACCAGGACGCCATCAAGAAGGGTTTCGAAGCCCTCGAAAAGGACGCTGCCGCCGCCGGCAAGGCCGTGGACGACTTCACGTGGCAGGTTCCGTACCTGCCGATCGATCCCAAGGACCTCGGCCGCAGCTACGAGGCCGTCATCCGCGTCAATTCACAGTCCGGCAAGGGCGGTGTGGCGTACCTGCTCAAGAACGAGCACAGCCTGGACCTGCCGCGCCGGGCACAAATCGAATTCTCCGGCGTCATCCAGCACCGCACCGACACCGTGGGCGGCGAGGTCAGCGGCGCCCAGCTGTGGGCCATGTTCCAGGACGAGTACCTGCCGGCCAGCACGGCGGATGGACAGTGGGGTCGCTACTCTCTGGGTTCCATCCGCACCGAAACCGATGAGTCCGGCGAGCTCACCCTGCATGCGGCCCTGCGTGTTGACGGCACGGTAGTCCAGCGAACCGGCACGGGCAACGGACCGATCGCGGCCATGCTGGACATCTTGCGCCAAGACGGCGTGGACGTCCGCGTCCTGGACTACACGGAACATGCATTGTCCGAAGGTGGCAGCGCCACCGCCGCGGCTTATGTGGAATGCGCCGTTGGCGAGCGGGTCCTCTGGGGAGTCGGTATCGACCCCAACACGAGCACCGCGGCACTCAAGGCAGTCATCTCCGCCGTCAACCGTGCCATCAGGGCAGTCCGGGCATAGCCATTTGCCGTGCGGCGCCGTCAACACGGCGCCGCACGGCTTCGCTGGACCCGAGAAGGCCCGGCGTGGTGCGAAGATTAACTGTGGCCAATCCTTCGTCGTTTGCAGCGCGCTCCTATCGGGACGATGCCGTGGTGCTGCGCACCCACAAGCTGGGCGAAGCGGACCGCATCATCACTTTGCTGACAAAGCACCACGGACAAGTAAGGGCAGTTGCCAAGGGCGTACGGCGTACCAGTAGCCGGTTCGGGGCCAGGCTGGAGCCGTTCATGGTGGCCGACCTGCAACTCGTTTCCGGCCGCACCCTGGACATCGTCACCCAGGCCGTCGCCAAAGGAGCCTACGGGAGCTCGATCGCTGCCGATTACTCCCGCTACACGGTCGCTGCCGCCATGACGGAAACGGCAGAAAAACTGACAGACGCCGACGCCGATTCGGGAACCGCCCAATACAACCTGCTTGTCGGGGCTCTTGCCGCGTTGAGCCGTTCCGACCATCCTCCGGAACTCATCCTCGATTCCTACCTGCTCCGTGCTTTGGCAACCGGCGGTTGGGCGCCCAGTTTCACGGATTGCGCCCGCTGCGGGGCGAGCGGTCCGCACTCAGCCTTCTCCGCTCCCTTGGGTGGAATGATCTGCAACGACTGCCGTCCGCCCGGTTCGCCGGCACCCGCACCCGAGACCGTCGTCTTACTGGGTGCGCTGCTGACGGGGGACTGGGCTGTTGCCGATATGTCCGAGTCCTTGCACCGCCGCGAGGCCGCCGGATTGGTGGCGAGTTACCTGCAATGGCATCTTGAACGAGCATTGAAGTCCCTCAAACATGTGGAGCGAAGCTGAAAGTGGCACTGGGAAAAAAGAAGACGGCAACGGTGCGGACCACCCCGGTGAGGCCCCCCTACCACCATCCCTCGGGCGCCAGGCCGCCGGCCATCCCTGCAGAACTGATACCGCGGCACGTGGCCATCGTCATGGACGGCAACGGCCGCTGGGCGAACCAACGAGGCCTCCCGCGCATCGAAGGTCACAAAGCGGGGGAGCCGGCCCTACTGGATGTAATGGCAGGCGCGATCGAGCTGGGCATCAAGTACGTCAGTGTCTACGCATTCTCCACCGAAAACTGGCGCCGTTCTCCTGAAGAAGTGCGCTTCCTCATGGGATTTAACAAGGATGTGCTGCGTCGGCAGCGCAACCAGCTTGATGAATGGGGAGTGCGGATCCGCTGGGCAGGACGGAGGCCCAAGCTGTGGGGCTCCGTCATCAAGGAGCTGGAAGACGCCGAGGAGTTCACGCGCGGCAACGACACCTGCACCTTGACAATGTGTGTCAACTACGGCGGCCGCGCCGAAATCGCCGATGCCGTCGCCGCGATTGCCCAGGATGTTGCCGACGGCCGCCTGAAACCCGGCTCCGTCACCGAGAAGACCATCCAGAGGTACCTCGATGAACCGGACCTTCCGGATGTGGACCTGTTCCTGCGAAGCTCCGGCGAGCAGCGGCTCTCGAACTTCCTCTTGTGGCAATCCGCCTACGCGGAATTCGTCTTCATGGACACGCTGTGGCCCGACGTCGACCGCAGGACTTTGTGGGACGCCGTCGAGATCTATGCCAAACGGGACCGCCGCTACGGGGGCGCGGTAGATGCGGCGGCACCCCGCTGACCCCGGCACCGAATTAGCACACAGGTGCTGCGAACCGCTCAGTCCGGGTAGGAAGCCAACCAGATAGCTACGTCCCGGTAGGCCTGCTGTCGGATCGTACGCCTTGACAGGAATACATCGTGAAGGGCGCCCGGATAGCGGAATACCGCTGTCCGGCGGCCAAGGCCCAGCGCCCGACGGGCCGTCTGCTCTACGTCGATCACGGCGTCGACGCGCATGAGCTCCGCGGTCCATTCGGCCTGGATCCGGGTCCGGCCGGAAAGCAGCACGAGCACCGGGGCGTCGATATTGAGTTTGCGTTCGACGGCGGCGTGCCCCGCGAGGACTGCCTTTGTCCACCCTGCACGGATCGGGAAGGAAGCCCGGGGCCTCCATTCCGGATCGAGGGTCCATTCGCCGTGGGCCAGGTTGCTCACGCTTTCCCAGTAGGCCGGCATCTCAGGGAAACGAAAGGGTCGTTTGGGGTCGGTACGCGCAAATGGTTCCACCAGACGCATCGCCATGCTGCGGATCAGGCTGCTGCCCTGGAGCTCCAGCCACGGCGAATTCAACGTCAGCGTGGCAATGCGGCCGGGGTTCCGGTCGGCCCACAGCGCCGCGATCAGGCCGCCGAGCGAGTGGGCCAGGAGGTGGACGGTGGGTGCCTCCGCGCTACCCGTCAGCTCGGCAACATCCTGCTGGATGGTACGCAGGGCGGCGTCAAGGTCTTCGTCATAGACCGTGAGGTCGGTGGTGTAGCCGGGAGTCTGACCGGGCCGCAGGCTCCGCCCAAACTTGCGCAGGTCAAGGGCATAGAAATGGAATCCTGAGGCGCCGAGAAACTCGGCCAGCTCCGTCTGCATGAAGTAGTCCGCCCAGCCGTGGATGTACAGCACCACCCTCGGCGGCCCCTGGGTGACGGGAACGTCGTGCCGGCGTCGCCGTCGAGTGAATGCCGTCAAGGCATCCAGGAGCCCGTGCGGCACTGACGGTGCGGCCACCTGGCGGATGTGTCGGACGAGGGTGGCGCAGACGGGACCCTCCTCGTCCGGTGGAAGTTCCAGCTCCAAGGCCTCGAATCCGCCGCCCAGGAAGTCGTGTTGCCAGACCGGCACCCCGAGTTCAGTCGTCATGGCGTTTCCCCCGCTTGTCCCAGCTCACGGCCCGCCGGAGGTTCAGTCCGTGGCCCGTTGGTGATGTATCCGTGAATCCAACGCGCAAGCCTGTCATAGGCATCGGCGCGCACCGGGCCGGCCGACAGGAAGACATCGTGGAGGCCGCCGTCCACCCGTTCCAGGGTGACCGTCCGGCCAAGGGTCATGGCCCGGACTGCCATGGTGTTGACGTCCAGGACCGCGTCCGAGTGCCGCATGGACTCTTGCCAGACCATGCCGTTGGCGCTCGCTCCGGAAATCAAAACCAGGATCGGGATATCTATTCTCAGCCCCCGGGCTACCCTCGTGTGGCCGCTGAGGACCGCACTGAGCCAACCGGCCCGCATGGGAAAGGCCAAAGGCGGGCGGTATTTTTCGTCGACGAGCCATTCGCCTTCGGCCGAGCTGCTGATGCTGCGGAAATAGAAGCCGCGTTCGGGCAAGCGCAGGATGGTAGTGGGCCGGAACCGTGCGAGGGGCTTCACCATGGTCTGCGCGGCACGGCGGACCACGGAACTTCCATGCATTTCAAGCCACGGGCTATTCAGGACGAGGTACTGGACCGAGCCGGGGTGGCCACTGACCCACAACGCGGCCACGAGGCCCCCGGTGGAATGCCCCATGAGGGTCAACGAGCCGGGCTCCTGACTACGCTGGTCCGCGGAACGGATCATATCGATGGCTTTGCTGATTTCGGCGTCGTAGTCGTTCAGGTGCTCGACGTAACCGCCAGGCCTGTCCGCTTGCAGGCTGCGGCCGTGGTTGTGCATGTCCAACGCGTAGAAATGGAAGCCTTGACCCGTCCAAAACTCCGCCAGGGCGACGTTGAAAAAGTAGTCGCTCCATCCGTGCAGGAACAGGACCGAACGGTTGGCCGGCGCGGGAAAACCACCGGGGCTGTCCGCGCCTTGGCGCGGGACATGGCGGACCAGCGTTGCGCGCCGGACAACTCCATCAGGTCCGGCCGCCTCGAATGCGCAACTTTCGAAGTCCGCACCGAGGATATCGGTCTGCCACTCCATGGGAACAGCTTAGACACTCGCCGCGGCATCGCGCCCGGCTGCGCGTCCGGAGAACAGGCACCCGCCAAGGAAGGTTCCTTCCAACGCCCGGTATCCATGGATGCCTCCTCCGCCGAAGCCGGCGGCCTCGCCCGCCGCGTACAGTCCGGGGACGGGAGTTCCGGAATCGTCAAGCACACGTGAACGAAGGTCCGTTTGAAGTCCGCCCAGGCTCTTGCGCGTCAGGACGGAGAGGCGAACGGCCAGGAGCGGACCGTGTTCCGGGTCGGTGAGCCGGTGCGGAGGGGCCACCCGCATGATCTTGTCGGTGGCGAAACGCCGCGCCGCCCGGATCGCGGCGAGCTGCGGATCCTTGCCCAGTCCGCTCGCCACCTGCAGGTCCCGATCGTGGATGAGTGAATCGAGCCGGGCAGGATCTATCAGGGCCGAGCCTGTCAGCGAGTTCATTTTCGCAGCGAGCTCCGCGGCCGTTTCGGCTTGCAGGAAATCCACGCCGCGGTCCAGGAAGAGGCGCAACGGAGAATCGCTGCCGGGATTGAGCCTGGAAACGAGGAGCCTGATGTCCTTGCCGGTGAGGTCCGGGTTCTGTTCCGACCCCGACAGGGCGAATTCCTTCAGAGCGATGGTGCGGTTGCACACGAACCACGAATGTCCGTGTCCGCTCGCCAGGATATGGCGGAGGGCGCCCAACGAATCGAAGCCCGGAAAGAGCGGGGCGGGCAACTGCCGGCCTGTCGCGTCAATCCACAGCGACGACGGACCGGGCAGTATACGGATGCCGTGCGAAGGCCACACGGGGGAGTGGTTGTGGATGCCTTCGGGGTAGTGCCACATGCGGTCGCCATTGATGAGCCTTCCACCAGCGGCAGCAGCGGCGGCGAGGAACTCGCCGTCGACGGATGCCGGTACACCGCTCAGCATGTGTTCCGGCGCACGGCCGTCCGGCCATTGCCTCCGCACCATGGTGTGGTTCCCGCCGATTCCGCCGGTGGTCACGATGGTCGCTCCTGCGGTCGCCTCAAAGCGCCCGACGACGGTCCTTGGCGATGCTTCGCCGCGTCCGGCTCCGGACGCCTCGAGGATCTCGCCGACGACCCCGGTGACGCGGCCCGCCGTCGTCGTAATTTCCGTGGCGCGATGCCGGAAATGGAGGGATATCCTTCCGCGGGCCACGCCCTCGTTCACTTTTGCCAGGAACGGTTGCACGACGCCGGGTCCCGTGCCCCACGTGACGTGGAACCGCGGGACCGTGTTGCCGTGGCCTTGGGGACCATAGCCGCCGCGTTCGGCCCACTGCACGAGTGGAAAGATCCGCACGCCAAGGGAGTTCAGCCAGCGGCGCTTCTCGCCGGCGGCAAAATCCACGTAGGCTTCCGCCCACCGCCGGGCCCAGTGGTCTTCCGGCCGGTCAAAAGCCGCGGACGCCAGCCAGTCGCTCAAGGCAAGCTCGGGGCTGTCCCTGACGCCCAGCCTCCGCTGCTCGGGAGAGTCGACCAGGAACAAGCCGCCGAAAGACCAATGTGCCTGGCCGCCCACGGAGGCGGAGGGTTCCTGGTCCAGGACAGCAACCCGTTTGCCGTCGGCGTAGGCTTGGGCCGCGGCGACCAGTCCCGACAGTCCCGCCCCAATGATGACGACATCGGCTTCAATAGTTGCCTTGGAGTGAACTCCATCACGCGGATTGCTCGGCATTGGTACATGCTACCGTCCGGTAACCGCCCTGGTTTGGTGCGCGACCCGTAAACCGGAAAACTAGGACCATGCGCGTTTACCCCACATTCTTCAAGTTGGCCTTCTCCTGGATGGATGCCGAAAAGGCCCACAAGATCGGCTTCCAGGCGATCCGCTTTGCACACCGCTCAGGAGCAGGACGCGTTCTGGCCAAAATGACGGCTCCGCACCCCTCCCTGCGCACGGAGGCTTTCGGGCTGACGTTTCCGTCGCCCTTCGGTCTTGCGGCCGGTTTCGATAAAGAGGGCCACGGAATCGAAGCCCTCGCTGAGTTGGGCTTCGGCCACGTGGAGGTAGGTACGATCACCGGCCAGGCACAGCCCGGAAATGAGAAACCACGGCTTTTCCGCCTGATCGAGGACAAGGCCGTGATCAACCGCATGGGCTTCAACAACGACGGCGCGGCGGCCGTGGCCCCGCGGCTCAAGGCCGCCCGGGCGGCGTTGCAGCGGGCGCATTCAGGCGTTCGTCCCGTGATCGGAGTCAACATCGGCAAGACCAAGGTTGTCGAGCTCGACGACGCAGTTGAGGACTACTTGGTCAGCGCCCGCAGCCTGGCACCCGCCGCCGACTACCTGGTAGTCAACGTCAGCTCGCCCAACACTCCGGGATTGCGCCTGCTCCAGAACGTCGAAACACTTCGCCCGCTCTTGCGCGCCGTAGGCGACGCCGCGGACGAATCCGCCGGCCGCCATGTGCCGCTGCTCGTCAAGATCGCACCGGATCTGAGTGACGAAGACATTGACGACGTCGCCCGCCTCGCCTTGGACCTCAAGCTCGACGGGATCATTGCCACAAACACCACCATCGGCCGGGAAGGCCTGGTTTCCGATCCGGGCAAAGTGGACGCGTGCGGCGCCGGCGGACTCTCCGGTGCACCGCTCAAGGAGCGTTCGCTCGAGGTATTGCGCCGCCTGAAGGCCGCTGTGGGGGAGGGGCTCGTGCTCATCGCCGTCGGCGGTGTGCAGTCTGCCGCGGACGTCCAGGAGCGGCTCGACGCCGGAGCAACCCTCGTGCAGGGCTATACGGCGTTCCTGTACGAAGGTCCGTTCTGGGCCGCCGGCATCAACAGAGCCCTCGCGAAGCGTCGCCGCTAAACAGGGAGCCGACGGCCGGGCACCTGAACCGCCACGTGCGGACAATCAAAAAGACCCTGGAACAGCTGTTCCAGGGTCTTTTTGATTCGTCGGACTCGTGTCCTTGGCGATGGGGGGACTTAAGCGGGGTACTGGCCTCGCTGCACCTGCGGCTTCGGCAGGCGCAGGCGGCGGAATTGCAGGGAACGCATGCTGCCGTACCAGACGGTGCCACGCTCGACGTCGCCGAACTTCTGCGTCAAGCCCTTGCGCAACTTGCGGGAGAGTACGAACACATCCGCGAAGACCGCGAGGAACATGACCCAGAACCCGATCAGGATGTAGCTGAGGACGTCGCTTCCCGCAGGAATGATGAAGGAGATGACCACGAACAGCAGGGCACCGAACATCAGGTACTCACCCAGGCTGAAACGGGCATCTACATAGTCGCGCGCAAAACGCTTCTGGGGTCCCTTGTCCCGCAGCGGCAAGTATTTTTCATCGCCGGTGTCCAGGGCCTGGCGCATTTTCTGGCGCTGGTCCTGCATGGCGATGCGCTCGGCTTCTTTCGAGGCCTTGCGGTCCGTCGGCACCAGGGGGCGCTTGCGGGCTGCTTCCTGCTCCTTGCGCTTGGGCGTGGGAGCGCCCTTGCCGGCGCCTTTCACGAGGGCTTCGGCGGCAAGCTGGTCTATTGAGTCCTGAGCGCTCGGCTCATCCTTTTTACGTCCAAACACCACTACAGAATACCCCGCACGAACCGCGCCAAAGTCGACGTGACGTGCCGCCCTCCGATAGCGCCCGCCACGCCGCCCGGTCCGGTTCCCCAGCACCACTCCCGGCGGTAGTCTTTTCGCCATGACTTCAATGAATGCGGAGATCCCGCAGACCCTTTCCGGCGGCTCCAGCACAATCAATGTTGATGCGCTCAAGTCCTCGATCGATGCTTCTTTTGACGAGACCATGGCTCGTTTGAAAGACCTGGTCGCTATCCCGGGGATCGCCTGGCCAAGCTTTGACCCGGCGGAACTGGAGCGGAGCGCCGAGGCTGTTGCGGCGCTGGTCCGTGAGTCGGGCTTCCGCGACGTACAGATCCTGCGCTGTGACAAGGCCGACGGGACGCCCGGAGGCCCCGCTATCGTTGCTCGCCGCGTCGCCGCGCCGGGCAAAGCAACGATCCTGCTTTACGCGCACCACGATGTGCAACCGCCGGGCGACGTGACCTTGTGGGACAGCGAGCCCTTCGTCGCAGAGGAACGCGATGGCCGCCTTTATGGCCGTGGTGCGGCCGACGACAAAGCGGGAATCATGGCCCACCTGGCGTCTTACGCCGCTGTCACCCAGGTACTGGGAGACGATTTCGGCCTCGGGGTCACCTTGTTCTTCGAGGGCGAAGAAGAGGCCGGCTCGCCGACGTTCCGCACGTTCCTCGAAACACACCGCGAGCTCCTCGAAGCGAACGTCATCGTTGTGGCGGATTCAAGCAACTGGAAGGTCGGCGTTCCCGCGCTGACAACAAGCCTCCGCGGCTTGGTGGACGGCACCTTCGAAGTGCGGGTCCTTGATCACGCCGTGCACTCCGGCATGTTCGGTGGTCCGGTACTGGATGCGCCGACCCTGCTGTCCCGCCTCATCGCTACCCTTCACGACGACGACGGCAACGTGGCCATCGAGGGCCTGGTAGCCAGGGACGACGTCGTTGAGGACGTGGACGAGGAACAGTACCGCGCCGACGCCTCCGTGCTCGACGGCGTGCGGCTCGCCGGCAGCGGCAGCATCGCTTCGAGGCTCTGGACCAAGCCCGCCTTGTCCGTCATCGGCATCGACGCACCCGCCGTCGACGTCGCATCCAACACCCTGCTCCCCTCCGCGCGGGCCAAGTTCAGCCTGCGCTTGGCTCCCGGGCAAGACCCCGATGCCGCCATGGACGCAGTGGGGAGGCACCTGGAGGCGAACGCGCCCTTCGGGGCGAAGGTGACGTTTGTGCCGGGGGAGCGCGGCAATGCCTTCTCCACCGACACTGGATCGGCGGCGGCCCGGATCGCGATGTGGGCCCTGGGCGAAGCCTGGGGTGTGCCCGCCGTTGAGATGGGGATCGGCGGATCCATACCGTTCATCGCGGACCTGACGGAAACCTATCCCGATGTCCAGATCCTGGTGACTGGTGTCGAGGACCCGGATTCACGAGCCCACAGCGCCAACGAATCGCTTCACATCGGAGATTTCCGCAACGCCGTTCTGGCAGAAGCACTGATGCTGGCCCGGCTGAACTCGGAAGGCGCCTGAGCCCACACCCGCATTGACCGGGAACAACGTAAGGGTCCGGCCGGTTACGTTAGGAGTTATAGCTATGCGCTGGCTGGACGTAGCATGTAGCTATAACCCGCACGTATTTGGGTAAGGGCAGGCAGCGCGAAGGCGCAGCCGCCAAGAGCGTCATAAGAAGGTAGGCCAATGAGCACTGCAACCAACGAAAACAGCACCGGAGCGCAGCTCGCAGGCGGCGAGCTTCCTGAGCACGAGGTCAAGCTGACCGATGTCGCCGCAGGTAAAGTCCGGAGCCTTCTCGAACAAGAAGGCCGCACGGACTTGAGGCTCCGCGTCGCTGTTCAGCCGGGCGGCTGCTCGGGCCTGATCTACCAGCTCTACTTCGACGAGCGCCTGCTCGACGGCGACGCCGTCCGCGACTACGACGGCGTCGAAGTGGTTGTCGACAAGATGAGCGTGCCTTACCTGAGCGGTGCCAGCATCGACTTCGAGGACACCATCTCGAAGCAGGGCTTCACCATCGACAATCCTAACGCCGGCGGGTCTTGCGCCTGCGGCGATTCGTTCCACTAAACCCGGGCATTCGCAGACTGTTGGCCCAGTTCAGGAACGGGTTGAACCCGTGCCGACGCACTGGGCCAGCATGTCAGCGAAAACCGCTCGGTAGCGGTAAGCTCTACATCGGGTAGTAAAACTTTAGTGTGCCCGGTGGGCTTTCGGCCTGCCGGGCTGCAGCAACAAGAGGAAGGGCCGTCTGTGAGTTCGCAGAACCGAACCGGCAGCCGACGCATAAAGATCACCTCGATCACTGGCTTGGCACTAGCCGGCGCGTTGGTTTTGACCGGATGTTCACCAGAGGTAGAAAAAGGCTGGTTGCCCACGGAACGTGGAACCACCAGCAACACCGATCGGATCATGGACCTCTGGGTCAACTCATGGATCGCCGCCCTCGCCGTGGGCATTATTACTTGGGGCCTGCTGGTCTGGTGCATCATCGCCTACCGCCGCCGCAAGGGCACCACGGGTTTCCCGAAGCAGCTTAGCTACAACCTCCCTCTGGAGGTCTTTTATTTGACCATTCCGCTGTTCATGGTGCTGGTGTTCTTCTACTTCACCGACCAGGACCAGCGGGCAATCGATGATCGCTCCCAGCCGGCCGACGTCACCATTGACGTCCGCGGCAAGCAGTGGGCTTGGGACTTCAACTATGTGAAGGGATCGGTCATCTCCGAAGACCTTCACGAGGCCGGCGTCCAGGCGCACCTCACGGGCAACAACGTGGACAAGGACAAGCTCCCCACCTTGTACCTGCCGGTCAACAAGTCGGTTGACCTGGAATTGAACTCCCGCGACGTCATTCACTCTTTCTGGGTACCCGCCTTCCTTCAGAAGCGCGACATGATCCCCGGCAAGACCAACTACATCAGGTTGACCCCCACCAAGGAGGGAACCTATGACGGCAAGTGCGCCGAACTTTGCGGTGAATACCACTCAGAGATGCTGTTCCGAGTGAAGGTCGTTTCCGAGGCTGAGTTCCAGGCTCACATGGACCAGCTTCGCCAGAGCGGCAACACCGGTCTTCTCGATTCGAAGTACGACCGCAACCCGAACCTGAACGCAAAGAATTAAGGGAAGCGACGTGGCTACTTACACTCAATCCGCCGGGGTCCTCGACGCTCCGGTAGTACCGAAATCCAAGGGACGCATCGTCGTCAACTGGATCACCTCCACTGACCACAAGACCATCGGGTACATGTACCTGATCGCGTCCTTCGTGTTCTTCTGCCTGGGCGGTGTCATGGCGCTGCTGATCCGTGCCGAGCTCTTCGAGCCCGGCATGCAGATCCTGCAGACCAAGGAACAGTACAACCAGCTGTTTACGATGCACGGCACCGTGATGCTGCTGATGTTTGCGACGCCGCTCTTCGCAGGGTTCGCGAACGTCATCATGCCGCTTCAGATCGGTGCCCCCGACGTTGCCTTCCCGCGACTGAACGCACTGGCTTTCTGGTTCTTCCTCTTCGGTTCCACCATCGCGGTGTCCGGCTTCATCACCCCGCAGGGTGCCGCCTCCTTCGGCTGGTTCGCCTATGCCCCCTTGTCGGACACGACATTCACCCCGGGCGTGGGTGGAGACCTTTGGGTCTTCGGCCTGGCATTGTCCGGTTTCGGAACCATCCTCGGTGCCGTGAACTTCATTACCACCATCATCTGCATGCGCGCTCCCGGCATGACGATGTGGCGCATGCCGATCTTCACCTGGAACACCCTCGTGACGGCAATCCTGGTTCTCATGGCCTTCCCGCCGCTCGCCGCCGCGCTCTTCGCCCTCGGCGCAGACCGCCGCTTCGGAGCCCACATCTTCGATCCGGAGAACGGCGGAGCTGTCTTGTGGCAGCACCTGTTCTGGTTCTTCGGCCACCCCGAGGTCTACATCATTGCGCTGCCGTTCTTTGGCATCGTCTCTGAGATCTTCCCGGTATTCAGCCGCAAGCCGATCTTCGGCTACAAGGGCCTGGTCTACGCGACCATTGCCATCGCTGCCCTGTCTGTTACTGTCTGGGCCCACCACATGTACGTCACTGGATCGGTACTGCTGCCGTTCTTCTCCTTCATGACGATGCTGATCGCGGTACCCACCGGCGTGAAGTTCTTCAACTGGATCGGTACGTTGTGGCAGGGCTCGATTACCTTCGAGACGCCTATGCTCTGGAGCATCGGCTTCCTGGTCACCTTCCTCTTCGGCGGCCTGACCGGCATCATCCTGGCCTCCCCGCCGCTTGACTTCCACGTTTCAGACTCCTACTTCGTCGTAGCGCACTTCCACTATGTGGTCTTCGGAACTGTCGTGTTCGCCATGTTCGCGGGCTTCTACTTCTGGTGGCCCAAGTGGACCGGCAAGATGCTCAACGAACGCCTCGGCAAGATCCACTTCTGGCTCCTGTTCCTGGGCTTCCACGGCACCTTCCTGATCCAGCACTGGCTCGGCGTCGAGGGCATGCCCCGCCGCTACGCGGACTACATGCCGCAGGACGGCTTCACCTGGATGAACCAGTTCTCCACCATTTCATCCTTCGTGCTGGGCGCTTCACTCCTGCCGTTCTTCTGGAACGTCTACATCACGTGGCGCAGCAACAAGAAGGTGGAAGTGGACGATCCCTGGGGCTTCGGCGCTTCGCTCGAGTGGGCCACATCCTGCCCGCCGCCGCGGCACAACTTCACCTCGCTGCCCCGCATCCGTTCCGAACGTCCTGCCTTGGACCTCCACCACCCGGAACTCGCTCAGCACCACACTGCGCTGAGCCCTGAGCCGGCAGCAAAGGTGCTCGGCAACGCTGATCAGAAGGACGCCAAGTGAAAATCGAATCATGGATCTTTGGAGCCGGGACCTTCTTCTTCGTCCCCGTCGCACTGGCCTACGGTTTCCTGACCCACTGGTCTGAGTGGGTTGGAACCCTGGGCATTCTCCTGGTCGGTGGCCTGGCAGGCATGATCGGCGGCTACCTCGGGTTCACTGGCAAGCGAGTCGGCATGCGCCCGGAAGACCGTGCGGATGCTGAGATCCACGAAGGCGCCGGCGAGCAGGGACACTTCAGCCCCTGGAGCTGGTGGCCGCTGGTCCTCGGTCTGGCTTGCGCCGGTGGCTTCCTTGGCCTAGCCGTGGGTTTCTGGATCACCTTTGTCGCCGCGGGCCTGGCCCTCGTTGCCTTGGTCGGTTGGGTCTTCGAATACAGCCGTGGAGACCACGCGCACTAGAAGTACCTGAATACGACGTCGGGCCCCACCAAATTGGTGGGGCCCGACGTCGTTGTTGTTAAGGATGATGACCGAAAGCTACCCCCGGGGGGAGGCCCGGCTCGTCGGCTTTGCCCGCTCACTGACCTTCTACGGCCTCCAGGACGGCCGAAAGCGCGGCCAAGGCATCGTTGACCTCATCAAGCGTGAGACCAGCTTGTAGCGCTTCTCCGGAGACCGAGAGGACCACCTCGCAACCGTGGCCGAAATCTTCGGTCATGACCTCGAGCAAAGAACGCGCATCCACGGCTTGCTGGCCGGGCTTGCGGATCGTCACCGGAAGGCCTGTGGCTGTCACAGCCCGCACGAACACGGCGGCAGCACGTGCGTGGAGGCCGATCTCTGCGGCGACGATGGCTTTGTGCTCGGGCAAACCGGCTCCTTTGACTCGGACGGCCGAAATGCCGACTGCGATTTTGATCCCTACAAGCCTAGCGCCGCCACGCGACGGCAACGTTCGCAGCGCTCAGCTGGTCTAGACCTGCCGGTGGATTCGCCTACGCTTAATCCATGAATGATTTTGTGGCCGGAGTCCGTCGTGCCCGCTGAGGCAGCACGTATCGCGGGGGAGATCGACCGCAAGAGCGGCACTCCCATCTACGTTCAGCTGCGCGAGATCCTGCGTAGCTATATCTCCGAGTCCTGCAAGCCCGGTGCGGCATTGCCTTCGGAGCGGGACTTGTCCGAACGCTTCGGACTTGCCAGGATGACGGTGCGGCAGGCCATTGATGCCCTCGTCGGCGAGGAAGTCATTGAACGGGTGGTTGGACTGGGAACTTTCGTCCGCAAACCGAAGCTGGACCTCCAAGTGAAGCTCACGTCGTACAGCGAGGAAATGCAACGCCGCGGCATGGTTCCGGCAGCCAAGGTCCTGAGCTTTGAACAAATCGCGGCGAGTGCCTTCCTGGCGAGGGAACTCCAGCTGGAGGAAGGGACGCCGTTGGTCCGCTTCAGACGGCTCCTGCTCGCCGACAACGAACCCATGAGCGTGGACGAGAACTTCATCCCCGCCCATCGCGTGCCAGGTCTTTTGGACGAGGCGCCTCCCACCTCCTTGTACAACGTGCTGAGTGAGAAGTACGGACTGGTGATGGAGTGGGGAGAGGACATGATCGAAGCGACGGCAGCATCGCCATCGACAGCGCGGCTGTTGAACGTGGATGTCGGTACGCCGTTGCTCAAGATTCAGCGCCACGCTTTCGTTGCCCGCGCCATGGTGGACTACTCCGTGTCCTACTATCGGGCCGATCGGTACAAGTTGTGGGTCCCGTTGCAGCGCCCGGGCGTTCGCTCCACCCGAAGCCAATCCACGGGGTACCGCACCCACTAACTCAAAGCGTCCAGGGCCGCCCGCCTGAAAGCCCGAACAACGAGAGAAGGCCCCGTCCACGTGGACGGGGCCTTCTCTGTGCTCTCTGCGGGAGCTAGTGGCTCAGGCTCTTGTGCTCTTCGCCGGACTCGATGGCCTCATGGTGGCCGTGTCCGTGAGCCGCTTCAAGCTCGGCCGGTGTTGCCGGAGCAACACGGTCTTCGAAGAACCACTTGGACAATGCCGCGCGGCGCTTCTCCTTCGGGGTGACCACACCGTGCTCGTTCGGCTCGGCCGGCAACGGGGAAGGCGACTCGAAGCCTACAAGCTTGTAGTGCTTGTAGTCGTCGAGGGGTGCGTGTACCTCGATGAACTCACCGTGCGGCAGGCGCACGATGCGGCCGGTTTCGCGGCCGTGCAAGGCAATTTCACGGTCCTTGCGCTGGAGCGCAAGGGCCACGCGCTTGGTCACCATGAACGCAATGATCGGGCCGATGAAGAACAGCGTACGCAGCCAGTACGTGACGTCGTTCAGGGCAACGTGGAAGTGCGTCGCGATGAGGTCCGAGCCGGCAGCGGCCCACATGACGCAGTACCAGGTAAAGCCTGCGACGCCAATGGCGGTACGTGTGGGAGCGTTACGCGGACGGTCGAGCACGTGGTGCTCGCGGTTGTCCTTGGTGATCCAGCGTTCGATCCACGGGTACATGAACAGCACCGTGAAAATGATGCCTGCGGGAACCAATGCGGGCAGCAGCACATTCAGCGTCAGCACATGGCCGAAGATGATGTATTCGAAGTGGAAGTCGTTGACAACACCAGGCATGAGTCGCAGGGCGCCGTCGACGAAGCCGATGTACCAGTCGGGCTGGGTACCGGCCGACACTGGGGAGGGGTCGTACGGTCCGTAGTTCCAGATCGGGTTGATAGTGAACATCGCGGCCATGAGCGCGACGACACCGAACACGATGAAGAAGAAGCCACCGGCCTTTGCGGCGTAAACCGGTCCCAAGGGGTAACCGACGACGTTGCCGTCGTTGCGACCCGGGCCGGGGTACTGCGTGTGCTTGTGCACAACCACCATGAAGAGGTGGATGACGATCATCAGCAGAATCATGGCCGGGACCAGCAGGATGTGCAGCACGTACAGGCGGCCGATGATGGCCGTACCCGGGAACTCGCCACCGAAGAGGAAGAACGAGATATACGTACCGATCACCGGGATGGACTTGATAACACCATCGATGATTCGCAGGCCGTTACCGGAGAGAAGGTCATCGGGAAGCGAGTATCCCGTGAAGCCTTCAGCCATTGCCAGGATGAGCAGGACGCCGCCCACCACCCAGTTCATTTCACGAGGCTTGCGGAAAGCACCCGTGAAGAACACACGCAGCATGTGGACACCAAGCGATGCCACGAAGAGCAAAGCCGCCCAGTGGTGGACCTGGCGGAAGAACAAGCCACCGCGAATGTCGAAGGAAATGTTCAGCGACGAGTTGTACGCGACCGACATTTCGACGTTGGTCAGCGGCGTGTAAGAACCCGTGTAGTGGGTCTCGGCCATCGACGGGTCAAAGAAGAACGTCAGGAAGGTACCCGACATGAGGAGAATGACGAAGGAATACAGCGCCACCTCACCGAACATGAAGGACCAGTGGTCGGGGAAGACCTTGCGGCCGAATTCACGCAGGATTCCGGATCCGCCGACGCGCTCGTCAACGAAGTCCGTGATCCGGCCAACCTTGGTTTTGGGTACGAAGGGGACTTCAGCTGTTGATGAGGCGCTCATGCTCGTCACGCTCCCAGTAACTCGGTCCTACAGGTTCTTTGAAATCGCTCGTGGCTACGAGGTAGCCCTCAGCGTCTACCGCGATGGGCAGCTGGGGGAGCGGACGGCTGGCGGGGCCGAAGATAACCTTGCATTCCTTGGTGAGGTCGAAGGTTGACTGGTGGCACGGGCACAGCAGGTGGTGCGTTTGCTGCTCATAAAGGGCAACGGGGCAGCCGACGTGGGTGCAGATCTTGGAGTAGGCAACGATTCCGTTGTAGCTCCAGGTTTCGCGGCCCTTGGAAATCGTCAGGTCATCCGGGTTGAGGCGCATGAGCAAAACGACGGCCTTGGCCTTCGCGTTGAGCTTGCCCTCCTGGAGTTCGTTGAGGCCTTCCGGGATCACGTGGAACGCAGAACCAATGGTAACGTCCGATGCCTTGATCGGAGTTCCGTCGGGGTCGCGGGTGAGGCGCTTGAGCTTGCCGTCCTGGGGAGCCCACATGGTGTGAGCGAGGGTGTTGTCCGGGCGGGGACCAAGGTCACCGAATACTGCCAAGGCCGGGAGGGGCGCCAGCGCCACGGCACCCAGAAGGGTGTTGCGGATCAGCGGGCGACGCTTGATGCCGGTTTCCTCGACGATGTCCTCGACGATTCGCACGGCTGCCTGGCGGTCTTCCTCGGTACGGATGGCGTGGCGCTCTTCCGATACCTCGTGGTCCGGCATGAGGGCCTTGGCCCAGTGCACGATGCCCGTGCCGATGCCAAGCATCGCGAATGCGGTGCCAAGGCCGAGCAACAGGTTCTGGGTGCGGATCGTTGCGATCGTGGAGTCTTGCCCAAGATCGATGGCAAAGTACGACACCAGGAAGATCACCGTGCCGATGACGGAGATGCCAAACAGTATGGCTACCTGTCGCTCGGCTCGCTTAGCGGCTCGCGGGTCCGTGTCAGCCAGGCGCAAACGGTGCGGAGGAAGCCCAGGATCCTGGAACTTCTCCACAACATTCTGACCAGCCGTAGCTACGGTGCCCGAGTGGTTCGGACTGCCGTCACTATGGTTGCCCATAATTCGCCTCATCCTTCTCTCGTTGTCCCGGCCGTAACCGGGTTAATGTTCAATTCAAAACTGCTGTGGGGACAGCAGAAGTTCTTGTAGTGCGCTGGCCTAGGACGTACGGGACGTCAGCCAGATGGTGAAGGCGATGATGACGCCGAGGCCTGCAACCCAGACGAAGAGACCTTCGGATACCGGACCCAGGCCTCCGAGGTCGTTTCCACCCGGCGAGCCGTTGGTTTCGATCTTCTTCAGGAAGGTGATGATGTCGCGCTTGCCTTCAGGAGAGATGTTGGCGTCGTTGAAGACGGGCATGTTCTGCGGACCAGTGGCCATGGCTTCATAGATGTGCTGACCTGAGACTCCAGCCAGGGCCGGAGCGAACTTTCCACGGGTCAAGGCACCGCCGGCGGCTGCGGCGTTGTGGCACATCGCGCAGTTGACGCGGAAGAGTTCGCCACCCTTGGCGGCATCTCCGTTTTCGTCGAGCAGCGATGCATCGGGAATTGACGGGCCAGCGCCGAGCGAGGCGACGTAGGCTGCCAGCTGCTGGGTTTGCTGGTCGTTGAACTGCCTCGGCTTTTCCTGGGCCTGGGGTCCGTTCATCTGCATGGGCATACGGCCGGTGCCAACCTGGAAGTCAACTGCAGCAGCACCCACACCGACCAGCGAGGGGCCGTCCTTGGTTCCGCTGGCGCCCATGCCGTGGCAGGTGGCGCAGTTGGCGGCGAAGAGCTTGCCGCCTTCCTGGGCGTCGCTTGCGCTGAAGGTAGTGGTGTCTGCCTTCGCCTGGTTGACCGTTGTGGCAACGGCGTAGAGCCCACCAGTGACGAGGAGTCCCATCAGCAGCAGCGCAATGGCTGCCAGTGGATGACGTCGCTTCTGCGAGAGTGCCTTCACGTGGTGGTTCCTTTTTTCGATCCTGCGTCGGCTCCGCGAGCCGCTTCTTTAAAATTCATCCTCTTGTGGAACAAGAGTCGGTGCCGGGCTACTTCAGTACGTAGATGACCAGGAAGAGGCCGATCCACACAACATCCACGAAGTGCCAGTAGTACGAGGTGACGATTGCCGAGGTCGCTTCAAAGTGCCCGAACTTCTTGGCGGCGTATGCGCGCCCAATGATGAACAGGAAGGCGATGAGGCCGCCAATGACGTGGAGGCCGTGGAAGCCGGTTGTCATGTAGAACGCGGAACCGTAGGCATTGGCCGAGAGCGTAACGTGCTCGGACACAAGCATTGCGTATTCGGTGGTCTGGCCGGCAACGAAGAAGGAGCCCATGATGAACGTCAGGATGAACCATTCGTTCATGCCCCAGCGGGTGAACTGCAGAACACCACCTCGACGGCGCGGCTCAAGTCGCTCGGCGGCGAAGACGCCCATCTGGCAAGTGAAGGAACTTGACACAAGAACGATCGTGTTTACAAGCGCAAACGGGAAGTTGAGCTTGCCGGTTTCTTCCGCCCACAGCGCGCCCGACGTGGAGCGCAGCGTGAAGTACATGGCGAAGAGACCGGCGAAGAACATCAACTCACTGGAAAGCCACACAACGGTTCCAACGGAAACCAAATTGGGGCGATTCAGCGTCGGGTGCGCCGGGGTACTGGGGGCATGGGTCGCAGATGTCACAAGGACATTATGTCTGTAAAAGTCCGGACTTCCCAATGCGAACCGCCATTTGGGGAGACTTTTTCTACAAACACGCGAATTCGCGCGGAAAAGTTCCCGACGTCCTTAGCATTGGTCACGGAGCAGGGTGGATCGCTAGCATCAAGTGGTGACTTCACAGGCATCTGCAGAGCAGGCAAGCAACTCGTGGCCCGGACTCATCTCCGCATTGATCGACGGGCATGACCTCTCGGTCGGGAACACGGCATGGGCCATGAACACGATCATGTCCGGGGAGGCCGCCCCTTCCCAGATTGCCGGTTTCCTGGTGGCCCTGCGCGCCAAAGGGGAGACGGTGGATGAAGTCACCGGACTGGTCGAGGCGATGCTCTCCAACGCCAAACCTGTGAGCATTCCGGGCGAAAAGCTTGACATTGTGGGAACCGGCGGCGATCGCCTCAACACGGTCAACATCTCGACGATGGCTGCCCTTGTGGCGGCGGGGGCGGGTGCGCGCGTCGTAAAGCACGGCAACCGGGCGGCATCGTCGTCGTCGGGCTCGGCCGACGTCCTGGAAGCCTTGGGCGTGAGGCTCGACTTGCCGATCGAGCGCGTAGCCCGCAACGCCGAGGAGGCGGGGATCACTTTTTGCTTCGCCCAGGTATTCCACCCGTCATTCCGGCATACCGGCGTGGTGCGGGCGGAACTTGGCATTGCCACGGCGTTCAATTTCCTGGGACCGATGACCAACCCGGCCCATGTCCAGGCTTCAGCCGTGGGTGTTGCCAACGCCACCATGGCTCCGTTGATCGCCGGGGTCCTGGCTCGGCGAGGGAGCCGCGGACTGGTGTTCCGCGGGGAAGACGGCCTTGATGAACTCACCACCACAGGTCCATCCACGGTGTGGGAAATCAGGAACGGGCACGTCACGGAGCAGCGGTTCTCGCCGGTGGATCTTGGGATCGCTGCGGCGACCGTCGCCGATCTTCGAGGCGGCAACGCCGAGGCGAATGCCGCCGTCGTGCGCGAAGTACTTGAGGGGAAGCCGGGCCCGGTCCGCGATGCCGTGTTGCTCAACGCCGCCGCAGGCTTGGTGGCCTTCGACACTGCCGCAGACGGATCGTTCCTGGAACGAATGAAGTCAGCTTGGCTGCGGGCTGCGGAATCGATCGATTCCGGAGCGGCTACCCGGGTCCTTGACACGTGGGTCGGACTCACCCAAAGGTAGGCAAAGCGCCAGGATGCCGGCGGTTACTGCTCGAAGCCGAGCGAAAACGCGGCATCCAGATCATGCTGTGAGTACGCGCGGAAGGCGATGTGCGTGGTGGTGTGAACCACTGCGGGAACCTTGGAGAGTTTGTCGGCAATGACGTCCGCCAATTCCTCATGCTTCGCCACTCGCGCCACGGCAATAAGGTCCCATTCCCCTGTGACGGAGTAGACCTCGCTGATCCCTTGGATGGCGGAGATCTCCTCGGCCGTCTCCGGGATGCGTGAAGCGTCAGTCTTGATCAGGACAAAAGCGGTGATCACTGGGGGCGGCCTTTCCGAAGTGCAGCAGTGGACGTAGCAAGCCTAGTGCATCGGCGGGTGCTTAGGACCGGCGGCTCCGGCGGCGGACCCGCACCACGAGGGCGATCACAGAACGGTAGCCAAGCAGCAGTATCGCCAAGCTGATGAGAGCGACAATGATGAACGCTAGTACTACTGTCTGTCCGGTAGCCGCACGCAAAAGCATGCCCCCGGCCACGGTTGCAAGCCACACGGCGACGCCTGCCGGCCACGTCTGGAAGGGTGCCCGCCAGACCTTCACGGTGAGCCATCCGATCGCGGCGCCAGCAAGAAACGGCCAGGCCGTGGCAAAGACCCCTGTCAGAATGTCAGCACGCTGGTGTGCGTCGCGGCCGATGGCAGCGAAAACAAGAATGAGAATGGCGTCGGCCAATCCGGCGATGAGGGCAGTGCGGACCAGGGCGGGTTTTGCAGCAGGCATGGACACGACACTATCCCGCACTGATGCCGAACTCGAACCGGCACATCTTGAACCAGCAACGTGGACCGCGGAAGATATGGCTACCGAAGTTGAGGTGACGCCAATCCCCGGAGATACAACATGAGGTTAATCCAGGTTGCCCAGCGGGCAGTGGACCTCGACCGTGCAGCGGCGTTCTACTCCCGGCTGCTGGGCAGCGGGCCAAGCGGAAGATTCGATCCGCCCGGCCTGCTCTTCTTCGATCTCGACGGCGTCCGGCTTCTCCTCGATCGCGGCGCTCCGGCGTCGCTGATCTACCTTGACGTAGTCAATCTCCAGGTCGCTGTTGACGAACTCCGCGCCTCAGGGACAAAGATCATCCAGGAACCACAATTGGTCTACAGTCACGTCGACGGGAGCCTCGGACCAGCTGGAACCGATGAATGGATGGCCTTCGTCGAAGACAGCGAGGGCAACACCGTAGGCCTCGTCGGACGGGAGACGAGCGGCAGCTAGGAAGCGGGGCGGCCGCCGTCGGGCAGGACACACGACAGCGGCTGAGAGCGCCCTCCGGGCGCCGGACAAATTGCCTGTGGATGGTCCCGTCCGGCGCTGTTAGCATGACGAAAAGGTAGCCGATCGCGCTGCCCCAAACACTGAGGAGCCACGTAATGACCACGAACCTCAACCCGTACATCAGCTTTCGGGACAACGCCAAGGAGGCGATGGCCTTCTACCAGTCGGTCTTCGGAGGCGAACTGACTCAAAGCACTTTCGCGGAGTTCCACGCGAGCGAAGACCCCGCCGAAAGCGACAAGATCATGCACTCGGCACTCAAAACAGACAACGGACTGCTGCTCATGGCCGCAGACACCCCCAACAGCATGGACTACAACCCGGGAAACAACATCTCGGTGTCACTCAGCGGCGAGGACGAAGCGGAACTCCGCGGCTACTGGGACGGACTGGCCGACGGCGGGACTGTCACCGTGCCGATGGAGAAGGCACCCTGGGGAGACATCTTCGGGATGCTGACTGATAAGTTCGGCATTGCCTGGCTAGTCAACGTTTCGGGGGAGCAGCCTCAGTAGTACAAACAGAAAGCGCCCTCCGCCCCGCAATGGGGGACGGAGGGCGCTCTGTCTTCCGGCTATCCGACCGGGTTGGTCGTCTGGCAGGTCTGGTCTTGGGCGGTCTGGGCAACTACATCGTTGGGCTTGGGGGCCGGAAGCGTCGGCTTGTTGCCACTGGCGAAGTCTTGCCCGGCGTAGAGCTGGACCCCCTGGACACTGGCGACCTGCTGCACGCTCGTCGCAGGCAAACCGAACATTGCGGCGACGTCCGCGGCAACGTCGGCGAAGCCTGCACCGTAGTAGACCATGGTCTGTGCCCTGGCGTCGGCTTGGATCCTGGACAGCTTCGTGAATCCGCCGGCGGAGAGAATCGATCCGATCTCCTGGCTTTTGCCGGTCACGCCCGTTCCATTGGCGACGGTGATCGGTTGAAGCGACTTGTCGTATCCGGCTTTCGGGGCTTCCGTGGATGGAGCAGGGGACGCCGCGGCGCTTGGTGCGGGCTGGCTGAGGTCGGGGCTCTTGGTCAGGGCAGCAAAGAAGTTGCTTGCAGCAGGCTGGTCGAGGTCGAGCCGGTTGGGATCGGACGCCGCCGGGACGTTGGGCACAGTGATGAAGTTGACCTTGGCCGGGTCAATGTTCTTGAGCCTGCCCGCGATGGTCAACAGGGCCGGAACCGAGGCAAGACCGTTGTCGACGGTGAGGTTCTTCGTGACTGTATCGGCGATGCTCAGCATCTTCTGGGGGTTTCCGAGCGTTCCGTCGGCCTTGAGCTTCCGTACGAGGGAACCGAGGAACGATTGCTGCGCCTTGATTCGTCCGAGGTCTCCGCCGTCGGAAAATGCATGGCGGGTGCGCAGGAAAGCCAGGGCCTGGTCGCCTTCCACCTGCGAGGTGCCCTTGGGCAAATGCAGTCCGGAATCGGGGTCGTTGACTGCAGTGCTCACGCAGACATCGACGCCGCCGACGGCCTTGGATAGTTCGGTCACGGCGTTGAAGTCGGCCATCATGAAGTGGTCAACCTCCAAACCCGTGAGCTTGTTGACGGTGTCAACTGCGCAGCCGATGCCAGCCTCGGCCATCGCACTGTTGATCATGGCATTTTGCCGTTCGGGGTATTGCTTGCCGGTTTTGTTGTCGGTACAAGCCGGTACGTCGACCAACAAGTCCCGGGGGAAACTGATGACGTTGACATGGTTGTTGTCCGCGGAAATATCCAGCAACATCATGACGTCCGATTGGCCGTAGCCCGAAGATTGGTCGGTCGTGCCGAACTGCCCGTTCTTCCCGCTCCTGGTATCGGTACCCAGAACGAGGATTTGAAGCCGGTCCTTGCTGTCGTCCACCGGTCCTTCCGTCCTGACGCCTCCGGCGCCGAGTGCGGATGATGAGATGTTGGACTGAAGGCGCCACACCCAATACCCTCCAAACGCGATGACTGCGATCAGCAAGACAGCCACTGCGGCGCTGGTGATTTTGAACCAGCGGGGCGAACGGCGGAAGCTGAACCGCCGGCTGCGGGCAGCCAGCTTTCCCTGGCCCGGGTAGGCAACAGGGGGTGACTGACCCGGCTCCGGGCTGGGTGCATCGTGGCGAGTGACCAAAAGGGAACTACCTCTCCAAGGGAAATACGGACGGCCCTATTGTAGCTGTGGGCTCTGGGAAGGTTCCGTGAGGCCCGCGGCGCCCAGTGCAGATACCGCGCAATGATTCAATGGGAGCATGACTCTGAGTTCACTTGCGGCGTTTGTTGGGTTGTGCGTGATTTTGGCCCTCACTCCGGGTCCTGACTCGTTCCTCGTCTTGAGGTACAGCCTGTCAAACGTCAAGGCCGGCCTCTCAGCGGGTCTCGGCTCCTCGCTCGGCAGCATCTTTTGGGCAGGGCTTGTCGGCATTGGATTGGCGGCGCTTCTGGAACAGTCGGCCGAGGCCTACCGGGTAGTGAAGATCATTGGTGGCTTGTACCTGATCTACCTGGGGATCAGCGCCTTTATCCACAGCCGGCGCGGCCAGTCCACCCACCAGGAAGAAGACGTCCCGGGGACGGGCCCCAAACTGCGCTCGAGCTTCTTCGCGGGACTTGTATCGTGCATGCTCAACCCCAAAGTCGGCCTGTTTTTCCTCGCGGTTGTGCCCCAGTTCCTACCTCCGGGGGAAGCGTCGCTTGGACTGACGATGATGCTCGGAGTCATCGACTTCGCAATTTCGATGCTCTACCTCGGAGTCCTGTCCTTGGTGGCGACCAAGGCCGTTCTCTGGCTGAAGAGACCATCTGTCACGAAAGCGCTCGAACGGACGTCTGCCGCGATCCTCACGGCACTTGGCTTGGGGACTGCGGTTTCGGCAAACAGCTGAAGGGGATGACGCAGGTCTCGCCCTGAGCCAGTTCGAGTGCCGTACCTTCCTTGGCCTGTGGGGAGCGGCCGTTCCCCAGCGTTAAGCCGTGGTCAGTTCACGCTGTTTCATACCTATTGTCGCCAGAATGGCGACCACCACCGCGATGCATAGCATCCATATGCCTCCGCTCCAGTCCGTGGAGGTGCCGATCGGCACAGGGGAGTGGGTGAACGGCGAGATGTCGCGCATCCATTCCGGCATGCCCACGAGTCCGCCGAACAGCCCGAATACCGTGCCGAGGCCCAGCAGGGTCCAACCCAGGCCCACGGTCAACCCGGGCAACACGACGAACACGAGTGCCAGCACGCTGAGGTACAGCAATGCTGCTGGCAGTTGGGCGGCTGCCGCCGCGAAGGAGTCGCCGACGCGGGCAGAATCATCGCCGACTGCCACGGCACTGATATGTAGCTACGGCTGTCAAGAGTGCATGGATGAGCGGCCCCTGGGGTTTTGTTCCGGGGGCCGCTCATCGTGT
>NZ_JARVRF010000063.1 GCF_030209835.1 Arthrobacter sp. efr-133-R2A-120 | reverse complement strand
AGAAGGTGGGCCCATTCTGTCGGGTTCCCTGGCCGAGTGTAGCGAGGTTAGGGGGTAGAAGGTGGGCCCATTCTGTCGGGTTCCCTGGCCGAGTGTAGCGAGGTTAGGGGGCAGAAGGGATTAGGCTGTCCGGGTGGATGCACAGACGATTGCCCCTGGATTCGAACCGGTAGCCGAACTCTTTGGCCGTTTCCTCAGCGAGGACCCGGAATATTCAGCCCAGCTCGCGGCCTACCACCGCGGAGTCAAGGTATTGGACATCAGCGGCGGGCCGCACCGCCGCCCGGATTCCGTAACCGGTGTCTTCTCCTGCTCCAAGGGAGTGTCCGGGCTGGTCATCGCACTTTTGATCCAGGACGGCTTCCTGGACCTCGACGCCGAAGTGGTCAAGTATTGGCCGGAATTCGGCGCCGAAGGAAAGGCCACGATTACCGTGGCCCAGCTGCTCTCCCACCAGGCCGGGCTTCTGGGAGTTGAAGGCGGACTCACCCTGGCGGAGTACAACAACTCCGAGCTGGCCGCCGCCAAACTCGCGCAGATGCGGCCGCTCTGGAAGCCCGGGGCCGCCTTCGGATACCACGCCCTGACCATCGGCGTCTTCATGGAGGAGCTTTGCCGCAGGATCACCGGGTCCACCCTCCAGGAAATCTACGAACAACGCATCCGCTCGGTCACGGGCGCCCAGTTCTTCCTGGGGCTGCCTGAGTCAGAGGAGCCTCGCTACGCCACCCTCCGTTGGGCCGAGGACCCCTCCCAGCCGTGGATTGATCCCGCGAGCCATTTCGGCCTTTCGGCAAACTCTGCGGTGGGGGACATCCTTGACCTGCCTAATATCCGCGAGGTCCGCGCAGCCGGCCTGAGTTCCGCCGCCGGGGTCGCCAGCGCCGAAGGCATGGCCCGCGTCTACGCTGCGGCACTCACCGGACTTGCCCCCGACGGCGACCGACCCGCCGTCGCGCCCCTCCTGAGCGAAGAGACCATCCAGGCCGTCTCGGCCGAGCAGGTCTTCGGCATCGACCGCGTGTTCGGCGAGACCAGTTGCTTTGGGACGGTGTTCATGAAATCGCATGCACGCTCGCCTTACGGCAGCTACCGGGCGTTCGGGCACGACGGCGCCAGCGCATCTTTGGGGTTCGCTGACCCTGTGTATGAACTCGCCTTCGGATACGTGCCGCAACAGGCCGAGCCGGGTGGAGCAGGATGCCGCAACCTCGAGCTGAGCGCCGCCGTGCGGAAGGCAGTCACCGAACTGGCGCAGAAGGATGAAAAGTGACCTTCACTGTTGAAACAGCCATGGTCCTTGCCGGGGTGGCGCACAACCGCCAGAAGGACAAACTGAAACGGCCGCACAGTGAGCACGTGATGGCGGTCGGAGATGCGCTTGCCGATTTCGATGACGATATCCGGATCGCCGGCTACCTGCACGACATCGCCAAGGACACGCCCATCACCAAACAAGCATTGCTGGACATGGGCGTTTCCGAACGCGCCGTAGAAATCATCGAACGCGTGACGCGCCGCTTCCAGGACGACCCGGCTAACGATGAGGCCGTCATTCTGCATATCGCGCAGGACCACGATGCCACCTTGGTCAAGATCGCCTGCAATGCCCACAACTCCTTGCCGGAGCGCGTACAGGCATTTGCGGAGAAGTGGCCAGACAAAGTGTCGCCCACGCGCTACGCGGACGCCCGGAAAGTGCTCTACAAGGCGGTGCCCCGGGGCGAAAGCCACTTGATCGTGGAGCGCATCAACACGGATCTGCTGTACGAGCTGGATCAGTTGGCGGACTAGCAGTTCGACCCGGCAGGTCCCACCTGCCTACGGTTTCGTCGGGTCATCCGGCCGCGGGTTGGCAGCGGCAACCGCCTCTCGCGCGGTGGGCGCGGTGACCTCCGCGAGGACCCGCTGGTGGATCTGGGCAGTGAGCTCGTGAATCGCACGCGTCAGCTCGGTGTTCTCCTCGAGCAGCTGCTCCTGGGCGTTGTAGTCATGGTCCGCCTTCACTTGCTGGAAAGCCGCTTGACGGTTCTGTCCGATCATGACGAAGGTCGAGAGGAAGATCGCTTCGAGCGAGACGATCAGGGTCAACGTCGGCCACGGACTCTGCTCGAACACGAGCATCCACACAGCGAAAAGCAAAATGTGCAGGTAGACGAAGTTCATCGATCCGGCGAAGGCCGTGATTGCATCCGCGACTCGAAGCTGAATGCTTGCGGCCCGGCGCTCGGCCTCTGCCAGGACCGATGGGTGGAGCTTTGAGCGCTCGCTTTGGGAGAGCAACCGCGTAGGTCTCAGATAAGAGCGCGAATGCGGAAGAGCGCCCGTCGTGGATGTCGATTGGTGTCCGGCCTGCTGTGCCATACGTTCAATCCCTTGGCTCGCGGCGAGCCCGTCTCGCCTCTGAGAGCGAGCCTAGCGTCGCCATGCGGGTGAACCTTGGATTGAACGGTTGATACTTACACGCGGGATCTTCCACGGAGGAAGTGGAAAATCAGGACGATCACCGCAACAACCAAAAGCAGGTGGATGAACCCGCCGCCGATGTTGCCAATCAATCCGAGAAGCCAGAGAACAGCGATAATGATGGCTATCCAAAGCAACATGAGGGTCTCCCTTGTTAGTCTGCGGATGCAAATGCTGATTCTGCGCCAGGCCGCTCCGCGACCCACGCAGATATCGTTTGGTGCCCTTACTTTATGCCACGATCGGGCTGGTGTTAACGGGTACACAATAAGCGATAGTTCAACTGCCGCTTTGACGCCCGGTGCAGGGAAAGCTACCCACCCATCAGCCTTCGCCGATGCTTTAGCTCCTTGATCCAGTCCCTTGTCTGCAGCGGCCCGAAAGGTGAGGCGCCGGCGTCGAGCTCTGCGATGAGCGGCCCCGAAGCCTTGAGCGCGAGTCCCAGGACTCCCTCCGCTGCGCGCTCCGCCAGTCCGAGCTTCCCGGCCCAGGCAAGGAAGTGCTTTCGGGAGATTCCGCTCTTCTTGCCGCCGATTCCGAGCGCGAGCGTCTTGTCCCCATAGACCACCGTGGAGGGGATGTCGTAGACCGGGGCGATGGTGTACTCGCCCTGCGGCGACTGAAGCATGGACACGTTTTTCGCGTGGAGGTCGCCGTTGCCGCTGAGCCAAGCGAAAGCCAGTTGGATGGCCAGGTTCCGCAAGGCCGGCAGCGGCGCGGAACAATGCGCCGCCAAAGCCGCGCAAACCTCGCCGAACGGCACGCTGTACTTGTCCGCAGGATAGAGTCCCAACACTTGGGCGCCGTCCTCGACGGCGAGACGCACGGGAGTGCCGTCGGCTCCGGTGAGGCGATCGAAACGCTCGACGAGCAGCCCGGCCCGCCCGCCGACGTCGTGCACCAACTGCACACTACTCACCGGGATCCGGAGCTTGCGCGCAAAACGGAACATGAGGAACTCGTTTTCCACCACGAACGGGAACTCGGGCGCATTGAGTTTGAGGATGAAGCGCTTGCCCGCTTGCGCCACCGGAAGCGAAATCATCCCGGCCGATAGCTTGTCCTGCACACCCGCCAATGCCACAGGATCGATAAGGCCCGAATCGCCGAGCAGAGCGTCGAAGTCGAGCGGCAGCTTCGAGTCGAGCACGACGGCGGAGCCTCCTTCCGTGGGCGGCTCGCCGTGGGGGACCGTCTGGACATCGCCCACGGCGTCCCCGCCCGCGCCCATGAGGAGCGCGAGCTCGTCGTCGGCGCTGGCCTTGACCGCCCGGCGCAGGGAATTCAGGCGGCGGCCTTCCGGGAGGAGACCCGTGAAGTAGGGCGGAACCGCGCCGCTCGGGGTGAACACTGCTTCATTTGTCAATGGGAGCGTAGTGGCAACGGCCGGACCGCCTGATTCGAGGTACCGCGGCAAGTAGCTGAACTTGGTGCCGCCTTCATGCCGCTCGATGCGCGCCGCCAGGACGCCCTGCTTGTAAACGTCGGCGATGCGGTGGAAGGTCATGACTGGCTGGATTGCTTGCCCGCGGGTTGCACTTTGAGCTCAAGGCCCAGTGTGCCGAGGACCGCGAGGAGTGGTTCCAATTGGACCGTGGTCTTCCCCTGCTCCACGAAGCGGACGAATCGTTCCGAGACTCCTGCGAGGTCTGCGAGGTCGGACTGGCTCAGGCTGAGGGAAACGCGGCGGGCACGGACCTTGGCTCCGAGGGACTCGGTAAATTCCCTGGGGGACATGTCCATCCTTCGTTGTGTTCTGTGGGCATCCGCGTTGTGCGTGTCCGGTACGTTCGTGCCGGTTTCATCATTTTCCGCTTACTTGGGAGGCGAATCAAGGATTGGCGGCCGGGAATCGGTACGTTCGTGCCGGTGAGCCCGTCGCGGCGTCGTGGGTGCGGGGCGTGCGCTGGGTGCGGGTATAGCGATTTGGGGCCAGGACCCACGAATTCGCCTAGGTGACCGGCACCGTCCGGTGCTTGGCCCGGGCGCGAGGCGGCTGCCTGCTGGCATGTGGCTGTTTAGGCTTGGGGCTTACGGATTAGTTGGTCCCGCACCTCAAGTTAACCCCTTCCTCCCAAGCGCTGGCTGATCCCAATGCCCTTGTCGGGAAGGTCCCGGTGCTGCGGACGAACATCCTGAATGTCGTTTCGCGAAGGTCCGCGCACACTACCTGAGGAGATGTCTGGGTCAAGGATGCTTGTCCCTGGTTGAAGCTATTGAATGGCCCTGCCACTCGCTGGAGTCCCCACCAAACGGTCTTATACAGGGTTGTTGTCTGGGAGATGCTTATCATGAAGACGTTGCACGTCGTCTTTGGGTGACCGCCAACAGTTCCATACGGATAGATGCTCCCGGACGTCCGTTTATAGACGTTTCCCGTATCGATGGTGCAACGCTGGCCGCTTGTGCCGGTGATCGGCGAGACACTGGCAGGGGATACGGCTTCCTTAGACGTCTTGTTCTTTGGCGTCTCTTCCGTGAAGGTCTCCGAGCTCTGCCCGAGTGTTGCCGCCTCGGCCCAGGTCAGATCACCAGGTTTCGGGGCCGGGATGTTTGGATCATAGGCCGGAGCGTTGGCCGGGGCGTCCGGCGCCTTCGGCGGGTTTTCAGTTGCCTTTGATGACCCCGCTGTGAACAACGGGACTAGCAACAGCGCTGACGTGGCAAGTGCGGATATTTTATTCATTGTGTCCCTCGGTATTTGCTGTGCGAAAAATGGTCCGCGGAGGACCATCGAGTCTTATTAGTAAGGTCAATGCCCTTGTTTTCGGGTACCCTGTCAGCATGGCTGCGGTGTGGATCGTCCAACATGATGAAGAGGAATCCTTCAATGCCGTGCTTGGCGTCTTCGCATCTCAAGACGAGGCGGAAGGGTTCGCCGAGGAAATCAAACTCGAGTATGCCAGGGGTGTTATTTACTCCCGCTATGAGATCGGATACCGCTACAACAGGGGACCCGGACACGTGAGTTTCGGCCCCGGCGACCGATAACCTCGTCAATCTCCGGTCTGGTTCACGGCCGTTGGCCGCGCTGGCAACGACTTCGGCATTGTGGCGGCGCGAACTGCACTCTTCAAGGTTCTCGGCTCTAGATTCACTTGTCCTCCTGCGAGTGATATCGGGTGGGTGCGCGTTGAAACAAGTAAGTCAGGATCAAGTTATGCAAGAAAGGCAAATTAAGCAAGACCTTTTAATAAACAGGTCAGAGGACTTTATCTTAGAATTTATAAGACCGGAACCCTGCTAATTGTTGGTTGCCATGGATATGCGCCTAAACACTCAATCCTCATCACGGTTACCACTCAATTCACAGCTTTCGAGTACTCAATTTGGCGCGTCCATCACTCAATAGGAGCAAAACACTTGACACTGTTGTATGAGGTGCGCTTGCGGGGCGCCAATGACTCTTATCCCGTGCCGGTGAGCCCGCCGCGACATCGTGGGTGCGGGCCGTTCGCTGCGTGCCGCCGGTACAGCGGTCCCGAGCCCAGACCCACGAATTCGCCTAGGTGGCCGGGTGTGCCCTCAGCCTTTCCAGGGCTGCTTCCCGGCGTGCGGTCCCGCGCCGTTCGTCGATCACGATCGAGATAGCCAACGCCGCCACAATCACCATCATGCAGACAGGAACAGAGACGTCCAGGGCGGCCAAGCCCACACTGCCGCAGAGCAACACGACCACGAGAGCCGTGACTCCGAGGAGCGCGCGGTCGAAACCCAACAGGTAGCCGTACAGCGAACTCAGGGCTACCTTGAACAGAGCCACGGGTACGGCGATGGTGGCCACTACAACGGTGGCGCTGATGTGGGCAGAATGATCGATGAAGAGGGCCGCGACGTGAAGTCCGCCGCCGGTGGCTGCGATCGACCCGAAGATGAACATGTGGCCGTATCCGAAGGCGAATGCCCGGTGCCGCTGGTGATGCAGGGCGTGGCCGGACGGAAGGATGAAGTAGATCCACCACATTCCAAAGGCCAGCCCCGTACCGCCGAGGCCAACGAGGGCGGCGTCAACGGACCAGCCATGAAGGGCCACGATCGCCCGAAGGGATTCAATGGCTCCAATCAAACACTCGCCCAGGGCGATGATGGCCAGAAGTCCGTAGCGTTCCGCGATGTGGTGTGCGTGCCACGGTGTCTTGGCTTTGCGCTCGGCGATTGTCGGCGTCGCCATTTCCAGCAGGAAAAGCGGGGCGGCCATGAGGAAGTTCGTCAGGATGTCGGCGTGGACAATCAGCACCACCACCCAGCCGATCTGCGCCACCACCAGGAACTTCGCGTAGGTGAGGCAAGCACTTCGGCGCTCCGGATCCTGCTTCGCGGCGCGCAGCCACTGGAACACCAACGCCAACCGCATGATGATGTAGCCCAGCACCATGGTGGAGTTGTCCACGCGGTGGCCCTCATCAAGGGATTGGAACATCGGTTCGATGCCCATGGCAAGGATGAGTACACCCACCATCTGCACCATGGTGACAACGCGGAACACCCAGTCGTCAGTGTCGTAGGCGCTGGCAAACCACGAGAAATTGATCCAGGCCCACATGACGGCGAACATTGCGAAGGTGAAGCCCATCAACCCGGAGCCGAAACGGGCCTCGGCCAGCTCATGCGCGAACTGGCTGCCGGCAACCCCAAAGGCGATAACGAACGTCAAATCAAAGAAGAGTTCCAAGGGCGTGGCTGTGCGATTCAGCTCCAAGGGATCGCGCCCGCCCATGCGCGACAGTGCATGGCGCAATGGATTCATGGACATGGTTCAGGGTACCGCCGGTAGGCCCCCCGAGTCCCGATCCCGCGAGAGGGCGCCCGGGTTTCTCTTCGCCCATAACAGCAGCCCGATATAGCTCAGGTCGAAAATGCTGCAGAGGACGCCGATGCCCAGGATGAACAGTGAATTCTCGAGGACCCCGAAGGTGATGGTGGGCGCAAGGGTTCCGATCCATTTCGCCACGGCGATCACCATGGATTGGCCTCGCAAGCCCCGCCGGGCCGCGAACATGGCAATGAATAGCCCGGACATCAGGAGATTCTGCAGAAAAGCCGCGTACCGGGATGCGGGATCCCAATCGAACTCGGTGATGAAGAGCCACTGCACAGCGAACGAGGCCAGGCCCAGCAGAACCGCCCATCCGATGAACAGGGGCCGCGTGACAAATCCGGGAAGTTCCCGCCTGCCGAACGCGAAGAACGTGTAGACAATCGCGACGTCGGCCAACGCCCAGGCAATGTTGATGACGCCCTGCACGGAGAGCCTCGTGCTGAGCGAATGTACCGAGTAGATGACCTCCCACGCGAAGTTCAGGCCCAGCGCCGCCGCCGGGATGGCATATGTCTTGTCGCGAAACCCGATCCGGATCGCGCAAATGTAGACCGTCGTCCAGGCGACCCCGCTCAGGATTGTCAGAAACAGGTTCACGGTTCCTCCTTTTCCAACGCGGGGTCACTTAGCGCCCATCCCGGGGCCGAACATGGGCCGTAAGTGACCCCGCGTTGCTCTAAACGCGGCCTAGTACGTCGATGTCTTCGAGGAAGTCCTGGTGGACTTCGTCGCTGACGGTAGTGCGGGTATCGGCGATGGCGTCGAGGTAGTCCTGCGTGACCGGTCCCTTGCGGGCATTCGACGCCGGTGCGGCGCCCCCGGCGGAGGCGTCGGGAGCGCCGGACGTGTAGACGGCTTTTTCCAAAGCACGCTGTGAGGCGCTGCGTGCCGCGTACTCAATGTCCGCGGGGGAGAAGCCCTCCGTCCGGGAAACCAACAGCGCCACGTCGACCGAGTCCACCACGCTGGCCGGGATGAAGCGCTGCCACATGGCCTCGCGGGCATGGACGTCGGGCAGGCCGATGGGGATGACGTAGTCGAAGCGGCCGTGGCGCAGGAAGGCGGTGTCCAGGGCCCGGATGAAGTTGGTGGCGCAAACCAGCAAGCGGCCCGGCTGTTCGCGGAAAGCCGGGATGATCTTGAGGAGCTCGTTGGTGACGCCCTGCAGAGGCGACGGAGGCTCGCCCGACCGCTGGGACGCGATTTCCTCCACCTCGTCGATGAACACAACCGCGTGCTCGAGTTCGGCGATTTCCAGGAACGTCTCGCGCAGCGCCCCGGCCAGGCCCTTGGGATCAGAGGCCAGGCGGGAGGGGAAGACCTCCACGAACGGCCACTCGAGCCGGGACGCGATCGCCTTGGCGAACGTCGTCTTGCCCGTCCCAGGCGGGCCGAAGAGCACGACGGCGCGAGGCGGCACCACGCCGAACTCATCGGCGAGATCGGCCTCAGCGAGGGGAAGGACCAGGCGTCGTTCCAGCAGTTCCTTTTCGCGGCGCATGCCGGCGACGTTTTCCCACAGGTCACGGGCTAGAATGCGGCCGCCGAGCTGGCTCAACGGCTCGAGTTCCTGGCGCTGCACCGGAATGGTCCGCTCGAAGTAGTGCAGGTTCTGCTTGAGCAGGAAGCCGCGGCCCAGGAACGCTTCGACACGGGTCTCGGACTCCGGCATGAGCGCCGAGAGCTTGTTGAGGCCGTGCGGAGTCATCCGGTTCTCGACGGCGGCCAGCAGCGAGGTGCCGATCCCGCGGCCACGGAACTCTGGCAGAGTGGCCAGGAAAACGATCCAGCCTTGGTCATGGGCCGCGCGTCCGACGGCGGCACCCACCACCTGCTCGCCCTGCACCGCCACCACGGCGTGGTCTTTCTCGCACGACGCGAGGACCTCGGAGAGCGCATAGACCGGCTCGACATTGTCCGCTTTGAGCGACTCCCAAAGGTGCAGGATGCCGTCCATGTCAGACGAGTGGAAGTCCCTGATGCGCCAATTGCTCATGCCCTGCTCCTTGGTGGATCGCCATCGATTGCCTGGTGTTGAGCATAGGCGAACCGGCCGTGGAGAGGGGTTGCGCGGGCGTTGCGTTACGCGGCTACCCCACCGGGCGCAACCGCAGCCCCTGCATCCCGCCGTCGATCGCCAGCGACGTGCCCGACGTCGAGCCGGACAGCGGGCTCGCGAGGTAGGCGACGGCGCCCGCTACCTCTGCGGCCTCCACCAGGCGGCCGTGTGGCTGGCGGGCGTTGAGCGCGGCGCGTTCGGCGGCGGGGTCGGCGGAGGAATCCAGTAGCCTGCCCACCCACGGCGTGTCCACCGTGCCCGGGTTGACGCAGTTGACGCGGATCCCTTCGCGAACATGGTCGGCCGCCATGGCCAGAGTCAGGGACAATACGGCGCCCTTCGACGCCGAATACAAGGCCCTTTGCGGTAGCCCGGCGGTCGCGGCGATGGAACACGTGTTGACGATCGCGGCCGCCGGCGATTCGCGCAAATACGGGAGGGCCGCACGGCTGACGCGGGCGATGCCCACCACGTTGATGTCCAGCACACGGTGCCATTCGTCGTCGTCGTTCGCCGAAATATCACCTTGGGCGCCGATCCCCGCGTTGTTGACCACCACGTCAAGGCGGCCGAACTTCCGGGCGACAGTGTCGACGGCGGCACGCACCGAGGCGTCGTCGGCCACGTTGCATTCGACGCCGAAGTGCGGGGTCCCGGACGGGTTGAGGTCGAGCACCGCGACCTGCGCCCCGCCTGCGGCGAGCCGGTCCGCGATAGCCGCGCCGATGCCCGACGCCCCGCCGGTGACCAGCGCTACGAGGCCCTCGAACTCGGTGCTCACCGCGTTGCCTTGTCTGTGCCTACTGCTGCAAGCGAACCAGAGCGGGCCCTGTAGAACTCCTGCCGCTGACGGCCGAGCCCCTCTACCTCAAGCTCCACCACGTCGCCGGGCTGAATGTACGGGAAACGGCCGGAGAGCGCCACGCCTTCGGGAGTGCCCGTGAGGATCACGTCGCCGGGCTCCAGGACCATGTACTGGCTGAGGTGGTGGACCACGGTAAGCGCGTCGAAGATCATGTCCGAGGTGTCCGAGGACTGGCGGATCTCGCCGTTGACCCAGGTGCGCAACGCGAGGTGTCCGGCGTCGAGCTGGTCTGCTGGAACCAGCCACGGGCCCAGGGGAGTGGACTGCGGAAGGGACTTGCCCTTGGTCCACTGGCCAGCGGCGCCGGGCAGTTGGTAGTCGCGTTCGGAGAGGTCGTTGGCGACGACGTAGCCCGCGATGCAGTCTGCGGCCTCGTCGGTGCCTGAAAGGTATGACGCTTCACGGCCGATGACGATTCCGAGTTCCACCTCCCAGTCGTACTTTTCGGACGACGGCGGGATGGGCGCGGCGTCGAACGGTCCACTGACCGTGTTGCTGGGTTTCAGGAACACCACGGGTGATTCCGGGGGCGTTGCTCCGGATTCGGCTGCGTGCGCGGTGTAGTTGAGGCCGATGCAGACGACGTTTCCGGGCCGGGCGATGGGTGAACCGATCCGGAGTCCCTCGGCTGGAATCTCGGGCAAAATGCCTGCTGCAAGGGCTTCTTGGGTGCGTGCGATGCCGTCCGCGGCGAGGAACTCTCCGTTGATGTCCTTCGTCAGCGGGTCAAGGCTGAAGTACTTTTCGGTGCCGTTGGCGTCTTGGGCGATGACAACCGGCTTTTCATTTCCGGCAGCGCCCAGCCGGGCGAATTTCATGTTCATGCATTCCTCCGTGCTCTGGCTCTAACATCCGAGCTCTAGTCTGCTGTTGCTCTCCATAATACGGAAATGTGACCCATTGACAATGCAGACATCGGATGTTTACGCTCTTCCCAGCAAACTACCTGCTGCCAAGCAAGGAGCACAATGAGCGTCATCACCGCAGTGGATACCTTCGATATCCGCTTTCCCACCTCCCAGGAACTGGACGGATCGGATGCCATGAATCCGGATCCGGACTATTCGGCGGCATATTTGGTGATCAAGACCGATGCCGCTGACGGTCACGAGGGCCACGGTTTCGTCTTCACCATCGGGCGCGGCAATGAGGTGGAAGCCGTGGCGATCGAGGCCCTCCGCCACCACATCCTGGGCCGCAACGTCGAGGAGTTGCTCGGCGACATGGGCGGCACCTGGAAGCTCCTGGCCCACGATTCCCAACTCCGCTGGCTCGGCCCCGAAAAGGGCGTGATGCACATGGCGATCGGCGCCGTCGTGAACGCCCTCTGGGACCTCAAAGCCAAGCGGGCCGGGCTACCTCTCTGGGAGCTGCTCTCCGGGATGAACCCCGAGGAGATCGTGGCACTCGTGGACTTCCGGTACCTCAGCGATGCCCTCACACCCGAAGAGGCGCTGGGAATATTGCGGACGGCGGAGCCGGGGCGCGCCGCCCGCAGGTTAGCGCTTCTCGCGGAGGGATACCCCGCATACACCACGACGCCGGGCTGGTTGGGTTACAGCGACGACAAACTCGTGCGTCTGGCCAAGGAAGCCGTTGCGGACGGTTTCGGGCAGATCAAGCTCAAGGTGGGGGCCTCGCTGGACGACGACATCAGGCGCGTCCGCACGGCCCGCGATACGGTGGGGCCGGACATCAAGATCGCCGTGGATGCGAACCAACGCTGGGACGTCCAGGAAGCGATTGACTGGATGGCGCATTTGGCTCCCTATGACATTGCCTGGATTGAGGAACCCACCAGTCCGGATGATGTCCTCGGCCATGCCGCGATTGCCCGGGGCGTGGCGCCGATCCCCGTGGCCACGGGTGAGCATGTCCAAAATCGCGTGATGTTCAAGCAGATGCTGCAGGCCGGATCCCTGCAGGTCTTGCAACTGGATGCGGCGAGGGTGGCGGGAGTGAACGAGAACATCGCCATCCTCCTGCTCGCGGCGAAGTTCGGCGTCCGCGTCTGCCCACATGCAGGTGGAGTTGGCCTCTGCGAGGCCGTCCAACACTTGTCGATGTTCGATTTCGTGGCGGTATCCGCCGACAAGAATGGTCGGATGATTGAGTTCGTCGACCATCTGCACGAGCACTTTGTCACTCCGGTGGATGTCCACGACGGCTCGTACTGGCCGCCGTCGGCACCCGGTGCCGGCAGTGAAATGGTCGGCGGCACGTTGGCCGGCTACGGCTTTCCCGATGGCCCTGTGTGGGCCGCGGGATCCCCTCCTTTGACTCCCCAGCAATAACCTTTATCGAAATTCCTCGAAAGCACAGTTCCCTACTGAAAGCACGTGGTGAAAGATATGCGCAAAGAAGCGTTGGTGGCAGGTGCCTTGGCACTGAGCCTCATTGGACTCACAGGCTGCGGGGGCAGCTCGTCCGGCAGTACCGCAGACGGCAAGACCGCCATGACGTGGGCCATGTGGGTCGGCGGCACGGAAGACCAGAAGAACTGGGAGAAAGTTGCCGATGACGTCAGCAACACGTTGGGCGATGTGAAGATCACCCTGCAGGGTTCTACCTTCCAGGACTACTTCACCAAGATGAGCACCCAGCTCAGCTCGAACACAGCCCCGTGCCTGGTGGCGGTCCAGAGCCTGCGGACAGCGCAGCTCAAGGATGGCATGCTGCCGCTCGATGACCTGGTGAAAAAGAACAACCTGGATTTGAGCGCCTTCGACTCCTCCATGATCAAGGGGCTCAGCGCCGACAACAATCTGTACGCCCTGCCGTATGACGTGGGCCCGGTGATGATGTTCTACAACAAGGACATGTTCGACGCCGCGGGCGTGCCGGTCCCGAAGGCGGGCTGGACGGCCGACGAGTTCGTGGCAGCCGCGAAGAAGCTGACGGCCAACGGCAAACATGCGATCGCACCGAACACGGCCGATCTCTTGGTTGAATCGCAAGTCCTCGCCTACAACGGCGGACGCGTCTTGAAGGAAGACGGCACCATGGACGCGAGCGATCCGACCTTCGCCAAGGGACTCCAGTGGGTTTCCGACCTGACAAGCAAGGAGAAGGTCTCCCCCGAACTGCCCGGCGGCGACACGGCATTCAGCGCCAATGAATACATGGCCGGCAATACCGCGATGAGTATCGACGGTCCGTGGTCCCTGCTGGACGTCAAGGCCAAAGCGAAGTTCAAAGTCGGCGTCACCACCCTTCCCGCCGGCCCTGGCGGCGGGAAGACGTTCAGCGCCGGCTCCGGCTGGGGCATCTCCAAGCAATGCGCTACTCCGGACAAGGCCTTTGCCGCCCTCAAGGAAATGACCGGCGACAAGGTCCTGGGGAATCTGGCGGCAGCCGGGCGCGCACTGGCCGCACGCACCGCCCAGCAGACAAAGTGGATTGACAACGCGGGCATTCCCGGAGTCGCGGAGACCCTTAAGAGCGCCGAGGCCACGGCAGTGCCGATGCCAAGCAACACCAACAGCGACCAACTGGGCCAGCTTTTCAACCAGTACCTCGTCAAATCCATCAATGGACAGCAGAGCGCAGCGGATGTCATGAAAGACATTGCGGCCCAGCTGCCCCGATGATCAGTGTGATGCCTGCCTGGCAGTGCCCGAGCAACAGCCGGGCAGGCACGCACTCTTCGCAAAGGAATGAGAAATGACACTACTCAAGCCCGCAAAGGCGCCGCTTCCTGAAGTAACGGCTGCCACCGCCAGTGGGAAGGCGAAGGCCGAGACGGATGCACAGCTCGGCCGGAGGACAATGTGGGGACCGGCCTTTGCCCTGCCGCATGGCCTCGGTCTCGCGATCTTCACGCTGCTGCCGATCGTTGTTTCCCTCGTCATCAGCTTCTTCCGCTGGCCGCTCCTGGGAACCCCGAGTTTCCTCGGCCTGGGCAACTACGAGAAGCTGTTCAGCGATCCGATCTTCGGGCAGGTTGTCGGGAACACCGTGCTCTTCGTGGTCCTCTATGTGCCCCTGAACCTGGTTGTTTCCCTCGGCCTTGCCGCGTGGTTGACTCCGCGCATCAAGGGGCGCCACATCTTCCGGGTCATCTTCTTCATTCCTTCGATCACCCCGGTGGTGGCCAACGTCGTCGTCTGGAGGATGCTGTACCAACCCGGTGGATTCATCGACGGCACCCTGCAAAGCGCCACGGGAATTTCAGCGCCGAACTTCCTCGGAGACGAACACTGGGCAATGATGGCCATTGTCGTCATGAGCGTGTGGCAGGGGTTCGGCTACAACATGCTGGTGTTCTCCGCCGCCTTGGACGCAGTTCCTGAGAACCTCACCGAAGCGGCCGCAATCGATGGCGCCAACGCCTGGACCATCTTCTGGCGCATCAAGCTCAAGCTCATTTCGCCGTCCATCTTCTTTGGCACGATGATGACCCTCATTACCTCGTTCCAGGTCTTCGCCCAGCCGTTCATCCTCACCAAGGGAGGGCCGGGTTCGGCCACCTCGACGATCGTCCTCTATATCTACAACCAGGGTTTCCAGTTCCACCAGCTCGGCCTGGCATCCGCGGCTGCTTGGATCCTGTTCGTCATCATCCTCGGCGTGACGGCAGTCCAGTTCCTCGGACAAAAGAAGTGGGTCCACTACGATGCTTGAGACAACCAGCCGGATACGCCCTCTCACAGCCCGTCCCCGTGGCTCCGGAGCGCCCGGAAGACGATGGACCACGTGGATCCGGCCCGCCATCGGATACGTGATCCTTTGCCTTATCGCGCTGCTCTTCCTGTCGCCGCTCATCTACATGTTTGCGACATCGTTCAAACCCCCTGCTGAGATCTTCAGCGTCCCGCCGAAGTTGTTCGGCTCGGAATTCCGGTGGCAGAACTACCAGGAGGCCCTGAACTACATGCCGTTCCTGCGCTTCATGGGCAACGGACTCTTGGTTTCGGCCGCTGGAACGGCACTCACCCTGGTGGTTTCCGCTTTCTCCGGCTACGCCTTCTCCCGGCAGCGCTGGCGGGGACGGAACCTGGTTTTCATGGTGTTCCTCGCAACGCTGATGATCCCCCAAGAAGTCCTGATTGTCCCGATGTTCGTCATGATGCAGAAGGTGGGCTGGGTGAACACCTTCCAGGCGCTCATTGTGCCCTGGGCGTTCACGGCATTCGGTGCCTTCCTGCTCCGGCAGTTCTTCCTTGGCGTACCCCAAGAACTCGACGACGCGGCCAGGGTGGACGGCGCAGGAACCCTGAGGACCTTCCTGTTGGTCATGCTTCCACTGGCTAGGCCCACCATGGCCGTCCTGGCGGTCTTCAGCTTCATCAGCTACTGGAACTCGTTCCTCTGGCCATTGGTAGTGATCAACGACGTCAACAACCTCGGCACCATCCCGCTGGGGCTCCAGATGTTCTTCGGCCAACAGGGCAATCAGTGGCACCTGGTCATGGCCGCCTCCGTGATCTCAATGGCTCCCACCCTTCTGCTGCTGATCCTCCTGCAGAAACACCTCGTCAAAGGCATCGTCACGAGCGGCTTTGGCGGCCGCTGACCCCACTTAGACCACGCAACGCTCAACGACCCCAAGACCCCATTTACGGCAGAACTACTTTGAAGGAGTAACTACCAATGATCGCCCAAGCACCTTGGTTTACGGAGTCCCGGTTCGGCATGTTCGTCCACTGGGGCTTGTACGCCCTGCCGGCCCGGCACGAGTGGGTCATGAACCGCGAACGCATTCCTGCCGAGGAATATGAAAAGTACTTCCAGCACTTCAACCCGGATCTCTATGATCCGCGGGAATGGGCCCGTGCTGCGAAGGACGCCGGCATGAAGTACGTCGTGCTGACCACCAAGCACCACGAGGGCTTCTGCCTGTGGGATTCCGCCCTTACTGACTACAAATCCACCAAGACTCCGTCCGGCCAGGACCTGGTGGCCCAGTACGTTGAGGCATTGCGGGAATTCGGCCTGAAGGTGGGTTTCTACCATTCACTTATTGACTGGCACCACCCGGATTTCACCATCGACGGGTTCCACCCCGAACGCGACAATCCCGAGGCCGAAAAGCTCAACGAGGGCCGCGATATGGCCCGCTACCGCGAATACCTCCATGGCCAGGTGCGAGAACTGCTGAGCAACTACGGCCAGATCGACTACCTCTTCTTCGACTTCTCCTACACCAGCGAGGACCACAAGGACATTTGGGGCGGCAAAGGCCGCGAGGCGTGGGGTTCAGTGGAACTCCTGAAGATGGTCCGGGAACTTCAGCCGGGCATCATCGTCAACGATCGCCTGGACATTCCCGGCGACTTCGCCACGCCCGAGCAGTACCAGCCTTCCGGGCCTATGGTGGTGGACGGCGTCGAGGTGCCTTGGGAGGCGTGCCAGACCCTGAACGGCAGCTGGGGCTATGACCGGGACAACCTGGACTACAAGTCCGTGGACCTGCTGGTGCGCATGCTTGTGGATGGAGTGTCCAAGGACGGAAACCTGCTCCTCAACGTCGGCCCCACTGGCCGCGGAAATTTCGATCCCCGGGCCGTGGAGTCCCTCCGCGGCATCGGCGACTGGATGAAACTGCACGCCCGGGCCATCTACGGGGCCGGCCCTGCGGCCTGGACCCCGCCAGCCGACACCCGGTATACGCGCCGCGGTGACCGCCTCTACGTCCACTTGTTCGCGTGGCCGTTCGAATACGTCCACCTCCCCGAACTCGCCGGCAAGGTGGAATACGCCCAACTGCTCAACGACGCTTCCGAAGTCGCCATGCTGGAGATCGCCCCGGACCGGGAAGCAATCAACACCACCCCTGGAGGACAGCCAGCAGGTACCCTGACACTGAAGCTGCCTGTCCAGCGACCGGACGTGGCGGTGCCCGTCGTCGAACTCTTCCTGAAGCCCGGGGTATAGCGTGCCGGAAACCATCGCTCTTCACACCCGGCTCAAACCGGGTGCCGAGCAGGACTATGCGGATGCCCATGCGGGGATCCCTGCCGAACTCGTCGCTGCCCTGAAAGAGGCCGGCGTGGGCAATTGGAGGATTTGGCGCAGCGGCCAGGATCTCTTCCATCTTGTTGAGGTGGCGGACTACCGGGCCATGCGCCGGGCGCTCGCGGACCACCCCGCCAATGTTCCGTGGCAAGCCCGCATGGCGGAGCTGCTCGAAGTCCAGGATGACTATTCGGGCAACGACTCGGGTATCGAGTTGGTATGGGAGCTGGAATGAGCGGGACAACGTGGACCGAGCAACTGGGCAAGCTCGGCTTCGGCGCCGCTGGCATCGGCAACCTGTACCGTGCCATGCCGGACTCCCGGGCCGCCGCCACCGTAACGGCCGCCTGGGACTCCGGGGTCCGCTACTTCGACACCGCCCCGCACTACGGCTTGGGGCTGTCCGAGCGAAGGCTCGGTGCCGTGCTTGGAGACAAGCCGCGCGGTGAATTCACCGTGTCTACCAAAGTAGGCCGGCTCTTGGTGCCCAACACTGCCGGGACCAACGCGAAAGACGACGAAGGCTTCGACGTCCCGGCGACGAGCAAACGCCAATGGGACTTCTCAGAAGCAGGGATCCGGCGGAGCATCGAGGAATCGCTTGAACGTCTCGGCCTGGACCACGTGGACATCGCCTACCTGCACGATCCTGATGTCCACGATCTTGCCAGGGGAATCGGCGAAGCGCTGCCGGCCTTGGAAAAGCTGCGTGCGGACGGCGTGGTGAAGGCGATCGGCGTCGGGACCAACTCGGCGGAAGCCGCCCTCGAATGCGTCGAAGCGGCGGATCTGGATCTGGTGATGCTCGCCGGCCGTTACACCTTGCTCGAGCAGCCCGGCGTTCCCTTCCTGGACCGCTGTGTGGCGCGCGGTACCGGCGTCGTGAACGTGGGCGTGTTCAACTCCGGCCTGCTGGCGCGACCCGAAGTACCCGAGGACGCGCATTACAACTATGCGCGTGCCCCGCGGGCGCTGGTGGAGCGTGCCCGGGCGCTCGCCGGCGTGTGCCGGGACTTCGGGGTGGAGCTCCCGACGGCGGCACTCCAGTTCAGCCTGCGGCATCCCGCCGTCGTGAACGTGACGGTGGGGGCGAGCACCCCGGAGCAAGTGTCCACCAATGCTGCGAGGATGCGTGAGGACGTGCCCGAAGAGCTGTGGGCGGCTTTGGCAGGTGTGTCGGGGTGATTGATTCCCACCTGCATCTGTGGGAGCTCGGGCCGGGGGCTTATTCGTGGCTTGGCCCGCAGCATGGCGGACTCTTCCGCAGTTACCGCGAGGCTGAGGCCCAGGAAACCTTGGACGCGGCCGGAGTCAGGGGAGCGGTGCTCGTCCAGGCTGACGACACCGTTGCGGACACTGAGTTCATGCTCGCCGTCGCCGACCGCAACTCCTGGGTACTCGGCGTCGTGGGCTGGATTCCCCTCGAAAAGCCGGCCGAGGCGGAGAAAGAACTGGAACGGTTCCTCCGGAATCCTGCGTTCCGGGGTGTCCGGCACTTGGTCCACGACGATCCGCGGGACGACTTCCTCGAATTGCCCGTGGTCCGCGATTCCTTGCGTATGCTCGCTGGCCACGGATTGGCGTTCGACGTCCCGGACGCCTTTCCGAGGCACCTCGGGGGTGCGGTCCGGCTTGCGAGGGAACTGCCGGAGCTGACGGTTGTCCTGGACCATCTCGGGAAGCCGCCGTTGGCCGACGCTGCGGCGATGGACTTGTGGCGAACGGAATTCCGGGCCTTGGCCGAGCTGCCCAACACTGTGGCCAAGGTGTCAGGCCTGCACTTGCCGGGCGTCCCCTATACGGCCGAGGCCTTGCGCCCACTCTGGGACGAGGCCCTGGAGGCTTTCGGTCCTGGACGGCTCATGTTCGGTGGCGATTGGCCTGTCAGTACCTTGGGTGCGCCATACGGACGCACTCTCGAGGGGCTGCTCGAACTGGCCGCGGAGCTCACTTTGGCCGAGCGCAGGGAGTTCCTTGAAGGGACCGCCGTGCGGACGTATGGGCTTCAGAAACGAAGCATGGACGCCAGCTAGAGCGCCTGGCGCAACCAGCTTTCGACGCCGCTGATGTGGACCGTGACGAGCGCCCGGACCAGCTCGGCGTCGCCGCGTTCCAAGGCGTCCGCGATGGCCTTGTGCTCGGCGAGGGTATGCGCCACGGCCTTTTCCTGGGTCAACCCGCGCCAAATGCGTGCCCGGACGGTGCTGCTGGAGAGGGCTTCGAGCAGGCCGGCGAGGTAGTCGTTGCCGGCGGCCTGGGTGATGATCCCGTGGAATTCGAGGTCGTGGGCAACGAGTTCCTCGACGTCGGTGTTCTCGTCGATCCCGTCCATCGTGGCGCGCAGCTCCGTGAGTGCCGTGGGAGTGATCTTGCCTGTGGCGATGAATGCGGTGGCGGGCTCAAGGATCCGTCGGACCTCAAAGAGTTCCAGGATGGAACGGTCCTGATGCAGATCAACGACGAACGCCACGGCTTCGTTGAGCAACTTGGCGTCAAGGCTCGTGACGTAGGTGCCGTCCCCACGCCGGACGTCCAGGACACGGATGAGCTCGAGGGCTTTGACGGCCTCGCGCAAGGAGCTTCGCGAGAGGCCGAGCCGTTCACTCAGTTCCTTCTCCGGCGGGAGGCGGTCCCCGGCCTTGAGTTCGCCGCGGATCAGCATGTCCTTGATCTTGCCGATCGCTTCATCTGTGACAGCCATGGCTACATCCTAACGGCGAATGATCCGATGTCTGGCACCCAACTGACTCGCATTTGTTGTCGTTTAGAGGCCTCATAACGACAACAAATGCGAGTCAGTTGGGCAGTACTGCAGGGCCTAGATCTTGTCCTCGGCTCCGGCAACCGGCAGGTTGGCGATCACGGGGGAGCTGCCGGTGTAACCGTCCCGGGCCGCAGCGATCTCGTGGATTTGCTTGCGGCACATGTACCAACCAACCACGATGAGCGCACAGGCGATGGCCGTGACCAGCATGGTGAGTGGAGAGTCGATGAACACCATTACCAGCACACCCGCGAGGAACAGCAACGAGAGGTAGCCGGTGTACGGGGCGCCGAACATCCGGAAGGATGGACGTTTCAGCCAGCCTTTGTCCGCCCAGCGCTTGAGCTGCATCTGGCACAAGACGATCGTGGCCCACGTGACGATGATGCCCACGGAGGCGACGTTGAGGACGATCTCGAAGGCGTCGGACGGTACGAGGTAGTTCAGCGGGACACCGAGCAGGGAGACGCCGGCCGTGATGGCGATGCCGCCGTAGGGGACGCCGGCTTTGTTCATGCGCTGGGCGAACTTTGGAGCGGATCCGGCCACGGACATGGAGCGCAGGATGCGGCCGGTGGAGTACAGGCCGGCGTTCAGGGAGGACAGGGCAGCCGTGAGGACCACAAGGTTCATGATCACGTCTACGCCCTGCACGCCGATGTGCCCGAAGAAGGTCACAAACGGGCTGACACCCTTGACATAGGAGGTGTACGGCAGCAGCAGCGCCAACAGGATGACGGAACCGACGTAGAAGACGGCGATGCGGAAGACCACGGAATTGATGGCCTTGGGCATGATCTTCTCGGGGTTCTCCGTTTCGCCCGCTGCGGTACCCACGAGCTCAATCGAGGCATAGGCGAACAGCACACCCTGCATGAGGATGATCATGGGCAGGATCCCGTTGGGGAAGATTCCGCCGTGGTCCGAGAGGAGGCTGAAGCCGACTTCCTGGCCCGGTACCGGCGTGCCGAAGACGACGAAGTAGGTACCGACGAACAGGAAGGCCACCAGCGCGGCCACCTTGATGAGCGCGAAGTAGAACTCCATTTCACCGAAGACCTTGACCGAGACCAGGTTCAGGCCAAGCACCACCAGAAGCGCGATCAGTGCCCAGGCCCATTGCGGGACGACGCCGATCCAAGGGACGTATTTGCCGAAGAAGTTCATGTAGAGGGCCGCGGCCGTGGTGTCCACGATGGTGGTGGTTGCCCAGTTGATCCAGTAGAACCAGCCGGAGACAAACGCAGCCTTCTCGCCGAAGAACTCGCGGGCGTAGGAGACGAAGGAGCCCGACGACGGGCGGTGCAGCACGAGTTCGCCGAGGGCGCGCAGGATCAGGAAGGCAAAGAAGCCGCAGACCGCATACGCGATGACGAGGGAAGGGCCCGCAGCGTTGAGGCGGCCGCCGGCACCCAGGAACAGGCCGGTGCCGATGGCGCCGCCGATTGCGATCATCTGGATCTGACGCGGCTTCAGGCTCTTGTGATAGCCCTTGTCCTCGGCGTGGAGGAGCTTTTCAGTGGAGTGCGCCTGCGGAGGGACCGTGTGGTCCGTGATGGGTGCATTGGTCATGGGAATCCTTAGGGGTGTCCTGTTGGGGGTCCGGATCTTGCCGTCCGGCCTGTTTCTTCGCGCGCTCAGGCCCGACGGCGGCTGGTGGGTGCCGCCGTCGTCGGACGCTCTGCGCGGCTCAGCTTAATTGCTGAGGTTGGCCAGGCGTTCGGGGCGGAGGAGCTCATCGAGCTGCTCCGAGGTCAGCAAGCCGTGTTCGAGAACGAGCTCGGCGACGCCCTTGCCGCTTGCCAGCGCTTCTTGGGCAATGGCAGTGGCGGAGGCGTAGCCAATGTGCGGATTGAGTGCCGTGACGAGTCCGATCGACTGCTCTACCGTGAGGCGCAGGTGTTCGGTATTCGCGGTGATGCCCCGGATACAGCGCGACGTGAGTGTGCGGCACGCGGCTTCCAGGTGGGAGATGCTCTTGTGGAGGCTGTGGACGATAATCGGTTCGAAGGCGTTCAGCTGGAGCTGTCCGGCTTCGGCTGCCATGGTGACTGTGACATCGTTGCCGATGACTTCATAGGCCACTTGGCTGACCACTTCCGGGATCACCGGATTGATCTTGCCTGGCATGATGGACGATCCCGACTGCACAGCCGGGAGGTTGATCTCGCCCAGTCCCGCACGCGGTCCGGAGGACAGCAAGCGGAGATCGTTGCAAATCTTGGAAAGCTTGACGGCGACGCGCTTGAGCACGCCGGAGAGGTGGACGAACGCGCCTACGTCCTGGGTGGCCTCGATGAGGTCCACCGAGGTGACGAGGGGCAAGCCGGTGATCTCGGCCAAGTGCCTGCAGGCTGCTGCGGCGTATCCAACGGGGGCGTTCAGGCCGGTCCCGATGGCGGTGGCGCCGAGGTTGATCTCGTGTATGAGCAGCTGGGACTCGGCCAGTCGCGCCCGGTCCTCGCCCACGGTCACTGCGTAGCCACCGAATTCCTGGCCGAGGGTCATGGGGACGGCGTCCTGCAACTGCGTGCGGCCCATCTTGACCACCGCGCGGAATTCCTGGCCCTTCTCCGCGAAGGCGACCTGGAGTTCCTGAAGAGCCTCCAGAAGGCCCTGGACCGAGAAAATGGTGGCCAGGTTGACGGCGGTGGGGTAGACATCGTTGGTGGATTGGCTCAAGTTGACGTGGTCGTTCGGGTGCAGCCTGGCGTAGTCGCCCTTGGGGTGGCCAAGGATTTCAAGGGCCCGGTTGGCAATGACCTCGTTGGCGTTCATGTTGGAGCTGGTGCCGGCGCCGCCCTGGATGACGTCCACCATGAACTGCTCGTGAAGCTTGCCGTCCAAGATGTCCTGGCAAGCCTGCTCGATCGCGTCCGCCCGTTCGTCGTCCAGGAGGCCGAGCTCGCGGTTGGTGCGGGCGGCGGCGAGCTTGACTGCGGCGAGGCCTTTGACGAGGTTGGCGTTGCTGGCCAAGGGGTGGCCGGTGATGGGGAAGTTCTCGATGGCACGCAGCGTGTGCACGCCCCAGTAGGCATCAGCAGGGACGTCGCGGTCACCGAGGAGATCGTGTTCCGAGCGGAACCGTGGAATTGTCGTGGTGGGCACGGCAGATGTCATTGCTGTCCTTAGGTCTTTTGTGCTTGTTTGGCTGCGTCAGTTGGACTCAGTCGAAGTCAGTTGGATGCGAGGAAGTTCGCGGCACGGAGCACGCCAACAGGGTGGCCGCCGCCCAACACGGGCGCGCTGGCAAGCGTGGCGAGCTGGCCGCCGTCGAGCCCTAGTTCCTCAAGGACGCGGACGGTGACGGGCATGCGGGCTCGATCGCCGCCGTCGGAGATCTTGATGGCGACGCCGGTGCCGTTCCCCAGGCCGATGAGCTGGAGGCCTTCGAAGCCGTCCTTGGCAAGCAGCCCGGGAATCGTGCGCATGATCGCTGTGACGTCGCGACCCTCGCCGGCCACCATCTCGGGGAAAGCGCGCATCGCGTGGGCTACTTGGCCTTCTGCTTGCGTGTTGTCCGCCGCCGCCATGCGGCCATAGGCCCGCGCCATGCCGTGCAGGCTGTGGGCAAAGAGCGGGGTGCCGCAACCGTCCGTGCTGATGGCCGCTGCGTCTTCGCCCGTGAGTTCGGTAATGGTGTCCTTCACGAGCACCTGCAGGGGATGTTCGGGATGCAGGTAGCCCTGGACAGGCCAGCCGTTGATCACGCACGTGGCGGCCATGGACGCGTGCTTGCCGGAACAGTTCTGTGCGAGCTGGGTGGGCTTGCCGCCGGCGCGGAGCCATTCTTCACGCTCGGCGGTGCCATAAGGGAGGTCGGTGCTGTTTTCCAACGCGCTTTTGTCCAGGCCGTGCATTTCGAGGATGCGTGCGGCACCGTCAAGGTGCATAGTGGCGCCGGAGTGGCTTGCAGCGGTGAGGGCGAGGAGGTTCTCCGGAAGCTTGAGCCCCGCGCGGACCATGGCGACCGCCTGCAGCGGTTTGAGGGAGGACCGCGGGTAGAACGCGGCGTCGGGCTCGCCCGCTTCGAGGAGGGTTTCACCGTCAGGCCCGACGGCGATCAGGGAGCCGTAGTGGACGCTCTCGACCAGGCCGTCGCGGGTCTGTTCCGCGAGGGGGACGTGGCGCGGGGTTGGCGGAATCGTCCCTGCCGGGGTGGTTTCGGGCATAGCGGTGCGCGTTGCATGCGGGGTGGGCATGACTTCCTTCAGTTGGTGGATCATTTGCTGAGGATGGTGTCCAACGCAACGCTGACGGCGCTGAGATGGTCGGCCATGGCGGCTTCGGCGGCTGAGGCGTCACCGGCTTCGATGGCTTCGACGATGCGGAGGTGTTCATCGTCTGAAACATGCTGGCGGTCGGCCACCATGTTCAAGGTTTCGGATTGGTGGGCAAGGGCTTCGCGGATGTCTGCGACGACGCTTTCGAAGACCTTGTTGCCGCTTGCGCGGGCAATGGCAGAATGGAAACTGGCGTCGAGGCTGACCCAGGTCTCAGGGTCGGTCTCGACTGCCATTGAACTGACGATTTCCTTGAGGTGTTCAAGTTCTTCCGGGCTGCGGCGTTTCGCCGCCAGGCCGGCTGCCGGGACTTCGATGTGCGGGCGTGCCTCGTTGAGGTCCCGTGCCGAGTACTGGCCGAGTGTGAGGTCATTGGCTACCCGGTCGGCGACGACGAACGTGCCTTTGCCGGTCTTGGTGACCGTCAGCCCGAGCGCAGTGCAGGAGCGGAGCGCCTCACGGATCACCGAGCGGCTTACCCCGTACTGCGCTGCCAGGGTGGCCTCAGAACTGAGTTTGGCCCCCACTTCGACGTTTCCGTCTTCGATGTCCTGGCGGATGGCGCTGAACACAGCTTCCGCGGCACTGAAGCGGGCGAGGGGCCGGGGGCTTGATGGCTGGGCCACTTGGGCCGGCCGGGGGACGGCGCCGCTTGTGGCGGTGCGCTGGCCAGCCGCAGCTTTCTGGCTGACGGCTGGCTGTCCAGTGGCGGCCTGTCCGGCTGTCCGGCTGTCTGACAGGTTCACTCTACGAATATGGCACGGGTCACAGGGTGGTGTCAAGATTCGCTGGCTTGTCGGGTGGCCCTCGACTTAAAAGCTGAATGCCCCAGACTTAATTGTCTGACGCTCTTATGGCGGCGAGTTGGTTGATTTCTAGGGGCTGGACCGGGCGCTAACTTAATTGTTATGACTACCCTGGCGAAAATCTCGGTGCGATGAAGCCCATCGAATTTCCCGACTTCCTGTTCAGCTCTCCGCTCGCCAAGGCCATCATCGAGCTTGAACGGATACGTAGCGACATGGGCGAGGGAACGGCTCATCCTGCGATCTTTTCGCAGTTGAAGGACCTCTTCCAGCTGATGTCGAACATCATGAGTGCGCGCATCGAAGGAAACCGCACATCGATTGTCGACGCGGTGGCGGGCGTGGAACGGGCCGATCGCTATGGCGACGTGCAGCAGAATGATGGTGTTCAAGAGATCGTCCAGTTGCAACATGCAACGGCCTTCGTCGATGCATCGGTTAGCCCGGGAACTACGCTGACATACGGACTTGTTCCAGATGGGATTCCTGCCCCAGATATTGAGAGAGCCTCAATAGGCCAGTCGGTCGAACCGGCATTCGTGAGGCGGACGAACTGCTGCCGGAGCATAATTACTCCCATGGCCGACCGTCCGCGCGGGGGATGGGATTCAACGACACAGACAGCACCGCCCATCACAGTGGAGGTGCCGGTCCTCGGTGTCGGGGCAGGGCCTGCGGACTATGAGGAGTTGGCGCGGTACGTGTTTGCCTTGCGCAGGCAGCGGGGATTGCACATGACGCTATTGCATTTGGGCGTCCTGGATGACTTTTGCCGGGACGTGGCTGATTGGACCAAAGGCAACACCAGCGCCGATTCGGCCCTGCTCAGGACTGTTGCGTGGCTTGAGGCGCTGCCGGTACTGGAGGCCTTCTCCGGCAGCGCCGAAAGGCTGATCGTCCTGGGCAGCGGCGGAGTGTGCGGACTGGAAGTAGATGTGCCCGCCTCGGTGCATGACTTTCAGGTCTCCCTTGTACACGCGCTTCATGAACTCCTGGATGAACTGCTTGTCGACAACATCGACGACTTCATCCTCAGCTCCCCTGCCCTTGGATTCCGCTCGCCTCGCTGGGTACCCCATGTGGCTGTGGGCAGGCCATTGCACCGGGGACGCGGGCCTTGGGAGATCGGCCGGGTGGGAGTTGACTTCGGCGAATCACGGATCAGGAACCGCCAGCATTTCCCTCAATTGCCGTAGTGGTACCTGCAAGCGGCGATAAGCACTTCGACGCCATCGTCAGTTTCGACGAACTTGTACACCAGGCGATGTTCGTCCGTGGTGCGCCGTGACCAATACCCGTGGAAACCATGTTTCAGGGGTTCAGGCTTGCCGATGCCCTCATTGCCGTGCCGGGCTATGTCCTGTAGCAACCCGTTGATTCTCTTTAGCGTCTTGCGATCTTGGGATTGCCACCAAACGTAGTTGTCCCACGCCGGCCAGCGCAATCGCGCTGGCGGTGAGCCGGAGGGCGTGGACCCTGTACCACCGCTTCAACAGGGGCTTGCGTTGCGTCTCGTCAAGCGGCTGGGGGCTGAAGAACAGCTTGGGGTTGACGGACCGAAGCAGGTACGCCGTAGCGGCCGCCCCCGTGGCGGAGCTCGCGGCACCCACCATCAGCCAAGCCCGATTGTCGGAATGCTTCCACCCGGCGACAAGGGCAGCGACGGCGGCAGGGGCGCTGAGAGGCGCGATCGGCGCGTAGTAGCGCCCGGGGCTTCCCGCTCCGAAGGGGGTTCGAGGGACTTCCCTGCTCGCTTCCGAGGACGCGACCCGGTCCGGGATTTTGACGATGGCCTCATAGAGATTGCCGAAGAACCAGTGTGCATGGGTGAACTCCGCGACACCCAAGATCCAATCAGCGAACACATCCCGACGGTCTGAAGAAGTCTGTCCCATGCCCACAATCTACCGCCGATGCCCCGCGCCGGACATGCAGTTCACCTTCCCCGTCACCCGCCCGGGTTATATGGTCAACACCACGGTCTGAGGACTGTGAGGCCAAACAGCCGGCACGATGGAAGGGAGCAGCCCGTGGTCAAGATCCGCATGATTTTGCCCGCGAATGTGCGCCATCGTTCCGGGGGAAACATCTACAATTCGAGGCTGGCTGCAGCCCTTCGGGGCCTGGGCGCGGAGGTCTCGGTCTGCAAGCTCGACGGCGACTGGCCTTCGGGGAGTGCCGGAGCCCGGAACCGCTTTGCAGCTGCACTTGCCGGAAGCGGTCTCGCCATCTACATTGTCGACGGCCTGATTGCCTCGGGTGCACCCGCGGAAATCGAGACCGCAACCGCTGCCGGGTGCCGTGTCTGGGTGCTGCTCCACATGCCCCCTTCCGGGGAGGAACCAGTGGAAACGAGCGCGCTGCGCGCTGCAACAGGTCTTCTCTGCACTGGTTCCCGGACTGCCGAAACGGCCAGAACCCTAGGCCTGGGCAACGTGCACTTGGCGACCCCGGGGGTAGATCTCCCATCGAAAGCACGCCCGAGTCCACGAGCGACAGCGGCGCCGCATTTCATCATGGTGGGCGCCCTACTGCCCAATAAGGACCAGATCTTCTTTGTCGACGCGCTGGCCCGGATCAAGGATCTGGCGTGGACCGCAGCGCTGGTCGGATCCACCAAAGCAGACTCCTCGTACGCCGCCGCTGTGCAAGAGCGCATCCTCCGGAACGGACTAGAAAAACGGGTGGAAACAACAGGCGAGCTCTCCGGCCCGGCCCTGGAGGAGCAGTGGAACCGAGCTGACCTCAGTCTGTTGATCTCACACTCGGAGGCCTTCGGCATCGTGGTCCAGGAGTCCCTGGTTCACGGCATACCGGTGATGGTCCGAAAAGGAACCGGCGCCGTCGAAGCGCTCGGAGCCCACGGTGCCGGTGAGGCGATCGATCTCACCACAGGAATCGGATCGTTGGAGAAGTTCCTGCGGAGATGGCTCAGCGACCCTGCCCTACGGGAGGGATGGCAGTCAGCAGCCGAGGCGGCCAGCAGTGAGTTGCCACGATGGGAAGACACTGCAAGGGAAGTCCTTCGCGCCGTGGTGGCGGCCTAGTGGCTTCCCCAGCTATAGGTGCTGGATGCCTGCCCGCTGCATGGCGTCCCTGTAAGTTTCGATGTTCTTTGCCAGGAGTTCCTGCTGCTTCGCTTCAGACAGGGCAAATGCCCGTCCGCCGAGCGCGCTGGCCTTGTAGACCTTGATCCCGTGCTGCCGGAGCGGTGAGTGGTAGGTCTTCTCAAAGAGCGCCAGGAAGGCGGCGGCCTCAGCACCGTGCGCGACGACGGCGGAGACTCTCTTGTTGATCTTCAGGAACTGGCGGAAGGGGCGGAGCCCGTCGGTCTTCTCCTGTGCGCTCAGCGCCGGCGGCAGTTCCGGGTCGCGGACCCAAGGGTAGCAGTTCCATGGCATGACATAGCGGACGTCCAAGTCGGCCGAGTCATAGATCAGCTGCGCACGTCGGGCGGCGTCGTCGTCGTTGAGGTGCGATACGAATCCCGAGGTGGGGGCGCGCCCGGGACTGGTCTGGAGGGTGACGATCCGGCATTCATCTTCGTCATGCACTGGATCGATGTAAGGCACGGTGGAACCGGGCCGTTTGGCCATCAGTTCGTCGCACAGCTGCGTCACGGCAGCAATGTTGGGCTCCTGTAGCAAGGCCCTTTTTTCGTCCCAGTCAATGGTCACGTTCTCTCCTTCGGCAGCGCGGCGTCCAGAATCGGCGTCCCTTGCCACTTTACGCGTCGCTCACGCTCCTGCAGAGCCGAGGGACAAAACTGCCCGACGACGGGCCGAACAGTGAGCCTCCCGCCCCGCCTGTCGGGCGGGCTACTGTCCCTTGAGCTTCTGCATGTCGCGCCGGTCCTTCTTGGTGGGCCGACCTGCGCCGCGATCCCGCTGCGGCAGCCCGAGGGCCGGTGCTGCGGGGCGCTCGGGAGTGTGGTCAGTAAAGCAGTGGGATGCTGCTTCGGCCCCCACCCTCTTCGCAATGAGCCTCCGGACCTCAAGGATGCGCTCGAAGCCAGGCTGCCTTACACGGATGGTGTCGCCGATAATCACGGACTGGGACGCCTTGACCGGGTTGCCGTTGATTCGCACATGCCCCGCCCTGCAAGCGGTTGTGGCGGCGGAACGGGTCTTGTAAGCGCGGATCGCCCAGAGCCAGGCGTCAATGCGCACATTGCCGGCTTTTGATGTTTGGGCGGAAGTTGGAAGGCTAGTCATGATTGCGAACGAGTATAGTCGGCGCGCGAACCTGCGGCTCCAACGAAAAGCCGATTACCGGCGTCGAAGTTCCGCGTATTCAAGGTGCGGGACGACCGTCCCAGCGTCCCGCTCCAGGAAGTTGGTGCCGGGCGCCACGATCTCGTCAATGGCATCCAGGACGGCGTCGTTAAGCACAACATCGGCGGCCTTGAGGTAATCGACCAGATGGTCCTCCGTGCGTGGACCGATAACCACGCTGCTGACGGCCGGATGATTCAGGGCGAAGCCGACAGCAAGCTGAATAAGGGTGAGCCCATGCCGTTCGGCGACGCGGCCCAAGGCATCGGCTGCCAGGAGTTTGTTCCTGTTGAAAGGTGCCGAGACGTCGAAGCGCCCGGGAACGGCCGCCGCACGGGAGCTTGCGGGCTGGGGGACTCCCACGCGGTAGTTCCCGGAGAGCCAGCCGCCGTCGAGCGGTCCATAGCTGAGCACGCCAAGGTTGTATTGCTGCGTGATCGCGAAGACGTCCCGCTCATTCGCGCGGACCAACAAGGAATAGGGCACCTGGTCCACCACTGGCGGAATGAGGTGGTTGGTGGTGGCGATCCACTGTGCCTCCACAAGCTGCGACGGCGTGAATACCGACGTTCCGTAGTAGAGGATCTTGCCCTGCCGGATGAGGTCGTTAAGGGCCGTGATGGTTTCCAGGACGTCTGTGTTGTAGTCCGGACGGTGCGCCTGGTAAAGGTCGATCCTGTCCGTCTGCAAGCGGTGCAGGCTGCCTTCCACGGCTTTCATGATCCAGCGCCGGGAATTGCCTGCATGCGCGGGATTCGGCCCCATTTGTCCGTGGAACTTGGTCGAAAGGAAAACGTCATCCCGCCTGCCTTGGAGGGCCCGGCCTACGATGGCCTCTGCCTCGCCTTGCGAATAGATGTCGGCGGTGTCGACGCTAGTGATGCCGGCGTCGAGGGCCGCATGGATAATGCGGATGCTCTCTTCGGCGCCCGTGGGCGCCGAGCCTGTCCCGAGGTTAAGGGTTCCCAGGGTAAGGGGGCTGATCAGGGCGCCTGTGCGTCCCAGGGTTCGAAGCTCGCTGAGGCTCATCTCCGGCTTCCTCCGTGAAGAATCAAGGCTGTGCAATGGATTGACACGACGCTACACATATCGTGGCCGGGGCACTCGAAAAACGTACAAATTCTTCGCTTTTCGTATTACGGGGTAATGAAAACAAGGAATGACGAATTATGAATTGACTTCATTCGACACGCGAATACACAAATATTGCCGTTATCGGCGTCGAGTGAATTAGTAGAAAGGCAGGCACGAAACCACAGAGAAAGGAACCCGCCATGACCCAGGTAACGGTGGATGGAGCCGCTTCGATCAAGCAGGCATTCGCGCAATTTCCCTCAGGCGTGGCGGCCTTCAGTGCCATGGTCGGCTTCGCGCCGGAGGCCCTGGTGGCATCGAGCTTCACAGTGGGAGTCTCGCTCGAACCACCGCTGGTCATGTTTGCGGTGCAGAACTCCTCCACCACGTGGCCCAAGCTCCGGCGCGCCCCTCGACTGGGTGTTTCCGTCTTGGCCCAAGGTCAGGAAGCCTTGTGCCTGCAGCTCTCCTCGCGGACCCAGGACCGATTCGCCGGCCTTGCGACCTCAACGAGCGACGCGGGCGCAGTGTTGATCGACGGCGCGGCGCTGGTGCTTGAATGCGAAGTGGTCTCAGAAACCCCCGCGGGTGACCACGCGATCGTCGTCCTCGAAGTGAAGTCCGTGGAGATCAACCACGACGCCGAGCCCCTCATCTACCACGGGGCCGGGTTCAGGCAACTGGCCGCCTGAGGCTGGACACACCCCAACTGACTCGCAGTTGTTGTCGTTATGAGCCTCCAAAACGACAACAAATGCTAGTCAGTTGGGTCAGCCGGGCACTGCGGATTGGGTCAGCCGGGCACTGCGGGGCGCTAGGCCCGGGGGCGGGACCCTGCTGAGGCCGTCACACGGCCGGAAGATACGGGTTTGCCGCCATGTGGTTCTCCCCGGTGTTCGCGTACCGGCACGCCAGTTCCGGATGACTCCGCTACATTCCCTTCTGCGGGTTCCTCGGAAGTCGGCGGTTCAGGGTCTGAAGCTGACGCTTCCCCGGCCCGTTCAGCTTCGCGTGCCGCAGCCCGGGCATCGGCCTCGGCGACGGCGGCAGCCCACTGGCTGTTCAGGACCGGAGGATCCTGCTTTATCGCGACCACAAAAGGATGTTCCTTCGCCTGGGTTGTGGCTGTGGCTGCGATACCGTCCTTGATCTGGGCAGGCTTGGGCCACGTCCGTGGGTTGACCAGCGACTTCCAAGGGACGTTCCGGACGGCTGACCACGACGCCGACCACAGCAGCTTGGTGGTCCCAACAAACCCAGGACGCGGTTTCCCGGGGACGAAGGGACCTGCGCCCAGCAAGCCGTCGTCCGCCGTCGTCGATTCCTCGGAATCCGAAAGCGGGACGGGCGCGCGCCGAGGCCGCGGGGGCAGGTGCACAACCGGCACGGCATCGCGTTTCGGGAAGATCCCGAACATCGCGAGCAGGATAATCGAAACCAGCTTCGCAACGCCGGCCAGCACCAAGGTGACAACCATCAGGAAGCCCAAACCAAGGAACATCAGCAAGGCCAGCCCGAGCGTTCCAAAAAAGGTCAGATTGAGGCCAAGTGTTGTTGGATCCTCCACGTAGCCTCCCCGAGCCAGAGTTGTGAGGTGAGCGCCGCAACCGAAGGTCTGCGGGCATGTCTTCTAGCCTAAGGGCGAAATGTGAATGAATCATCCGCCAAAGTCCGGCTCGCCGAGGTTGTTTCGAAGCTGTTATCTGCTGTGACAGAATTTGTTGCCTAGCTCTCACCTTCTCTTCCAGATAGGGCTTCAATGCCACTCGATCCGGCTCGCCTCCGACTCGGCGCTTGCCCTTGTGTGTCCGGGGAGCAGTACACCGAGTGCTGTGGACGCTTCCACCGCGGAGACGCCGACGCGCCTACGGCAGAACAGCTCATGCGTTCGCGTTACTCGGCCTTTGTAGTCCTCGACAGCGATTACCTTTTGCGCACGTGGCACCCGGACACCAGGCCTGCCGTGCTGGACCTGGACCCGGACATTGAATGGCGCCGGCTGGACATTCTGGCGACGCGCCAAGGCGGTCCCTTGGACACGGACGGGACGGTCGAGTTCGCGGCGCACTACCGGTCCGGCGGCGAACGTGGAGTCCAACGCGAAAACAGCCGCTTCCAGCGGATCGACCGGCGCTGGTACTACGTCGACGGCGACGTCGGCTAGCGGTACTTCCTGTGAAGGCTCTCCTTCGACGAGGCGCCGGGGGTGGCGTCGGCGATCCACGGGCCCGTCCCTTCGGATTGGTCAAGGATTCCGGCCTCAAGCCACGCATAGTCACCTGCGAGGACGTTCGAGGACAACTCATGATCGACGTCGTCGGTGTTCCGCCATAACTGATCGAAGTATCCGTCCACGCGAATCCGGGCCTGCTCGCAGTAGGCCTCGGCAAGTTCGTACGCCGCCGCACCTTGTTCCGGTGCGGTCTGCAGCAGCATCTCAGCCCGCGAGCAGCACGCTGCCATGGCAAACAACTCGGCCCCGATATCCACAATCCTGCCGAGGAACGCTTGTTTGTATTCAAGCTTCGCCTGCCAGCGGCCCATCGCGTAGAACGTCTGCCGGGCGAGCCGGCGCGAAGCCCGCTCGACATACCTCAGTTGTTTCGCGAGACGCCCGAACTCACTGTAGGACCGGGGGTCCAGGCCTGCTCCGGCCACGAGCTTAGGGAGCCATTTGGCGTAGAAACCTGAGGCGCCGACGGCGGCACGCGCCTTCTCCTGCAGCGTTGCGTCCGCTGAAGCGAGCTCGCCCGCGGCCGAAAGGTGGGCGTCGACGGCTTCGCGGGCGATGAGCAGGCGCATGATCTCGGACGAGCCTTCGAAGATCCGGTTGATGCGCATGTCCCTCAGCAGTTGCTCGGCGGCCACCGCCCGCTCCCCGCGGGCCTCCAAGGAATCCGCCGTCTCAAAGCCACGACCACCACGGATCTGCACCAACTCATCGGCCACCGTGTAGCTCAGCTCAGTGGACCAAAGCTTGGCCAGCGCAGCCTCGATTCGCACGTCCTTCTGACCGGCATCGGCCATCTCGGCAGAAAGTTCAAAGACGGCTTCAAGGGCAAAGGTGGTGGCGGCGATAAAAGCGATCTTCTTGCCGACGGCCTCGTGTTTTCCGACCGGACGGCCCCATTGGGTGCGGGCGTTGGACCATTCCCGGGCGATCTTCAATGACCATTTGCCCGCAGCCACGCACAGTCCGGGGATGGAGAGACGGCCAGTGTTGAGGGTGGTGAGCGCGATCTTGAGCCCTTGGCCCTCCCGGCCGAGCCTGTTGGCTGCCGGTACGCGGACCTGGTGGAACCGCGTCACGCCGTTCTCGATGCCGCGCAGGCCCATGAAGGCGTTGCGGTTCTCCACGGTGATGCCGGGCGAGTTCATCTCCACAACGAACGCCGTGATCCCGCCCTTGAGTAACGTGCCGTCGGATGCGGTGCGGGCAGGAACAACCGCCATGACCACCACCAGTTCGGCGATCACGCCGTTGGTAGTCCAAAGTTTGACGCCGTCCAAAAGGTAAGACTCGCCGTCGTCGCTTGGCACTGCGGTGCAGCCCATCCGGGCGGGGTCGCTGCCGACGTCGGGCTCTGTCAGCAAGAAGGCCGTAATGGCGCCGGCGGCGCAACGCGGCAAGTACTCCTGCTTTTGCTCGGGCGTGCCGAACACTTTGACCGGCTCCGGGACGCCGATGGACTGGTGGGCCGAAAGCAACGCGCCAAGGCTCGGATGGACTGATCCCAAAAGCGCCAGCGCCCTGCCGTAATACACCAGCGACAGGCCCAAACCGCCGTACTCGCGCGGAATCTTCATGCCGAAAACGCCTAATTCGGTGAGGCCCGCGAGGTATTCGTCCGGGATCTTGGCGTCGCGTTCGATCATACGGCCGGACATGGTGCCGCAGAACTCCGTCAGCTTCGCCATGAACTCTTCGCCGCGCTCGACGTCTTCAGCCCTTGCCTGGGGCCAGGGATGGATCAGTCCAAGATCGAAGTCTCCCAGATACAGCCCCTTGGCGAAACTCGGGCGGTTCCATTCGGTGTCGCGGGCGGCCTCTGCGACGGCGCGGGCTTCTGCGGCCGTGACGCCGTTGCTCTTGTTGTCAGTGGCGGAGGTCATGGGAGGACTCCTCTTGCCGGTTGTGCCGGTTTGAGCCCAGGATCCGCCTCGGGTGGCGGACCCTTCAGCTGTCCCTCAATGCTACCCGCGGGTAGGTACCCGTGCTAGGGGCCGTTTGCGATGGGAATTCCATCGGCAGTTCCACTTTTCCGGCCTGGTGCACCAACTGATCCCACGCAAAATTGATGCCGTGGACCAGCCCACCCAACACGTTCTTCACGGTGTACCAAGCGAGGCTTCCCGCTCCGATCAACGCAAGCGTGGCCATGGCGGCTACCGCGATGAAGGCTGCCAGAACCAGCCCAAGGATCAGTGTTCCCACGAAGACATAGATGCTGGTGTCTAAGGTCGTTAAGTCGAACTGCATTGGGTCCCCTCCGCAACGCTGCCAAAGCCGACGTCGGAGCGTCGACGTCGTTGGTGTCGACATTAGGGTCGGCACCGGCGGTTCAGCCAGCAACAACACCGGCGTCGGGCCTGTTGATACGCGATCGAAACCCTACCGGCAGGTAGATCACGGAAGGGTTGCGGCGCACCCTGCGTTAACCTTGTACGGGGCAGTTTTCGGGATTTCCGCTGCCAGAAGGTTCCGCGGCAGCTGAAGGAGAGTAAGTGTCCCGCTCAGCAATGTCCTCAGCCGACGCCATCAGTGCGCGGCTCAGGGACCTCGAACTCTTGACCAAAGGCCCTGCGTGGGCCCTCACTCGCTCGGCACCCTGGGTCATCGCGGTGCTCCAGGCATCCTTTACCCGAACAAGACCGCAGCTTCCGCTCGAGGAGTTCCATGCCGACGTCGACGCTTTCCTCGAGCAGCTCCGCAGGCAGGATCCCGGGCTTGGCGGCCAGGGGAGCGGCAAGGCCTTCGCCGACGAATGGACCCGCAAGCAGTTCCTGACCCGTCGCGGCCAGTCCGGACAGATCGTCTACGAAATCACCGAGGCCGCCGCACGCGTCCTGGCTTTCCTGGACAGCCTGTCCAGCGAACGCTCCACGCTCAATGGTTCCCGGCTCGGAACGCTGCTGGGCGACGTCGAAAAGCTCGCCAACGAGACGAACCCGGACCAAAGCGCCCGTTTGGAATCCCTTGAAGAGGAGATCCAAGAGCGCCAGCAGTTGATCGAAGACATCAGTTCCGGCGACTTCGACGGTCTTTTGGACGATGAGCAAGCCGTCGAAGCAGCCGGGAACATCCTCGACCTTGCGGCGAGCCTGCCGGCAGACTACAAGAAGATGCGCGACCGCATCGAGGAACTGGTCGGCGAGCTCCGCAACCAGATCATCGAGGAGTCGCTCAGCAAGGGCGCCACCATGGCGCAGGTCCTTGAGGCGGACAAGCGCCTGCGGCAGAGCCCTGAAGGCCGCACGTTCCGCTCCTTCACGGCGTTCCTTGAGGACCCGCAGCAACAGTTGCGGTTCCGTTCGGCAATCGGTGACGTGTTGAGCCGCCAATTCGCCGACGAACTCAGCCATGAGGACCGGGAAACCCTCAAGAACCTCGTGGCGGAACTGCGCACCCAGCACAGCCAGATCCAGCGGATCTACGGCCGGTTGTCCGAGAGCCTGAATAACTACATCCAGAGCGACGACATCCGCCAGTCCGTCAGGCTGCGGGAGGTCCTGCGCGAAGCCGAACAGGCTATCCGTTCCATGCCCTACGAACGCGACCGTCCCGGCCTGGTCCGCGGTCCGGTGTTGTTCAATGCGGGATTCGAATCGCTCGCCATGGTCAAGCTCTTCGATCCGGATGAGTTTGCGGCACCGCCAAAGCTGGCCGACCCCATCGCCTTCAGCGATTCGGACCGCGTGCGTTCGCTGCGCTCCGCAAAGGCAAGACCCGACGCCGTCCGCTCGGCAATGGCGGGTGCCTCGACGCTGGCGGGGGCTTGGGCGAACCTCCCGGAGGAAGAACGGCACATCAACACGGTCCGGGCCCTCCTGTCCGAAGCGCTGCACGGTGGTGCGGCGTTCGACCGGGCCACCTGGGAAAACATCGACTTCGAACAAATCGATGGCAGCACACGCACCGCGTACCTGCCGCTCGTGACCCTGACTAAGGATTCCGATGACTGACGCCCACCCCACCGAGCATGCCCCCTCTTCGGAACAAAGAGTGGACATAGCGCAGCATGTCCACTCCGATCCCTTCCGCGTCACGCCGCGCGACACATTCGTAGACGGCGCGGCGTTGTTCCCGGGCGACACCGGCGTGCTGCCTATGAAGGTTCGCCAGGCGCTCGTGCGGCTGCTCAAGGGTCCGTATGTCGACGGCGGCCGCGACGAAAAGCTCTGGACCACCCTTCTGGACAACCAAGTGATCCTCCGCAGCCGGCTTTCGGAGCTTTTCCTGAGCATGCAGCTCGACCACGAACGCAAGATCGCGGTGCTCCGGCCCGTCGATCCCGAAGCTATCGGAGGAAGCGCCCGCTCAAGCATCCTTCGCCAACAACGCGCGTTGAGCCGTGTGGAAACCATCGTGCTACTGCGCCTGAGGCTCCTTCTCGACCGCCATGTCACGGCCCAGACGGACCCGGTGATCTCTCGCGAAGAAATCGCCGAACTCGTGGCGCACTACCAACCATCCGGCCAACAAGATGCCCTCCGCGACACCGACGTCGTGAACCGCACCATAACGAAACTCCTGGCCCGCCAACTCCTCCTGGCCACGGGCATCGAAGACACGTTCGCGATCTCCAAGGCCCTCCCCCTGGCTCTCCCCTTCGAAAACATCGGCGACATCCCAGCCCAAATCGAAGCCCTGATCGCCGTAGCGGCCGACGAATCAGGCACGGAACCCCTCATCGAACTAACAGAAACAGACGACGACGGCGACCCGTCCGACGAACTGCCCGACGTCGTGGTGGATGACGACGGGGAAGAGGACGGCTCGGTGACTGACCGCAGCGGCGATGAACACGCCGCAGCATCCACCGCGGAGGCAAACGCAACCGCGGCAAACGCAACCACAACTGACGCAACCACAACACCCAAGACCATCAAGGAGGCAGCCAAATGACCATTGCGACGATGCTTCCGATCGGCGAACTCACCAACCCGGGCCAGATGCGCCTAGCCTTGGTCCAGGTGGTCAACTGGGGCACGTTCCATGGCGCCCACACGATGCACGTGGACCGCAACGGCACGCTGCTGACAGGAAATTCGGGAGTCGGCAAGTCGACGTTGTTCGATGCGATGTTGCGCGTCTTCGATGCCCGTCCGCGCTCCAATGAGGCTGCCGCGCAGCGCGCTGGCGGGGCTGTGGAGGACAAGAGGACCACGTTCACGTACATGCGTGGAAAAGTGGGCGACAAGGCCGTGGGCGAGGGTTCGGCCAGTGCCTTCCAGCGCCCGGGTGCCACGTGGTCCGCCGTCGCCCTGACGTTCGACAATGCGGTCGGCACCAAGATCACCATCTCGGCCCTCTTCGACCTGCCCAAGAACGGCACGGAGTCCAGCGTCGGCCGGTTCTACGTCATTGACAACAAGCCCTTGGATCTCGGCGCCATTGAGGGCATCGCGGAGAAGCGCTTCACGAAGGGCGCGCTGGAGACCATATTCCCGGACGCCCAGATCTTCGATGTGCACAAGGCCTTTGCGGAGCGTTTCCGCCGGCTTCTCGGCATCAACTCGGACCAGGCGCTCCCGCTTTTGCGTGTGATCCAGGCCGGTAAGGGGCTCGGCGGCAGCGTCAACACGTTCTTCCGCGACCAGGTGCTCGACGCGCCCGCGACGCTCACTGCTGCGGACGACGTCGTCGAGGAATTCAGCAACCTCATGTCCATCAGGCAGCGGCTGGAGGACGTCCGCCAGCAGCGCGACCAGCTGGCCCCCGTGCCCGGGATGAACAAGGAGTATGCCCAGTCGTTGCTGGAGGCCAACCGGCTCCGGGAGCTCAGCGGCGAGGAATTCGACGCGTACAAGCAGCAGCTCTCGGTCACGGTCCACGCCAAGACCTTGGCCCGTTTCAAGGACCTTGCCCAGGCGAAAGCCAAGGAACTCAGCGCCGAGCGGGGCGTCCGGGACGCGCTCGCCAAGGAGCTTCGCGAGCTCGAATCGGATTACAACAACCAGGGCGGGAACGCGATTTCGGCGATCGAGCAGTCGCTTGAAAACGCCCGGGTCGGCCTCAAGCTCCGGCAGCAGGTGGAGGAGTCGGCCCGCCAAGCATTGGCCGACGCCGGACTCAACCTTGAGTGGACGGCTGAGGGGTGGGAGCAGGCCCACGAGCAGGCAGCGAGCCGCTCTACCGAGCTCAAGGACGATTCCGAAGCGCTGCGGGAACTCCGCTTCGAAGCTTTCGACGGCCACGCGACCAAGAAACGCGAACTCGCCGCGGCCCAGCAGGAGCTCGTCTCGCTGAAGACGCGCAAGTCTTTGCTGCCGCCGTCGAGCATTGAAAACCGCGCCGCGATCGCCGCAGCCACTGGCGTTCCCGAGGACCGCATGCCCTTTGGAGGCGAGCTGATAGACCTCGCCGAGGGGGAGGAACAGTGGCGGCCCGCGGCCGAGCGCGCCTTGCGGAACCTCGCCACGACGCTGCTGGTTCCAGGCGAGCACTTCGCCGCCGTCACGCGCTACCTGAACGACAACACCGTCCGCGGCGCGCTGCGGGCAGTGGACGTCTCCAAACCGCTCGCGGGCGGCGCTTTGGCTGTGGAGGACGTGTCCGACGGCGACCTGCTGACCAAGCTGAACATCCTCACCTTGGGGGCGAGGGGCGACTCCGTCGTAGAGGCAGCTGAATGGATCCGCGAGCGGATCGCCCTCGATTTCGCCTACCCGTGCGTGGAAGATCCGGACGAGCTCGCGAAGCTGGACAAGGGCCTGAGCCTGGGCGGTGTGGTCAAGCGCAACAGGCACACAGTGGAGAAGGACGATCGCTTCACGAGCCGGCAGGACTACGTTCTCGGTTTCGACAATGCTTCCAAGCTGGAGCTTGTGGCCGCGAAGGTCGGCGAGCTCGAAAACGAGCTTCTGAAGGCCGCCGAACTCGCCCAAAGCCGCGAGGATTCGCACCAAGGCATGACTCGGCAGCTCGAAGCGTTGCGCCGCATCGCCGACGACGAACGTGGCTGGGAACAGGTCTCCGCAGCGGTGGCGGCCGAGGAGCTCGCGAAGATCGAACAGCGGCTCAAGGACGCCTTGGCCGCGCAGGCCGACTTGGAACCCTTGCGTGCAAACATCGAGGCCGTACGCGAAAGGCACCAGTCCTCCACAGGGTCGGCGGCGGTTTTGCAGAGCGAATACAAGACGCTCGACCAGCAGATGACCACGGCTGACGCCCTGCTCGATGCCGCGCGCAAGCGCCTTGACCAGGCGCCGCCGTCGGGCGCTACTGTCACCGCCCTCGAGCCGTACTTCAGCGCATTCGGCGAGGTGGGCGAGCTCCACGAACTCGACACCCTGGCTGCCGAAGTTCGGAGCAAGCTCTTGGCGGAACTGCATGCCGCCGAGTCGCGCGGTCAGGCGTTGGCCGAGCGGCTGACGCGGATGTTCGAAGGATTCGTGCGCGAATGGGGCACCGCCATTTCCGCGGACCACGGCACCTCGATCGGTGCTGCGGGGGAGTTCGAGTCCCGTTACCACCAGATCGTCAGCGAAGGGTTGCCCGCGCAGGAAGCCGAATTCCGGCAGTTCTTCAACCAACGCACGCACGAATCGTTCAGCACCTTGCTGCACTTGCTCGACGAGGAACGTCGCGCGATCACGAGCCGCATCCTGCCGCTCAACGGCATTTTGTCCGAGGTCAACTTCCATGAGGGCAGCTTCCTCGAACTCGATATCAAGCAGACCCTGCCCGGCACTGCGAAGCAGTTCAAGGACGCTATCCACAACGCGTTGAAGACCCGACACACCCGGCCCTCGCGTGCGGCGGGTGCCGCTTCGGGTGCCGGAGCCTCGACGGAGGCGGACGACGACGTCGAACTCACCAACCGTTACAAGTCGCTCGAAACCCTGGTCAAGCGGCTCGGCTCGCAGACCCCTGAGGACCGGCGCTGGCGTGCTGAGGTGCTGGATGTCCGCGGGCACCTTTTCATCCAGTGCAAGGAGCACCGCTCCGTCCAAGGCCCGCGGGGTGGCAAGAAGACCGAGGTGTACATGCACGCAGACACCGGATCGATGTCCGGTGGCGAGCGGCAGCGCTTCACGGCGTTCATCATGGCGGCGGCCCTGAGTTACCAGTTGGGCATCGCCGAGCAAGGTTTCACGACTTACGGAACGGTGATGATGGACGAGGCGTTCGTCCTGGCCTCGGAGGAGTTCGCCGGTGCAGGCATCAAGGCGCTGCACGAGTTCGGCTTCCAGTTGTTGCTGGCCGCGCCCGAAAACGTGATCGACCTTTCCCGTCATCTTGGTTCGGTTACGGAAATCCTGCGCGATAAGAGAACAAACCGCTCCGGCGTGCTCACGGCTCCGGTGATCGGCACCCCGGGCCTGCCGGGTGAATGGCGTTCCGAGGCCAACCCCGTGGACATCGTGCTCCGCTAGCCCCGACGCCCGCTCACCTATGTCGGGTTTCCCCCCGGACGCTCGCTCACCTATGTCGGGTTTCCCCGGGACGCTCGCTCACCTATCGCCGGTTTCCGGCTGACGCTCGCTCACCTATGTCCGGTTTCCGGCGGACCGGCTACTTTCCTTGGACCCGCCCCAGGAACTTGGCGGTCCGGGACTGTAGCCCGGCGATTTGGCGAATGACGACGGCGGCCGGGTCGGGATTGATCTCATTCGCCGGGGGCTCCTTCCGGACGTTGGCGCAGCAGCCGAATTCTGCACAGATCAACGTCCCCACGGTGTTGCCGTCGCGACCCGATTGGCCCGCGCGCTTGGCAACCCAAAGATAGACATCGTCCTTGGAAAACACGTCGCGGCACAGTTCGCAAAGGACCGAGCGCTTCCTGCCGGAGCCTCCCTCGGGTGCGCGCAGCATGATGCCAGTGAGGGAATCATCGTTCGGGAGGACGAGGTAGCCCCGCATGGGCATCTTTTCGTCGCGCCAGCCAAGGAATTCGAGGTTGGCCCAGTCGAGGGAATCAAAGTCCTTCGGGAGGCTGAGTTTGGCGGCCTCCGAGCGGCTCGCATTGATGAATGAGGAACGGATTTGTTGAGCGGTGATTTTCTGCACGGCAAAGTTCTTTCAGATCGTGTGGGCTCCGAAGAGCAAGGACGCTGGCGTCTGGCGATCCGAGGGCACGGCAAAGGAACCTTAGCGTGCTTCTAGTGCAGGGACGGCGGGGTTAGTTCCCCTGACCGCCGAGCGGGATGGCCGACGTAGAGGGGGCTGCAAAGCAGGCCAAAACGGCCACCTCGCCAACCATGGCAGTGCCAACGTGTGTAGTGCGCATGCTCATCCTCTCGATCTTCGCCGCTTTCACGGCCCTGGCCAGTTCGTTGAATCAACCGGCTCTGTCATCTTTGCAAATGCGGTACCCGGTGTCCAAAGGATCCCGTGCGTTCTAGTCGCGGCGAGCCCTGACGTCCGCTCACTTTTGGGGCATTTACTGACGACGGTCGCTCACTAGATGTGAGGGAGCGTCCGCGTTTTGGCCGCGATACGTGAGCGAGCATCGGGGGGTCCAAGCGAAGCGAATTAAGCGACGCAAACGTTTCGTAATTATTCGAAGGGTAGGCTAGCCTTACTTAGGTTTGCATCACTTACCTAAGGAGTCCCGTGGCTTCCCGCCCCTCACGCCGTGCCCTGCTGAAGACCGCAGGTGCAGCGACCGCAGCCCTTGCCGCCGTCGCACTGTCACTCACCGCTTGCTCGACCGGCTCAACAACCGCCAGTTCTGCGACAACGCCGGCCTCCAGCGGCCAGTTCCCGGTCACTATCAAGAACGTCTTCGGTGAGACCACCATCAAGTCGCAACCGCAACGCGTGGTAACCGTCTCGTGGGTCAACGACGACGTCGCCTTGGCTCTCGGCGTCGTGCCCGTCGGGGTCCCGAAAAACGAATGGGGCAACAACGGCAAGGGTTCCACCCCCTGGAAGGACGCCGCGCTTGAGAAGTTGGGTGCCGGCTTTGGCACCGCGAAGGCGCCAGCCCAGTTCTCCGAGGCCGACGGCATCAACTTCACGGAGATCGCCAAGCTGGCACCGGACGTCATCCTTGCCGCCTATTCCGGCCTGACCGAGGCGGACTACAAGAAGCTCTCCGAAATTGCCCCCGTGGTGGCGCAGCCCGAACTCGCGTATGGCACGTCGTGGCAGGATGCGACCACCATCATCGGCAAGGCCCTCGGAAAAACCCCGGAGGCAGCCAAGCTCGTCTCGGACACTGAAGCCACCATCAAGAACAAGGTTTCGGCGTTCCCGCAGCTCGCCGGCAAGTCCTTCATCTACGGCAACCTTGAGCCTGCGAAGGGCGACGGCGTCAACGTCTACACAGCCAACGACAACCGACCGCGTTTCCTCTCCGAAATCGGCATGACGCTCGCCCCCGTGGTGCAGAACGCCAGCAAGGGCTCCAAGGAATTTTTCGTTCCGTGGTCCGCCGAAAAGGCCAACGAGCTTTTCTCGGACGTCTTCGTGACCTGGGTGCCGGATTCCAAAACCACTGACCAAATCATGCAGGACCCCCTGCTGGGCCAGATCCCCGCCATCAAGAAGGGCGCCCTGGTCGCCGACTCCGACAACACCCTCACCCTGGCGATCTCCGCATCCTCGCCCCTGAGCCTGCCGTGGGCACTGGACATGTTCCTGCCCCAGCTCGCCAAGGGCGCCGACGCGGCCGCCAAGTAGCGATACGCCTGACATGACACAGAGCACGACGACGGCGGGCCCACCTTCCGCGGGCGGAACTGCGCGCGAACTGGCAGCTCATGACCGTCAAATCGCCTCCAAAGGGCAACACCTGCCAGTTCGCGCGAAGGCCGGGCCCGACGTCGGGGGCCGGGGACGCGGCAACCGCGCCACCTGGCTGGTGGCCGCCGTCGTCGTGCTTGCGCTTGTCTGTGCGGCCTCGCTCGCGATCGGTGCCAGGGACATGTCCATTGAAACCGTCTGGCAGGCACTCACACAGTTCAATCCCGATGACGGCAACCACGCGGTGGTCCACACCCGCATTCCACGCACGGTGCTCGGCCTCGTCGCGGGAGCTGCCCTCGGCCTTGCGGGCGCCGCGATGCAGGGAGTCTCCCGGAACCCCCTGGCCGACCCGGGCATCATGGGCGTCAACGCGGGGGCGGCACTGGCTGTGGTCGCCGGGATCTACCTTTTCGGTATCTCGGGGGCGAGCGGCTACATCTGGTTCGCTTTCGTCGGTGCCGCGGCGGCCGCCGTCGTCGTCTATCTGATTGCGTTGATGGGACGGGACGGTGCGACGCCGGTGAAGCTCGCTTTAGCGGGGGCGGCGCTGAGCGCGGGACTCTACTCGTTGATGAACGTCATCCTGGTTTCGAGCCAGGACACCCTGGACCGCTTCCGTTTCTGGCAGGTGGGTGGAATCGCCGGCAACGACTGGTCGGTGGTGTTGACCGGGCTGCCGTTCCTGCTGCTTGGGGCGTTGATCGTGCTGGGCAGCGGCCGGATCCTCAACAGCCTGGCCCTCGGTGACGACGTTGCCCGCGGACTCGGCCAGAATGTGGTGCTGGCCAGGGGCGTCACCGCGCTCGGAATCGTGCTGCTCTGCGGATCGGCCACGGCGTTGGCTGGTCCCATCGGATTCGTCGGACTCGTGGTTCCACATGCCGTGCGCTTCTTTACGGGCCCGGACTACCGCTGGATCCTGCCGTTCTCGATGGTTCTCGCACCGGCACTCCTGCTGGTTTCGGACGTGATCGGCCGCGTGGTGCTGCTGCCGGGCGAAGTTCCCGCGGGCATCATGACGGCCATCGTCGGTGCTCCCGTCTTCGTGTGGCTCGTCCGCCGGGGCAAGGGGGCCTCGCTATGAACCCCCGCAGCAGGACCGCACTCCTGGGCGCCGGCGTCGTCATCCTCTTTGCGGTGACCGTGCTCCTTGGCAGCTACACGGTCACCATCCCCGATTTCTTCAGGATAATTGCGGTCCAGCTGGCGGGCGGCGAGAAGATCCCGGGCGCAAGCTTCATCGTCATGGAGAACAAACTGCCAAGGGCCGTGCTCGGAATCTTGATCGGTGTCGCGTTTGGCCTCTCGGGCGGGCTCTTCCAGACCATGCTCCGCAACCCGCTCGCAAGCCCCGACGTCATCGGCATCAGTTACGGTGCGAGCGCTGCGGCGGTCCTGGCCATTGTCGTGTTCGGCGCATCCGGTGCCGCCGTGTCCGCAGCCGCGCTCGCTGGTGCGATCGGCGTCGCTGTTGTCATCTACGCCATTTCGCGCGGCGGCTCGGGCAGCCGGCGCACGAACGCGGCAGGCAATCGACTGATCCTCGCCGGAGTAGGTATCGCCGCCGCATTGGGGGCGGTGGTGAACTTCCTCATGACCTGGGCGGACATCCGGACAGCCTCCGAGGCCCTCATTTGGCTCAACGGTTCCCTGAATTCAGCCAATTGGGAGCGCGTGGGCGTCCTCCTCGCTTCGCTCGCGGTGCTCGTTCCCGCCCTAGCCCTCCTCGCCGGACCGCTGCGCATGCTCGAACTCGGGGACGACGCCGCGGCCGGACTGGGAATCCGCGTGAACGCCGTACGTTTCGGACTGGTGATCACCGCCGTCGCGCTCGCAGCAGTGGCGACGGCGGCTGCCGGGCCGGTTGCCTTCGTCGCCTTCCTTGCCGGGCCGATCGCGCGGCGGGTTGTCGGGTGGCCCAGCCTCCCGGCGTCGGCGTTCACTGGCGCCTTGATCGTCCTCGCGGCCGACTATTTCGCGTACAACGTGGCACCCCTGATTCTGGCCGGTACCGTCCTGCCGGTCGGCGTCATTACCGGCGCCCTCGGTGCTCCATTCCTGCTGTGGCTCCTGGCCACGTCCAACCGAAAGGAAGCCTGACATGGCACAACTGAGCGCACGCGGCTTGACGCTCCAATACGAGCAGCGAAGGGTGGTCGAAGGACTCTCGACGCATATCCCCGAAGGCAAAGTGACCATGATCGTGGGCGCCAACGCCTGCGGAAAATCCACCTTGCTCCGAGGGCTCTCCAGGCTCTTGAAGCCGAGCACCGGCGTCGTCACCTTGGATGGCAAGGACATCCACTCCCGCCCGGCCCGCGAACTCGCCCGCACGCTCGGCCTCCTTCCGCAACACCCCCTTGCCCCGGACGGCATCACCGTCCGCGAACTCGTGGGCCGCGGACGGTATCCGCACCAAGGATTCTTCCGCAGTTGGAGGACTGGTGACCTGTCGTTGCATGATCTCGCGGTACAGCGCGCACTCGAGACCACTTCTACTCTTGAGCTTGCTGAACGGAACATCGATGAATTGTCCGGCGGGCAACGCCAAAGGGTATGGATCGCCATGGCCCTGGCACAAGAGACGGACGTCCTGCTCCTCGACGAGCCCACCACCTACCTTGACCTGGCACACCAAGTGGAGGTGCTGGACCTGGTCACCGATCTTAACCGCAGCCGCGGAACCACCGTGGCCATCGTGTTGCACGACCTCAACCTGGCCGCGCGCTACGCGGACCACGTCATCGCCATGAAGGCAGGGGCAATCGTCGCCGAAGGGCCCGCACTCGCAGTGGTCACCGAGGACCTGGTTCGCGAAGTTTTTGGCTTGGAGGCCCGGGTGGTTCCGGATCCAATTTCGGGCACCCCGCTCATTCTCCCGATCGGCCGCCACCACACCGCCGCTCCCGCAACACCCCTCGAATTGGAGTTCGCATCATGAACGCAGACGCCGCTGTGCGGAACGCCATCACGGAGCCGATGACCCTGGCCTTCGACGTCACTGTCACCGCCGTCGAGGATCTAGGGCCCAATTTCCGGCGCATCACCTTCGGGGGATATTGCCTGCGCGGATTCGGGGTTTCGGGGAACACCCTGGACCTGCGCATCAAACTCATGATTCCCTCGCTCGACGGCGACAGTCGCCCACTGCCGTTGCCCGCCTTCAACACGGGCGACGCCGGTTGGTACCAAGAGTGGTTGGCGATGGATTCCGCGGTGCGCGGATCGATGCGGACCTACACGGTGCGGAACGAGAGGCTCGACGCCGTTTACCCGGAAATCGACGTCGACTTCGTGATGCACTTCGACGACGACGACGGCGGCGGTGGTGGTGGCACCCGCGGCGCTAGCGGCGGCGCGGCGCGGCCCGGCGTCGACGGCGGTGCGGCTCACCTGACAGGCGGCCCTGCGGCCAACTGGGCGCTCGCCGCGAAACCGGGGGATTCGATCACCATCATCGGCCCTAACAACCGGGCAGCCCACTGCGTCACCGCCGAAACATACTCCGGCATCGAATGGCGTCCCGGCTTGGCGCAACGGGTCCTCCTTGCCGGCGACGAAACAGCAGTCCCCGCCATCGGCGCGATCCTGGAGTCCCTGCCCGCGGAAATCACAGGGCATGCCTTCCTTGAGGTGCCCGAGGCCGGCGATTTCCAAGACCTCGCCACAGACGCCGACATCCAAATCACCTGGCTCGCGCGCGGCGCGGCGCTCGGCCGGTCCCGACCCCACGGTGAGTTGCTCAAGGAAGCCGTCCGCGGAGCTGTACCCGTCCCGGGGTGGGTTGGCATCGTCTCGCTCGACGGCGCCGCCGGCCCTGAACCCGAAGACGTCAACGTTGACCAGGACATCTTGTGGGAAACGCCGCTGCGGATGGACACGGCCGCGATCGAAGCGAGCCGCAACCCGGGCCTTCCCGCTGGCGCTTTGCCGTTCTACGCCTGGATAGCAGGCGAGGCAGGGGTCATCAAAGAGCTACGCCGGTATCTTGTCCGGGATGTGGGGATCGACCGGAAGCAGGTGGCGTTCATGGGCTACTGGCGCAAGGGGAAAGCTGAACTCTGACCCGCCCCTCCGACGCTCGCTCACGTATGCGGCCGAAAGCGGGAACGCTCCCTCATCACAGGTGAGCGAGCGTCCGGCCGAAAGGCGCTACAGGTGAGCGAGCGTCGAATTAACCTGGGCTTTGCCGGCGGGCAACCGGGCGGGGCTACGCTGGCGTCGTGGCTGGGAACGTGCTTGATGCAGACCAGAACGGACGACGGCGGTTTGTTGCCTTGGGCGATTCCTTCACCGAGGGCGTGGGGGACCGGAACGAGGCCCTACCGAACGGCGTCCGGGGCTGGGCCGACCGCGTCGCCGAGAAACTGGCCAAGGCCGAACCGGGCTGGGAGTACGCCAATCTTGCCGTGCGGAGCAAGCGGCTCCGCCATATCGTCGAAGAGCAATTGGACCGCGCGTTGGCCATGGAACCCACTCTCATCACGCTTTACGCTGGCGGCAACGACATCCTGGACTTCGGCACGGACATGGACCTGCTCATGGCCGAGTACGAAAGACTCGTGGCCCGCCTCGCAGCCACGGGAGCCACCTTGGTCTTGTTCACGGGGTACGACGTCAAGGTCTCGGCCGTGCTGGAACCCTTCAAGAAGCGGAATGCCCTCTACAACGAGCGCGTCCGCGAACTGGCCGCCAAGTACGGGGCCGTGCTGGTGGATTATTGGTGCCTTGACGCTTACCACGACCGCCGGATGTGGGCCTCGGACCGCCTCCACATGTCCAAAGCCGGGCACAAATACATGGCGGCGCAGGTACTTGATCACCTCGGCGTACCGCATAAGTTCTCGCCCAAGGACTGGGAACCGCCGCAACGGCTCAGGTTGCGCGATTGGGTACGGCGTCAACGCCGCTGGGTGAACGACTGGGTGCTGCCCTTGTTCGGCCGGAAGCTTCGCGGTGTCACGCTCGGGGACAGCCTTGGCCCACGCTGGCCGGAGCCCGTGAAAGTGCCACGGAAGGCCGGGCTGCGAAAACTCGCGGAACGCCAAGCCGCCGCTGCGGGCTCGGCTCACGCCGGAAGCAACGCACAAGGCAAGGCTCAAAACAACGGGGGGACATGACCATGGCCATGCATACACCGCTGCGATTCGTCGCCGTCGGAGATTCGTTCACTGAAGGTGTCGGCGACACCGACCTTCGTCTGCCCAACGACTGCCGCGGCTGGGCCGACCGTGTGGCCGAGGAACTGGCCAGGCACCGGCCGCAGACGCAGTACGCCAACCTGGCCCTCCGGGGCCGTCGCCTCAAGCAGATCGTGGCTGAACAACTTGAGCCGGGACTCGCGATGGCTCCCACGCTGGTCAGTTTCCACGCCGGCGGCAACGATCTCCTCGGCGCACGGCTGGACATGCGCACACTGGTCCGTGGATTCGAGGACGCCGTTGCCCGGATCGCCCAAAGTGGTTCCCAGGTCCTCCTGTTCACCGAGTACAACGTGCCGCTCTCGCCGGTGTTGGAGCCGCTCAAGCTGCGCACGGCGGTTTTCAACAAGCACATCCGGCGCATTTCCGCAGCCTACGGAACGCTTCTGGTGGACCATTGGTGCTTCGAAAAGTACCAGGACCGCCGGATGTGGGCTCTGGACCGGCTGCACATGTCCGGCATCGGACACGAATACATGGCCAAGAAAGTCCTGGAGGTGTTGGGTGCCGCGCACTCGCTGGGCTCTCCGGGGCTCGGGCCGCTGCAGCCGCGGGGCCGCGCCGAGAAAATGGCCGACGACGCCGCGTGGCTCAGGCGCGACGTGGCGCCGTGGCTTTCGCGTCGCTTCAGGGGAGTGTCGAGCGGGGATCACCTGAGCGCCCGCTGGCCGGCCCTTATGCCGGTGGTCTTGCCGGAGCGACTGGGCGCGTCCCCTGAGCCAGCCAGGCTTTGAAGGGGTCAGCGTCACGCCTGACAACTTTTTGGCGGCGGTGTGCTCTGCGTGACGCCCCGGAGCTGTAACCCGACTAGTCCAGCAGGTTTTCGAACCCCGCAGATGCGCTGGTGACCGTGAATTCGATGATCTCGAAGTCGGCTACCCCGTTGACGTAGAACGGATCCGTCGCCAGGGAAGCGTCCAGTGTCGCACGATCGACGTTGGACAACAGCACACCCCCGATGGCTGGAACGCGACGTCCGGATGCAAGGAAAGTGCCGGCGTCGAACGCTTCTTTGACCCAATCCATGTGTGCGGGGCGGTGGAAATCGACGATCTCGTCAGGAACTTTGTATGTCAGCGAAACGACGAACATGCCGCCCAGCCTACAACGCGGAGGGCGGCCGCAACGGGCCGCCCTCCGAAACCAGAAGACCTTACGGCAGCAGCTTGACTGCAGAGTTCCAGTTGAAGTCGGGGTGAGTGTCGCTGATCTGGAGCGTCATGACGAGCAACTGGAAGGCTTCCAGCTCACGCGATCGGCGCAGCGGTCCGACGTTCACCGGACGCAGCCCGGCACCTTTGACGAAGTCGACGACGGCGGCCGTCGCCTCGGCGTCGTCGCCCGCCACGAGTACATCGAGGGTCTGGCCGTCCACTTCGCCCTCCGCGAGCGTGGCGGCGAAGACGGTGTTGAAGGCCTTCACTACCGATGCGCCGGGGACCAAGGCCTGCAGTTCTTCGGCGGCCGAGGTCCCGGCGGGAACGGTGAGGGAATCGAAGGTCTCGAAGTTCACGGGGTTGGAGATGTCCACGATCGTCTTGCCGTTGAGCGCTGAGCCATAGGAAGAAAGGACTTCTTTGGAGGCCTCGAACGGAGTGGCCAGAACCACGATGCTGCCTTCCACCGGAGACCCCGTGATGCCGGAGGTTCCGTTGACCGTCGCCGCCAGTGCAGCAGCAGAGCCGGCGTCGCGGCTCAGGACCTGGACGCTTTTGCCTGCCGTCGCCGCGCGGGCCGCAATGCCGGACGCCATGTTGCCGGTACCGATGATGGTGATGTCAGCCATTGTTGTTTCCTTTGCTCGAGTGCCCATGATTAGTTCATGTTCATTTAGTTGAAGCTTCAACTAAAACAGTAATGATCTTAAGTTGAAGTGTCAAGCATTGATTTCCTTCTAAGATGAATCCATGACCGAACCGCGCTGGCTCAATGCCGACGAACGCCGTGCCTGGCTGGCCCTCCTGAGCATCAACACCCTTCTGCCCGCAGCCCTGGACACCCAACTGCAAGCGGCCGGCAAATTGTCGCTGTTCGACTACAACGTGCTCGCCATGCTGTCCGAAGCGGAGGGGCGTTTCCTGCCGATGAGTGAGCTTGCCGCCCGCACCAGTGCTTCCTTGTCGAGGTTGTCGCACGTCGTCACCAAGCTGCAGAGACGCGGTTGGGTGGAGCGTGAGGCCCATCCGGGCGATGCACGCGTCACTGTGGCGCACCTGACGGAGGCAGGCATGGACACCATCGTGTCCCTCGCCCCGGGGCATGTGGATGCGGTCCGTGCCTTGATGTTGGACGCCATGACCGACGACGACGTTGCGGACCTCGCGCGGATCGGCGAGAAGATCGTGGCCCGGCTGGACGACGACCACTGGATCCTGCGCGAACGCTAAGCCTCGCGCCGGCCGCCAAACCGCGGGCGGGCGGCTGCGGGCGCCGGCTGGCGGCGACGCTTACGATGGCCGCGCCCTGAGCAGCCGCCACCGCGCGTGACGGCCGCCCCGCACGGATGAAAGACTGGCGCCATGGATTTTTCTGCCCGGTATGTGGCATTGGGTGACTCTTTCACCGAAGGACTTGGCGACGCTGACCCATCGCGCCCCAACGGAGTCAGGGGATGGGCGGACCTCGTCGCCCATCAATTGGCACAAAGCAACGACAATTTCGGCTACGCCAACCTGGCCATCCGCGGCAAGAAGCTCCGGCAAGTCATGGCAGAACAGGTGGACTCCGCTGTCGCGCTTCAACCGACGCTGGTGACCCTGTACGCGGGAGCGAACGACATCTTCCGACCCAAAGTCGATATCGACAGGCTCATGGAGGACTACGAAGCCGGCATCGAGAAGCTAAGCGCTACCGGCGCCACGTTGCTTCTCTTTACCGGTTTCGACGCCCGCAGTTCCAAGGTTTTCGGCACCATGCGCGGACGCACCGCGATCTACAACGAGCTGGTGCGGGAAATCGCTGAAAACCACGGTGCGCTGCTGGTGGACTATTGGCGCTTCAGCGAATACCACGACTGGCACATGTGGGCGCAGGACCGGATGCACATGTCCACTGCTGGCCACATCAACATGGCCAACCGTGTCCTGGCCGTCCTGGAGCACGAAGGTTCCCTTGAAGTCCCTCCTCCTGTCACGCAACCCCAGCTTGCTCGGGCGGAAGCGTTGTGGGCCAACGCGCGTTGGGCCCGTGAACATGCCGCCCCGTGGGTGGTCCGCCGCGTTACGGGCAAGTCTTCAGGTGACGGCCTTAGCCCGAAGTACCCGCAGCTCACCCGGCCCTAACTGGGCTGAGCGGCAAGTTTCCGGAAACCCGGCGTAGCGAGCAGTCCGCCGTCGTTCTTCACCGCGAGCACGTCAACGTCCCAGCGCGACGCAGTCAGCGTGAGCGTTCCGGCACCGCCCGCCATGATGGCCGTGGCCAGGACGTCGGCCGTGATGATGTCGGCCGCTGCCACTGAAACCTGGCGGAACCCCTGGTCCCGCGCCGATTGGAGGCCCGCGGACCAAATGTGGTGGCCGCGTTCGCTCGTTCCCGAGGTCGCCAGCGCGTGCTTGCCCTTGCTGCCGAGCGGAAACGCAGTCAGGAGCGTCGTCCGATCCTCCGGGTCAATAATCCCTGCCAGCCACGGCCGCGCAGTGCCCGGCGTCGGCGAACCGGCCACAAGGACATCCCCGCCCGCGTTGAGGCACCAATCCTTCAGCCCCAGCGCGAGCAGCGACGTTCCGGCTTCCCGTATCGCATGTCCCTTGACGATCCCGGCCAAGTCCACGACGCCGTCGGGCCGTTCCGCCGTGAACGCACCTTCCGTGAGGCTGCGCCAGTGGACAGCCTCGACATACAGCCGGCGCATGTCCACGGAGGCGTCCCTCAGGGCCAGCTCGCCCCGCGCCATCGCGCTCGCCTCCGAGTCGGGACGGTAGAGGCTAAACGTCCGGTCCAACCCCGTGAACAACTGCTCGACGACGGCGGTGGCCGCCTCGAGTTCCTCCACCGCGGCTTGGGGAGCCGTCCTTGTAGCAGCTGGGATGGCGAGGCTCACCACGGTGCCCATGCTCGTGAACGTTCGGGAGCGAAGACGGGGCTCCGCAGCGTCTTGTCCGGGCCCGTTGGGCTTAGAAATGGGCTGCATCGAGGGCCGCCTGGAGGGATGTCAAATATGCCTCGCTGGTATAGGTGGCCCCGCCGATGGTCTGCACGTTCGCCGACTGGGCGCTCAGCACTTCGGAGCGGAGCAGGGGTGCTGCCCTGGCGCTGATCTGGACGGATCGTTGCTCTTGGTCGGTCAGATGCAGGGCTGTGACATCCGTGATCACGCCGGCCTTGATGGTTACCTGGACCTGGACCGTTCCGAATCGGGTCTCCACCGCCGTGCCCGCGTAGGTGCCGCCTGCCTTGGCCGAGGCCCCCAGAGTGGAACTGGAACTCGACCCCGTGCTGGAACTCGACCCCGTGCTGGAACTGGAGCCGGCTCCGGTTCCCGAGGACGATCCTGAAGCGCTGCTCCCGGTGGTTCCATTCGCCGTCGAGCCCGTGCCTGAAGCGGTACCGCCTGTGTCTCCCGTGGAGGAGGTCGTGACGGCCGATGCGTTCGAGTCCGCCACGTGCGCCCCTGCCTGCCAACCGACCAGGAGGATGGCGGCCGACGCCAGCGCTGCTGAAATTCCTGCCCTGAGTCTCACCAGTCAAACCTTTCGTAGTGGAGTTGTTCCTCCCGGACGCCGGACCTTTTTGCCTCAGCCAGCACCTGGCGGGCCCAAGTAGATGGGCCGCAAATGTACACATCCGCGTCGGTGATGGCCGGTACGAAGTCGCGCAGCCGCGAGGTGCCGGCAGAGGCTGGCAACCAGGCGCTTTGAGGATTCCCGGACCGCGGGCCAGTCAGATGGAAGAGCGTGGCACCACGCTTCCGGCACAATTCAAGGATCTCGTCGCCAAGGAATAGCTCTTCCTTGCTGCTGCCGCGCAACAGGACGGTCGCCTGGCCGGGAGCGAAGGGTGTGGATTCCAGGAGCGCCCGGAGGGGCGTGATTCCGATTCCTGCGCCGATCATCACGACGTGTTCCCGGCTCCGGGCTGCCGTGCTGAAGACCCCGTACGGACCTTCGATGGCTACCTTCGTTCCCGGTTTGAGCGAAGCCAGCCGGGCCGAACCCGCACCCAGGTTCCGGACGGTGATCCGCAAGGTGGGCTGTTGGGCGGGCCGCCCATATGACGTGCCCGACGGCGGCATGATCGGTTCCGCCGACAGGCTGAACGGATGCGCCTGCCACCACATGCCGGGGGCAAGGAAGCGCCAGACGAAGAACCGGCCGCCGTTTCCCGACAACTTATTCAATCGCAGGCCACTCATTTCGATGCTGAAGACGCCAGGCGCAAGGGGTACCACGCGCCGCACGGTCAGTTGGTGCCGGTAGGTAGCTAACACGGGCTGGGCAATACGGAACCAAGCCAGCGCCGAGCCTGTTCCTATGTAAAGCAGCAGCCAGTACCAGCGCTGCCAGGTGCCTTCGGCGAACAAACCGCCCACACTGAATTGGTGCGGTAAGGCGACGGCTACTGCCAAATACGTGAGCAGGTGGACGAAGTACCAGAATTCGTAGGGAAAGCGGCGCCGAACAGCCACAAGCGAGGTGACCACTACGGCAATGAACAAGGCCATGGAGACGAACGCCAACCACATATCGGGTACCAACACCCAGAGCGAAACGGCCTCGCTCACGGGGTTCAGGCCCTCGGCCATGCCGTAGCCGGTTGCCACGAGAAGTCCATGCGCCAGCAACAGGTACAGTGCCGGTTTGCCTAGCTTCCGGTGGAATTCCAACGCCCTGTCATGCCCCACCGCGCCGTCCACGAAAGGCAGGCGCGCCGCGAGCAGAAGCATCAGGAAGACCAGGTCCATGCCGGCAAGCCCGGCCAGGATCCCGATGGCGGTGACCGCTTGGGTGAGGTTCCCGACCGACGACATCCCGCCGTCGGCGAGCCACAAAGCCAGCGCCGCTGCGAGGGAAGCCCACAGCGCAACGGTGAGCATGTCCGTCCGGAACATGCGTCGGCGATGCTGCGCAGCGAACCTTCCCTTGGCGGAATTGCGCCGCTCGGGCGCTGGAGGCTGACCCGGGGACGTACCCACACGTTGGCCTGGGGAGGCGAGGAGTTGTGACTTCATGTCTCAAGATTGAACTCTCAACCTTTCGATCTCCTGTGAGGGGACTAGCCTCCGCTTATGATTTGAGGAACTGGTTCTTATACACGCGATTGGTCTTAATTTCCCCCAGCCCCTAGACTTATTAGGCGTTAGGTGGCGCGGAGCGTGTGCAATTGCTCCGGTTGGCGGTGACTGTTGGCAACAACAGGAGATCCGCGGGCCGGTAGTTAGGGGCTCAAGTTGCGTGCATTCCAGTATTCGCCCAGTATTCCGGCCTGTTGTCCGGACCCACTACCTTCGCCGCAGCGGTGATCATTGGCTGATTTCAGTCGAGGGATGCACCCTGTGGGAACTACCGAAAACGGTGTGGACTGGTTGCGGACGTCGCCTATTGCACGGGAAGTAGGAACTCTGCTTGCCGTTTCATTTTATTTTTTAGGAGAGTCGTCATGGCAGCAAACTGCCAGGTGACCGGAGCCGAGCCGGGCTTTGGACACAGCATTTCGCACTCGCACCGCCGCAACAAGCGTCGGTTCGACCCCAACATCCAGAAGAAGCGCTACTGGGTTCCGTCCCTGCGCCGTAATGTCACGCTGACCCTGTCGGCCAAGGGCATCAAGACCATCGACGTTCGCGGCATCGACGCAGTCGTCGCCGAAGTTCTGGCTCGTGGGGTGAAGCTCTAGTGGCAAAGGACAAGGACGTACGTCCGATCATCAAGCTGAAGTCGACTGCGGGAACCGGTTACACCTACGTGACCCGCAAGAACCGTCGTAACGACCCGGACCGCCTGGTCCTGAAGAAGTACGACCCCAAGATCCGCCAGCACGTCGAATTCCGAGAGGAGCGCTAAACATGGCTAAGAAGTCCAAGATTGCTCGCAACGAGCAGCGCAAGGTCATCGTTGAGCGTTACGCTGCCAAGCGTCTCGAACTGAAGAAGACCCTGGTTGACGCCAACGCGACTGACGAAGCACGCGAAGAGGCTCGCCTCGGCCTGCAGAAGCTGCCCCGCAACGCCTCCCCGATCCGTCTGCGTAACCGCGACATCATCGACGGCCGCCCGCGCGGTACCTTCCAGAAGTTCGGTATCTCCCGTGTTCGCTTCCGCGACATGGCTCACCGTGGTGAGCTCCCGGGCATCACCAAGTCTTCCTGGTAATCCAGAAGCACTAGAAGGGCCGGCGACCGTTTGGTTGCCGGCCCTTCTTGCGTTTAAGGCGACGGGTTCCGGGCTCCGATGCGTCGGGTGTCCGGATTCGGCGGGTTTCGAGGCTTGGCGATTAGTGGTGCAGCGCACAGTGCCGAATTACGACGCCGGCGGCTTCCTTTTGCGCTCGACCGACTGTTTTGTCCCGGATTACCGCGGTTCTTGCTCGCCTGAGGCGTGATTTGCGTGGGGTCTTTGGGGTGTGTAAAGTAGATCGAGTCGCCGCCGCTGATGCGGAAAAATTGCGACGGA
>NZ_JARVRF010000069.1 GCF_030209835.1 Arthrobacter sp. efr-133-R2A-120 | reverse complement strand
GACACCCATCCAGCATCCCGGACCACCAGCCCGAACTTTAGGAGACACGCCCTAGTCCGTTCCCTTGATCTTCCGCCAACCGCCTGCACGGTTGTTTGCCGCGATCTGCCGCAGCATGGTGATAAGCGGTTCACTCGGGATCACGTCGTGCTGATGGAAAGTGATCATGCGGGCGGTTTTGTTGTCGTGCCCCGAGGTGATGATGTTGTCCGGGTCGGGGACAATCGCGCCGTCGTAAAGGAACAGGTTGACGTGGTCCTTGGCTGCGAGCAGAGCGCAGACGTTGCCGTCGAGGACGAAGTAGGGCCGGGTGCGGCGCTTGATCGTTTCGACGACTTCGGGCTCGGCTTCGTGGATGAGGTCGCGTAGTTGCCCGCCGATGGCGCGTTGCCAGTCCGGCAGGGCCTCAAGGTAGGCGTCGACGTCGGGATGGCGGTTGTAGTCGGCCATGCCGCCATCGTATCGACAAAGAGTGCCCCCGCCCACGCCTCAACGGCGGGACAGGGGCACTCTCGGGGCCAACTGGGAACTAGGCTGCGACTTCTTCCTGGACGGCAGTCAGCGGCTCGAAGATGCCCTTGATCTGCTCAACAACTTCGGCGTCGTCCTTCGGGTGCAGTTCAGCGAAGCGGATCATGGAACCCGGGACGGCAAGCTTGACGTCCTCGAGGACCTTGGCGCCGGCGATGCCGGCTGCCTTGCGGGCCTCGTCCTGCGCCCAGACGCCACCGAACTGGCCAAAAGCGGTACCGACGACGGCGGTGGGCTTGCCTGCCAGGGCACCGGCGCCGAACGGGCGGGACAGCCAGTCGATGGCGTTCTTGAGCGACGCCGGCATGGTGCCGTTGTGTTCCGGCGTGACGAGCAGGATTGCGTCCGCTTCGGCGGCGGCAGCGCGGAGAGCTGCGGCTTCGGCCGGAACCTGGCCTTCGACGTCGATGTCTTCGTTGTAGAACGGGATGTTGCCGAGGGAGCCGTGGATCTGTACTTCGACGTTTTCCGGGGCGTTGAGCTGGATGGCTTCGGCGAGCTTGCGGTTGTGGGAATCGGCGCGGAGGCTGCCAACAAGGGCGAGAACGGTGTTCTTGGACATGGGAACTCCTTGGGTCTGGCCGCGGACGGTGCCGCAGGCGCTCGGTTTTGGAGGCTTTTGCTGCCTTCGTAGATTCTAAACGGACTGCGGTCCGCTTATTATTCCCGAGGCTAGAATGTTTTTGTGAGCCTCATCCCCATCCGGCCCGGTTCGCCTTTCGGGACGCAGCCGGAGCGCAGCGACGCCGCGCGTAACCGCGAACGGCTCCTTCAGGCTGCCAGGGATCTCGTGGCTGAACGCGGAGTGGACGCCGTCACGATGGACATGCTCGCGTGCAGGGCAGACGTCGGGAAGGGAACCGTATTTCGCCGTTTCGGCAGCCGGGCAGGACTCATGATGACCCTCCTGAGCGACGCCGAAGCGGAATTCCAGCGCGAGTTCATCTTCGGTCCGCCGCCGCTAGGCCCCGGAGCGCCCCCACTTGAACGGCTCATTGCCTTCGGCGAAGCGCGCATCAAATATGTCGAAGAATACGGCGAGCTGGCCCGTGCCGCGGCGGAGCATTCCCCGCAAAACCGGCACGACGCCCCGCCGGTCGTGTTGTGGCACCGGCACATCGAGATGCTGCTGCGGGAAGCGGGCCTGGACCGCGATCCATGGCTGCTAGCTCTTTCCCTCGGCGCCACGCTGGATCCCGAGCGCATGCTCCATTCCCTCCGCGCCCATGGAGTCGCCCCGGAGCGCCTGGCTGCGTCGTGGCGAGAGCTCGTTACGCGCCTGCTGAAAGACTGCTGACATAACCTTCGCCGGGCCACCTTCGCCCGGTAGCGTAGCGGCATGACCCACACACCGATCCGCACCGCCGTCGTCGGCTATGGCCTTTCCGGCAGCGTCTTCCACGCGCCGTTCATCGCAGCCAATCCGGCGTATTCCCTCGACGTCATCGTTACTTCGGACCCGGGCCGTAAGGCCAAAGCCGAAGAACGGTATCCCGGCACGAGGATCGTGGACAGTCCGGATGACGTCCTGGCGCTAGCCGGTGAGCTGGACCTCGTAGTGCTCGGCACGCCGCCAGCGACCCATCACCCGCTCGCGAAGGCCGCGCTGGAAGCCGGGCTCGACGTCGTCGTGGACAAGCCGTTCGCGGTGACCAGCGCGCAGGGACAGGAGCTGATCGGTCTGGCCGCGAGGCTGGGCCGCGTGCTTACCGTCTATCAAAACCGCCGCTGGGACGGCGACGCCCTCACGGTGAAGAAGCTGCTCGACGCCGGGACGTTGGGCGAGGTCATGCGCTGCGAAGCGTCAATGGAGCGGTGGGCGCCAGAAATAAGCAAAGCGTGGAAGGCTGGTGCCACGGCCGACGACGGCGGCGGGCTGCTCTTCGACCTGGGAACCCACCTGCTGGACCTAGCGATCCAGATGTTCGGTCCCGCCGAAGTCATCCATGCCGAAATCCTGGCGCGACGGCCCCAGGAAAAAGCTGACGACGACGTCTTCCTGGCCCTAAGGCACGCTTCGGGAGTGCTCAGCCACGTCGCCATGAACGTCAACAGCCAGCTTCACGCGCCACGCTTCCGCATCCTGGGGAGCAAGGGTGGATTCGTGAAGTTCGGAATCGACCCTCAGGAACCCTTCATCGTGGCGGGCGGTCGGCCGACGGATGGCGCCTACGGCGTCGACGATCCGCACCACTACGGCACCCTGGAAATCGACGGCGTGCGGACCACGGTACCCACCGAGCGTGGCGCCTACCAGGAGTTCTACCGGATCCTTGCGGAGAAGATCGCCGACGGCGGTGCCGCCTCCGCTTTGCCGCTCCCCGTGGATCCGGCCGGCCCAGTTGAGGTGCTCAAGCTGATTGAGCAAGCCAGGACGCTCGCCTGACCGGAGCGAACTGGCATCAAATGACCCCAAAACGCTTGGGAAGGGTCACCTACTGCCAGGTCGCTGAAAGTTTTTTTGGATCGGGCGTAACTTCGCCGGGACCGTCAGCGATGTAGGGGGAGTGTGGGCAACGTCCGCACTCATCATCCGGTAGCGACAAAGCCGCTGCCGGAGCAGTCCCAAAACGTTTGTCGGAGGGTTTCATGTCCTTGTTCACTGTCCTTGCCACCAGCAAAATCGCCGCCGGCGTCCTTGCCGCCGGAGCTGTAGCGGTTGGCGGAACCGGCGTCGCAGCCTTCAACGGAGCGCTTCCCAACGATTTGCAGAAGAGCGCCCACGAGTTGCTTGGAGCCCCGGCTCCGGCCGCGTCCAAAGCAGCCGAGTCCGCAGAGTCCAAGGCGGCCGACGCGTCCCAGGCCGCAACGTCGAAGGCGACTGACGCCGCTGCCGACGCTAAGTCCAAGGCCACGGACGCCGTCGACGACGCAAAGTCCAAGGCCGCGGCCGCTTCGGCCAAGGCCACCTCACCTGAGGCGTTCGGCCTCTGCACCGCCCTCCTCAACGGCGGCCTGAAGGCTGACACCAAGGTGCCCGGCTACTCGTCACTGGTAGTTGCCGCTGGCGGCGAAGCCAACGTCAGCGCACACTGCGCCACCGTCGTGAGCGAAGGCAAGGCTGCCGGCTTGAAGGCTGACGGATCTGCTTCCGCCAGCGCCGACGCCGATGGAAACGCCGCATTGCCTGCCGTACCGGCTGTTCCCGCAGTGCCGTCCGCTCCGGCCGTCCCCGCTGTACCGGCAGTCCCGGCCGTGCCGTCCCACGTGCCGACCGCACCTGTGCACGTTCCGTCCGATTCTGTCAGCCCGTAACACTGCGGCTACGCTTGAACGGCGGGGCTCCTTGGCTAAATGACAAGGAGCCCCGCGACGCAACAGACTGCAGCGGTGGTCATTTCTCAGGCCAGGGACGATGACCGCGCTGCGTGGGATGGAGGGGTCGCGGGTGCTTGACCCTTTGGCTGACGAATATTTGCAGGCGGACGAGGAAGATCCCGCACTGCTCTTCACGGCTGCCTACAACGAGTTTTCCGGACCGGTGTTTGGATACCTGCGCGCCCGCGGCGTGGACGATCCGGAAGCAGTTACCCAGGACGTGTTCCTGGCTCTCTATCCCAAACTGGATTCCCTCCGAGGAGGTCTCCAAGGGGCCAAAACCCTGCTCTTCTCCATAGCGCACGCGCGAATGGTGGATCACTATCGCAAGCGGGAACGCACCCCTGATTCCGCGCCCTATGAATCTGATTTGGATTCGCGGAGCGCGCCCTCGGCCGAGGACCAGGCATTCGGACATGGCGAAGGCTTGGGCGTAACCGAGCTACTGGCCGACCTCAACCCCGATTACCGGGAGGTCCTGGCGCTACGGGTCGTGGCGGACCTGTCGTTGGAAGAAACAGCGGACATCATGGGCAAGTCCCAAGGAGCCGTGAAGCAGTTGCAGCGCAGGGCATTGAGTGCACTGAGAGAACGTGCACTACTAAGGAATGGCACATCATGAGCGAAAAATCCGCATCCTTCGGCGAGCAAGGCGTTGACCGCCTGCTTGCTGAAGCCGGACTCGACGAAGCGTACGAGATCCGGACAGAGCTGCTGGAACTGCAAGCCCTTGCGAGCACCCGGCCGCAGCCATCGGCGGCTGTGCAGGCTTTGATGGCACCTGCGAGCGTTGCGGCTGCACCTGTCGCGGCCACAACCCCGCTAGCCCGCACCGCGGGTGCGCCGATCGACGAACTGGCCGCGCGCCGTCGTCGTAAGCGCCGTGCCGGCATTGCGGCTCTTGCCGTTGCGGCTTCCCTTGCCGCCGGAGCTACCGCCGCGGCTGCGTCCGACGGCGGCATTCCGGGAACGATCGAACACTTGGGCGCCGTAGTGGGATCGGTTGTTTCCCAGCTCGCCCCCGGCTCGGGCGGCACAGGTCCGCAACAGCAGGGAACCCGCCCGGAGCCGGTTCCGATGCCCACCCGGGGAACAAGCATTCCCGCGTCGCCTTCTCCGGAGTCCTCAAGCCTCGACGCCCAAAACAACAACACGCATCCATCGCCGCACGCCACTCCCGGCACTACTGCGCCGGGGTCCGAGTCGGATCCGCGCAATGGATTGCACGATATCGCCAAGGGCCGCCCGGAACAGATCACGATCCCGACGCCGGAGGTCCCAACCCCTACGCTCCCGTTGCCCCAGCCCGTTCCTTCCGAGATCCTTCCGGGCAACCCGGTGAAGCCGTAACTTGGGGCGCGTTCGGCTGAGCCGACCTGGCGGCCCGTAGTTCGGTGACGCGGGCGGAACGCCACCAAGCCGCCACGGACATCAGGGCCGAAGCGGCGGGTCCCGGCGATCAGCTGCGTAATCGAGTCTTGCCTCGCGATCGCATCGTCCAGGTCAGCCGAATCCACCGCCCGCCGGCGCTTTCTCTTCAGGACGAAAGAGGTCCTCCATCACGGAATCCGGGCAGAGGCGTCCCCGATGCTTGGCTTAACCAACACCCACATGAGTCCAGTCGACGGGCCCGGCCCGTGACTAATTCAGCAATCTCCTAGGGACCTTAGGCGGCTTCTAGTTCAGTGACGCGGGCGTATTTGAGCGCTTTGGCTTGGTGTCGGAGCGCGCGTCGGTGGCGCCTGGAATACGGTCCCGCGATATCGGGCGGGTCGGTTCCTAGTGGATTGCTGCCTGGCAGGGGCGGGGCTGTTGACCGGTGGTGGTGTCCGGTGGGGGTGCGGATTTCCAGGACATGCCGTGTCCCGGGACTGGTTTTTGCTGTCCAGCCGGGGAGTTCCTTGGTGTGGTTGCATGCTTCGCACAGGCCCGCGCCGTTGGCCAGGCTGGTGGGTCCTCCGTCGTGCCAGGGGATGATGTGGTCTAAGTGCCTGATCGGTGCGTCGCAGTAGGGGGTCCGGCAGGTCTCGTCGCGGGCCTGGATGAAGCGCCGCATGCCCGCCGGGAATAAGCGCGCCCGCGAATCCACCGCGACAAGGTCCCCGGTTCCGGGGGCGGTGTAGAGACGCCGCAGCCAGACCTTGAAGGTCCGGTTCGCGGGTTGGCCGGGACCGGCCTGGCCGCGGTTCCCGGTGAGGAGTGTCCGTGCCCAAGCGGCGGGGACGATGCCGTAGCCGGGGAGCCTGGCCGGTTCGCTCTCGCCTTGGAACAGGGCGCGGTCGGTCATGACGAGCTGGACTTCAACCCCGCAAATACCGCCGGGGGTGCCGGTGGTGCGTTCGACGAGGGCGTCGGCCATGATCTGTCCCCGGGTGCGTGTGTCCCCGGTGGTGCGGAGGGTGTCTGCGTGCCGGGTCAGGGCCGCGTGAACGGCCACGCCCTGGGCGACGGGAAGCAGGGCGGTCAGGTAGGTCATGGTGTCAGGCGCGGGCCGCAGGGACACATTCCGTTCGGTGGCGGCGTGGCTGGCGCGCTGGGTCACGGAACGGGGGTCCCGCCGGTACGCGGCGGCACGGGCGACGGCGATGATGGCCTTGTCCCCCACACCGTCGAAGGTTCCGGTGTCGGCGGCGAGTTCCTCGTCCACCGCGCAGCGGTCTTCGGAGGACAGGCAGGCTGTTTCCTTGACCAAAAGGGTTGCGCGCCATTCGTTGAGCCGGCCGGTTTCCAGGGCGGCGAGGGTGTGCGGCATTTCGGCGACGAGCGCTTTGGCGAGGCCGTGGAGCCGGGATCCGCGGGCGGGGGATTCCCGCCGGGCCAAGGCAATCTGGGCGGCGACGCCGCGTCCCTGCTCCTCGGCCGGGACGCCCAGGTCTTTCTCGGCGCTGCGTTGGGCGGCATCGAACGCGACCGCGATCCGGGCCTGGGCAGCGGCGGCCGCGGACTTCAAATCCTCCAGGGCACGCAACTGGTTGATCAGTTCAGTACTTTCGGCGCCTGGCCGAAGCGATTTCACGGCGTCGATCAGATCCCGCACCCGGACGCCCGGGAAAGCGACGCCCGGCCCAGCAGCCCCAGGGACCGCGCCGCCCGAAGGCGCGCCCGCTCCGATCTGCTGTGTTCCCCGGTTCCCGGCCATAACCAAAGCATCGCAGAGGGGTCTGACATTAATAGGTCGATGGAGCCCGTCCAATCGAAAAACGATGAAGATCGGAAGAACTCTCAGTGATGACGTCGACGCTGTTGCCGTGCCGCGCGGGTCGTGGCGTTGAGCAGGAGGATCGATTTCGTCGCGATCGATACGACGAGGAGCGTAACGGCGGCGAGCACTCCAATGGTGATGGCCTGCCAGGCAGGCGGTTGGAGGAGGTGCAACCAGGTAATGGCGAGTGCAGCGACACTCGCCACGGGGAAGGTGAATGACCAGAACCCCAGCGAGAACGGCAGTGCGCCGTAGCGCGGCAAGAGCGTCGCCTGGATCAGCACCATCAGAACCGTGATCGCCGTCAACCCCTCGAACACAAGATCGGGCCGACCGCCTGAGATCGTGAGCCACGCCGCTGACGCAACGGCCGGGGGAGCCATCATGATCGCAAGTGTCGGGAGCAGTGGTGCCGGCATCGTTGGACGGCGCGCGAGGCGGAGGAAGAAGAACACGGAGATCACCAGCCAAAAGACGATGCCAACGGCGAAGCTCCCTATGGCGAGCCAGTCAAGCCCCGCCTGTGCCGCGGCGAGTGCACCGACTAAACCGGCTGCGCTGATGGGCAGGAAGTAGCCGCCATGAACGGATTCAAGCGGCAACTGCCCACGCATCCAGAAGCCCAGAATCCATGCGGCGAACGCGGCTGCGGCGGCCATGGAGATCAACGTCAGTACAGTTCCGGCCAGCGGAATCGTGTGGTGAAGGTTCGCTCCGAGCAGCATCGCGGCGATGGGAAGGATTGCCGCCAGCGGACCCTGGGCGAAGTGCGTGAGCTGATGAGAGAGCGGTTGGTCGGTGCGCTTGCCGCGATGCGTGTGTACTGCGACGGTCCAGATCCAGGAGATCCCGGCAACTAGCCAGAACGCTTGCCCGAGCTCGAACGGGAGCCCGAGCGCGGAAGCCGCCACGGACCAGACCTGGGCGAGGCCGGCCAGGCCCAGTGGGATGGCGAGCGTGTTCAGCGGGACGCGCGTGTGCAGGCCTGTTGCCGGGGTGGCGTGTGCCAGGGACTTTTGAATGGACAAGGAGTGCCTTCCTGAAAGGACAGCTGGATCCAGATGTGGCCGCAAAATTAGTTTTTGACCTTGAAGTACAATATCATGCGGGTTACTCTTTTTCCATGGGTAGACCGATGCAGTTCGAGGCCGCTGAGGCCGTCGATAGGGCGATGGATCTGTTCTGGCGTCAGGGGTACGCCGGAACGACGCCGCAGGAACTGGCCGGTGAACTGGGCATTGGCAAAGGCAGTCTCTACAACACGTTTGAGAGCAAGCACGCACTGTTCCTGCGTGCCCTCCGGCGCTATAGCCTGAAACGACTCGAGTACCTGGCCGAGCTGTTCTCAGCGCCCGGGCCGGTCCGGCCCCGTCTCAAAGGGGCCATGACTGTCCTTGCCGGCGTGGGCGAGCATCAGCGGGGATGCGTCATGGTCAATGCCGCGGCGGAGCTCGGCCCCGCGGACGTCGACGTGAATCGCATCGCGGACGAGCTCTTCACGCAGATCGAAGCCGTGTTTCGGCAAGCAATCGTGCAAGGACAAGAGTCCGGAGAGCTCGGTGTGGATCGGGATGCCGGCACTGCCGCCAGCCAACTGCTTGCCTCCGTGATCGGGCTAAGTGTGCTCGTCAAGACAGGCATGGCGTCGGAGAGATTCCGCGCCGTCGTCGACGGCATCGTCGACGGATTGTGACATCGCAAGGAATCCACGATCAGACGTGAGCAGGCGCGTGCCGGTTATACGGATGTTGTGAACAGTTCGATGCCGGACGCGACTGCGACTTCTCGGTACGCGTTTGCCAGGTCATCCAGGCTCGCGTGTCTGTTTAGGCCGCTCGGGTTCGGGACCACCCAGACGGGGATGCCGCCGAGATGGTCCAGCTGACGTCCGACCGTTGCCTGGGGCCGGGCGAAGGCAACCCGGTAGGCGGTGATTCCCAATACCGCCACCACTGCCGGAGCGATGCGTTCGACGCGCTCTGAGAGTGCTTCGGCTCCAGCGACGAGCTGCTCTGCGGTGAGTTCGTCCGCGCGCGCCGACGCTCCCGCGACCAGAGACGTGATGCCGAGGCCACGCTCACGCAGATGCGCGAGGTCTTCGGGGCGGAAGCCCGCCGAAGCATCTATCCGCCGATCGACGATGCCCGCCCGGTAGAGAGCAGGATAGAAGCGGTTGCTCCCGCCGCCGAAATGCGCCTGCACCGCGACGGCGCGCAAGCCGGGATTTATGCCGACGAACAAAAGCCGTGTGTGGTCCCCGAGTAGGTCCGGCAGGCTCCCGTCTCGGAACGAATCAAGGACAGACCGACTAAATCCCATCACTCCACCTTCGGGCTTCCGGAAGCGGAGGGCTACCGGTGTTTCACAATGCGAGTACGGGGCTGTTTTCACCAAAAACCCCGACGGCGGGGTGCCGCTTCCCGTGGAAGCCGCACCCCGCCGTCGGGATCGTTTAGTCGCGCCCGTTAGGGGCGGAGAGAAACTAAGCCGAGACGAGGTTGTGCCAGTCGGCCACGAGGGGCAGGTTGTGCGCCTCGGAAACCGAGCGGTGCGTGACCTTGCCGGCAGCGATGTTGAGGCCCGCGGCGAGGGCGGGGTCGCGGTCGAATGCGGCCTTGACGCCCAGGTTGGCCAGCGCCACTGCGTAGCGCAGGGTGACGTTGGTCAGTGCGTAGGTGGAGGTGTTCGGAACGGCGCCCGGCATGTTGGCGACGCAGTAGAAGATCGTGTTGTGGACCTTGTACGTGGGTTCCTGGTGCGTGGTGGGGTGGGTGTCCTCGAAGCAGCCGCCCTGGTCCACTGCGATGTCCACCAGCACGGAGCCGGGCTTCATGCGGGAAACCAGTTCATTGGTGACCAGCTTGGGGGCCTTGGCGCCCGGGATCAGCACGGAACCGATGACGAGGTCGGCGTCGACCACTGACTTCTCGATCTCGTAGGCGTTGGAAGCGACCGTCTTCAGGCGGCCCTGGTAGATGGCATCCAGCTCGCGGAGGCGGTTGATGTTGATGTCCATGATGGTGACGTCGGCACCCAGGCCCAGGGCCATGGCGGCAGCGTTGGTACCGGCAACACCGGCGCCGAGGACAACAACCTTGGCCGGGCGGACACCCGGGACGCCGCCCAGCAGCACACCCTTGCCGCCGGCCGGAGCCATGAGGGAGGAAGCGCCGACGACAACCGACAGGCGGCCGGCGACCTCGGACATCGGTGCCAAGAGGGGCAGCGCGCGGCCGTCCTGGACGGTTTCGTAAGCGATCGCCGTGACGCCGGAGTTGATGAGTTCCTGGGTCAGCTCGGGCTCGGCGGCCAAATGGAGGTAGGTGAAGAGGATCAGGCCCTTGCGGAAGCGGTGGTACTCGGCCTTGATCGGTTCCTTGACCTTCATGACCATGTCAGCGCGTGCCCAGACGTCGTCGGCTTCGGCCACGATCTCAGCGCCCGCAACCGCGTATTCCTCGTCCGTGATACCGGAGCCCAGGCCTGCGCCCCGTTCCACCAGAACGGTGTGGCCGTGGGTGCGGAACTCGTGAACGCCTGCGGCCGTGATGGCAACGCGGAATTCGTTATTCTTGATCTCTTTGGGGACACCGATGATCATTTTGGGCTCCATGTTCGAAAGGCTCCAACGGCCTTTTTCTCTGCGGGGGACTGTGATTCCAGAATAAATCCGCTGTGAGCCAGGCGACAGGAAAGGTGATCGCAGCCGTCGCTGACTTCCCCGGAATTCCGGGGTTTTTGCGGCCCGCGACTCGACATTTGTCGATACTGAGAGCGTCAGGTGTCGCCTGATGTTCGTCGGGCAAAGTAGTGTTTTCTCCATGCAGCAGGACGTGGAGAAGATCGTCGAGGACGTCGCACTCAAATTGGGCCGCGGCCTCTCCCTGGAAGACCTCGACGGCGTGCTGCTCGCCTACAGTTCCAACCAGTCCCACGCCGACCGTGTGCGCGTGAATTTCCTCCTGAGCAAGCGTGTCCCGGTGGACGTCAGCGCGTGGCAGCTCTCGCACGGCATCGCTACCGCGGTGCGTCCCGTCGTCGTGCCCGCCAATGAGGAACTCGGGATGGTGGGACGCGTCTGCGTCCCGCTGCTGGTGCGCGGATTCCGCGTCGGGTACCTCTGGGTCCAGCAGGACCTTGACGAGCAGACCGCGACGGCGATACTCGCCGAGCTGCCGGGCGTCCGGGACGAGTTGGACCTCCTCGCGGGGTTGCTGCTCGATTCCAATACGGCCGAATCGGAGTTCCGGCGCCGCCGTGAGCAGGAATTCCTCGCTGCATGCCAGGGCGAATCCAATGCAGTGGCGGCCGTGGCGGGATGGAAAGAGATCCAAGGCCGGGGACCTTGGCAGCTGGTGACCGTGCTCGATGCTGACGACAGTGGCGGCGTTTCCGATCCGATCGCGGCGACCCTGACACACCGTTCCGCCGCACTGCAGGCTACTATCGGGGTCGATTCCGTGCTTTTCAGCGCCGGCACCGAGACGCACTCGGTCCTGTTGTTCCGCGAAACCGGCGGACGGGCAGAACATGCCCAGGTCCTCGTCCACTATCAGCTGGAACTCGCCAAGCGCGCCGGCCGGAAGGTGGACCGCGTCATTCTGGGCATCAGCGAGCCGTTTTCAGTCATCCGCCAACTGGGTCGGGCGTACCGGCAATCGAGGCTCGCCGCCAAGGCTGCCGCCGTCGATCCTCCACTCGGCGAGCTCGTGGACAGCCGCTCGGCCGGGATCTACCAGTTGTTCGAACGGCTACAAGCGCCCGGCGGTTGGGACGATTCGGGCTCGGCACATTTCCAGGAGATCGAGGACGCCGACCGCAACGGCGAGCTGCTCCCCGTGCTCGAACTGCTCTACGACAGTGACGGCTCCGTGCAGGACGTGGCCGCGAAGCTCCACCTGCACCGCAGCAGCATCTACAACCGGCTGGCCAGGGTCCGCCAGCTCATCGGAGCAGATCCGCTGAATGGCGCCATCCGGCTCGAACTCCACGCAACGCTCAAAGCGCGGCGCTGGGCAGGGCGTCCACGGATTTGACCCCCCTGGTACCGGAAGCCGCGCTGGCTTACTTGTTGAACTGCCTCAACTGAAGGCTGCAGCGCCAGCGGTCCGGGCGGTGCTGAATCATCTGCGTCCGGGTGTTCCGGCAGCATCGTCCGTGCCACTCGACGGCAAATGTTCGATGCCCTCCCATCCTCACTGCAGTGCCTTGGTTGCTGCGTCCAGAATCGACCCAAGATCAACGCCCGGTTGGGTAGGCGGTGGCGTAGGTGTGGGGCTGGCCGGGGTCCGTGGCTTCCAAGAACCTGTAGGCCCGGGCGTCGGAGACGCTGGATCCGTCGGATCCGGTGTCGGGGTTGGGTTAGCGGGTCCGGTCGGACCCGGGCTGGGAGCCGGCGCAGGCTGGGCCGGAACCGGAACGGAAGGAACAGGCACCGGGCCGAGGCTTGGGGGCAGGGCCGACGGGATTGCGCCAGGAACCTGGACGGAGATCGATGGTGCGAAGGCACCCGAGGGTCCGACGGCGGCGGATCCTTGCGGCGAATGTTGCGCCGGGTCCGCGGCGGTCTGGCCGGCCTTGGCGCTAGGGGTAGCTGCCGAAGGTGATGCTGCACCGCTGGGGGAAGTGCTTGCCGTCGTGGAAGGAGCGCCAGATTGTGTTGAGCTTTGGCTGTCCGCGCTTGTAGTGTCCTGGGTCTGTGTTTCCTGGCCAAAGAAGGGCAACTCAAGAGCCTGGCTAACGGAAGCCGCGGCCAACAAGATGCCTAGGGCGCCGGTCACTACCGCCATTCGGTTGCTCATCGTCCTGACGGCGGCGGCCTTCTTGAGGACGGCGTGTGGTTCGCGGCTGAATGACGAACCAGTAAAGGTCGCCGGACCGGCGCCGGCACGGGGCGCCGCCGAGGGTGCCGTTGTGCCTGCATTCTCGGCTTCGGCGGGTTCAGCTGCCGCAGGAGCCACGGTTGGGGCAGGCACTGTTGGAATGGCCGCGGTGGCGGGCTCTGCTGTCGCGGGAGCCAGTGTCGGAACGGCCACGGTCGGTATGGCCGCGGTTTCACTGGCTTGGGAAGCCCGCCTTCGTTCGGCCGCCCGGGCGGCCGCGCGCGTGGTGGGCGCCGCCGTCGTGGTGGTTGCCGCGGGGGTGGGCGCCGCCGTCGAACTCAAAGGTTCGGAAGCCGGTGCAGCGATGAACGGTCCACTGTCATTGGCCCGACGGCGTCCGGTTGCTTTGGTGCGCTCGCGTGCCACTTGGGCACGGCGAGGCTGATCCATGGTTGGGGACATGGTGATTGCCTCTCAACGCCTTCGAGGTTAGCTGTCGGGTTCGGACGAGGCCGTCCGGCCGCGCGTGGCGGCTTCACCCCGAGGGCCTGTGGAGAAGTAGTAGGCCCGGAGACTCTGGGTCCCCCGTCTCTGCCGCGGGTCTGGCGGATTCCGGGTTGCGGCAGAGCTCGGCGTCAACCTGGAAGCGGCCCAGTTGGGGATTGGGTCGCCCCTCGACCGTACAACAGCCGGCAAGCAATGTCACATTTGAATAACGGGCGGAGCGGCCTGTTTTTGCCGGGCCTGCGCCGCGATGAGTCCGGCGACGTGGGCGGCGTCGCGGCCGACCCCGCCTACGAGGCCAGAGGTCAACCCGTATTGGAAGGGCATGCCCACAAAGAACAGTCCTGGCAGTTGTTCGACGGCGCCCCGGCAGGTGAGCGGCCAGCCGTCCTCATCCGCGGGAAGTCCTTGGATCCAGCCAAAGTCCGGTTGGTAACCGGTAGCCCAGATTACGGTGGAGACCCCGAACGTCCTGCCGTCATCAGCTTGGGGTTGGCCCTCGCGGGCGCCCGCCAGGCGTGGCAGGCGGGTGACTCCTGCGGCGTCGAGTTCTCGCGTGGAGGTCCGGATCAGCGGCGCGCCGTGCTTGGTGAACCCGACCGCGACTTTGCGGCCGATAGGGGTGGACCTGTTCAGCACCTTGTGGATGAAGAGCCACCAAAGCCCGCCGGCGTATCGCGTCACCGGGCCCGGGATGTGGAACGGAGGGGTTCCGGCAATGTAGGTGCGGTGCGTGGGTGCGAGCTCCAAGGCGATTTCGACGCCGGAGGTGCCGGAGCCGACCACCAGGACATCTCCGGGCGGAACTGAGTCCGGGTTGGCGTATTCAGCTCCGTGCAGTTGGTGGATGCCGGGATCCAGATCCTTGGCGAAAGCCGGGATCCTTGGTTGCGTGTTCGGGCCCGTGGCAACAACAACGTTCCTGGCCAGGATCGACCCGGAGCTCGACTGTATCCGGAACCGGCCGTCTTCCCGCTCGATGCCAACGACATGGGCACCATGGCGTACCGGGAGCTCCCAGTTCCTTGCGTAGTCCTCAAGGTATTCGGCCATGGCGTCTTTGCCGGGCAAGCTGCCTCGGGCGGCGGGAAATGGCAGGCCGGGAAGGGAATCGTGCTGCGCCGGGGTGAAGAGCCGCAAGGAATCCCAGCGGTTCCGCCACGCGTCGCCAATACGCTCCTGCGAGTCCAGGATGAGGATGTCTTGCCCGTGTTTCTTCAGGTGGAATCCAGTGGCGAGCCCTGCCTGTCCGGCGCCCACAACTACGGTGTTCACTGCCTCATTGCTATCCATCGCGAAGCCTCCTGAGGTGTTCGAGATCATTAGAATAGCATTCCAGTCACTGGAATGCTATTCTTTTCCCGTGGAAATCCGGCACAATGACAGGCGGTTAGCTCAAGCCGCCGCAACCAAGGCTGCCGTGGTGGAGGCCGCCCGCGAGCTGTTTCTGAGCAGGGGATACGTGGCTACCACCATCGGGGCTGTTGCCGAGCAAGCCGGTGTGGCTATCCAGACCATCTACAACTCCGTGGGCAACAAGGCCGCGTTACTCTCGGCCGTGGTTGACGCGACGGCCGCGGGTCCGGATGCCCCACGCTCCGTCCCGGAGACCATGCGCGAGCGGACTGCCGCAGCCCCCGACGCCGGGGCGGTCCTGGCGTTGTTGGCCGACTGGTTCGCAGAGGTGCACCCGCGAAGCAGCCAATTGTTCAGCGTCATGAGGCAGGCCTCCGCCGTCGACGCCGAAGCGGCAAAAGTGGAGCGCGACCGGGCCGAACTCCGGCTGAGGAACTATGCGGAAGCGGCGGCTGCGCTCAGGCGGCGCGGGGCATTGACCTCCGGCATGAGCGACGAGCAAGCCGCTGCCGTGATTTGGTCGGTGGGTCACCCGGACACCTACCGATCACTCGTGCTGGATTTCGCTTGGGGATTGGACCGCTACCGGGATTGGGTCCACGCGGCGCTCAAGGCCGCCCTCGCGTAGCTTTCTACGTGTTGCTTTGCTCTTCTGCCGCGGCCGTCTTCTTCTGGGTTTCCAGCCACGCCATGATGTCCGCGAGCCTGATGCGGCGATGCGTGCCGCGGTATTCCACCGGGATTTCGCCACGGTCGGTCATGTTCCGCAGGTAGGTGTGCGAGATTCCCGCGAGTTCGGCCGCCCGCGACGTCGTGAGCATTTCCTCGACGCTGCTGACGGTCACCGCTTCGCCCCGGCCCAGCCTGCCGAGGAGGTCGACGACGGCGTCCCTCGCCTCATCCGGCAGCCGATGGACCGTGCCGTCCACGAAAACCGTGATGTCGTTGCTGTCCTTGAGTGAGCGTGCCAGGTTCCGGGCGTCGTCCGCGGGCAAGCCAGGCGTAACGCGGGGAGCTATCAATGCCATGGCAGAAGCCTAGCGGCGCCCAAGGCTGTGCGGTTACGCCCTCGTGTTAGATTCACGCCTATGGTCAACTACCCCGCCAATCCGGATCCAGCTCCCGCCGTGGCCGCGGCAATCGATCTACTGGTGCGGCAAGGCTACGACGCGACCTCCGTGGACGACCTCGCCGATGCCGCAGGGATCAGCCGGAGCACGTTTTTCCGCAAGTTCGGTTCCAAAGAGGACATTGTTTTCGCTGATCACGACCGGATTCTCGGGCGGGTCCAGGAGTCGCTTTCGGGAACGACGGCGGATCCGTTACGTGCCGTCGTGGACGCGGCGCTCATGGTCTTTAGCCACCATGTGGGCAACCGGAGGACTTCCCTGGCCCGCTACGAACTTCTGCATCAAGTGCCGGCCCTTCGTGATCGTGAACTTGTGATGACACATCGCTATCAACGGGCTTTCCGGAATCATCTCCTATCTGTGCTGCCCGAAGGCGAAAGCCGGGAGGTCACGGCGGTGGCCTTTGCCGCATCGGTAGTCGCCCTGCACAACAGCGTCCTGCGCCAATGGCTGCGGGCGGTTTCTGCGGGCGAACGCGGCACGGGTGCCGGGGATGAGGCGCGTGCTTGGCGCGATGCGCGGGAAGCTGAAGCCGAAGAACTGGCCGCCAGGCTCGGGAATGAATTGGGCGCATTGGCGGACACGTTCGCCCGTGTTTCAACCGGCGAGGCGGGTAGCGACGCAGCCGGTGCCGCGTCCGCGCCAGGCGGCCGGCCCGCCGTCGTGGTTGCCGTCCTCGATCCTGCAGCGGGTACGGAACGGATCCTTCAAGCAGTCCGGGACGCCCTGGCTTAGTTCATCCAGCAGAACCCCCCGCTGGTACTGAGTTCCTTGACATGAAACTGAGTGTCAGCGCATGCTGGGAGTCGCAGATCGAAACCCCAGAGCGAGGATTCCCCCATGACGACGACGTCCAATAGCACCTCCGAAGAACTGGATGCCTTGTTTCCGGCTGGGACTGTTTTCCCGGCCGGCACCATGGAGCCCGAGTATGTCCTCAACGAATCGCTGGACCCGGACCCGGCCTCCGTTTTCAAGGACATCAGCGGCGAAGACCGCGCCTACTGGGACCGTGCGCGGACCTTTGTCCAGGACGAGGTGCTCCCGGTCATCGCGGGGTACTGGGAGCGCGCGGAGTATCCGCTGCACTTGGTGAAGCGTCTCGGTGAACTTGACCTCCTGCGCGACGGAATCAACATCGACGGGTTCCCTGCCATGAGCAAAACCGCCGCCGGGCTGGTCACCATGGAACTGAGCCGCGGCGACGGGTCCATCGGCACGGTGGTCGCGGTCCAGGGTGGTTTGGCCCTTCGATCCGTGGCCGAATGCGGTTCCCCGGAACAGCAGGCCCGCTGGCTTCCCGCGCTTTCCCGGGCCGAGGAATTCGGTGCCTTCGCGTTGACCGAGCCCGCGCACGGCTCCGACTCGGTGGGACTCGAGACAACTGCGACGGCCGTCGAGGGCGGGTATGTGCTCAACGGTGAAAAGAAGTGGATCGGCAACGGCTCGATCGGCGGGCTGACCGTCGTCTGGGCCCGCGGCGACGACGGGCAAGTCCACGGATACCTCGTCCCGCAGGATTCCCCCGGATACTCTGCCACGACCATCGAAGGCAAGCTCTCACTCCGGGCCATTTGGCAGGCACATATCCGCCTTGAGAATGTCTTCATCCCGGCGGAAAACGTGCTCCCGGGTGCCCGGAGTTTCAAGGACACGGCCCGGGTGCTCTTGGCGACCCGGCTGGGAGTGGCCTGGTCCGCCGTCGGGCATGCCACCGCCTGCTACGAAACCGCGGTGCAGTACGCTGCCCAACGCCGGCAGTTCGGCCGCCCGCTGGCCGCTTCGCAGATTGTGCAGGAGCGACTTACCCGGATGCATTCGGAGCTCGCCACCATGCAGCTCATGGTCATGCAGATGACCAAGCTGGACGAAGAGGGCGTGCTGACTCCCGCTCAGGCGGCGCTCGCGAAGTTCACATGCACCCGGACTGCCCGCAGCATCGCCTCGAACGCGCGCGACCTGCTCGGGGGCAATGGGATCTTGTTGGCCAACCGCGTGGCCCGGCACTTCGCCGACATAGAGGGCATCCATACCTATGAAGGCACAGAGACCGTGCAGGCGTTGATTATCGGACGCTCGATCACGGGTATCTCCGCCTTCGCCTGAGCGGCGGCCCCACGGTCGCCCCGGCCGCGCCCCCTGAGACGCGCCCCCCTTGAGACGCGCGCCCCCCTATGCGCCCAAAATCCCGGACGCTCGCTCGGATATGAGCCATATCGACGTAACGCGCGCTCAGATCAATGCGGTCGTCTAGGGCCCAATGCGCCCCACCACTGCTATCGCGAAGCCACCCCACGCGCGTTTCTTCTTTGTCTCGCGACCAAGCCCACGCTGTTCGAGGAGCGTCAGCCCCGCGGATCGCAGAAGTTCGGCAAGACGCTCCCGCGACGGCGGTGTCCTGTCCACGCCGAACATCAACGGTTCGCCCGCTGCCTTAGCCGCTGCCCTCCCGAACCGCCAGTAGGGCATGCTCGACTCAAGGGTCTCGGTTGTGATGTAGTCGAATGCGAGCAAACTGCCGTTGGCGCAACTCGCGATCTTGCGCAGCGTGTCCTCGATCGCTTCCCGGTCGAGGTACATCGTGACGCCTTCCCAGAGGAAAAGTGCCGGACGCCCAAGGTCGAACCCCGCGTCCACGAGTTTGGCGAGCCAATCATCCTTCTCAAAGTCCGCGGGCACGAACGCGACCTTGCGTAAGTCGATTCCTGCCTTTTCCAGTATTTCGCGCTTGACCGCCTGCGTCTTTGGGGCATCTACCTCGAAGGAGCTGACGGACGTGTCCCGCGGGAGGCGGTAGGGGCGTGTGTCGAAGCCGGCGCCGAGGATGACCAACTGGTCGGTCCCGGGAAGTGCGCGGTCCACGGCGCCGTCGAAGAACGCGACCCTGGCCGACGCCTCGGCTTGTGGAGGTATCTCGCCCTCAAAGGGGTACCGGAAGGTCTTCGGGACGAAACCGGTGACGCGGTGCGCGAAGAGCGTCGGCCAGAACGCCAACCGCATGCCCAGCCAAGGAACGCCGGGCAGCAGGGGCAACAGCCGGTTCGCTGCCTGGTCTTCGCGCACGCCGAAATTGTGCATCGCCCACCTAGCAGAGAGCGGAGCCTGCGCGCTCGTCGAAACCCCGGAAGGCTTCACGGCCAGAAGCTTCCCGACCCAAATCACATAGCCGAGCAACGAGACCGGAAGCAGCAGGATGCTGAGCGCGTAGAACGCGACGGCGGCGTCCGGCTTGCGCATTTCCGGCTCCTTTCGGCTAGTCAACGGTGAGCGAGCGTTCGACGGGAAGCCACCATATGTGAGCGAGCGTCGGGCGGGAAGCCACCATATGTGAGCGAGCGTCGGGTGGGAGGTGCCTACTCCGCGTCGAGGTCTGTTTCCAGCAGCGTCACCAGGGAATCGAGGGCAGCGTCGGCGCCGTCGCCCTCGGCCCGAAGCACCACGACGTCGCCCTTTGCCGCCCCAAGCGTCATGAGCGAAAGGATGCTGGCGGCGTCGAGCGCGTCGTCGGCAGGCGAACCGGCCATCGCGATGGTCACTTCAACCGGGGATTCCCCCGCGGCTTCGGCAAAAATCGCCGCCGGACGGGCGTGCAGTCCGGAGCGGCTGGCGATGGTGGCGGTGCGTTCGGGCATGGTTTCTCCTTGTGTTCAGGTAGGGGGCAGTACGGCTGGGCTCAGAGCCCGAGTTCCTCGAGGATCGGCAGTTTGGCGCGGACCCAGGCCTTCGCATCAAGCGCATCGGGTGCGCTGAGCGCCAGTCGGGCGAGCTCCTGCGCCTGTTCCAACGTCACCGTTTTGAGCACGGTTCCGACGGCGGCCAGCGAGCGGGCGGTCATGGACAGTGTGGACACGCCCAAGCCAACGAGTACGACGGCGAGGGCCGGGTCCGCGGCAGCTTCACCGCAGACGCCAACGGGTTTGCCGTTGCCTTCTTCGGCCGAGCCCGCCACTGTCAGCTGGACGAGGCGCAGGACGGCGGGCTGCCACGGGGTGTTGAGTTCGGCGAGGGGCCCGAGTTGCCGGTCGGCGGCCATGGCGTACTGGGTGAGGTCGTTGGTGCCGAGGGACGCGAAGCCCACGTGGCGCAGGACCGACGCCGAGGTCAATGCCGCCGAGGGAACTTCCACCATCACGCCGGGTGTCTTGATGCCCGCGGCATCGCACATCGATGCGAAATGGGCAGCCTCGGCCGCAGTCGAGATCATGGGTGCCATGACCCACACCTCAGCTTCTGTTTCGTCGGCCGCTATGGCGATGGCCTCGAGCTGGCGGTCCAAAACACCGGGTGTCGTGAAGTCGGTGCGGTAGCCGCGCACGCCGAGGGCCGGGTTGGGTTCGGTGGCGTCGGTGAGGAAGGGAAGGGGCTTATCGGCGCCTGCATCGAGGGTCCGGAGCACTACTTTCTTGCCCGGGAAGGCGTCGAACACGCCCCTGTACGCGGCGGCCTGTTCAAGCACGGTCGGTTCGGTGTCGCGTTCCAGGAAGCAGAATTCGGTGCGGAAAAGGCCCACGCCCTGCGCGCCAAGCGCGGCGGCCGCGGCAGCGTCCTTGGCGCCGCCGACGTTGGCGAGGAGGGGCACCAAGTGGCCGTCCGCCGTCGTGCCGTTGCCGTCAAAAACCGCCAGGGTGGCGGCATTTTCGACCCATGCGAGGGCGGCCGCGCGCTGTTCTTCGCTGGGTTCGAGGGAGAGTGAGCCGGCTGCGCCGTCCACAAAGACTTCTGCGCCGTCAGGAATTTCGTCCACTCCGCGGGCCGCGACGACGGCGGGCAGGCCGAGCGAGCGCGCGATGATCGCCGTGTGGGACTGCGGTCCGCCGCCCGAGGTGACCAGTGCTGTCACGACGGCGGGGTCCAGCGTTGCGGTGTCGGCCGGAGCGAGGTCTTCGGCCACCAGGATAAACGGAGTGTCCGACGCCGGGATCCCCGGGGCAGGGACTCCGCGAAGTTCGGCGACGATCCGCGCGCGGACGTCCAGGACGTCGGTGGCGCGCTCGGCCATGTATCCGCCCAGGTTGTGGAGCATTTCGGACACGGAGGCGCCGGCTTCCCAGATGGCGCGTTCGGCGGAGCTGCCGTTGTTGTTGATGAGCTTGGTGGCCGACTTCAGGAGCATGGTGTCCTTGGCCATGAGGGCGGTGGCTTCCAGCACCGCCTTGCCGTCGCCACTGGCCTTGTCCGCGCGCGCTTTGAGTTCGTCGTGGACCGACTGGGCCGCCGCTTTTAGGCCGGCGACGGCGTCTTCCGCGGTGGTCGATGCGGCTAGCTGCTCTCCCGACGGCGGTTCGCTGACTGGTTTGGGCATCTGACGGATAGTGCCAATGACGCGGCCCGGGCTGACGCCTACTCCTTGGAAATTCTGCACTGAAATCCTCTGTTCCTGCTCTCGGATCGGACCCGGCGGCTGCGGCGCCTCGGGATCCGAAAAAATCTCCTGTGACTCACTTCATATAGCGTTGCTATAGGTGCTAGGGTAGCGGCTATGAGTTTCGATGACCAGCTTCCGCCCAAAACTCGGCTGCTCCGTGCAGCTGCCGAGTTGCTGGCGAATTCGGATGGGTCGCCGGTCTCTACGCGCCAAATCACCAAACTTGCCGGCGTCACGGCGCCCACGCTTTACCACCACTTCGGCGACAAGGAGGGGCTGTTCGACGCCGTCGTTGCAGCCGGCTTCGAGGAGTATGTGGCGGGAGAGCGGGACTTCGCTCCCTCTGGGGTTCCCCTGGAGGACGTCCGCCGGATGTGGGACAACCACGTCCAGTTCGGACTTACCCAACCGCACCTTTACCTGGTGATGTTCGGCAACATCCGTCCGGAAAGCAGGCCGGCCATCGTGGCTGATGCCGAGTCGCTTCTGGAGGAGATGCTGAGCAAGGCGGCCATTGCCGGGCAGATCAACGTACCCCCGCGTGAGGCGGCCAGAAGCATCCTGGCGGCCAACGTTGGCGTCACGCTCATGCTCATTGCAGAGCCTTTGGAAGACCGGAACCTCGAACTTTCCACCATGACCCGGGATTCCATGATTTTCGCCGTGTCCACGGAAACAGCCCGTGGCGCCGCAGCAGACGACTCCGGCAAGTCGTCCGTTGTTGTTGCGGCAATCGCGCTGAATGCGGCACTCCAAGCCTCGCATTCAGACCAGCTATCCAGTTCGGAACTGAAGCTCTTTCTTGAATGGCTTCACCGAATCTCCAGCAGCTCCTAGAGCTGTCCTCTTTCGATAGATATCGACTGATTCCGCATTGATGCGGGACTCACGTTAGGAATTCACACAATGGCAACAGCGTCAGTTGCGAAACAGCGCACCAGCGTGCGCGTTGGTGTCCAAAAGTTCGGAACGTTCCTGTCCGGCATGATCATGCCCAACATCGGGGCCTTTATTGCATGGGGCCTCATTACCGCCCTGTTCATCAAGACTGGATGGTTGCCCGTCCCCGTGCTCGGCGGCTTCGGCAACGACGCTGCCGGTACGCCTAACGTGGGCCTCGTTGGCCCCATGATCACCTACCTGCTGCCGCTCCTGATCGCCTACACCGGCGGCCGGAACGTTTATGGTGCGCGGGGTGGCGTCGTCGGGGCGATCGGTACCATGGGCGTGATTGTCGGCGCCGGCATCCCGATGTTCATTGGCGCGATGATCATGGGCCCGCTCGGTGGCTGGACCATGAAGAAGATCGACTCCATCTGGGAGGGCAAGATCCGCGCAGGCTTCGAAATGCTGGTGAATAACTTCTCCGCTGGCATTTGGGGCGCCATTTTGGCCATGCTTGGCTTCTTCGGTATTTCTCCGGTAGTTACGCGCTTCAGCGAGGCAGCGGGCAACTTCGTCCAGTTCCTGGTGCACAACGGGCTCCTTCCGCTCACCAGCATCTTCATCGAGCCCGCCAAGGTCCTCTTCCTCAACAACGCCATCAACCACGGCGTACTGACGCCCTTGGGGATCCAGCAGTCGCTGGACCAAGGCAAGTCGATCCTGTTCCTGCTGGAAGCCAACCCCGGTCCGGGTGCCGGGCTTCTCCTCGCTTACATGTTCTTCGGACGCGGGGCGGCGAAGGCCTCGGCGCCGGGCGCTTTCATCATCCAGTTCCTCGGGGGGATCCACGAGATCTACTTCCCGTACGTTCTCATGCGTCCGCTGCTGATCCTCGGAACCATCGCTGGTGGCATGACAGGCATTGCGACTCTTGCAATCACCAACTCCGGCCTCGTGGCTCCCGCAGCCCCGGGATCCATCTTCGCCGTCATTGCGCAGACCTCCCGGGATAGCTATGTGGGCGTCATCCTGTCGGTCATCCTGGCAGCAACGGTTTCGTTCCTCGTCTCCTCGTTGATTCTCCGGACCACGCACCACAGCGATGAGGTCGACCTTGGCGAAGCCACCTCCAAGATGGAGGAAATGAAGGGCAAGAAGAGCTCCGTGGCTTCGGCCCTCGTGGGCTCAGGCGGCACTGCCGTCCTGACTAAGCCCATCCAGAACATCGTGTTCGCATGCGACGCAGGGATGGGTTCCAGTGCCATGGGCGCCACGGTCTTGCGCAACAAGATCAAGGCGGCGGGCTTCCCCGATGTGAATGTGACCAATGCGTCCATTGCCAACCTCAGCGACACTTACGACGTCGTGGTCACGCACCAGGACCTGACAGAACGCGCCCGGCCGGTCACCTCCAGCGCCGTGCACGTCTCCGTGGACAACTTCATGAACAGTCCCCGGTACGAGGAGATCGTGGAACTGGTCAAGAGCAGCAACGCCGGGTCCGGCGCTGAGGGCTCGACGGCGGTCGCCGAACCGGCCGCCGGTGCCCACGCCGCCCAGCCGGCCGCCGCCGTCGGGGGCAAGGAAGTCCTTCTCCCCGAAAGTGTCATCCTCAACGGCACCGCCACGGACCGTGACTCGGCCATCGACGAGGCAGGCAAGCTCCTGCTGGACCGCGGCGCCGTGGACATGGGCTACATTCACGCAATGCATGAGCGCGAGGAATCCGTGTCCACCTACATGGGCAGCTTCCTGGCCATCCCGCACGGCACGAACGCTGCCAAGGACCACATCCTGCACTCCGGTGTATCGATCGTCCGCTACCCCGAGGGCATCGACTGGGGCGGCAAGCAGGTCAAGTTCGTCGTCGGCGTCGCCGGCATCAACAACGAGCACCTCCACATCCTGTCCTCCATCGCCAAGATCTTCACGGACAAGGCGCAAGTGGCCAAGCTTGAGCAAGCCACGTCGGTGCAGGAAGTGTTGGATATGTTCGGAAAGGTCAACGCATAGTGAAGGCAGTCCATTTCGGGGCAGGGAACATCGGACGGGGATTCGTCGGCTTGCTGCTGCACGAGGCCGGATATGAGGTTGTCTTCGCCGATGTCGCGGATGCCTTGATCAGCCAACTCGCCTCCGCGTCCTCCTACGAGGTCCACGAGGTCGGCGAAAATGCCGCGGTCAAGACCGTGTCCGGTTTCCGGGCCCTGAATTCGGGCACCGAAGAGGTTGCCGTCGTCGCGGAAATCGCGACGGCGGACCTCGTCACCACGGCGGTGGGGCCGCACATCCTGAAGTTCGTGGCACCCGTGATCGCGCGGGGCTTAGCCGGCCGCTCGCCGTCGTTGGCTCCGCTCCAGGTGATGGCCTGCGAGAACGCGATCAACGCCACGGACCTCCTGCGTTCCGAAGTGGAAGCGGCGTGGGACGGTGCCGCGGGCGATCTTTCCTCCGTTGCTGTTTTTGCGAATACCGCGGTGGACAGAATTGTCCCCAACCAGGCGCCGGGCCAAGGCTTGGACGTCACTGTGGAGACCTTTTACGAGTGGGTCATCGACCGGACGCCGTTCGCGGGGGAGGCGCCGGTCATCCCCGGCGCGACCTTCGTGGACGAGCTCGGGCCGTATATCGAACGGAAGCTCTTCACGGTCAACACGGGACACGCCTCGGCAGCATACTTCGGCTACGGCGCCGGCTTGGAGAAGATCTCCGATGCGATGGCCGACGCCTCCGTGGCCGCCCGGGTGCGAGCCGTGTTGGAGGAAACCAAACAGCTTCTCGTGGCCAAACACGGCTTCGTCGAAGCTGAGCAGGAGGCGTACGTGCAGAAGATCCTGTCCCGCTTCACCAACCCGTACTTGCCGGACACCGTGAACCGGGTAGGCCGTGCTCCGCTCCGCAAGTTGGGCCGGCACGAACGGTTCATCGGCCCGGCGGCAGAACTGGCCGAGCGCGGAGTCACTCCCGTCGCCTTGCTCGACGCGATGTCGGCCGCCCTGCGTTTCGACGACGGGGCCGACGACGAAGCCGTGGAACTCGCCCGGATGCTTTCAGAGATGGACGCCGCCGAAGCGGTCGAGCGCATCACGGACCTTCCGCCGTCGCACCCGTTGTTCCCGCAGGTGCGGAAGCTGATCGAAGACCGGAAAGCCGAGGCCTAGACAGCCAGGGCCGGGCTGGCGACGCTCGCTCAGATATGCGGGCTTTTTTCCGAACGCTCGCTCAGATATGCCGGGGTATTTCCCAAACGCTCGCTCACCCTCCTTCACATGATGTGGAGGAGGGTGAGCGCTTTGGGCTCCAAAAGTGAGCGAGCGTCGATCAATTGCCGAGTTCTTCCGACGCCGTTCTTCCGGCGGCCTGGACGCGCCGCAGGAAGTCGGTAATGACTGCGATTTCAGCGTCGTCGTAGTCTGCGCAGATGGTGTCCATGAGGCTGTTCATTCCCGAGTAGAGGCGGAACATCTCGGCGTTTCTGTCGGGAAGAACCCGGATCACTACGGCGCGCCGGTCGGACGGATCGCGGTCCCGGACAATCCAGCCTCCGCGTTCAAGCCGGTCGAGGATGCCAGTCATGGTGGCCGGGTGCAGGCCCGCGTGTTTGGCCAACATGCTCGGGCTGAGCGGCCCGCGGCTCGAGATCAGGTCAAGGCAATCAAGGTCAACGTCCTTCAGCTCGGCTTGGGTGCCGACCTGGTGATTGAGTACGGCTAGTTGCACGCGCACGCCCCGAAGCTCGGCTTTGAGCTCAGCGACAGCACGCCGCCGACGGCGCGGAGTTGCCGCCTCTTGATTTGATATGGAACTCATATGATATCGTTTCTGTATTGTATGGTTTTCCTAGGACAAGAATACCGGAGGCCGCATCACATGAAGATTGCAGTATTCGGGGCGAACGGCCCCACCGGAAGGATTCTCACCGCACAAGCGCTCGACGCCGGACACGTCGTCACCGCTGTCACGCGCAGGCCGCACGAATTCCCGATTTCCGCTCCCGGCCTAAGTGTGGTCGGCGCCGATGTGTACAACTTCGAGTACGTGAGCGCCGTCGTCGAAGGAAGTGATGCCGTCCTCTCAACCCTCGGCGTTCCATACAGCCGCCAGCCGATCACGGTCTATTCAGTGGGCACCGGCAACATCATCCGGGCAATGGGCAACCACGGCGTCCGTCGATTGGTCTGCGTGAGCTCAAGCGCCACCGACACTACGGCCGGCCCGCATGGAGGGTTCCTTTTCGAGAAATTGCTGCAGCCACTCGTTACCAAGCTGCTGGGGAAGACCCTGTACGAGGACATGCGGCGAATGGAATCTGCTGTCGCCGCCAGTGGCTTGGATTGGACAATCATGCGGCCTTCCGGTCTTTTCGAAACCGATTCCGTGACTGAATACAAGATGGCCGTTGACTACATAAATGGCACTTTCACGTCGCGGGCCGACCTGGCGGACTCCATGCTGAGGCAACTCACTTCGGACGAGTTCGTGCGCAAGAACGTAGCAGTTGCAACCTTTTCGCAGAAGCCGAGCCTCATTCAGCTGCTTTTCCGCGAGGCCAGCAGCAAGAAGGCCGCGCCGGATAGCGTCCCCGAGGGAAAGTTGTCATGAGCCGTCTAGCCATCCAGTCAGTGGTCCGTATCGCTGGGCTTGTATTCGTCGGCCTGTTCGCGGGGTTCCTCGCTGGGATACTTGTCTTGGAATTGTCCTTGCGGCAATTTAGCAGCACGGTTTACGCCCAGCTCCAGCAGGTGGCCCTCGTCGGGCTGCCTCTCCTGGCCTCAGTCCTACTGTTTCCAGCGCTGATTGCCACGGCGGCCCTGGTATTGATGGAGCTCAAGACAAGGGATCGCGGTTTCTGGTTGGTGGCCGGCGCCCTTGGGCTGCTGCTCGCGGCCTTGATCACCACACTCGTGGTCAACGTTCCTATCAATCTGGCCGAAGCTGGATGGAACGTCAGCAACCCGCCAGGGGACTGGGCGGACATACGCGACCGTTGGCAGGTGGGCCACGCAGTACGAACCTTTGCGGCGTTGTTGGCCTTCGGAGCTTTGTCAGTCGCCGCGGCGCGACAACCGATCCGCCGTCGGAGTTTGCAGCCCGCGCCAGCATAAGTCCCGGCGCCCAACGCTCACCCGCCTTTGGCGGGACAGTCGAAACCCTCCTTCACATGATGACGTGAAGGAGGGTTTCGGGTTTTGCCGCTACATGTGAGCGAGCGTTGGAAGAACCGCCGCTATATGTGAGCGAGCGTCCTAGCGGGCGGAGGCTTCGACGGCGGTCGTCTCGGTTTCGGCCATGGCCTCCCACTCGGCCACACGGGCCTGGTGCAGCGGAGACTTCCGGACCAGGGCGTAGGCCACGGCGAGGATCGCGAACCAGATGGGCGTTACGAGCAGTGCCGTGAGGGTGTCCGGCTGCGTCGTCAGGGCCCAGACCAGGAAGCCGAAGAACGCGAAGACAACCCACACCATCACGATCCCGCCGGGCATCTTGAACGTGGATGCCTCGTGGAGGTGAGGCCTGCGCTTCCGGAAAACGAGGTAGCTGGCCAGGATGATCGACCAGACGAACATGAAGCAGACGGCGGACACGGTGGTGACCATGTCGAAGGCTGCTCCAATGTCCTTGCCCGCGTAGAGCAGTGCGACGCCGCCAAGGAGCAGCACGCAGGACAGGAATAGGGCGTTCTGGGGAACCTTGCGGCTGGAAAGGCGGCCGAACATCTTGGGGGCATCGCCGTCATTCGCCAGGCCAAACACCATGCGCGACGTCGAGTAGATACCGGAGTTGGCCGAGGACATGGCGGAAGTCAGGACCACGAGGTTCACCACGGTGGCCGCGATGCCCAGTCCTGCCAGGGAGAACATGGCGATGAATGGGCTGTGGCCGGCCTTGAACTCGGTCCACGGGATGACGGACATCAGGATGATGAGCGCGCCGACGTAGAACAGCATGACGCGGACCGGAATGGCGTTGATGGCGCGGGGCAGGTTGTGCTCCGGGTTCTTGGTTTCGGCCGCGGCGGTGCCCACCAGTTCGATACCCACGAAGGCGAAGACCGCGATCTGGAAGCCGGCAACGAAGCCCATGAATTCCTTGGGGAAGAACCCGCCGTGGCTCCAGAGGTTGGTGAAGCTCGCGGCTCCGGCGTCGGACTTGAAGCCGGTGGAGATCATCACGATACCCACGATGATCAAAGCGGCAATGGCGATGATCTTGATGAGGGCGAACCAGAATTCAGTCTCGCCGAAGGCCTTCACGGTGGGGAGGTTCAAGAGGAGCAGGATGACGATGGTCGCGAGGCCCGGAATCCAGAGCGGCACCCCCGGCCAGAGCTCATTGGCGTAGCCCGCGATGGCGATGACATCGGCCACCCCCGTTACCACCCAGCAGAACCAGTAGGTCCAACCGGTGAAGAAGCCTGCCCAGGGACCGAGGAGGTCGCCGGCGAAGTCGCTGAAGGACTTGTAGTTCAGGTTGGACAGGAGGAGCTGTCCCATGGCGCGCATGACGAAGAACAGCATGAAGCCGATGATCATGTACACGAAGATCACGGACGGACCGGCGACGGAGATGGTCTTTCCGGAGCCCATGAACAGGCCTGTGCCGATGGCGCCGCCGATGGCAAGCAGCTGGATGTGGCGGTTGCTCAGTGAGCGTGCCAGATGCGGCTCGCTGTCTTTGCTGGAGGCAGTGCGTTGCCCCGTGGTTGTCTGGTCAGACATTTTTGCATCCTTCGGGTGATTCGCCGCAATGGTGACGTGGCTAACAAATCTGCTAGTCCAAAGTAACTCGAACAATCGAAAAGATTGTGATTGATCGTTTCACCCAGAATTCATGAAGGCTAGCAAAAAGAATCCTCCAGCTTGTGTCAGGCTGGTGCTATGAGTCACACAAATCCAGGAGTGAAGCCGCTGTTGAGCATGGTTCTGGACGAAGGCGTCTTCACGCTCCGCCGGGCCCATTGGGAGGACCTCCCCGCCATTCTGAGATTGCTCGCGGCCGATCAGTTGGGTAGTTCCCGCGAAAACGCCGACGACGTCGGCCCCTATCTGCAGGCGTTTCAACAGATCAATGAGGATCCGGCCCAACTGTTGGTGGTGGGCCACTTGAACGGCGCTTGCGTGGCAACTTTCCAGCTGAGTTTCATCCCGGGCCTGGCCCGGAAGGGCTCGCTGCGCTGCCAGATCGAGGCCGTGCGCGTCGCCGCAGAGTTGCGGGATCATGGCGTGGGTGCGGCCATGATGCAATGGGCCATCGAAGAGGCCCGGAACAGGGGCTGCACCCTGGTCCAGCTCACCAGCGACAAGTCGCGCAAGGACGCCCATCGCTTCTATGAGCGGCTTGGTTTCGTGGCCAGCCACGAGGGAATGAAGCTGGCGCTGTAGCGCCGGCAGCCTGGAGGCAATCTCGAGGCAAAGTCCGGCATCCCTTGATATTTAGGCAGCCTAACTGTTAGGATACCTAAATATGAACACCAATCCAGCTGACGACGCGCTGCTCGCCCTCGCCCAATCATTCCGGGAAGCCTTGCGGCAGAGCGTCTATGTGATGCGTCGCCTCGATTCCGAGGAGCAACTCAGCTCGGCCCAGCTTGGCGTCCTCAAGATGGCGCTCGACGGCGGTGCCCGCGTCGGGGGAATCGCGCGGAACCTTGGGGTCAAGGTCCCCAGCGCCACGGAGCAGATCATCAAGCTTGAGGGCGCGGGCCTGGTCAAACGCGAAGCAGACCCGGACGACTCCCGCGCCGTCCGCGTCGCCGCGACCGCGGCGGGGCGTGCCGCCGTCGAGAAGGCAGACCGGCGCCGCAACGAATTCATCGCCGGGATCCTCGGAGCGCTGAGCCAGTCCGAACGCGACGCTGTCCAAGCCGCCCTTCCGGTGTTCGACAAGATCAACCACTCAGTCCAATACTGAACAAGCCGAAAATAGGAGAGCACTCCATGAAAGGCCAGCTCGCAGAGCAACTGCAGCCAGCGGAAGAAACCCTCGAGGCCGAGAAGGCCTCGTTCCTCAAGCAGCCCAAAGCTGTGTGGGCCACGGCGATTGCCGCCGTCTTCGCCTTCATGGGCATCGGCCTGGTAGACCCGATCCTGCCGGCCATCGCCAAGAACCTCCAGGCCAGCCCCAGCCAAGTGTCTTTGCTCTTCACGAGCTACTTCCTGGTCACCGCCGTCGCGATGCTCGTGACCGGTTTCGTCTCTTCGCGGATCGGCGGCAAAAAGACCCTCATGATCGGCCTTGCGCTGATTGTCGTGTTCGCCTTGCTCTCCGGCCTGTCCGGAAGCGTGGGTGAGCTGGTCGGATTCCGCGCTGGTTGGGGACTTGGCAACGCCCTCTTCGTGGCCACCGCGCTTGCCGTGATTGTCGGCGTCGCGAGCGGCGGAACCGGAACGGCCATCATCCTGTACGAGGCCGCCCTTGGCCTGGGTATTTCCCTGGGCCCATTGCTCGGCGCGCTCCTCGGCGGCTGGCAGTGGCGTGCACCGTTCTTCGGCACGGCGGTCCTCATGGCCGTTTCCTTCATCGCCTTGTTGGCCCTGTTGCCCAAGACCCCGACGCCGGCAACGAAGGCCCGTTTGCGTGACCCGCTCCTTGCCCTGGGCCACAAGGGCCTTCGCACCACTGCGGCCAGTGCCCTGTTCTACAACTACGGCTTCTTCACGATCCTGGCCTTCACGCCCTTCATCCTGGGAATGGACGCCTACGGTATCGGTGCTGTGTTCTTCGGCTGGGGTGTGGCAGTGGCTGTGTTCTCGGTCTTCGTGGCACCCGTGCTGCAGCGTCGCTTCGGCACCACCAACGTCCTGGTCGGCACCCTTGGGGCGCTCTTGCTGGACCTCGTCGGGCTGGGACTGGCTGCGGGGCACTCGGTGACTGCCGTCGTCGTGCTTGTCATTGTGGCGGGCGCCCTGCTTGGCATCAACAACACGCTGTACACCGAACTGGCCATGGAAGTCTCCGATTCGCCGCGTCCCGTGGCCTCGGCCGGTTACAACTTTGTGCGCTGGATGGGCGGCGCGCTGGCTCCGTTTGTGGCGGCACAGCTGGGTGAGCACTTTGGCCCGCAGGTTCCGTTCTTCGCCGCGGCCCTTGCCCTCGCGTTCGCGATCTTCGTGGCCGTGGGCGGCCGCCGGTTCCTGAAGTCCCACGAACCGCACCTCGTGTAGGAGGGCCCAACTAGCTCGCAGTTGTTGTCGTTATGAAGCCTCAAAACGACAACAACTGCGATCTACTTGGGTGGGGGCTACTTGGGTGCGGGCGCGAGCTCCGCAGGTTTGGAGCCCTTCGGTACGAACAAGGTCTCGGCCTGCTCAAGGGACATGCCGTTGGTTTCGGGCACCTTGAACATGACGAAGAAGAACGACGCCGCGGCGAACCCTGCGTACATGCCGTAAGTCAGCGGAAGCGAACCCGCCGCCATGATGGGGAAGCTCAAGGTGATGGCGAAGTTGGCGATCCACTGGGCCGCGGCGGCCAGGCCGAGCGCGCGGGCACGGATGCGTGAGGGGAAGATCTCGCCCAGGAGCACCCACACCAGGGGTCCCCACGAAGCGCCGAAGCTCACCACGAAGACGTTGGCAGCAACGAGGGCCACAGGACCCCAGGCGCCGGTCAAGGACACCGAAGAGCCTGTCCCGGTGGCAGAAGAGAAGGCCAGCGCCATGGCACCCAGGGACACGGCCATGCCGATCGAGCCAGCCAGCAGGATGCGCCGGCGGCCGATGCGGTCCACGAGGGCGATGGCCACGAGGGTGACCAGGATGTTGGTGACGGACGTTGCCACCGAGATGGCCAGGGAGTCCTGCTCGTGGAAGCCGACTGCTTTCCACAGGGTGGTGGAGTAGTAGAAGATCACGTTGATGCCGACGAATTGCTGCAGCACGGACAGGATGATGCCGATCCACACCACGGGCTGCAGGCCGAAGGCCTTGCCCCGGAGCGAGCCCTTCTTGGTGGAGAGCTCGTCCTGCTTGATTGAGTCGCGGATTTCGCGGATGTGGCGTTCGGTGTCGTCGCCGGGCATCAGGGTGTCGAAGATTTTGCGTGCGGTGTCTTCCTTGCCGTTGAGGACCAGGAAGTGCGGGGATTCGGGCAGCCGGAAGGCGATCAGGCCGTATATCGCGGCGGGCACGGCGCAGGCGATGAACATCCAGCGCCAGGCCTCAATTCCGAGCCACAACGCGTGGTGGGCGCTACCCGCGGAAGTCGCCAGGACGGCGTCGGATAGCAGGGCCGCGAAAATGCCGGTGGTGATCGCCAACTGCTGCAGCGACGCGAGCCGCCCACGGACCTGGCGCGGGGAGATTTCCGAGATGTAGGCCGGCGCGATCACCGACGCGAGGCCGATGCCCAGGCCGCCAACCAAGCGCCAGAAAACCAGGTCCCAGACGCTGAAAGCCAAGCCCGTCCCGATGGAGCTGACGAGGAAGAGCACGGCACCAAGCTTCATGGCGGGGATTCGGCCGTAGCGGTCCGCTACCTTGCCCGCGAGATATGCCCCTGCCGCGCAGCCGAGCAACGCGACCGCCACAGCGAAGCCCGTGACGGCTTCGCTCAGCATGAATTCGTCCTTCATGGCATCAACGGCGCCGTTGACCACGGAGGAATCGAAGCCGAAGAGGAAACCGCCCACAGCTCCGGCAACGGCCAGGCCAATTACCTTGCGTGGGACGCCGGAATGGCTGTCGGAGCTGGATTTGGGCATGGCTCTCCCTTGGGGAAATGTGGTGGATTGTGCGGCGCGGTCGTCGTCGGCAGCTGATTCCGACGGGGACGCCGGTGCACTCGCGCTACACAGTGTGGCACGCCGCCAGCGTGACTTCCAATCAACGCGGCCAGGCACACCGGAAGTGTCACGCCGCGCAAACTTTCGCGCCGCCGTCGGGCACTCCACCGCGCGAACGCTGGAAACGACAACGGCAGGCAGTCCAAAAGACTGCCTGCCGTGACGCGGTTCGAGATATTAGTGTGCGGAAACGGATTCCTTCGCCGCCGCCTTCGGGTCCGTGAGTTTCTTGTTCGGCAAAGCGAAGGTGATCAGGAACGCGAGGCCGGTGAGCGCGGCGGCGGTCAGCATCACGGTGTCGATCGACTGCGCGAAGCCTTCAAGAATGGGCCGTGTGAGCGCCGGGTTGGCATGGTGGAGCCAGCTGGTGTCGTTCAGCGAATCGTTCGTCGCGCCGTTCTTGAAGAAGTCGTACAGCTTGGCGTTGGCGGGATCCGCGGCAACCGCGGGATCCTTGAGCACCTTGAGGTAGTCGGCGTTGCCGATGGCGTCCTTCATGCCTGAAGCGATCTTGTCGGCGGCCAGGCTGAAGAGCATCGAGATGAACACCGCGGTTCCCACTGCGCCGCCCATGGAACGGAAGAATGCCGCGGTGGACGTGCCCACACCCATGTCCTTCGGCGGCACGGAGACCTGCATGGCCAACGTGAGCGGCTGCATGCAGAAGCCCAGGCCCATGCCGAAGAACACGGCGATCAGGCCGGGAACCCAGAGCCCGGTGTCCACGCCGAGGGACAGTCCCATGACGATGGCGGCGGCGGTGAGGATGCCCGTGCCGAGGATCGGGAAGATCCGGAAAACGCCCGACGCAGAGATGGTCCGTCCCGCTGTAATGGAACCGAAGAGGATGCCCACCGTGAAGGTGATCATCATGAGGCCCGCCTCGGTGGGGGTGAGGCCCTTGACCAGCTGCAGGTACATCGGGAGCATCGCGATGGCCCCGAACATGCCGATACCGATGATGAAGTTCAACAGGGAGGACAGTCCGAAGGTGATGTTCCTGAAGAGCCGCAGGGGGATCAGCGCATAGTCGCCGGCACGCCGCTCAACCAGCAGGAACGCCACGATGCCAACGACGCCGAGGCCGTAGCAGATCCACGAGTTGACGGAGGTCCAGCCCCAGCTGCGGCCTTGTTCGGCCACGAGCAGCAGCGGGACGATTGCCAGCGTGATGGCTCCAGCGCCCCAGTAGTCGATTTTCTGCTTGACGTGCTTCGCGGGCAGGTGCAGATAGAAGAACACGACAGCCAGCGCGGCAAGGCCTATGGGCAGGTTGATGAAGAAGACCCAGCGCCAGCCGTCGAAGCCAAGGATGTTGGCCGATCCTGCGAAGGCACCGCCGACTACGGGTCCGAGCACCGAGGAGACGCCAAAGACGGACATGAAGTAGCCCTGGTACTTGGCACGATCCTTGAGGGCAACGATGTCGCCGATGATGGTCAGTGCGAGGGCCAGCAGACCGCCGGCGCCCATTCCCTGGATGCCGCGGGCTATGGCGAGCTCGGTCATGGAGTGCACGGAACCGGCGTACAGGGAGCCGGCCAAGAAGATCAGGATCGCGGCCAGGTACAACGGGCGGCGGCCGAAGATGTCGCTGAGCTTGCCGTAGAGCGGGGTGCTCACCGTGGAGGTGATGAGGTAGGCCGTGGTGGCCCACGCCTGCAGGGACAGGCCATCGAGGTCGTTGGCGATCGTGTAAATGGACGTGGACACGATGGTCTGGTCCAGGGAGGACAGGAACATGCCGAGCATGAGGCCCACCATGACGGTAAGCGTCTGACGGTGTGTCAAGACCTCTCCGGCGGCCCGCACAGGCGTGGCGTTGGACATTGCTTCTCCAAGGGTGGATGTAAGGGGACTAAGCAGGATAGTTGCTTTCAGTAACTATCCTAATGGCTCCTGTATTCCCTGTCTTACCCGATTGGAGAGAAAAATGTCACCGCTCTATGAGAATCCCGTCGGGATCGCAGTAGATCAGGTTGCCGGGTTCGATGTGCACTCCGTCAATCACCAAGGGGATGTCCACTTCGCCACGGCCCACTTTGGAGCTCTTCTTGGGGTTGCTTCCCAGTGCCTTGACGCCCAAAGGCAGCTTCGCGATAGCCACGCGATCGCGAATGGCCCCGTTGATCACGACGCCGGACCAGCCGTTCGCGACGGCGCTCTCGGCGATCATGTCCCCCATGAGGGCGGTGCGCAGGGAGCCGTAGCCGTCCACCACCAGCACGGCACCTTCGCCGGGGGTTGCCAGGACGGTCTTGACGAGTGCATTGTCCTCAAAGCACTTGATGGTGCGCACGGGGCCGTTGAAGTGCGAGACGCCGCCGAGGTCCTGGAACTGCAGTGATATCGACTCAACTTCTTCGGCACGCTCGTCGTAGAGATCGGCTGTGTTGATGGGGTTCGCTGGGCTGTTCATCGTTGATCCTCCTCGGTCCGTTGGAGTTACCCTAACGCGTGCGGCCTCGCCTTAGCGGGTCTTGGATGTGCCGGTTGTCCACATACGGGCCTTCGTGACAGCCGGGCAGGCTCCCTCGGCGCTAGGCTGAATTCACACGTCCAGAGGCTAGGGGAGTACCGTCATGAGCCTGTCCGATCTGCCCGGTTCATTGCCTGAAAGACCGGCGGCGGATCCTGCCCTGGATCTTGCGCGAACAGAAGGCCCGACGACGGCGCTCGCCGAGCCCGTGGAGCGCGTCCGCTCTCTCTGGGTCACCGGAGTGGTGCTCGTCAATGTGGGCATCAACGCCGCCTTCTTCGGCCCTCTCCAGGTTTTGCTAGGGCAGCAGGCCATCCACTTCGATGAGGGCCAGAAGGAAGCCATCCTTGCGCTCGTTACAGGATGTGGTGCTGCGGTGTCGATGGTCGCGAATCCCCTCTTTGGTGCGTTCAGCGACCGCACCACGTCCCGCTTCGGACGGCGCGTCCCTTGGGTGCTCTTCGGTGCCATTTTGGGCGTCGTAGCCTTGGTGGCCTTGGCGGGAGCTCCCAACGTGGCGGTCATGACTATTCTGTGGTGCCTGGTCCAGGCCGGCTGTAATGGAGCCTATGCGGCCATCACAGCGGCTATTCCGGATCGAGTGCCGGTGCCCCAACGCGGCGCGGTCGGCGGCCTTGCGGCCATGGGCCAGACCGTGGGCATTCTCGCGGGTGCTGTGATCGCTTCCGTAGTTTCGGGGAACTTTGCCCTCGGCTACATCGTGTGTGCTGCCGCGCTGCTGGCCGGTGTCGTGCTTTACCTTTTCAAGAGTGGCGACGTGCCTCTCGTTCCGGAGGCCAGGCCACCGTTCAAACTCTGGACATTCGTCAAGGGATTTTGGATCTCGCCCGTCAAATACCCGGACTTCGCGTGGGCCTGGTTGACGCGCCTGCTGGTCAATATCGGCAACCACATGGTCACGTTGTACTTGCTGTTCTTCCTCAAGGATGCCGTGCATCTCGAGGAGACCCAGGGCCTCAAGCCTGAGTTCGGGGTCCTCATCCTGACTGGCCTCTATGCCGTGATGGTGATCATCACCAGTGTGGTGGGCGGTGCCATCAGCGACCGCATGGGCAAACGCAAACCTCTGGTGATTGTTTCCTCCATCGTCATTTCGATCGCAAGCCTGATCCTCGCGTTCGAACCCACGTGGACGGGCGCCATTGCCGGCGCGGTGGTGCTCGGCATCGGCTTTGGCGCGTACCTCGCGGTCGACTTCGCGCTCATTACCCAGGTGCTCCCCACTGCGCTGGACCGGGGCAGGGACCTCGGGGTTATCAACGTGGCGAATTCTTTGCCGCAGGTGATTGCGCCGGCGATTGCCTCCGTTTTCGTTGTGTTCTGGGGTGGGTACGTCTCGCTGTATGTGGCCGCAGCTGTCATTGGCTTGCTAGGAGCGGTATTCGTGGTGAAGATCAAGGGCGTCGCATAGACCTGGGAATCCGTTCTCAGGGAACTGACAACTTGCTGCCGTATCATTGTCAGGACGCGCTCGGTCTATGGGGGGCCGCGCAATCTCCCCGAACGAAGCCCAAACCAACAGAACGCCGGAAATGTCCGAACCGAACTCCTTGGAACCGTATTCGCTGGATCTGGCCGCGGGGTTGCCCCAAATGGCGGCTGCTCCCACCACGCCGAGACAGCTATTGCGCTACGCCCGGATACTGAAGACTGCCGCGGGATTCGCCCAGCGGCAGTTCGATACTGTGAGCCTCTCGGATGTATCCACTCGGGCGCACGTTCCGCTCGGGACGCTCTACCGTTACTTTCCGTCCACGGTCCATCTGATGCTCGCCGTCTACCGGCAGCAGCTCCGGGAACTCAACGACGCCAAGCCGGCATCTTCGAGGTGCAGCCAGCAAGAGCTCACCGGTCTCGGGATGGAGATCTTCCACATGCGGGTCATGCAACCCGCAGTCGAACACTGTCTGTCCCGCACGTGGGACACCCGCGACGGTGACATCCCCGTACTCTTGCGCGATATCGGGGTGCTCTCGGCCGAGATGGTCGCGGCCGCGATCGGCGACACCGGGCGGGCCCGGATTCTGCTCCACGTAATCAGTGGTCTGGTCCAGTCCGTCAACTGCCGCCGGATCTCACTTTTCGACGCCGAGAAGGACCTCAAGAACGCCTGCAAGTTGATTGCGGACGCGTAGCTTTTCCGGGAATCAACGTAATTGGTCTAGACCACTACGACCAAAAGTATGAGTTTATGACTGGATGTCTCTAGTCTTCCTATCAGGCCCCTGTCTACGAAGACAGGACCCAAGCGGCTAGCAGCCCATATCCGCAGGAGTTTCACCGCACGGACCAGCCACCCTTGGTCCGGCACCGAAGCCTCTATACCTGCCCGAATTGTGCCGTGGGTTCACGGCTAGCCTGAGGAGACAACGACGTGTCCGTCGAGACCATCACCCCTGAACAGAATCTGACTGCCCTGGCGCTGAGCGAAGAGGAAATCTTCAGCGCCCACGAAGGCGGCAAGCTCTCCGTGTCCAGCACCGTGCCGCTTTTGAACAAGCGGGACCTTTCCATCGCCTACACTCCCGGCGTCGCCGAGGTGAGCCGAGCGATCCACGCCAACCCCGAGCTTGCACGCACCCACACGTGGGCCGAGCGCCTCGTGGTGGTCGTCAGCGATGGCACCGCGGTCCTGGGCCTGGGCGACATCGGACCCAGCGCTTCCCTCCCGGTCATGGAAGGAAAGTCCGCGCTCTTCAAGGCCTTCGGCGACCTCGACTCCATCCCCTTGGTCCTCAACACCACCAACGTGGACGAAATCATCGAGACCCTTGTCCGCCTGCGTCCGAGCTTCGGTGCAGTCAACCTCGAAGACATCTCCGCGCCCCGCTGCTTCGAACTCGAAGAGCGCCTCATCGAAGCCCTCGACTGCCCTGTCATGCACGATGACCAGCACGGCACCGCCGTCGTGGTTCTCGCAGCCTTGACCAACGCCGCCAAGGTGACCGGCCGTGAGCTTGAGGGACTGAAAGTTGTGGTCTCCGGTGCGGGTGCCGCGGGCATCGCCGTCTCCGAGATCCTGCTGACCGCGGGCGTCAAGGACGTCGTCCTTCTGGATTCCAAGGGGATCATCAACTCCGAGCGCGCCGACCTGGTGGCGGATTCAGGCAGCGTCAAGGCCCGCTTCGCCCAGCGCACCAACCCCCGCGCCCTTTCCGGCGGACCCGCGGAGGCACTGCAGGGCGCCGACGTGTTCATCGGCGTTTCCTCGTCCAAGCTGGCCGAGGAACACTTGAAGCTCATGAACGAGAATTCGATCGTGTTCGCCCTGTCCAACCCGGACCCGGAAGTCCTGCCCGAGGTCGCCGTCAAGTACGCGGCCGTCGTGGCCACCGGCCGGAGCGACTTCCCGAACCAGATCAACAACGTCCTTGCCTTCCCCGGAATTTTCCGCGGAGCCTTGGACGCTGGCGCACGTCGCATCACTCCGGCCATGAAGATCGCCGCAGCCCGCGCCATCGCCGCGCTGGCCGAGGAAGAACTCTCCGCCGATTACATCGTGCCCAGCCCGCTGGATCCCCGTGTCGCTCCTGCGGTTACGGCGGCAGTTGCGGCGGCGGCTGAATAGCCCGCGCGCTTAATCCAACGAGCCGACGACGGCGACCCTCCCGTGCTGGGGAGGGTCGCCGTCGTTCTTTTGTTCCGCCGTCGTTCTCGGGGACCAACTTCAGCGCTGGTGAGCGAGGGTTTGGGATTTGGGCCGGATATATGAGCGAGGGTTTGCATCGACTGACGCTCGCTCACCTTTGGCGCCCTTTCGACTGACGCTCGCTCACATCTCGCGTTGGCTCCAAGGATGAATCCGCTGGCTTCCGGGTGGAGATCGAACGCCGGAGCGCGGAATCGGCGGTCCCGCGTGCTTGGCCGTGGATAGGGTGGCTGACATGGAACAGACACTGAAAGTTGTACGGCATTGGGGCGCCCCTGCGGCGGCCGTCATTTTCTTCGCACTGTGGTGCGTGGCGGAACTGGGATTTATGGCGGCATGGCTTCCCCATTGGGCCGAATTGTGGAAGCTTATTCTGTCAAGATTTTCGATACTGATCTTGACCACCTTCGCCATTGCTGTCTCGGCATGGCGCCCCGCGCTCTCTCTGGGATTCACGGCCGTCTTGCTAATGGGTCAGTTGGTGTACTTCATCCCGGAGCCTGATTCCAATGATTGGGCGATTTACTTGGGCTCATTCATTGCCTTGGGGTTTTCGATGTGGACTGCGAGGGGTCGTCTGCAATTTGTTGTCGCCGGGAGCAACGTGGCTTTCGCCGGTGTAATGGTTTTCATGATGTTGTCGTGGCGCTACGGGCAGGGCGTTGGCTGGTTCCGCCCGTTATTTATGGGCGACAGATTCGCCCTGGCCAACAACGGCTGGCAGGTCTTCTCGTTCCTTTTCCTCATCGCAGCTGGTTGCGCCGCAGCGGGCCTCGCCCTGCGCCTTTACGAAGAACGCGGAAGTCTTTTCAAAGCCCGGAACCTCGTCCAGGCAAACCTCAAGGAGACCGAAGTCGAGCTGGTCGTGGAGCAGGAGCGCACACGGATCGCCCGGGATCTCCACGACGTCTTGGCGCATTCGCTCGCAGTGATCGCCGCGCAAGCCGACGGCACCCGCTACCTCAGCCAAGACCAACCCAAGGCAGTGCTCGACGCTTTGGAGAACATCGCGGTATCGGCCCGCCACGCATTGGTGGACGCCCAGCGCGTCATTGAAGGAGTGCGCGACGACGGCCTGGTAACTCCGCAGCCCCGGCTCACCGACGTCGGGCCTCTTGTCGAGCGGATGCGGCAGGGGAGCCTCAAGGTCCAGCAGAGCGAAACCGGAACCCCGGTGGACCTTGGCGCGGGCCAGCAACTCGCCGTATTCCGGATTGTGCAGGAGTGCTTGACGAACGCCCTCAAGCACGGAGGACGCGGCACGGCCGTGCGCCTTCACTTCGACTGGAGCGGCCCAGGGCTGACCATGCACGTTGCTTCGGAATTGCCGGCGTCCGTTTCGATTGGGGGGACGGACGACGGCGGTGCCGCCGAGCGCGTGGGGCGCGGCATTCCCGGAATGCGCGAGCGTGCGCATCTAGCCGGAGGCTGGCTCAGTTCCGGGCCCGACGGCGAGCAGTTCCGCGTGACGGTCTTCATCCCCTATGGATCGCGCCCGGCAGCGCTCCTTCCGGAAGGTGGGGCGGAAGAGGAGGGTGTTTCGTCCGCCAAGGGGCTGGAGCAGGAGCCGGCGCTGGCTCTCGAGGGCGCCTCGCCGTCGTCGGGCCCTGAGCGGGGAAGCATCGGACGTGGCTGAAACACCCATCACGGTTGCCTTAGTGGACGACCAACCACTGTTCCGTTCCGGCATCCGCATGCTGGTGCAGAGCCAGGCGGACATGGACATGGCCTGGGAGGCCGACGACGGCGAACAAGCCGTGATGCTCGCGGCCGAGCAGCGGCCGGACGTCATGCTGATGGACCTTCGGATGCCCGTGCTGGATGGAGTCGAGGCCACGCGCCGCATCACGGAGGAAGCCGATGCGGCGGGAGCGGACAAGCCAAAGATCATTGCCCTGACCACCTTCAACAGGGACCAGGCCGTGGTTGAAGCCGTGCAGGCGGGAGCGAGCGGGTACCTGCTCAAGAGTGCGGAACCGGAATTCCTCCTGGCCGCCATCCGAACCGTGTATTCGGGATACTCGGTGATCGCGCCTGGTTCGGTTCACGAGCTCTTCCAGCACGCAGCCAGGACGGTGCCGGTCGCCGGGCCGGACCTCGCCGCGATGGACGAGCTGTCTCCACGCGAGCGGGATGTGTTCCTGCTGGCGGCCAAAGGCTTAGGGAACGCCGAGATGGCGCAAAGCCTGTTTGTCTCCGAGGCCACAGTGAAATCCCATCTGCGCAGTGTCCTCAGCAAGCTGGGGCTGCGCACAAGGCTTCAGCTGGTGGCATTCGCCTACGAACGCAGGCTTCTCGGGTAGGCAACCAGAACGCAAAGGCGACGGCCGCCCGAAAGGGACGGCCGCCGTCGTGCAACTGCAGAGTGTTGCAGAGTCGGGGGCGCTACATGGCGCGGCCCTTCGACTCCTCTCTTACATCGCGTCCAAGCCAAATGCCAAGGGCAACCATGACAACACCGAGAACCAGGTGCAGCCAGTCGTCCGCGGCGTTCATGGGCACGAAGTCAGCGCTCATGCTGGACATGGTGATGAGACCGTAGATCCACAGGACGAGGTAGATTGCGCCGCCACCGATCAAGTAACCGCGCGCCATCCTTCCAGTCCTCGCGAAGTACAGGCCTGCTGCGCCGAACAGCAAATGGACAATATTGTGCAGGACGGATACTTGGAAGACTCCAAGAAGCATGGCGCCCGAGTCATGTCCTGCAAAGGCCATGGCGCCGTAATTGCTGGTGATGCCCGGGATAAATCCCAAGACGCCAACAGCCAGGAAAACCCAGCCCAAAACCAGTGCTGTGTTGTGCAGCGTCAGCCCCATCACGTGGTGGTGCTGCGCGGGGTGTGAAGCAGTAGTCATAGCTCCTCCCGATCACGATTTCCATCGGCCCTTCAAATGGAGGGCCGTATCGCGGCAAGGAGTCGGAACCCTGCCGACGGGGATATCATACTCCCGAAAACCCCGGAATAGAGGGGAGAAGCCGGGACATGCGGAGCTAGCATGGTTCTGTGATGCCTAATTCTGCGACGCTTTGTCCTGCGATTCCAGGGCAACCGTGAGTGAGCCATCGGTTCCCGGAGTCCGTGGAGCGATCTTCTGGGACACCAGGGACATCACGCCGTTCCGGAATGGACATGTCCGCACATCGGTGGGTGGACTGGCTGAGGGCTTGAGCGGTGCGATTTGGGGCTTCCTGAAAGGAAAGGCCGCTGGCCGGATCGACGTCGCGGGGGACGTTCCGAGGCTCAAGCGGCTGGCCGGCAAGACCGCCAAATCGGTGTACGACGCGGTCTTTACCAGCACGGAACCGGACCGCCTGATTACCTTGGCGCGCAGCCACCCCGGCTGGGCTGGCCTCTGCTACGTGATTGCCGGGCTGCTTGTGTACAAACACGGTGGATATTTTCGGGCGTCGGAACTGCTGCAGCGGGGCTTGTCCATTCGGATCGACGACGCCGCCAGCCAGTTCTCCGCAAGTTACCTTCGCAGGGTGGTCACGCGGGTCGAGGTAGCGGAGCGGATTGACGTCCCCGTCCTGTTCAGCGAGGAATCCGTGTTCCTTGCCCTCTCGCATTGCTTCCGGGAAACGGGCCAGACGGCAGAGGCCCTGGACGCCCTTGCCAGCTTGCCGCCGTCGTTGCCCACCGCCTTGGCCCGCTGCACTGCGGCGGCAGCGCTCGAGCGGCACGCCGACGTCGTCGCCTGGACGGAGGGGCTGCGCAACACGGACGACCTCTCGGCGGCGCTCCTGCTGATTCGGGCGCAGTCGCTCAGGGTGTTGGGGGAGCGGGAGGCGGCACAGGCCGCTCTCGTGGAGGTACTCCGGAGGAAGAAGACCAGCCTCGCCTTGCGCAATGACGCGCTTACGGACAGGGCACTGTCGAAGCTTGAGGTCAGGCGGCGTCCCAGCCCGCGGCCCTTTGTTGCTGAGCGGGTCCGGCGCGGCAAGCCGGAGGACGCTGAGCCGGATGCCGTCGATGGGATTCGCAAGGACATCGAGGTGCGTCGAATGTGGAACAAGGACTTCGGCGAGCCGGGCGGTTAACGCCGGGACTAACGACGCGCGGTTAGTCCCGAAGCGCGCGGAGGACTCCGCGAATCGAAACCCCACGGCGCCGACAGCATTGCGTCCGTCGCTGCCTCCTCAGAGCGATCCCACCCGGAGGCCGCGTCACCGGAGCAGCGGAAGCAACTGTTCGCCCAACAGAACGACGCCGAGTCCCACCATGATGATTCCGCTCGCAAGGGTCACCACGCGGGCGGCGGAGGGCCTGGACTGCAGCAGCTTTCGCGAAGTCAGGGCCACCACGGTGTAAATGATGCCCGCGAACAAGACGAAGGTGAGGCCCAGTACGCCGGACTGCACCGGCACCGGCAACGAAGCCTCCGGGCTCACGAATTGCGGCACCAGCGCCAGGAAGAACAGCAGGCCCTTGGGATTGATGCCGCTCGTGCCCATACCCTGCAGGAAGGTGCGCATCTGGTTTCGGGACTGCCCGACGGCGTCATCCGCACTGAAGCTCGCGCCGCGCCACGAGCGCATGGTGCTCACGCCCAGCCAGAGCAAGTAGCCCGCGCCAGCGACCGTCAACCAGCCGAGAAGCCCCGGAACGCCCGTTAAAAGGGCTGCGAGTCCGGCCACCAGGAGGGCCGTGTGCAGCACGTATCCGCTGCACAGGCCGGCCACAGCGGGGAAGAAGCTGCGCCGGCGCAGGCCTGCGGCAATCGAATATGCCCAGTCGACGCCCGGGGTGCACGCCAAGGTGACAGCGACTATGACGAAGGCGAGAAAAAGCTGGGGATTCATGGTGGCTCCTGGCTGGCGGTTACACCATGAACTTTATGGAAAATCCGCCCATAAGTGTTCCCATTTTTAGCCAGGCTTGCCGAGGTTTCGGTAAGATGTTTGCGTGATTGATGGAATAGATAGAACTATTTTGCGCCACCTCAAAGAGGATGGCCGAATGACTGCCACCGCGCTCGCGGCCAAGGTGGGGTTGACCGTGGCTCCGTGCCATCGAAGGCTGCGGGATCTCGAGGCCTCCGGCGTCATTCGGGGGTACAGGGCAGACATCGATCCGGGTGCGATTGGCCTGGGATTCGAGGCCATAGTCTTTGTGACCCTGCGCCAGGCTGACCGCGCCACGATGTCGGAGTTCGAAGACCGGGTGGCAGCCATTCCGAACATCGTCGAGGCCCAGCGGCTCTTCGGCTCGCCGGACTACCTCCTCCGCGTGATCGCCGCCGATCTCCCGGCCTACCAGCGCTTCTACGACGACCAACTCTCGGCGCTTCCCGCCGTCGAGCGCCTCAACTCGACGTTGGTGATGAAGAACCTGAAGCCGAACGCGGGACCGCCGGTCTGAGTCCGGGTTAAATCACGGAACCGGCCGGGCTTTGGATTCGTTGCCGGGCCACGGTCGGTAGGTATCGGTGGCCGGATCTGGGACCGGCCTAAAATGTCGTAGCCCCCTGGCAGAGTGTTTCCATGGAAGCGATCGGATGCGTCGGTACCCGGCAGGACCTTGGGTCCGGCGGGCTTTTCGTGGCGTCCCATCGTGCCCGGGCGCCGCGCTTTGCCGGGGTTGCGGGCGGGTTTCCGGGCGGGCTGGCCTTCGCAGATCCGCGCGATCTCGGCGGTCGGCAGGCCGTTCTGGACGGGGCCGTGGCGGCAGTGAGGTCGCTGGCCGGCAAGGCGGCCGACGACGTCGGACGGCTGGGTTTCCAAGAGGCCGTCGCGTTCGTGTCCGGGGTTGAGGAACTTTCCCGCACCATGGATTATCTCCAACTGCTCGCCGCTGCAGGGCTGGACAGGGCCCGGAGCGCTGAACCCGCCACCGAGCCGGGCTGGACGACGGGCTGGGCCGCGGAGGCGGATACGGGCCCTGGCGTGGGCTGGACCTCCGAGACCATGGCAGGCCGCATGGACGCGCAGGGTGGTGCCTCCGGCCCGGTGCCGGGTGGGGCGTTGCAGGGCCCAGGGACTGTCAGCCGTGAGGCGGATGCGGCTTCTTCGGTGCGGGGAACCGGGAGCGCTCGTGGCGGAGAGTTCCGGAACACGGCTGAGCATCTGCGTTCGTTGCTGCGGATCAGTGCCGCCGAGGCCAGGCGCCGTCTGGCCCTGGCCCGGGACCTGGTGCCGGGCCGCGGCCTCACCGGACAGACGGTCCCGCCCCGGCACGAAGAAACGGCCGCGGCGCTGGCGTCCGGGGTCATCGGGTCGCGGACAGCCGGGATCATCACGATGGCCGTGGAGAAGGTGCGTCCACTGTGCGGCCCGGAGAAGGCGGCGGAGATGGAACACGCCCTGACCCGCACCGCGCAGGAGAACGATCCGGATTTCCTGGCCAGGGTCGCCCGGCGCTGGGTCGAGGCGATCGACCAGGACGGCCCGGAACCCTCCGAAGAATCCCTCCGCTACCACCAGGGCGCGTTCCTGCGCCGCCCCAAACACGGCCTGCAGCACGTGGAGATCTACGCCACCACCGAACAATACGAACACCTGCTCACCGTCATGAACACCGCCACCAACCCCCGCACCCGCCTACCCGAGGGCACCGGCGCCGGCGTGGAAGGAAACGACCGACCTGCAGATCCGGACAGCGGAAACAATCCGGACGGTGGAAACGAGCCGCTGGAGCGGAGGTCGAGGGCGCAGAAGCTCCTGGACGGTTTGGTCGGCGCCTGCAAGCTCGCCCTGGCCACCGGGTCCCTGCCCGCCACCGGCGGCCACCGCCCGCAGATCATGGCCACCATCGACCACCGCGAACTCTTCACCCAATACAGCCAGGCCCAGCAATCCAAGAACGGGCAGCCCGAGCCCTTCGGGGAAGCTGCGCCGCTTGGAAATGAGCCCACGGGCCAATTCGGGCGCGAGGGTTCCGGCCGGCCGGGGTTTGAGGTTTCCGGCCAGCCCGCCCTGTTCGGCCGCCCCCGGCAGGGCACCGGCACCGGGTTCGGCGGCACCGGGTCCTTCACGTTCACCGGGCCCGTCCCGGCAGCTACGTTGCGCAGACTAGCCTGCGACGCGGACATCATCCCCGTGGTCCTGGGCGGCGAGGGCCAGGTCCTGGACATCGGCAGGGCCTCAAGGATCTTCCCGCCGCAAATCCGCAAAGCCATCACGGCGCGGGACAAGGGCTGCGCCTTCCCCGGGTGCACCATGCCGGCACCGTGGTGCGAGGCCCACCACATCGAGTACTGGTCCCGCGGCGGAGCCACTGGCACCGCCAACGGCACGCTCCTGTGCAGCCACCACCATCACCTGATCCACAAGGAAGACTGGAACATCCAAGTCCAAGCGGGCGTGCCCTGGTTCATCCCGCCACCCCACACCGACCCGGACCGGAAACCCAGAAGAAACCACTACTTCCAGATATGACCTCAGCCTCGCAGCAACCCCGTCGTCCGGTATGGAATCACCTCGCGCAGGAACATGCTAGTGGACGTGCGCACGATTCCCGGGCATAGCCTGATCTCTTCGGATACCCGGTATAGATCATCCGGGCTTGTGGCGACCACGCGGATGATGAGGTCGGTGTCGCCGGCCGGCGCATGGCATTCGAGTACTTCCGGGATGTCGCGCAGGGCAGCGATGGCCTCGTTCAGCCGGCTCTGATCCAACTCCGCACTTACCGCCGCCGCAACGCCGCGGCCCAGTGCTGAGGGCAGCACGCGGCTGCTGTTCGGACGCAAAGCGCCCGACGCCGACATTCGCTCCAGGCGCGACTGGACCGTCCCGCGCGCCAGGCCCAGGCGCTGGGCGAGGACCATGATCGGCACCCGAGGGTCGTCGTCGAGCGCGGCAAGGATCCGCTTGTCCGTTGAATCCAATTCCTGCATCGCTAACGCTTTCTGCCTAGTCGCGGAAGATCCGACTGGTCAGAATGACCAGCCGAAACCCATTCTCCCGCACAATCCCGGCCGAGCAGCCCACCGGCGGGACCAGTTCGCCCCGAGCCATGGTTGCGAATCATTTACATGCCCGTAACGGGAAAGCCTTGACGGCATGAATTTAAAACGCGAAACTCTTCTCATATGTGATTGACGTCTCAAGAAGATCGGCACCCAAGGCGCCGGCTCTTGGGAAGAAACCAAAGGCGAAGAAAATGGCAACAACACTCGAACTGACCGTCCGCACCGCATCCTGGACCCGGCCGCCCCGCGAACTGGTCCGTGCGTTCGAAGCGTTCCCCGTGGCAAACATCGGTGACGCCATGGAGCGGCTTGGGATCGTCGACGGCGGAATCAGCCCGGTCTGGGAAGGCGCCCGTTGTGTCGGCTCGGCACTGCCCGTCCTGGGCGCCGCCGGAGACAATGCCGCCGTCATCGAAGCGCTGAACTACATCCAGCCCGGCGATGTGGTGGTCATCAACGGCTTCGGCCACGAACACCGCGCCCTCGTCGGCGAGCAACTGTCCCAGCGCTTCGAAGCCGCGGGCGCCACCGGCGCGGTCATTGACGGCTACATCCGGGACCGCGCCACCATCACCGAAATCAAGTTCCCCGTCTTTGCCCGGGGTGTCACCCCCGCCGGTCCGTTCAAGAACGGCCCGGGTGTCATCGGCGAACCCGTAGCAATCGGCGGAATCGTCTGCTCGGCGGGCGATATCGTCGCCGCCGATGACGACGGAGTGGTCATCATCCCCCGGGCCCGTGCCGCCGAAATCCTGGAACGAGTCATCGCAGTGGCCGCGCACGAGGCCGAGATGACAGCGGAAATCACCCGCGAATACAGCTAGCGCTTTCTCCCACCCCAGCCCCCTCATAGACTGAAAGCACCCACCATGACAAAGCAATCGACGGACTCAGTGGAACTGAACACCGCTCAAATCAAAGTCGTAACCGCTGACGGCAGGATGGTGCGCAAAGCAACCTTTGCCGGCACCATGGGTTCCTTCGTGGAATGGTACGACTACGGCATCTACGGCCTGTTGACCACGTACCTGGCCATGAACATCATGGGTTCCAAGGACGTCGGCTCCTTGCTCCTGACCAACGTCGGCTTCCTGGTGAGCTTCCTGGCCCGCCCCTTCGGCAGCGTCATCTGCGGTTTCCTGGGTGACCGGCTGGGCCGCAAGAATCTGCTCGCCGTCCTCCTGCTCCTCATCTCCGGGGCCACCGCCTGCATCGGCCTCATCCCGTCGTACTCGGTCATCTTCTGGGCCGCTCCGGCCTTGCTGATCCTGTTCCGCATCCTTCAGGGCTTCTCAGCCGGCGGGGAAGTGGCAGGCGCCATGGCCTTCGTGGGCGAATACGCCCACAACAAGCACCGCAACTACTCCATGAGCTTCATCGCGGTCGGTTCCTTCTGCGCCCTGCTTTTCGGTAGCGCCCTCTCCGCCGGCCTCATCACCACCCTCGGCGACTCGACCATGCAATCCTGGGCGTGGCGCATCCCGTTCCTCTTCGCCCTGCCCTTGGGCTACGTCGGCTTCTACATCCGCTCCAAGATGGAAGACACCCCGCACTTCGCGGCACTCCGAGAGCGCAACGAGGTGGAACGCAACCCGCTGCGCACCGTCTTCACTTCCAAGCGCCACCTCAAAGCCATCGCGCTGACCATCTTCCTCCCCGCGCTGAACGGCCCCGGCTACTACCTCCTGTTCGCCTACATGCCCACCTACCTGAAGACCCAGTTGGGTGCAGGCAACAACTTCACCATGCTCCAGGCGCTCCTCGTCACTGCCGTCAGCCTGGTGGCCATCATCATCTCCATCCCGCTCATGGCCCGCCTGTCCGACCGCATCGGCCGCAAGCCCGTATTGGCTCTCTCCGCCGTGCTCATGGCCGTTGTTTCGTACCCGATGTTTGCCATGATCACCACTGGCAACATGCCGCTTGCCTGCGTTGCCACGGTCGTGATGGCCATCGCCTTCTCCGGCCACGCCGCCGTCGTCCACACCGTGCTGACCGAAATGTTCCCCACTACTGTCCGCTACAGCGCGTACAGCATCGGCTTCAGCATCAGCACTATCATCTTCGGCGGCAGCGCCCCGCTGGTCATGACCGAACTGATCAAGGCCACCGGCAACAGCATGGTTCCCGCCTACGCCTCGATCGGGACGGCCATCATCACGCTCGTCTCGGTCTACTTCCTGAAGGAAACCAAGGGACAGCCCCTGCAGACTCACTAGTAAAACCAGAACCCCGACGGCGGCGGCCGCCCGCCAGCGAAACGGCAGCCGCCGCCGTCGAAAGCAAGACAACAGAACCTCCTAACCAGGAACAGAAGCAGGAGTCACCTTGAGCATCAATTCAGTCGCCGTCGTCGCAGACCTCGGCGAAAGCTACGGCAACTACACGATCGGCGACGACGACGCCCTGCTCGGCCTCGTCACCGCCTCCAACATCGCCTGCGGCTTCCACGCCGGCGATCCGAGGGTCATGGATGCCACCGTCAAGGCCTGCGTGGAGCGCGGCATCGAACTCGGCGCCCACCCCGGATATCCGGACCTGGTGGGCTTCGGCCGCCGCCTCATCGAAGCCAGCGAAGAAGAAATCCGCACCGACGTCCTCTATCAAATCGGCGCCCTGGACGCGTTCGCCCGCATCCACGGCGGCAAGATCAGCCACGTGGCACCGCACGGGCGCATGGGCAGCATCGCCCAAACCGACGCCAAGCACGCCCGGGCCATCACGGACGCCATCAAGGCCTACGACCCCTCTTACATCGTGATCTGCCAGAACGGTCTTTTGGCCGATGAATCCCGCAAACGCGGCCTTCAGGTTGGCTATGTCTTCCTCGCGGACCGTGGCTACGGCGAAGACGGCATGCCGGTCTCCCGCAACAGCGAAGGCGCACTCCTTCACGACCCCGAGGAAATCGGCCGCCGCGTGGTTCAGGTGGTGACCGAAGGAACCGTCCGCGCCGTCACCGGCAAGGTGGTCCCGCTGGGCCACGATGCCGACGTCGTCCTCCTCCACGGCGACCACCCGCAGGTCCTCCAGAACGGCACGGCCCTGCGTGCGGCCCTCGACAAGGCAGGCATCAAAGCCGCCGGGCTACAGGAAGTCCTCGCCGAAAAGGCCCGGCTCGCCACGGTCTGAAGCTGAGCAGCAACCCGGATCCATCACCCGCACCACCGAGCAGGACTCATGACCACCCACACAGCACCCGCGGAGCGGCTGCACCACCCGCCCGAACTGGAAGCCGAGCCGTTCGGCGACTCAGCCCTCATGCTCCGGGTCAAGAACGACGACGGCGACTTCCGCCGGGCGGCGGGCCGCCGGCTCCGCGACGTGCTGCTGGAGGTTCGGCCGTACGGGGTGCTGGACATCGTGGCCGGCGTTGAGTCCCTGTTGGTCGAGTTCGATTGCCTGGCTGTGACCCACGAACAATTGGCCCAGACCATCCGCCTGGCGGTTGCCGGTAGCGGCCTGGAACCGGGTGCTCCCAGTGCTTCCCAAGCACTTTTTGTCATCCCGATGGTGGTCGGCGAGGAATTCTCCCCGGACCTTCAGGATGTGGCCGAGGAGTTGGGCCTGAGCCCGGAAGCAATGCTGCAGCAGTTCCAGTCCTCGGTGCTGACCATCAACCTGTTGGCCGCGGCCATGGCCCCCATGATGGGCGGTGTGCAATTCCCTGGCCAGGTCAGCCGCTGCGTCGAGCCTCGGACCAACGTGGAGCCCGGGTCTGTCATGGTGGCCGGTACCAACGCCATCATCCAGCCGTTCCCCGGACCGAGCGGCTGGAAGGTGATCGGCCGGACGCCGCTCACCATTTGCGACATCCGGGAAGATCCCGCGACGTCCTACAAACCGGGGGATCTGGTGCGTTTCGACGTGGTGCCGGAGAGTGAATGGTCGCGGCTTGAAGGGCAATTCCTGAGGGCCACCCCGGAAGGCGTCGCCTCTGACGGCACTGGCTGGAACGGCGCTGAAGGGGGCAATAGTGACCTTCCCTGAACACGCCATCAGCATCAAAGTAAGCGAGGCCGGTTGGCTGTCCACGTTCCAGGACCTGGGCCGCGAGAATTCCGAATTCATGGGCGTCCCCTGCGGAGGCGCGGCGGACCAGTACTCCGCGGCGGTCGCCAACATCCTGGTCGGAAACAGCCGTAAGGCCGCGTGCCTGGAAATCATGGGAGGACGTTTCGCCTTCACAGCCACGCACGACGTGATGTGCGCTGCGACCGGGGTCCCGGCCGAGGTCACGGTCAACGGGGATCCGGTGGGCATGTGGGAGCCGTTATGCCTCCCCGCCGGAGCCAGAGTTGTGATTGCCAAGGCCAGCGGTGGCATGCGGAATTACCTGGCCTTCAGCGGGGAGCTGGAAACTGCCCGTTTCATGGGCAGCGCCGCGCCGGAATCCCGCATGGGCTTCCCACAACAACTCGCCCCAGGCCAGACGCTCACCTTGCACAGCCGGTACCGGGGATTCACGCACCCGTTCCTGACCCAGCCCCTGTTCCGGCTTCCAGTTCCCGTGCCCAATTTCAGTCCCGACGTGTGGACTATCGACGTCGTCGACGGTCCTGAAACGGACCGGACGCCCGGCATCCGGAAATTGCTCAGCTCCAGCCACTACACGGTAGGCGCCAAATCCAACCACGTGGGCCTGCGTTTGGACGGCCCGGTTGTGCATCCCGAAGGGCTCGGGGAAATCGTGTCCCATGGGGTCCCCATCGGCGCATTCGAAATCCCGCATGGCGACGAACTCATCATCCTGGGCCGCTCAAGGACGTTGACCGCGGGCTACCCGATCGTCGCAGTGGCAGCCAAGGCTTCCTTGTCCATGTTGGGCCAGGCTAGCCCTGGCCGGAAGATGACCTTCCGCTGGATCAGCAACGAGCAAGCAGTGGAGCAATACCGGGAACAGCAGCGCGGTTTGGTGAATCTGGAAGAGCACGTGCACGCACTGTTTGCCGCCGTCGGGCTTCCTGTCGCCGCAAGCTTTGCGGCGGCCTCCTCGCCGAGTCCCGCTGCGGCGTGACCCACCGGCCGTGCGAAAACACTTGACCATCATTCTCTAAAATGAGAAACTCTTCTCATATGTGATCGGCATCTCAAATGACTCACACTAAAAACGCAAGGAACTGAAACCATGGGACTTCTGGACGGCAAGCTCGCGATTATCACCGGCGCCGGTACGGGCATGGGACGCTCGACGGCGGCCCTGCTGGCAGCCGAGGGGGCCGCAGTGGTGCTGGTGGGGCGGCGTGAAGACGTCCTGCAGGAACTCGCCGCGGAAATCGTCGCCGACGGTGGCCGCGCCATTGCCCGGGCCGCGGACATCACCTCCAAGGAAGACGTAGATGCGCTGCTGGAGTGGATCCACGGGAATTTGGGCCAAGTCGACATCCTCGTCAACAATGCGGGTAGCTCCAGCAGGGTCCTCAACGTCCGCTGGATCAGCCAGCAGGAGTGGAATGACGTCCTTGACGTCAACCTCAACGCTGTCTACTTGCTCAGTCAGGCGGTCCTCCCGGACATGCTGAGCCGCAAGACCGGAACCATCATCACGGTCTCCTCCCTGGCCGCAGTGAACCCGAACTTGCTCGGTGGCGCCGCATACGGCGCTGCCAAGGCTGCGGTCCGGAACTTCATGACGTACCTCCACAACACCTTCCGCAACGACGGGCTGCGTGCGGTGACCATCCTGCCCGGTGAAACCGCGACGCCCATCCTGGACAACCGCGCCCGCCCGCCCCGCGCAGAGGAGCGCGATGCCATGGTGCAGCCCGAGGACGTGGCCCGAGCCATACACCTCGTGGCCACGCTGCCCCAGCGCACCGTGGTCCAGGAACTCGTCATCGCCCCCACGATCCAGCGGGATACCTCCGGCGACATCGAGATCAGCCGCTGGGCAGGAGCCCCCGCCGATGAGGCTCCCGCAGGCCAGGCGCCGCAGCGATGAAACCCCGCAGGCTCTACGCGCCCTCCGCTGCGTCGCCAGCAGGCCTCGCGTCGCGCGCCCCTAGAACAACCACCCCCGAAGCAACCACCCAGATCAGGACCCTCATGACACTCGAGCCAGCCACCGCCGTCGCCGATTTCCAGCCTTCCGAGGCGGTGCAGCGCATCCAGCGCACATCGCTGCGGGTGCAGCAGCCCCAATCCAAGGGGGACCTTGTCTCCTTGGCGATGGGCGAGCCGGATTTCGACACCCCGGCCCAGGTTCGAGCAGCAGCCGCCCGTGCCCTCGAGGACGGCTTCACCCACTACTCGCCGTTGCTCGGCGAGCTGGTGCTTCGCGAGGAGCTGGCTGCCCGTATCGGCCAGCTCCTCGGCGGAGTGGCCAGCCCAGGCGACGTGCTCATTACCCAAGGCGGCACGGCCGGCTTGTCCGCGGCGATCCTTGGCGTCGTCAACCCGGGCGACAAAGTGGTCATCCCGGACCCCACCTATTCCCTATACGCGGACCTCGTCAGCATGGCCGGGGGCATCACCGTGCCGGTGCCGCTTGCCGATGACCTGCATTGGGACCTCGAGGCACTAGCCACCGCGCTTGAAGGCGCCAAGATGTTCGTCTTCTGCAACCCCTCCAACCCCACTGGTATTGTGCATTCCCGACGCGAACTTGAAGCCCTCGCCGACATGGTGGCCGGAACCGACACCTTGATCCTCTCGGACGAGGCTTACAGCGATCTTGTCTACACGCCCGAACCCTTCACCTCGGCGCTCGAAGTCGAAGCGCTGGCCGGCCGGACCATCTACTGCCAGACCTTCTCCAAGAGCTATGCCATGACCGGCTGGCGCGTCGGCTACCTCTGGGGCCCGTCCGACGTCATCGCCTCCGCCGCCCGGGTTCACAACACCTTCAACGGCTCCATGAACCAGGCCGTGCAATACGCGGCGCTGACCGCCCTGAAGACGTGCGGACCGGACATCGAACGCATGCACGCCTCCTATGCCTTGCGCAGGGAGCTCATGGCCAATGGTCTCCAGCAGATTCCGGGTCTTACGGTCAGCTCGCCGGAAGGTGCGTTCTACCTTTTCCCCAAGTACGACGCCGAGCTGCCGGCGGCCGCGATGGTGGCCCACCTTCGCAACCACGGCGTGGCCGTCCGTCCCGGCAGCGAATTCGGCCGGAACGGCGAGTTCCACTTGCGCCTGTCCTACGCCGCCAGCTCCGAGGCGATTACCGCCGGTGTGGAGCGGCTGGCCGCCGGATTGGCCGAGCTCCGGTGAGTGCCGCGGACGTGGCCAGCGTAGCGCCCGCCGCTCAGGCGCTACGCTGGAATCTGACACGGAAGGGGGCGCCCATGCGCAGCGACACCCAACGCAACCGCCGCCAGCTGGTGCGGGCCGCCGGGAAGCTCTTCGCCAAGGCCAAGGGCCCGGTGAGTATGACGGACATCGCCCGTGAAGCCGAGATCTCTCCCGCAACGGCGTACCGGCATTTCGCCTCGGTCGAGGACGTCCTGGCCGCGTTCCGTTTTGGTGTTGGCGAGAAGCTACGCGATTTCAGCGTTGCCCAGACCACGTCCGGGGTGGAACTGCTGGAAAGCGTCAGCCGGCACTGGGTGGGCCTCGTCATCAAGCACGGCGGTTCCATGGTCCACACCCGTTCCGGCGAAGGGTACCTGGCCCGTCTTCGCTCCGGCGCGTACTACCTGACCATCCAGGCCGAGGCTTTGGAGCGGCCACTCCGCGAGGCCTGTGAGGAACTCGGCCTCCCGCCCCTGGGGGACGAAGCCATGTTCCTGTGGAACATCCTCTTCGACCCCCGGGAAATTTTCGATCTGCTCAACACCGTCGGCCTGGACAAGGACCAAGTGTCCACCAAGCTTTGTGCTGCGCTCCGTGGAGCGATGGCCGCATGGGCCGCTGCCGAGCCAACTTCGGCAAAGTGACCATCTCCTGTTCATGTTCCGCTAAAGAATTAGTCAGATTGACCAGTGACGGTTGAGTCCGTTGCGCCAGTTGTAGTGTTCCTGTTGAAATAGTGGCAACAAGGGGAAGGGCTACCGCCGGACCCCACAGGCTACGGATCCCCCGGCACACCACCCGGCAACCCGGAACACCGTCCCGCAAAGACGCAGCCGCTGATTGACTCTTGTTCACGCATCGTCTTTCCGCACCCCGCCGGCGTCGCCATGAAGGGTGGCCGGCACCACCATAAGAGCCCCTGAGCCACCGAATGCGTTGCGGTAGCTGGGGGGCTCTTGTGCTGCCCGGGTCGTGTTCTCAAAAAGGCTGAATCAACACCGCGACAAAGTCGTATTCATCTTGGGAGGCGGCGGTCCATTCGACCTCCACCAGATCGCCTGCATTGAGGGACCTGTATCCGCCTGATTGCTCGATGACCGAGAAATGTCCGAAGCATTTCTTCCCGTCGGGAAGAATAAGTTCCCCCCAACCTTCTTCGGCTTTCCAGAAGGAAACCGTCGCCTTGACTCGAGCTGAGCTCAATGTTGGTCCTCTCTTTGGAAACTAAAGGTACCCAATTCTCCCAGCGGCCCCGACCTCGCCTGAATCCTGCAGGCACGCCCGGCGGCGCATAGTCTTGTGCCATGACTTCCGCTGGCCGCTTCGCTCCGAGCCCCTCCGGCGAGCTTCACGTGGGCAATCTGCGCACGGCCATGCTCGCCTGGCTCTTCGCTCGTTCCACGGGCCGCGCCTTCCTGCTGCGCGTTGAGGACCTCGACCGTGCGCGGGCCGGCGCCGAGGAAGTCCAGCTCCGCGATCTCGAAGCCGTCGGCGTGACGTGGGACGGCGCCGTCGTCCGCCAGACGGACCGTTCCGGACTGTATAACGACGCGATCGCGCGGCTCACCGACGCCGGACTGACGTATGAATGCTTCTGCACGCGACGCGAGATCCAGGACGCGCCGTCCGCCCCGCACGCGCCACAGGGCGCCTACCCGGGGACGTGCAGGAACCTTTCGACGGCGGAGCTTGAGATCCGGCGGGCCTCACGCCCGGCCGCCATCCGGCTCCGCGCCGATACGCATGAATGGACTGTGGAGGACGGGCTGCACGGACAATACACGGGCGTCGTGGATGACTTTGTGCTCCGGCGGAACGACGGCGTCACTGCCTACAATTTGGCCGTGGTGGTGGATGACGCGGAGCAAGGCGTGAACCAAGTGGTCCGCGGAGACGACCTCCTTTCCTCCACACCCCGCCAAGCCTATTTGGCCTCCTTGTTGGGCTTAGCCGTGCCGGAATATGCCCATGTCCCCTTGGTGCTGAATCGCGACGGCGCCCGCCTGGCCAAACGCGACGGTGCGGTGACGCTTGGCGACCTTGCCGCCGTCGGGCTGTCCGCCGGGGAGGTGCGGGACGTGATCCTGGAATCGCTCGGCTTGCCGGGAGGGCCGCTTGGCGAGGCCTTGGATAGATTTGATCCGGCCCGATTGCCACACGGGCCATGGATATGGAATGGCATTCAGCAATCAACCCTCCGGAAAGGGGCCTAAGTGCTCGCCTATGTGCTGACCCGCTACGGCGGCGCCGACGCAATGGAGCTGCAGGACGTCCCGAGGCCGATTGCCGGTCCGGGCGAGGTCCTGGTCAGAGTGTTTGCTGCGGGGCTCAATCCTGTGGACTACAAGCAGCGCGAAGGTGCGGTGCGGGTGATTACCAGGCCCAGGCTGCCCTTGGTGGCCGGAAGCGAACTGGCCGGGATCGTGGAGGCTGTTGGCCCGGATGTCACCCGCTTTGCCACGGGAGACCGGGTGTTTGCCCGTGTGGACAAGACGCTGCTGGGAGCCTTTGCCGAGCACGCCGCCGTCCACGAGGATTTCGTGGCGCTCATGCCAAGGTCGCTCAGCTACACCGAGGCCGCGAGCCTTCCCTTGGCGGGCCTCACCGCGCTGCAGGCATTGCGCGACGAGCTCAAGATCAAGCCCGGGACCAAGCTGTTCATCTCCGGAGGCGCGGGCGGAGTGGGAACCCTCGCCATCCAGCTGGCCAAGTACTTTGGCGCCGAGGTGACCACCACCGCGTCTCCCCGTGGGGAACAGTTGGTGCGGCGGCTCGGGGCGGACACCGTCGTCGACTACACGAAGGAAAACCTGGCCGAAGTGCTCAGCGGCTTCGATGCCGCGCTGGACCTCGTGGGCGGCGAGACGCTGGACCAGACGTTCAAGATCCTCAAGCCGGGCTCGAAGGTGGTCAGCATCGCCGGGATGCCCGAACCGCAGACGGCCCTGAAAGACCTTGCGGCCCCGGCCTGGATGACCGCGCTGTTCTGGGCAATCAGCCTCGGAATCCGGAGCCGTGCCCGTGAAGCCAACGTGCGGTACCGTTACCTCTTCATGCACCCCAGCGGCGAGGACTTGAAATTCCTGTCCCGCCTTGTTTCCGAAGGGAAACTGCAACCCGTGGTGGACAGCAGCTATCCGCTCGAAAAGATCGCCGACGCTTTCGCCGCGCTGGAGCAAGGACGCGCCAAGGGCAAGATCGTGGTGACCATGGACACTCCCGGCTGAGCCCATTCTGCCGGGTTCCCTGGCCGAGTGTAGCGAGGTTAGGGGGTAGAAGGTGGGCCCATTCTG
>NZ_JARVRF010000046.1 GCF_030209835.1 Arthrobacter sp. efr-133-R2A-120 | reverse complement strand
GCAACGAACTCTCACACACCACCGGCCTGCACATCCCGGTCGACGCGGGCGTCGCAGCAGCCTTCCTCCGATGAAGGACTCACTAACTCCCGGACTATTGGTCGCGGTGAACGACGCACACGGGCGCGTTCCCGACCAAACATTCGGTTCGATCAATCAAGAACTGGCCCCCACGAACACCAAGGAGAAGCATGTCCACTGAAGTAGTCGTCGTCGGGTCGGCAAATCTGGACTACATCATCCAGCTGGATGCGCCTCCAGAACCAGGGCAGACGGTTCTTGCACACCATTTCCACACCCAATCAGGCGGCAAGGGCGCCAATCAGGCTGTGGCCGCGGCACGCTTGGGGAGTTCCGTCAGGTTCATCGCCGCCATCGGAGACGATGCCGAGGGAGCGGCCATGCTCAGCAGCCTCAAGGCTGAAGGGATAGATACCAGCCAGGTCCAGATCTTGCCGGGCGGACGAACTGGCGCCGCGTTTGTCTCGGTCTTCCCCAACGGGGAGAATTCCATCTCGGTGGTTGCCGGAGCGAATCTTGGCCTATCCGAAGTCCACGTACGAGAATCCCTGAACCACGTTCGCCGCGGGGCAATCGTTGTGGTGCAGGCGGAGGTGCCGGTGGCTACTATCCAGGAGACCTTGGATGCCTCACAGCGGGCCGGTTTGCGGTGTGTGCTGAATCTTGCCCCATACGTGCGTATTGACGAACGTCTCCTTCGCCATGCCGATCCCCTTGTGGTGAATGAGTCCGAGGCCAGTGCGCTCCTATCCAGGCCCGTCTTCGATGAAGCAAGCTCACGCGAGGCAGCTCGTCAGCTCGGCGAGACCGCTTCCTCAGTGGTCATCACAATGGGCGCGGCAGGTGCGTACTGGCTCGACAAGGAGGATGAGGGCCACGTATCGGCTCCCGCGATTGGCCCCGTGATCGATTCCACCGGTGCGGGCGATGCCTTCGTGGGCGCACTCGCTGCGTGCTTGGCCGTCGGCCGCCCGTTGTCGGAGTCGGTCCAGTTGGGCGTTGCCGCGGGATCGTTCTCGGTCATGAGACTCGGCGCCCAGTCTTCCTACCCGACAGCCCAAGGCCTGGGAACCCACGTGTGATAAACATTCTCCGCAAGAGCGGGATGCCTATCGGCGGCGCTCGAAACTGAGCCATTGTGACGGAGGCGCAATTCAGCGCCCTGCAACGGTTCATGAAGCTGTCCGTGCACGAGCAGGGGAGTCTTTTCCCGGAACATGCTCGAGGCCCTCATCAAGGGAGAACGCAACCCCGATGTGCTGGCCGGGATGGCCCGGGGCGTGTTGCGGTCGAATATCCCGGCCTCGTTGACGCGCTCACCGGGCGGTTCAAACCCCACCACGCGTTCATGGCCCGGCTGCACGTGGACCAGATCGACTCCCACACCCGGGTCATCGAAGCGCTCACTGCACGGATCGAGGAGGCGATGGTACCGTTTCGCGACGCCAGGGAAGCCCTGAGCAAATACCTCAAGGCGGCCCTGGGCATCGCGGCCATGTCGGCCGCACGGTCCAGGAACACCTACCTCGCCGCGAGAGACCACCGCTTGGCCGCCCGCCGCGGACCCAAGATAGCCTTCGTCGCCGTCGAGCATTCCATCCTGACCGCGGCCGACGCGAGGCCCTGTGGACAGCTGAGATCCATACTCGGGGAAGTAAAGTCGACGCAGATTGGTGTTCTTGTTCAGCGAGCTGATCGGCCAGTCGTTACTGGAGGGCACTTGCTCGTCCGCCCCGTCTGGTCCAGGCCGCTCTCCCCCGACCACACCCTGAAACGGTCCCGCTGGTGCCGAAGACACGAGCAACTCGCCCACACAGCCACTACCGGGCACCGCGGACACATCCAATAGGCGCGACTTAGTACAACTTTTCGGGCACCGCGAGTGATTCTCTGGGCGGACAGGATCACCCGGAATGGCTTGCAACTTTTCCCGATGTCTTCGAGGTCGAGGCTGGCTGGGTTCACCTGCCAGCCCGATGAAGCCGGCGGAGGATCGGAACAGGTCGCTCCATTTGCAGTAGGCCGGGCTGCTGCGTTTCGGCTCCCAGGCGGGGAGAATTCGATGCATATTGTCCGGAAGAAATCAGAGCACTGTCTTTGACAGGCCGTGACCGTGTTTAAGGCAACTGTGCCGGCGCCGCTTTACCGTGACAAAGAGTCAACGTTCCATTCGGTGCTGCCGGGCTCACGGTGCGTTCGGCACACATATTTGATGTGCGTTGCAGTTCCCAGTGAATTTTCCACATCGGCTGTCACATTGACCGTCCAGACCGGGTCACCTCCCGATCTTGTGGCATCGCTGAAGGCAATCGAACCGGAATCATGCAGGGCCATTCTGATCGTTTCGTAGCAGGCCTTCTCAGCGGCTGCACCTGTATTGCCCTGGAAAAAGGTCGCGATCCACGAAACCAAGAGAGTCAGCGCAAAGATCATACGTCGTCCGGGGAGCCGCGGACCGGGTCGGCCTTCAGCGGCCGCCGTTCGAGTGCGCCCTGCAAGGGATGCTGGTCCCTGACCTGGTTTCATGTCCTGCTCTTTTCACCAATATGCGGCCGGCACCTGCTCGTGCGGGCACGGGATTACCGTAGAAAACGATCTTGAGTAGGCGAAACTACCTGAGGGAGTTTGCCCGAAAGCCATGTGCCACTCCGCCCGGGGTTCGGGCGGAGTGGCACATGTTCCGTACGCGGAATCTACGAAGAGGCGCCCTGAGTTTCCAGTTCCTTCGTAACGCCGTTTCCAAGGGGTGCAGTGAGGCGATCTGCGAAGAAGTGGCTGACCCGGGGACCGTCCACTTCGAGTGCCACGTCCATGTTCGGTGGCAGCTTCTTGGGGTTGGTGCGCAAGAGATCCTGCTGTCCGTTCGCGTTCGCAACGTACATGTCACGTTCGATCGGCGTCAGGTTGTACTCCGTGGCGATGTGCAGCGGGAACAGCTTCAGCAAGGTCTGATCGAAGGCATGCATGACCACGAGCGGATCATGCAGCCACAGGGCCGTGTGTTCGGTTGCAATTCCCACGGCGGTGTAGATCAGCTTTTCCTGCGGGGGCCACAGGTCGAGAATCCGGGTGGCCATTTCCGTAATCGGAGTGTCGGCTTTCCTGATGCGGTCTTCGTCCTCTTTCAACAGTGGCGTGTAGAGCGTCACATCACACGGAACGTATGTGATCGGCATGCCGGAGTTCAGAACGATTTCAGCAGCGATGGCATCGTTGTTGAAGTTGTACTCCTCGCGAGGCGAGCGACGGACGCCCTTCTCATCCACAATCGGGATAACAACGCCCGCCATGATGATGAGTTCCTTGATGTTCTCCACGACCCGCGGTTCGCGAAGGATGGCGTGGGCGACGTTTGACACCGTACCCAGGGTGACGACCTTGATTTCACCCGGGTTGTTCATGATCGTTTCGATGATGAAATCAACCGCGTGCTGGTCTTCGTACTGGGGCTCTTCGCCCTCTTCGAGGATGCCCTCGCCCTCGAAACCGAACATCAGTGCATGGCCGCGCATCGGCATACCGATGCCCTTGAACACCGGGATGTCGCTGCGGCCGGCCGCTTCCAGGACCTTGACTGCGATCTGAGCCCGCAGGTGCGTGTCTCCGTAGCAGGTGGTGACGCCTTCGACGATCAGCTCCGGCGACTGAGCCGCGAACATCACCGCAAAGGCGTCGTCGTAGTAGGTTCCGATATCCGTATCGAGAATGATGCGGGTCTTTTCCACTTTCTTACTCCAATCTTCGTTGGCTGGATAAACAGTTATGTCTAACATCTTGTGACATTTATCATTATGTCACACGTACTTGGGAGCCCGTCAAGGGTTTATAGCCCCATTTTTTCGATGCACCCAGGAAGTTTCCGAGCCTTGATGATTCTGGTAACAGAAAATAACAAATGCGATGGTTGTGTTGGGCTCGGTAACGAAAACTTGCCGGCCTCAGCCCGCCCTAGCGGCCGAAGCGCTGAACCCTGGGACTTTGCGGGTACGGCCAGGTGGCTCCCATGATCATGTAGTCAGTCGTCGTGTAACGGCCGGCTACCGTGTCCGCCAATGATTTCGGCCCGTCGAACCCGATGACTCGCCACCCGACAAAATTTTTGTTCCCTCCATACACGGGATCGGCATAGAAGCCCTGACGCGTATGCGCGACGAGCATGTCGAAGAATCCGAGGCCGGCGTCGCTGACCGGTTGGTTGGTCGGGGGCGGGCCGCCCTCCCCTGAGTTGAAAATTTCGTCATCGTGCAACTGAACGTGCCGCGGCTTTGGCCGCCCGGAGGTTTCAACGAGCAGCGCGTCCTGCTCGTCATCCGACAGCTCGTGGAAGTCCTTGGCGTATTTGTCCAGACTGAGCGCCTTCAGGGCCGCTAGTCCTTCGCGGTAGACGGACTGCCTGTGCCTGATTCGCGCTTGCCAGGCTTCGGCTTCCTTCCCGCGTATTTCCAGGAATCCGTCACCAGTGGCGCTGGCATACACGAAGTCACCAGACAGAAATCGGTCCAGAAATCGTACGACGTCGGCTTCCGCCGCCCCGGGATCGTAATCCGTGGGGATGATTCTGGCCGTCGCGGCCCGGACGAGGGTCCACTCATCGTCCGTAAAAAACAGGGGCCCGTCTACGTCTCGAGCCGAAATTGGCACTGTGGGCCAGTGGGCCTGGGATTGGCTGACCATGGGAGAAACCCTCCTTGTTGTCTGTTGAATCAGGGAAAGTGGCGTCAGTCCGCTGTGCGGCCTTTGCCACGGACATGGATGATGCGTTCAGTGCACCGCCAGGCGTTGGCCATGATGGTAAGCGTCGGATTAACGCCGGTCGAGGTTGGGAAGAAGCTGCCGTCGAAGATGTAAAGGTTCGGCACGTCATGGGTCTGGCACCATTTGTCGACGACGGACTTTGACGGGTCGTTGCCCATCCTTGCCGTACCCATCTCGTGGCAGCAGTTTCCTGTGATCTTTTCGAGGTTAACGGGGATGATCTTGCTGGCGCCCGCCACCTCAAGAATTTCCATGTTCTTGGCAACCTGCCACTTGGCCTGGGCGAAGTCGTTGGCATGAGGGGTGTGGGTAATCCGGGCGACTGGCAGCCCCCAGGCATCGACGACGTTTGGGTCAAGGTCTACCCTGTTGGATTCGACGGGTAGATCCTGGACCATGACACCGAGCTTCATGCTGTGGTTGAACAGATCGCGATCAGTGTCCTTAGAGGCCTGTCCCCAAGTGGGTCGCCCGGGGAAGGTCCAGTTGACGGGATGGCCAAGCATAGAGGCGAAGATGAGCGTTCCCAGCATGTGACCGCGGCCATAGTCAGTCTGGTAGTAATCGAACGACATGGTGTTCATGTAGTGGCCGGCCCAGGGATACAGGGGATCAACCACCTCCTTGTCGAACAGTCCGATCGCGAAGAGGTACTCGTGGAAAGTGGCGTTTGCTCCAAGCAGACCACTGCTGTTGGCGAGCCCGTTGGCATGAGTCGCTGACTTCGATAGTTGAAGCAGGCGCGTGGTTTCAATTGCCCCGGCGCAGCAGATCACGATGTCGGCAAGCTGCTCAACCTCATTGCCATCGGCGTCGGTGTAAATGACGCCCTTGGCTGTTCCGTCCGGGTGAAGGACGATCTCCCGGACATAGCAGTCCGGCCTGAGATCAAGCAACCCCGTGGCAAGTGCGTCCGGAATGAACGTATTCGCCGTTGAAGATTTGGCCCCTACGGGGTCGCCATACTGCTGCCAGAAGCCCGAATTCACGTGCGGGTTGCGGCCTCGATACGGCTCGGTGACCATTGCCTGCGGAATCGGGAACGTGCTCTGGCCCATCTTTTTCATGGCCTGCGCAAAAACACGCCCATAGTGCGTCAGCTCGACCGGCTTCGTGGGGTATCCCTTAGAACGAGGTCCTTCCCATCGGTTGGCGCCGGCAAGTCCCGAAGTGCCGAGCTCCCATTCAACGCGCGTGTAGTACGGCTCGAGGTCACCGTATTCGATCGGCCAGTCGACCAGACTCGCGCCGGGAATATCACCGTGCAGCGAACGGAGGCGGAAGTCGTCCTCCGTCATCCGGGGAACGATGCCGCCCCAATGAATCGTTCCGCCCCCGACGCCTTGGGGGGTCGGGGAGAACTGGACTTCTTCCTCCGGGCTTTCCTCGTCCGGCCGGTACGTGCGTGGCTTCAGCTGAGGATCCGGCCAGACGTAGTTCCGGTTCAGGTATTTGAGTTCATCACCGGAGAATTGTTCATTTCGCAAGAATGGGCCCCGGTCAAGTGCGACCACACGGATCCCGGCCTCTGTAAACACCTTGGCGGCCGTGCCGCCGGAGGCGCCTGCACCGATGATCAATACTTCGACCGGCTCAGGTTTCTTCCTGGGAATCATGACTACCTAACCTTTCTTGCCACCTCTGAAGCGGTGACCTTTTTGGAATGAACGGGTGCCGAACTGAACGCGTCAGTGCTGTAACCCGAAGAGGAGGATTGCGCCCAGTGCCAGGCCGCAAATCAGCGGCACAGACCGTTTCAGCGCTTGGACTGAGGTTGCCGAACCGCGCCTGTTGAGTGCGACGACCGCGATCAGGATGAGTCCCTGAACCATGGCCTGGATGTAGGGATTGACGTTGAGTAGATCCAGGATGTTGGTGATGAACTGGATGATCAGGACGCCGACTGCAACGCCCCGGATGGTTCCGACTCCGCCTGTGAGCGGGGCGCCGCCGACGACGACGGCCGCGATGGCTGCAAGTTCATAGCCGTGGCCGTAAGCCGGGTCCGCGGTCTGCAGTCGTGACATCAGGACAAGGGCTCCCATGCCGGCACAGAGGCCTGAAATCATGTAAACCGTCATGCGGTGCCGAACGACCGGGATGCCGGCGAAATGGGCCGCTTCCTCGTTGCCGCCCAGGACGTAGATTTGACGCCCGAAAACAGTCTTTGACAGCACAATCTGAGCGATCGCAACGGTCAGGACGAAAACGATCACCGGAACAGGTATGCCGAATACCTCAGTGCTGAGCCATTTCAGCGCGTTGTCGCCCCGCAGCCGGATCGGGTTCGAACCCGAGAGGAAAAACGCGGCGCCAGTGGCGATCGTCATGGTTCCCAGGGTGATGATGAAGGGCTGTAACCGACCGAAGGCGATTCCGAGCCCATTAATTGTGCCCACGAACAGCCCTGTAAACAATGCGCCCAGGATGACTCCGACCGGGCCGTAAGGCGCCATCTTCGCACCGACAATGGCCGCCAGGGCCAAGGTGGCTCCGATCGAAAGGTCAATGCCGGCACCCCCAGCGATTATCACGAATCCCTGCCCCACTGCCAGTAGACCGATTATCGAGGCGAGACCCAGGACGTTTCGGATGTTGTCGATGGTCATAAAGAACGGTGAAAGGGCCGATCCCAGGATCAAGACGACAACGAGTGCCGGGAGCGCTCCGGCTTTGCGTAGGGCCGCCGGAGTCCATTCCCGACGTAAGTTCTGCTTTTGGGGAGTCGGCGTTGCGACTTCAGTGCTCATGTGCGTTTCCTTCTCAGAGAATCAGAATGGTTCCGGGATCTGACTTAGACCATCGCGGAGGAGAGGATGCGTTCTTCTGTGGCCCCCATGGCCGGGATGTCATCCACAAGACGGCCGTCCCGCATGACAAGGATCCGGTCCGCAATCGCCAGCAGCTCAGACAGCTCCGAGGAGATAACGAGTACCCCGGCTCCACCCTTTGCGAGTCCGTTGATGAGTCGGTAAATCTGGAACTTGGCGTTCACGTCGACCCCCCGTGTGGGTTCGTCGAAGATGTAGACCGGAAAGTCGTTGAGAAAGCACCTGGCGATGACCACTTTTTGCTGGTTTCCCCCACTCAATGTCCCTACAGGCACGCCGGCTCCGGCCGCCTTCACGCTGAGCTTGCCGATCAGGTCCCGCGCCAGCTGCGCAGACCGCGTCCTGCTGAGCCACCCGCCTTTGGAGATGACCTCCGGTTGCGACAGCGCGAAGTTCTCTTCGATGGTCATGTCCAGTACCAGCCCCTGGCTTTTCCTTTCTTCAGGAACCATCACGATGCCCGCGCGGAAGGCTTCCCGGGGATTACGTATCCGATGCGGCACCCCATTCACCTCGACGGTGCCGGAATCGTAGTTGTCAACGCCGAAGATCGCCCGTGCAACTTCGCTGCGGCCCGCACCCAGCAGCCCTCCCATGCCCACGATTTCACCGGGGTTCAACTCAAAGCTGATGTCCTCGAATTTGCCGGGACTCGACAGGTTCTTCACCGAAAGTCTCGGGGGCATCTTGATCTGCCCGGATTTGACCTCGAAATCAATGCCTGCCCGGTTTTGAATCTCGTGCGTGAACCGTTCAACCGGGCGTCCTACCATGGCCTTGACAATATCGTCGTGGCTCATCTCGCTCATCGGCTTGGTGACGATCTTGACTCCGTCCCGAAGCACCGTGACAGTGTCGGCAATCCGGGACAGATCCTGGAGACGGTGGCTGACCAGGATGAAGGCTGTGCCGGCGTCCTTGGCCTTTTCCACAACCTCGAAAAGGTGGGCGACTTCCGGCTCCGTCAGAGCGGCGGTTGGCTCGTCCAGGATGATGATCCTGGCTTTGCCAACAAAACTCCTGCCGATCATGACTAGTTGCTGGATGCCGGGGGAATGCTCGCTCAGCTCTGAGAACGGATCGATGGAGAGGCCGAGGGAATCCAGCACAGGCTGCGCCTTGGCCCTCAGAGCGTTGCGTGAGACCATCCCGGAGCGCGCCGGGAAGGCAGCAACGCATAGGTTCTCCGCTACAGACATGTGGGGGACAAGGGAGAGCTCCTGCGGGACGGCGCTGACTCCGAGCAGCCGGGCGTCTTGGGGGGAGGTGAGATGCACCCTCTTGTTATCGATGTATACCTCCCCCGCGTCCGGCTGCTCGAGACCGCAGATGACCTTCGACAGAGTTGACTTGCCGGCCCCGTTTTCACCGCTTATCGCATGGACGGTTCCAGGAAAGATGTCCAGGTCCACGGAGGTGAGGGCTTGCACCCCCGGGTAGGTCTTCGATATTCCGCGCAAGGCCACGACTGTCCCGTCGAAGGTGCCGTTGCGTGCCTCGGAATCGGGATGCTTTCCGAGCGGAGCTGATCCGTGAATTGGAAGCCATGATTTCTTCATGAGAGTTGTCTTTCCTGCATCGGCGGTTGCTGGACGGCGAAAGGTCGGTCAGACCGCGCTTAGCCCGCGGATCCCCAGGTGGTCTTGTCGTACGCTGGGGCGTTGTCTTTGGTCAGGAGAAGCGGCTGCTCAAGCATGATGCGCTTGGGGTAATCCTTTTTCTCAATGGCCTGAATGGCTACTCGAAGGGCCAGATCCGCGTGCAGGGGCGTCGCGGGAACAGCGGCCGAGACTTCTCCGCGCTGGATGGCCGCAGTGGTGGACTTGTCGTCCCCCCACGTATAGAGAGGAATGTCTGTCCGGCCCGTCTGTTGCATCGCGGCGTAAACACCCAGCGCCATTTCGCTGTATTGGGTGTACCAGGCGTCGATCTTCTTCCCCTGAGGTGACTGGAGGAAGCTGAGTGCAGCCTGATAGGCCTTCGTGCGATCGAAGTCGCCGGGAGAAGTTTCATTCACCGTGATGTCCGGATACTTGGACTTCAGGGTGGCTATGAAACCTTCGTGGCGCAGAATCTGGGGCGAGGACCCCATCGTTCCTTGCGTCTCCACCACGGTGCCTTTACCCTTCAGCGACTCGCCGATGGTATTGGCAATCTGGATAGCACCTTGCTTGTAGTCAAGGTAGACCCAAGAATCAGGGCAGTCGGTGTCGACCGTCCGTTCCATGCCGATGACGAAAATGCCGGCTTTGCAGACTGCATCGATGGCGGGAGTCAACGGACCCACCGACTGGGGAAATACCAGGATGCCGCTGACCTTCTGGCTCACGCAGGACTGAAGGTCAGCGACTTGTTCGCTCGGATCATTCGTTTCTGTGTACTTGATCTGGACATTGGGATGCTTGGCGGCCTCGATCATGAGGCTTTCCTTTTGTGCAGTAGACCAGGGGTTGTTGGCCAGCCCTTGAGAGAAGCAGAAGGTGTAGGTTTTGGCTGGGTCTCCAATGGGTCCGTCGGCGACGGGCAACGCTCCTGCATAGGGGAGGGTCAGCGTCTGCTTGGTCACGGGTCCTGTGACAGGGTTCCCCGGAGCCTGTTTGAGTACTGTCGCATTGTCGGGCGCATAAAGGGCGACGTTCTCGGGAAGGTAATAATTTTCTTTCGAGCCTCCGGCGTTTCCTGGGGCTCCGGCGCACGCGGAGAGTGCAAGCACACCTGCACTCAGGACGGCCGCTGCTCGAACGGAGGTCCACTTGCGGTTCGACTGCTTGGCAGTCAATGAACGCTGAATCATTTTTGTATCCTCATCTTTGAGTGTTACATGATGTGGTTAGTAACACTATCTCCACATTGTTGAAAGCGGAAGCCTTCGGATCAAATCTGTTATTTGATGTTGCAAACTACAGGAGCCAACGCAAAGTGGTTATGGCGCACTCAGTCCATAAGGTCGGGGTCGTAGGGGTTCCGGATCCCCACCTCAAGTGCGGCGATCTCCGCAAGATCGGTTTCCTCGAGCTGGAAGTCGAAGACTTGCGTGTTCTCGATCATTCGGTCGGGACTCACGGTCTTCGGGATGACCACATTTCCTTGGTCGAGGTGCCATCTGATAATCACTTGGGCCGCGGTCTTCCCGTATTTCGCGCCGATCTTCCGGAGGACGGGACTGTCAGTCAGCTTGCGGTTAGCAAACGGGTTCCCGGCCAAGGGGGACCAGGCCATCGTCGCAATGGAATGCGAGGTGTTGAATGCCTTCAACTCCGCTTGGTGCAGGCCGGGATGGAGCTCGATTTGGTTGACGGCGGGAACCACGTTTGATTCAGCCATCAGGCGGTCAAGGTGGTGGATCTGAAAATTTGCGACGCCGATGGATTTTGCGAGGCCTTCCTCTTGCAGACGCTCAAGTGCCCGCCAGCTCTCGACGTATTTGCCAATCTTCGTCATCGGCCAATGGATCAGGAAGAGATCGACATAGTCGAGGCCGAGCCGCTTAAGGCTGCCTTCGAATCCGCGGCGCGCCGCGTCATAGCCGTGGCTTTCATTGCCCAACTTGGTGGTGACGTATATTTCGCCCCGAGGGACACCGGAGCGGCGGATTCCTTCGCCCACGCCGGTTTCATTTTGGTACTGCTCGGCCGTATCCAATGACCTGTATCCAAGCTTGAGTGCCGTAGCCACGGTGTCGGCGGCAGAGGCGTCGTTTGGGCCGAAGATGCCCAGGCCGATCTGGGGAATTGTAGATCCGTCGTTGAGGGCAAAGTCGGGAATTGGCTGAATTGACATAAAGTGCTCCTTGGGGCTGGACATCTACATTGGGACATTGAGGCAGGGGTTCTGCGAGGAAAGGTGTGCTCGAGCTACGCGAAATCGAAGCTTCAGGGCGCCAGGCAAGCTGCAGCAGCCTTGATGGCAGCTTCGGCGATCTCACGGTCCTGGTTCATGGAGCTCTTTCCGGAGATTCCAACGGCACCGATCAGTTCGCCGTCGTGCAGGACAGGTAGTCCTCCGCCGATAATGGTTGCCCCTTCGATCGTGGCCACGCCATGCAGCAGGGCTTCCTCCTGACGGACAACTTCCCAGAACTCGTGCGTGGCCATGCCGTTACCGGCGACAGAGTACGCCTTGTCAACTACGATTTTCGCCGTCTGAAAGGGCGCACTGTCCATTCGTTCGAAACACACAAGGTGTCCGGCGCTGTCGACCACTGCGATGCTGACGCACACACCCATCTCCGTGGACTTTCCGACTGCGGCGTCGACGGCAACGCGCGCCAACACCCGAGTAATATTCCGTGACCTGACGAGTTTATTCACGCACGTCCTCCTTGTGTTCCACTCAAAATGAATGTTAGATAGAGTGAATATTTACAATATCGATAGCGTAGAGGCCTTCCGGCGCTGTTGTCTATAGTCAGCAATTTTCCAAACCTCCGCCGTTCCGAAGTCGGGGCGCAACTTTAGGCAGCTTCGGGATGTTGTTCGCCGAGGAGGGAGGGAGGCGCTACCTGAGAAGGCCCGCTGGTCTGCCGGGTTACGTTCGCTTCGCTCGGCAGTGAGTCAGGCCCCAGGGCCAATATCGGCCGGATTTCCTGGGGACCCGCCCATGACGCAGTTGCTTTTCGGGCATAAAAGGGTTCAGCGCCGTCGTCAACGTGTTCGTAGATCGAAAGAAGATCCATGCTAAGAAACATCAACCCGCTGCTCAGCGGAGAGCTCTTGAAGATGCTCGATGAAATGGGGCACGGCGATCGGCTTGCCCTGGTCGACAGAAACTATCCTGCCTATTCGAGCGGCTGCCCCGTGATACAAATTCGAGGAACTCGTCTGCTGCAGGCAGCACAGGCGATCCTCAGTGTTCTTCCGTTGGACAGCTTTGTCGAGCATCCGCTTGAGCGCATGCATCCGGACGGAGACCCGGCGACGGTGACTGAAATCCAGACCCGATTTCTTCGCATGGCTTCCGAGTCCACCGGCCTAGAACTGGTCTACGGGGCCGTGGAGCGACACGACTTTTACAGGCGGGTACGGGATTCGTTCGTCGTGGTGCAGACCGCGGAAGATCAGCCCTATGCGTGCTTCATGCTCCAGAAAGGCGTCGTTTGAAGAAGCCGCCTGAACCCTCCAATTTCGGTTGACGATAACAAGATTCGCTCAGGCACTGGTGGATGGCGGCCATCGACGGACAAAGCCAGCCGAGCCGTGGTGAAGAAGACCGGGTAGGTCACTGCTCCGTAGAAGTCAAAGCCATAATCGAGCCATTCCGGCTCGGGACGGTAGGGCGTGAAGGAACTGCCGTCGAAGGCTCCAGTCCAGTAGGCGTACGTCGCGGGCAGTCCGCGACCCTTGCCGTTCGCACTTGTACCGAGGACCCAGTGCGAGGTACCGTCGTCGGCTGTAATACAAAAGATGTCGGGGCACTCGAGCACCCCCAAGTAGTTACGCTGGAACTCGCCGACGCGCTGCCAGGACCGCAGGTCCGGTGAGGCGTAGAAACCGAGCTTTTGCGCTTCGGCGTTGACCATGAACCACCGGTCACAGTCAGCGTCCCAGATCACTTTGGGATCGCGGAAATCATTCACTCCCGGGTTGGGCAGCACAGGGGCCGGGCCGCCGGCCTGAAACGACCGCCCGCGGTCTGTGGAATACCAAAGGTACTGGGCCTGGCGGCCGTCCGGCGCTTGGGTGACAAGGGCTATTACCGCCCCGCTCCGTATCCCGCAGTGTTTCGCTCGTCAACCACGAGGCACCCTGACCAGCAGTCGCCGTTGCTGTTGCTGAACTTCTTGATCGCTACACCGCAGTCACGGAACGTGACGTGATCGGTGGTGGTGGGTCGTAGCTGCCGCGGCGGACCCGACCTGTCCCGACAGCGCAATCGACCCGCCGAGCGCGACCGCACTGGCTCCAGTGAGTAGTACACGGCGCGAGACCGATGGTGATGCTTCCATGAGTTTCACTTTCTTTTCGGGCGGCATCGGTGCTGCCACATAAGTGGTTTCTGATAATCTGTCCAAAGAGGCCCTATGGCAGGGCAACAGGTTCCGAGCAGTCCCAAGGACCCGTCAGCCGGGACCCCATCAAAAACCTGCCTTAGCAGCGCGGCTCTATGAGTTGTGGCAGTTCCGGCCTAAACCCGCTCCGGGAAAGACTCAACCTTCGCAGGGTCGCGCTCCACGACGTCGCCAAGAGTATCGTCGATCAGTTCAAGCGTTTCGCGCCCTAGAACCAGCTCGGCAGCTTTGACTGTGTCGTCGAGCTGTTCGGGGCGGCTGGCGCCGACAATCGCTGCGGAAACGTTCGGGTTGGCCAACACCCAGGCCACGGCCAGGGTGGCTAACGGCACGCCTAGATCTTGGGCTATCGGCTTGAGCTTCTCCACGCGTTCGAGCACCTCCGGCTGCATGAACTTGTGCTCGGTCTTCAGTCCGCCGTCATCGTCGCTGAAACGGCTGCCGGCTGGAACCGTGGAAGCGCCGTATTTGCCGCTCAACACCCCTTGGCCCAGCGGTGACCAGCACACCTGGGTGATCCCGAGCTCTTCGCAGACCGGCACTACCTCAGGCTCGATCACGCGCCACAGCATGTTGTACTGCGGTTGGTTCGACACGAGCCCGATGCCCAGTTGGGCCGCCAGCGCTGCGCCGGCCCGGATCTCTTCAACGGTCCATTCGGACACGCCGATGTAGTGGGCTTTACCGGCGCGGACGATGTCCGCGAAGGCCCCCATGGTTTCTTCCAGCGGGGTTTCGTAGTCATAGCGGTGAGCCTGGTAAACGTCCACGTAGTCCGTCTGCAGACGCCTCAGCGAACCGTTGATGGATTCCATTACGTGCTTGCGGGACAGGCCGCGGTCGTTCTTGCCCGGTCCCGTGGGGAAGAACGCCTTGGTCATGAGCTCCACGCCTTCGCGCCGGACTCCCTTCAGGGCTTCGCCGAGCATGGATTCGGCCTTGGTGCCTGCATAGGCGTCCGCGGTGTCGAAAGTGGTGATGCCCAGATCCAGCGCCTTGCGGACGCATTCGGTGGCGAGGTCCTGGTCCACGGTTTCGCCATGCGTAGCCCAGTTGCCCAGTGCTATGGCGCTGACGTACATGCCGCTTGTGCCGAGTTTGCGGTATTGCATGAAGTTTCCTTTCAGGGGGTGCCGGAGCGTCCGGCGGAATGAGGAGAATCCGGGATCCTGGCAGTTGAGCGCAGGGCACGGGGAGGTGCGGTGGTCTCCCGCACAACCAGGCGTGCCGGAAACACGAGGGTGGCAGGGGGCCGTCCATTCAGGATGTCCAGGAGGATCCGGGCGGCGTCCTGTCCTTGTTCGGCTACTTCGTGGTCCATGGTTGTCAGGTCCACGACGTCACAGAGCTCATGATTGTCGAACCCCAGCACGGAGAAATCCCGTGGAACGTCCAAGCCGGCCTTGCGGAGGACCTTGAGAACACCGAAGGCCATCTCATCGGAGGCGACAAAAGCCGCTGTCGGGACCTGTTCCGCGACAAGCAGCCGCGACATGGCAGCGGCACCCCCCGCGACGCTGTTCTCATCCAACTGTTCAAGCTTGCTGTCCCGGGGCAGTCCGACTTCGGAGAGGGCCTCCCGATAGCCCACCAGCCGTTGCAAGGGAGGTACACCGCCGAGGTTGCTGCCTTCCTCATCACGGATGCCGATGAACGCGATCCGTTCGTGGCCGAGATTGAGCAGATGCCTCACGGCAGCCCGCCCGGCGCCGACGTTGTCCACGGATACCGAACCGATGCCCTGCGCTTCCGCACCCAGCAGCGCCACTGCCTGACCCTGCGAAGTGAGCGATTCCAACTCGTCCTTCGTGGGCTGCAGCGCCATGATGATGACACCGTCAGTCCGACCATGCAGATGCGCGCCACCAAAGAACCGCTCCCGCTGCCCAGGTGTGGCCAGTTCGAAAAGGAGCACATCGAATCCGCCTTCCCTGAGCGTATGTGTGGCTTCACCGATGACCTTTCCGAAGAACCACTTCGCCAGGATGGGTACCACGATGCCTACTGTCATGGTCCGGCCCGTCGCCAGCCGCGAAGCAGCCGGAGACGCCGAATAGCCTAGTTCGTCGGCAGCCTCTTGCACGCGCTTGCGAGTCGCGGCGGACACGCCAGGGACGGAGCGCAGGGCACGAGAGACCGTCGATACAGAAACTCCAGCCATTTCCGCGACCGATTCCACGCTTACTGTCATGCGTCCATACTAGGGCGATTTCAACAATTAACGCAAGCGCTTGCAAAGCGCGTCATATCCATCGAGTCCTGCTTGCCTGACGACGAGGGCCGGTCCGCGATGCCCGGTTCAGCTGCCGTTCTGGTGATTCAGGATGTGGACGGGCGGACTTTCAACGGCACCATTATCGAAACCGGCACCGACTCCTACCGCCTCGCCCACACCATGGCTAAACAACCGTCTTAACGCTACTGACTCAACGCTGCTGAGATTTGGTACCAAGCAAGGTTCACTCCGGCCGGGCGGCGGTGAAAGGCCGACTTCCCTTATCTCCAAGGCATCTCTATACGGGTGGTACGCGGGAGGTTCCTTTCGACCTATGCGACATTAGCGGACAGCCCAGCCCCGTGTTATAAAACGACCGTCTTCTTTAGTCCTCCTCAGTGAGGCGAAAGTAGCTTCCGCTGGAATGTGGGAGCTATGTGCACAAGAAGACGGACCGATATCCCGTGAGCACTCCGTCCACACGGACAAACAGGGCTTCATAACCAGGTCATCATTGCCAATTGGGACGACGCCGAGGCCTATCGGCGCTGGTTCAAGAAGCACCGCGACGCACTGATCGGGGCTGGTTTGGAGCCCGCGGAGCACGGCCGCTGGATCGAAGCAGTCAACCCGGAAGCACGCGGGTTTGAGGCGCTGTACTCCTCCAACACCTTCCCAGAGGGGGCCGCGCGGGTGGCCACCGGAGGATACAGCGGTGAAATCCAGGAACGCGGGTACTGGGGTTGGTCCAGAGGATCCCCAAGACGGATCTGGTTTACCTTGTCGGCCAACTTCTGTACGACCTCGTCGTAGATCGTTTCCTGCACAAGGACACGTGAGTCCGGTGACTCCGGAGCCCCGTGACCGTGCAGCGAGGCCCGTCTTCTGGACCGGGCCGCTGCTTTGTAGCGGAACCGATGATTTTTCGCCGTCCGATTGGCCGTTCCTGTTGGCCATGCCGCGGGTCGCTTAAAACTGGCACGGCCAAAGCCCGTTCGGAATCGGCAGCCACAAGCGCTCCCTGCGGCTACTGACCACCATCCGAACCAGCGTCCCCGGCCGCCTCAATATTGGACATCGAGCCGGTGGACTGCGTATGCCTCGTCGTCCCGTGGAGCGGCCTCAGATCGGGGTCTTGGAGCCTTCCAGCAGGAAGAGGATCCTTTCCACTCTTCCTAAGTTCGCGGGGCGGGCGTGGTTTGGCGGGGACGGTTACCCGGACTAGATGGTGGCATAGGGTCGTAGAGGCTCGGCCAGCCTTGTAAGAAGCTCTTTGGAGGTCGGCGGGTTGGCGCCCGGGCGGCTGACTGTGATTGCTGCGGCCATTGACGCTGTTTGTCCGACGTTTTGGAGTGCGGCCGGCCCGAATGCTTCGTCGCCCCGGGTCAGTAGTCCGAAGATGAGTGCGGCCATGTAGGCGTCGCCTGCCCCGATGGTGTCGGCGACCTCGGTTTTCACAGATGGGATGCTGAACCGGGCGCCGGGTGTGGCGAGCAGGGCACCGTCGGCGCCCTTGGTGATGACGGCCAGGCGCGCGCCATGTTGCAGCAGACGCGAGAGGACGTCGTCCGGGGAGGATGCGGGGTACAGCCAGTGTGCATCTTCGTCGCTGAGTTTGACGACGTCCGTGAGCGGGAGCAGGTCCTCGAAGACTGACTGTGCCTCGGAGTGGCTGCCGAGGAGATCCGGTCGGATGTTGGGGTCGTAGGTGACCAGGCATGATTGGTGGCATTGCTCGAGGAGGGTGCGGACGGTGCCGGCTCCCGGCGCCAGGAACGTGGCGATCGAGCCCGTGTGGAGAACTTTCGGGATCATGGCCGGCGCCACAGGTGCCAGCCGCCAGGCGATGTCGAACTCGTAGCTGGCTGAGCCATCTGCAGCCAATGTCGCGGTCGCGGTGGCGGTCCGTTCAAGGGAAGTGGATCCGGGAAGAAGCCGGACGCCTGCGCTGTGGAGGTGGTTGGTGATCGCGGTGCCGTGTTCGTCGTCGCCGATCGCCGTGAGCAGCCCGGTCGGGATGCCGAGCCGGCCAAGGCCGTAGGCGACATTTGCCGGGGACCCGCCTGGATAGCTGATGGATCCTTCGGGGCCGTTGACGATGTCGATCAGGGCTTCGCCGATGACGATGACGTCCATCTGGTCGTGGGCGGGAGCGGCCGGTTGGAGCTTGTGCATCGTGGTTCTTTCTTCGGATTGCCGTTGGTGGGGAGCCCCGGGATGGATCCGTCCGCGGACCTGCTGGCAGGTCCGCGGACGGAGAAGGGACTCCGAGGGAGCGGGAAGCGCCGATCGGCCCTGTCAGGCCTTGGCGGCACCTGTCATGATCGCGACGGCGTCGGTCATGCTGTGGGACTGCGGGGTGATGGTGGCCGCGCACTTGCCCAGGCGCTGGATGTGGATCCGGTCTGCCACATCGAACACGTGTGGCATGTTGTGGCTGATCAGGATGACCGGCAGGCCGCGGTCGCGCAGGTCGCGGACGAGCTGGAGGACTTGGTTCGATTCGCGCACGCCCAGGGCCGCGGTGGGCTCGTCAAGAACCACCACCTTTGACCCAAAGGCCGCTGCGCGGGCAACGGCGACGGCCTGGCGCTGGCCACCGGAAAGGTTCTCGACCGGCACTGTGACGTCTTGCAGGGTGGAGATGCCCAGGCGGGTCAGCTCTTCCTTGGCCTTCCTGCGCATGCCTTTGGTGTCGAGCATCCGGAACACGCTTCCCAGTAGGCCGGGGAGGCGCTCTTCACGGCCGAGGAACAGGTTCGAGGCGACATCGAGGGCCGGTGAAACTGCGAGGTTCTGGTACACGGTTTCGATGCCGTGGACCCGGGCGTCCTGCGGCCGTTTGAAGTGCACCTGCTGTCCCGAGACGTAGAGTTCCCCGGTGTCGGGGATTTCGGCGCCTGTCAGGCATTTGATGAGCGTGGACTTGCCGGCGCCGTTGTCGCCGATGACGGCCAGCACTTCGCCCGGGTACAGGTCCAGGCTGACACCGTCCAGGCCGACGACGCGGCCGAAGGTCTTGACGAGGTTCCTGGCTTTGAGGATGGGTTCGCGGGTGTTGGTGTGCGGGGCTGCAAATTCTGTCATGGTCATGACTTGACCTTTCGGATCCACTGGTCGATAGACACGGCAACGATGATCAGGATGCCTACGGCGAGGGTCTGGTAGAGGACGTCCAAGCCTGCGAGTGAGAGGCCGTTGCGGAAGATGCCGACGATCAATGCGCCAAGCAGTGAACCCCAGATGGAGCCGCGTCCGCCGAAGAGGCTGGTTCCGCCGATCACGACGGCGGTGATGGAGTCAAGGTTCAGATCGACCCCGGCGTTCGGGCTGGCGGCGTTGGTGCGGCCGATCTGGATCCAGGCGCCCACGGCGAGAACTGCGCCCGCGGCAAGGTAGACGCTCATGAGGACGCGGCTGACAGGGATGCCGGCAAGGCGTGCCGCTTCCTTGTCATCGCCGACGGCGTAGACGTGCCGTCCCCAGGCTGTCTTGCCCAGGATGAAGGCGACGACGACGTAGAGCAGGATCATCATCACGACTCCGGTGGAGATGCGGACGGGTCCGATCGGGAAGGTGCTTCCCAGCCAGGTGAGCACCGGCGGCATTGCGGATCCGCGCACCGTGCTGCCGCCGGAGTAAAGGAGCGTCAGGGCGACGAAAATGTTCAGCGTTCCGAGGGTGACGATGAACGGCGGGAGCCGGAACCTGGTCACCAGGAAGCCGTTGAGAGCCCCGGCAGCCAGACCGACGGCGAGACCTGCAATGAGGGCGAGCGGCCCGGGGATGCCGTTGCTGACAGCAAGCTGGGCGATCACCATCGAGGACAGGATCATGACCGCCCCGACCGAGAGGTCAATGCCGGCGGTCAGGATGATCAGGGTCTGGGCGATCGCGAGGGTGCCCACCACAGCGACCTGCTGCGTGATGAGAGACAGGTTCTCCACCCGCAGGAAGCGCTCATTGAGGATCCCGAAGACTACCACCGCGATCAGCAGGACAATGGCGGGGCTGAGGGCCGGGTAGCGGTGGAGAATGTTGCGGATTCTGCTGAGAGGGGTCTGGCGGTCGAGGAATTCCTCGGCCAGGTCAGCATGCCCTGCGCTCGGCGGGCCGGCGGTCTGTTGCTGGGTCACTTGATAGCTCCTGAACTTCAATGTTCTATAACTGTTGTCGTGCTGGGTGTGCTGCGGGGAGACGCTTCTGGCACGGCTCCCCGCAGAGGGGAGGCTTTACTTGCCCCAGCAGATCTGGGAAGCAGCCGTGGTATCGATGCTCTGCAGTCCCGAAACTGCCTTGTCCGTGACGAGTGCGGAACCGGTGTTGAAGAAGTCCAGGCCCGCGGAGACCGTGGGCTTCTTGCCTGAGGTGGCCAAGTCCTGGATGGCCTGAACGCCCAGCTGGGCCATCTTCACGGGGTACTGCTGGGCGGTGGCGCCGATGATGCCGGCCTTGACGTTGTTCACGCCGGTGCAGCCGCCGTCGATGGAGACGACCAGCACGCCCTTTTCCTTGCCTGCGGCCTTCAGCGCCTCATAGGCTCCGGCTGCGGCCGGCTCATTGATCGTGTAGACGACGTTGATGTTCGGGTTCTTCGACAACAGGGTTTCCATCGCCGTGCGGCCGCCGTCTTCGGCGCCCTGGGATGCCTGGTTGCCGACGATCTCGTAGTCCCCGCCCTTGCCGCCGGTGTACTTGCCGGTCTTGGCCTCGTCGCCGTTCTTGGTCTTGTCGGCGGTGTCGATACCCAGGCCGGTCAGGAACCCCTGGTCGCGGTTGTAGTCGACCGAGACGACCTTGTCGCTGAACAGGTCGACCAGAGCGATGGTGGCCTTCTTGCCATCGAGCTGCGCCGCGGTCCACTGACCGATCTGCTTGCCCGCGGCGAAGTTGTCAGTCGCGAAGGTGATGTCTACGGCACTGGCCGGGTCCGGCGGGGTGTCCAGGGCGATCACATACAACCCCGCGTCGCGGGCCTTCTTGATCGCATCGACGACGGCCGGACCGTTCGGGGTAATCAGGATGCCCTTGTCGCCCTTGGAGATGGCGTTTTCGATGGCCTGGATCTGGGTGTCCTCGTCGCCGTCGGACTTGCCGGCCGCAAGCTTCAGGTCAATGTTTCCGCCCTCGGCGGCTTTCTTCGCACCGTCTTCCATGGCGACGAAGTACGGGTTGGAGGTGGTCTTGACGATCAGCGAGACGCCGATCTTTCCTGCGGCGCCTCCGCTGGACGACGAGCTGGAGGAACTGCCTCCGCAGGCGGTCAAGCTAAGTGCGCCGAGGGTCAGGACTGCGCCGGCGGCAAGAAGGCGGGTCGCGGCCGACCTCGGGGCTTTGGAACTCAACATTGAAACTCCTGTGTTTGTGGCGCCCTTCCGGCGCTAGACAACGATGTCATGTATCATGTAACCAAGCTCACACTGTGGAGTCAAGTGTTAATCGATGATGAGGAGCAGTTCGTTGACAACGGTGTCTAATCGTTACCAATCCGATTCCGGTCGGAGGCCTCCGACGATGAAAAACGTCGCGGATCTCGCAGGAGTGGGGATCAAGACGGTCTCGAGAGTCGTGAACAACGAGCCCGGGGTTTCGGAGGAGACCCGTCAGCGGGTGCTCAGGGCCACGGAACAGCTGCAGTATCACCTCGATATGACCGCGGGCAGCCTGAAACGGTCCGGTCGCAAGACCCAGTCCATCGGGTTGTTGCTGCCCAGTGTGTCCAACCCCTTCAGCGGGGAGATCCACCGGGCGCTGGAAGACGCACTGGCTGAACGGGGAATCGCCGTTTTCGCCTCAAGCCTGGATGACGATCCGGAGCGGGAGAAAAAGCTGATTTCCGCTTTCCTGGGCCGCCGGGTGGACGGACTTGTCCTGACCCCGATCGCCAGAAGCCAGGCCTACGTCATCCCGGAGCACTCACGGTCCCTGCCCATGGTGTTCATCGACCGCGAGCCGGTGGGCATCGACGCTGACGCGGTAGTCACGGACAACGAGGTGGGCGCCGCGAAGGCGGCCGCGCACCTCATCCGGCACGGCCACACCAGACTGGCCTACCTCGGCGACCGGACGGACATCCAGACGGCAACGAGACGCCGCACGGGGTTCCTGGAGGAAATCGGCAGGTCCGGGATTGCGACCTCGACCATCCCGGTGCGCAACGGACTTCACGACGAGGAGACCGCCCTTCGGGCGGCGATCGAGTTGCTCACCTCGGAGAATCCTCCCACGGCGATCTTCTCCAGCCAGAACCTGGTCACCTTCGGTGCCATGCGCGCGCTGAAGTCCCTCGGGTTGCACCACAGCGTTGCACTGATCGGATTTGACGACTTCACCCTGGCCGACATGATGGAGCCCGGGATCACCGTCATTGCCCAGCACCCCGAGCGCATCGGCAAGACCGCGGCGGAGCGGATCCTTGCCAGAATCGATGGTTACGACGGCGCCCCGAAAACCTACATCGTCCCGTCGGAACTGATCCCCAGAGGCTCCGGTGAGATCCGGCCGCTGAACTAACAACCAACTCTGCAAGACAGCCGAACCCACCAAGCAAAGGACCGGACATGACCAAAACACTGTACGCGGAATTCACCGTCAGGGAAGGCAGCGAAGCCAGGGTGGCCGAAATGATGGCAGAGCTCACCGGCCACGTCCGCCGGGAACCAGGGAACGTCATGTTCCTGCCCTACACCCGCGAAACCAACCCGCGGGAATACTTCGTGTTCGAGGTCTACCGCGACGAAGCGGCATTCGAGGAACACATCGGGGCGGAATACGGCCGGAAATTCAACGCTGAACTTGCCGGGCACATCGAAGGCGACGGCTCGGTCCTGACCTGGCTCCATCCAATGGCTTAGGGCCTGGCCAAGGCCGAAAAGCGCGCACAGGCCGGAACGAACAGAGCCTGGCTCCTCAGGATGACGGTCAGCTGGCTGCTCTCCTGGCCCAGCATGCTTGCCCCGGTACGTGCATGATTCAAGGTCGGATGGGTACGGCGCCCGCAACGGTGAAAGTTGCGGGCGCCGCGGTCTGATCAATGCGATGGGGCGTCCGGTTATTGCCAGGCCGACTTCATCTGCTTGACGTCCAGAGAAGTGAGAACAGCATTTCCTCCGTTGGCGAAAGCTTCGATGCCTTGGCTGGACGGGTCCGGGAAGATCTGGTCTGTCAGGACGATTTTCCCGTCGTCCGCGAAGACTTCGACCGAGGACCAGTCAACCAGGATCCGGAGTTTGACCGTTCCTCCGCTTGTCGTGAGCGGCGCGGTCTGGACTCCGGGGAAGCTGGGGTTGAATCCCACGGCGCCGGACTTGGTCCGGTCGATGTAGACCTGTCCGGACTTGTTGTCATAGCCGATGAGTGTTTCCTGGCCGGACCCGGTGCGGACTTTCAGTCCGTAGGAGCTTGCAGTACCGGCGGTGAAGGACGCCGAGATGTCCAGCGCCTTCCCTGTGGCCGGCAGGACGGAGCTTCCGGCAGGGACGGACATGTTCTCCTCGTGGGCAGACGGCCCCGTAGTGAGCTGGTTGAGCTGATTGACCGGTGTCTGCACCAGGCGGGGTGCGCCGTCGACGGTTTGGAGGGACAGCTCCCGCGGGACGGTCATGGCGCTGCGCCACGGTGAGGTGGGAATGGATCCTCCGTAGTCCCAGTTGTTCATCCACCCGATCATGATCCGCTTGCCGCCAGGGGCATCATTGAAGGTGACACCGGCGTAGTTGTCCTTGCCGTAGTCGACCCAGTGAGCGCGTTGGACTGCGGATTGTGCCGCCGTGTCTGAGAGGGTGAAGTCGTCGGCCAGGATGTGTCCCCAGCCGCCGGTGTTGTGGTCGACGACCTGGATCTGCGCCTGCTTGCCGATCAGGTCGCTCAGGTCCCACGACGTCCAGTCCAGGTTCTCGCTGTTTGCGCCCGTGGCGGAGCGCACCACCTTGCCGTCGACGACGAGATTGACGGAGGTCTGCGTGTCCCAGGGCTTGGCCGGGGCGTTGGCGAAGACTATGTCGCCCACCATGAGATGGCCCCAGCCGGTGGATCCGTCGTTCTGGTCCACGACCTGGATCTGGGCCTGCTGGCCCTGGTACTTGCTCATGTCCCAATTCGTCCACGTCAGGTCAGCGCTGTTGGGGCCCGTGGTGGTGGCGACGACCTTGCCGCCGACGATCAGGTTGACCGCGGTCGGGTTCGACTGGCCCCAGGGGTGGTTGCCGCCAGCGACCTGCAGGTCGATATACGGGCTGTTGACCGTGAACGTCGGGGAGGTGATGGTGCCGGTGCCGATCTCGCCTTGGGGCGCGTAGGTGTCCAGCACCTTCGGGCCGAGCTGGTTGGGCAGGCTCTCGGTCGAGGGCCCGGAGCTGGCGAAGGAACCGGTGGCGGTCCAGCCGGCCCCGTAGGTGGCCCCGGAGAAGTCGTTGAACACGGTCCCGGCCGGCAGGGTGCCGAACGGGACGGTGTCGGCGGCGTAAGGGTGGTTGCCGCCGCCGACGAGGAAGTTCAGGTGGGATTTGTTGACGGTGAAGGTCTGGGAACTGAGTGTTCCGGTGGGGCCGTCACCGCCGTTGAAGCTGTTGACGAAGCCGGTTCCTTCAAAGCCTGTAACGCTGGACTGGCCCGGCAGGCTTCCTGTGGCCGGGACAGTGCCGAAGGCTGTCCCGGTGGTTTGCCAGCCATCGTAAGTACCATTATCGAAGTTTCCCAAAGATGTCCCGGCCGGGGGGACATAGGGTTTGTCATCCGAGGTGAACTTGGTGCCGTCGAAACTTCCCGTGAAATATTGGACGCCCGAACCTCCGGCGATCCCGCCCGGGTTGAGGTTGACCGTCAGTACCCACTTCTGTTTGCCGGGGTTGGCGGGATCCGGCAGGGGGAACAGGTCAGGACATTCCCAGGCGCCGCCTGTGGCGCCTGCAGGCCCGAAATCGCTCAGATGCTTCCAGGTTTTCAGGTCTGGAGAACTGTAAAAAGTCACCTTGTGCTGGTCGGACAACACGGCTGACATCAGCCACTCGTGTCCGGCCTCGTACCAGAAAACTTTCGGGTCCCTGAAATTGTTTGACCCGATGTCCAGCACCGGGTTCCCGGAATTGTATTTGGTGAACGTCCGGCCTTTGTCCGTGCTGTAGGCGAGTGCTTGGGACTGCTTCCCGGTAGCCTTGTCGGCGGCAGTATAGATTGCCACCATGGCGGGGTTGCCCGGCTGGCCAAAGCCCGTCGTGTTGTCTTTATCGATGACAGCACTGCCCGAGAAGATCATGTTTTTGTCGTCCTGCGGAATGGCGAGCCGGAGCTGCGTCCAGTGCACCAAGTCCGTGCTGACGGCGTGGCCCCAGGACATGTTGCCCCAGGTGTCCCCCGAGGGGTTGTACTGGAAGAACATGTGGTATTCGCCTTGGTAGTAGACCAGGCCGTTCGGGTCGTTCATCCAGTTCGTCGCCGGGCTGAAGTGGAACTGGGGTCGGTATGTCTCGGAGTAGGGCGCGGAAGTTCCGACCGCGCCGGAAGCCGTAGCGGCCGCCCCGGAGGTGTCCGCGGCCAGGGCCGGGGCGGACAGCGGAAGGGCGCTGCCAGCGGTCATAGCGGCGGCGAGGATCAGGGCGTTGAGACGTTTTTTTGATTTTGGTCCGGATGTCAGACCGGGACCGGAATGTGTGCGGCGCACGTATTCACCTTTCGTGTCGACAGTGACAGGCAGGTAATGCCGGTTGTCGCTCGGCTAGTTGTGTGGGGGCATTGATCGACTCAAATGCTGCACTTGCGTCAGATCCACCGAACGAAGACAACGTTGTCAAAAAGGGAACCTACGGCTTGTCCACCGGACAAGTCAACAGTCAAATCCTCCGACGCCCGGCCTGGCTCAAGTGATCGTGAACCAACTGCCCGCATGCCGGTCGAAGCCGTTGACAGCTACGAGGTAACGCGTGTAACCTCAATCACACCGCTGAAGGTAACTCGCGTTACTTGCCAACAGTTGCGATACGACCTCAGACCGAACCCTTGGTACTGCGCGCAGGATCAACGAAGACACGGAGCATTCAATGGCGAAAACCACCACCCCCCAGAAAGCCGCGGCTGTGCGGCAGCGGGGTGTCACCATGAGTGATGTCGCCCAGCACGCCGGTGTCTCCCGGACGGCGGTCTCGTTCGTGCTGAACAACCGCGAAAACGCCAGCATTTCTGAGGAAACGCGCATCCGCATCAACGACGCCGTCCAGGCATTGGGTTACCGCCCGAATGCCGGAGCGCGCGCACTGGCTTCCCAACGCAGTGATTGGTACGGACTCGTCACCGAGATCGTGACGGCCCCGTTTGCGGTGGACATCATCAAGGGCGCCCAGGATCAAGCATGGCTTGACCACCGGTTCCTGCTCATCGCGCCTTCCGACCAGGCCGATGCCGTAGGACCCAACCAAGGCCTGGAAGATGCAGCAACGGAAAAGCTGCTGGAACAACGAGTGGAAGGACTTTTGTACGCGGCAACATACCACCGCGGGGTACATGTTCCGGAAAGCGCCCACGAGGTTCCCACTGTCCTGATCAATTGTTTCGACGCGGACGGGAAGCTGCCCTCGATCGTCCCGGACGAGCGCGGTGGCGGCAGGGTTGCCGTCGATCGTTTGCTCCGGGCCGGCCACAGCAGGATCGGAGTCATCAACCTGGACCCGCACATTCCCGCGGCCGTCGGGCGTTTGGAGGGTGCCCGCGAAGCACTCGCCGGCGCCGGGCTCGAACTGGATCCGGAGCTGGTGGTGTCCGGGCATGCGACGGCGGATGGAGGCTACGAGGCGGCGTGCCAAATCCTGGATCGTTACCCCCAGCAGGACAGGCCGACCGCACTGTTCTGCCTCAATGACCGCATGGCGATGGGCGCTTATGACGCCATCAAGGAACGGGGACTGACCATCCCCGGGGACATCGCCGTGATCGGCTTCGACAACCAGGAACTGATTGCGGCCTACCTCAGGCCAAAACTGACCACGGTTGCGTTGCCCTTCGAAAAAATGGGCGCACTGGGAGTCCAGACGCTCGCAGCTCTCACAGCAGGACAGCCGATCACTGCCGACCAGCAATTGGTCGACTGTCCGCTGCTAGAACGCTCTTCGGTCTGACCGCGAAATCAAGTTTCGAAGAGCAAACCCTTACCCACCCCTTCACCTTGCTGATGAAGATAGGAAAGAGATACCCATCATGACACAACCCCGACTCTTGAGGTCTGCCCGCATTGCAGCGGCCGGACTGGCTGTGGGTGCAATGCTGCTGACCGGCTGCGCTGCCACCGTCAACAAGTCCGCCGGCACCGACGCCGGAGCCAACGCGAACGCCTTCCTGACCATCCCGCGTGAGGACATGAGCACCTTCGACCGTAACTTCAACCCCTTCGCCCCCACTGTGAACCCCATGGTCCAGCAGGCCATCTACGAACCCCTACTGGTCTTCAACCCGGCCAAAGGCAACACCGTCCCCTGGCTGGGCGCCTCCTGGGACGCTGCCAAGGACGGCAAGTCCGTCACATTCACCCTGCGTGACGGCGTGAAGTGGTCCGACGGGCAGCCTTTCGTCGCCGATGACGTGGCCTACACCTTCCAGCTGCAGAAGAAGCTCAAGGGCGGCTTCGAGTACCTGGATTCCGTCACTCCGGCGGGCACCGACAAGGTGACATTCACCTTCAACAAGCCCTGGTCCCCCGCGCTCTATGAGATCGGGCAGCTCCCCATCCTCCCCAAGCACATCTGGTCATCCATCGCCGATCCGGCGAAGGACACCAACGCCAACCCCGTGGGAACCGGCCCCTACACCCAGGTGGACAGCTTCCAGTCCCAGTCCTTCGTGCTGAAGAAGAACCCGAACTACTGGCAGCCTGACAAGCAGAAGATCGCCGGCATCAAGATGCTGGCGATGTCCGGAAACGATGCCGCCAACCTGGCCAGCGTCAACGGCGATGTGGACTGGTCCACCCAGTTCATCCCGAACATCGAGAAGACCTTCATCGCCAAGGACAAGGACCACCGCCACTTCTGGTTCCCGCCGACCGGCGCCATGATCAACTGGCAGTTGAACACCAGCAAGGCGCCGTTCAATGACGCGACGGTGCGCAAGGCCCTGAGCATGGCGGTTGACCGTGACCAGGTCACCAAGATCGGCATGAGCGGGTACGCCACTCCGGCCGACTGCACAGGCCTCTCCGGCAACTACGCGAGCTGGAAGAACGCCGATGTGGCGAACAACTGCACTTGGACCAAGCTGAATGTCGACGAAGCGAACAAGATGCTCGACGGCGCCGGTTACCCCAAGGGCGCGGACGGCAAGCGCACCCTCAAGGACGGCAAGCCTTTCGAGTTCAAGATCTCCGTGGGCGCCAGCTCCTCCGACTGGCTCTCCGTGGCCAACGTGATCTCCCAGAACCTCCAGGCCATCGGCGTGACCGCCAAGGTGGACTCCCCTGACTGGGCCTCCGTCGTCTCCGGCTACGAGCAGGGAACGTTCGACACCGGCATCGTCTGGAGCGCGAACGACCCCAGCCCGTTCAAGTACTTCAGCTCCACCATGGGCACATCCACCGTCAAGCCGGTGGGCGCCAAGGCCACGGAGAACTACCACCGTTTCGGCGATCCAAAGGCCGATGATCTCCTGCAGCAGTTCGCTGCTGCTGGCGACGAAGCCGCACAGAAGCAGATCGCGAACCAGCTTCAGGCGGAATACAACGCGGTGGCCCCGACGGTTCCGCTGTTCTCCGGCCCCGAATGGGGCGACTACACGGACGTTCACTTCACGGGATGGCCCACTCAGGACAACCCCTACGCAACGCTCTCTGACCGCTCCCCCACCACGGTCCTTGTCCTGACCACTCTGGAACCGCGCAAGTAGCCGGCGCCACTTCTCGGCCGGTGGCTGCAGTTGCCATATTCCGGTTCCCACCGGCCGAGAACCTTTTCATCTTTCCCGCCCGGGACCACTGTCGTCCCGGACCCCGCCTTTCCCGAACGGAGCAACCGTGCGCTTCATCCTGCGCCGCCTGGGTTTTTACCTGATCGCCTTCTGGGCCTCCATCACCCTGAACTTCCTGCTCCCGCGTTTCATGCCGGGAGACCCCGTCTCACGCATGTTCGCCCGTACCCAGGGCAAGATGCAGCCCGAACAGATCGAAGCCCTGCGCAAGATGCTCGGCGTGGATACGCGGCCGCTCTGGGAACAGTACGTCGACTACATGCACAACATCCTGACCGGCCAGATGGGTGTCTCCATCTCGCGTTTCCCCACCCCGGTCACCGAAGTCATCGCCAGCCAGATCGGCTGGACCCTTTTGCTGGGCGGAACCGCCCTGGTGTTCGCCGCCATCATCGGCAATCTCCTCGGCATCCTGGCCGCCTGGCGGCGCGGCGGCGCGATCGACTCCGCCCTGCCGCCGCTCCTGATCTTCATTGGATCCTTCCCGTACTTCTGGCTGGCCATGGGAGCCCTGTACCTGTTCGGCGTGGTGTTGGGCTGGTTCCCGATCCGCCACGCTTTCACGGACGGCTTGGAGCCCGCGTTCACCTGGGAGTTCATCGGAGACGTCGGTGCTCACCTTTTGCTCCCGGCGTTGACGATCGTCCTGGTGTCCATCGGTGGCTGGATGCTGGGCATGCGGAACACCATGATCGCCACGAACTCGGAGGACTACATCACCATGGCCCAGGCCAAGGGTCTCCGTCCGGGCCGCATCATGCTCCGCTACGCGGCAAGGAACGCCATGCTCCCTTCGGTCACGAGCTTCGGCATGAGCCTGGGCTTCGTGGTGGGTGGTGCAATGCTCACCGAGGTGGTGTTCGCGTATCCCGGCGTCGGCTACCAACTCCTCAACGCCGTCCAAGGCCTCGACTACCCGCTTATGCAGGGCCTGTTCCTGACCATCACCGCCGCCGTGCTGCTGGCGAACTTCCTGGTGGACATCCTCTACGTCCGCCTCGACCCGCGTGTGCGCAGCAACTGAGGGACCCATCATGACAACCGCAATTCTCAAGCAGCCCATTGAGCCCACAGCTGCCCGCAAGCCCAACCGCAGTTTCGTCCACGGACTTATCACCAACAAGAAGGCCCTGGTGGGCATGATCGTGATGCTCGTGTTCATCGCGCTTGCGTTACTGGCCCCCGTTCTGTTCCCCGGAGAGCCGTCGCGGATCACCGCGATGGCCTCGCTGGAACCGTCTCCCGAGCACTGGCTCGGCACCACAGCCAAAGGTCAGGACGTGCTTGCCCTGACTGTCCATGGTTCCCGCAGTTCCCTGTTCGTCGGGTTGACTGTGGGCTTCGCATCCACCTTCATCGGCATTTTGGTGGGCCTGGCATCGGCGTACTTTGGCAAGTTCATTGACGAAGCACTGTCCCTGGTGACCAACGTCTTCCTGCTCCTGCCTGGACTCCCGCTCCTTGTCATCCTGGCAGCTTTCCTGCCGCCGGGTTTGGGAACCGTGATCCTGGTGCTCGTGGTCACCGGCTGGGCTGGGTCGGCACGTGTATTGCGATCCCAGGCGTTGTCCATCCGTTCAAAAGATTTTGTGGCCGCGGCCGTGGTGTCCGGCGAACGGGCCGGCCGGATCATGTTCCGCGAAATCCTGCCCAACATGGCATCGAACGTGATGAGCACGCTACTTGCCTGCGTGATTTACGGCATCGGCGCCCAGGCAGGCCTGGAGTTCCTTGGCCTGGGTGACGTGAGCACCGTTTCCTGGGGCAACAACCTCTTCTGGGCCGGCAACGAGGGCGCCCTACTGACCGGCAGCTGGTGGGTCTTTGTTCCCTCGGGTGTCTGCATCGCGCTGGTCGCGTTCGCACTGGCGCTCATCAACTACGCCGTGGACGAGGTCACTAATCCGCGGCTGCGGAAGATCAAAACCCCAAAAAATACCGAAAGGAGCGCCGCCAAGTGACAGTCTCCCAAGTTTCCTTCGGCTCCCACGAGCCCGTTCTCGACGTCAAGAACCTCACCGTCAAGTACATCGGCGACACCCGCTCCACCACCGCCGTCGACCGTGTTTCCTTCAGCATCGGCACCGGTGAGGTCTTCGGGCTGGCGGGCGAGTCCGGCTGCGGCAAGTCGACCATCGCCAACTCGATCATGCGGCTGCTCAAGGACCCCGCAAAAATCGCCGCCGGCAGCATCTCCTTCGGCGGCAAGGACGTCCTGGCCATGAGCCCTGAGGAACTGCGGCGTTTCCGCTGGCAGGATGTGGCTATGGTCTTCCAATCGGCCATGAACTCGCTGAATCCGGTGCTCACCATCGGCGAGCAGATCGTGGACATCTTCACCACACACGCCGGCTACTCCCGCAAGGAATCCCTCCGACGCGCGGGCCAGCTGCTGGAACTTGTCAGGATCGACCCCGCTCGCCTCAAGTCCTACCCGCACCAGCTTTCGGGCGGCATGCGCCAGCGTGCGGTGATCGCGATGGCCGTGGCGCTCAAGCCGTCCCTCTTGATCCTCGACGAACCCACCACCGCCCTGGACGTGGTGGTGCAGCAGGAAATCATGGCCCAAATCAAGGAACTCCAACGCGAACTGGGATTCTCCGTCCTCTTCATCACCCACGACATGTCCCTCATGGTGGAGCTGTCGCACCGCATGGCCGTGATGTACGGAGGCCGGATCGTGGAGACCGCGAAAGCCCAGGACGTCTACGCCAACCCTCGCCACCCCTACACGCAGGCGCTGATGGGTGCGTTCCCGCCGCTGACCGGTCCGCGGGTTCCGCTGACCGGACTGCCCGACGGCGTGAAGTTCCGGAACATCCCCGACCTCACCGAAGCAGCACCCGGCCATTTCGTGGCTCCGTTTGGTGCCGACGCTGAAGCAGCCGTCCTGGAAGGAGCCGCACGATGAGCCACGCTGTGCTGTCATCCCAGCGCCCCTCCGCCGACACAGAAGCTACGGCCCTCGAGGTCCGCGGACTAGGAAAGTCTTTCGCTATAGGTGGCTTGTTCTCCCGGGAGTCCGTCCGGGCCCTGCACGGCGTAGACCTGACCATTGGCCGCGGAGAAATCGTGGCCCTCGTGGGAGAGTCTGGGTCGGGTAAGAGCACCCTGGCCCGCTGCGTTGCCCGGCTGGAACGTCCGAGCTCCGGCGAGATCCTGCTTGACGGCGTCGACGTCCTCAAGCGTGACCGCTTCCAGGCATCGCGCGCCTTCCGCTCCCAACTGCAGATGGTCTTCCAGGATCCCTTCGGCTCGCTGAATCCTGCCCACAGAGTGGAGCATTTCCTGCGGAGGTCGCTAGTGATCCACCGGAAGGGCGGCAGCTCCGAGACAGAGACACAGCAGCGACTCGAGGAGCTTATGACCACCGTGGGCCTGCAGGCCGACATGTTGAACTCCTACCCTCACGAGCTCTCCGGCGGGCAGCGCCAGCGAGTCGCGATCGCCCGGGCCCTTGCCGTGGAACCACGGGTCATCCTCGCCGACGAACCCACCTCCATGCTGGATGTTTCGGTCCGGATCGGCGTGCTGAACCTGATGCGCAAACTCCGCGATGAGCAGGGAATCTCCATGCTCTACATCACACACGACCTCGCTTCGGCCCGATACCTCGCGGACCGGACGGCGGTCATGTTCGCCGGTGAGCTCGTTGAAGAGGGCGAGTCCTTGGACCTCCTGGCCAGCCCGGCCCACCCGTATACGCAACTGCTGGTCTCAGCCGTCCCGGATCCCGCCAGGGCGGGCTCCTACGATCCCGTCCGCCGGGCCGAGCTGCGGCAGGCTGTGATGGCTTCGACCAGCTGCGCTTTCGACAGCGACCCAAACCAGGCCTGCTCGGCCGAGGAACCCGTTCGCCACGGTGTGGGCGACCCCGAAAACCGCCACTGGGTGCGCTGCCACCTCTACCGCCCGCAGGCTGGAGCCGGCGGCCACGCGCTGGCAACTGAACCTACCGACAACAAGGCTTCCGCATGACAGAATCGACGCACCCGCTCGGCACCGTCCCCCAGGACGAACTGATTGCCCGCGCCGATGCGGACCCCCTTCGGCCGCGCTTCCATTTCGTGTCCCCGGCCGGTTGGCTGAACGACCCCAACGGCGTGAGCCAATGGAACGGCACCTATCACCTCTTCTACCAGTACAACCCCGAAGGCGCCTTCCACCACCGCATCCAGTGGGGCCATGCGACCAGCACCGACCTCGTCCACTGGACGGACCAGCCGGTGGCGCTGGAACCTTCCGCAGGTCCGGACGCCGACGGCTGCTGGTCGGGGGTGTTGGTGAACGACGGCGGAACACCCACCTTGGTGTACTCGGGACGGCTGGGCGAGCACGAGTTGCCCTGCGTTGCCGTCGGATCCGCAGACCTCCTGAGCTGGAGCAAAATTCCTCAGAACCCGGTGATCGCAGCCCCGCCGGCCGGGGTGGAGATCACGGCGTATCGCGATCACTGCGTCTGGCGCGAGGGCAAAAAGTGGCGGCAACTGGTAGGTTCGGGCATTCGTGGGCGCGGCGGCACGGCGTTCCTGTACGAGTCGGAGGATCTGCGCTCCTGGGAATACGTGGGGCCGCTGTTCATCGGTGACGCCTCCCAGGGCGATCCTGCCGATACCGACTGGACCGGGACCATGTGGGAATGCGTGGACCTGTTCCGGGCAAGCGGGGCCTCGTTGGGCACGGTTCCTACTTCTGGCGACGCGCCCGACGTGCTGGTCTTTTCCGCATGGGACAACGGCGACACCCGCCACCCGCTGTACTGGACCGGCCGCTATTCGGAAAACTCCTTCGAGCCCACCGGGCTGCATCGGCTCGACTACGGTGGACGGTTCTTCTATGCGCCGCAGTCATTCCAGGATGAGTCCGGCCGACGCATCATGTTTGGTTGGCTTCAGGAGGGCCGCAGCGACGCCGCGATGATCGAGGCCGGGTGGTCGGGCGTCATGAGTTTGCCGCGCGTCACAACCGTGGCCGACGACGGAACCCTGGTGTTCGCGCCCGTGCCTGAAATCGAGAAGCTGCGCCGGGACCATGTGGGCCTGCCCGGACAGGAGCTGGTGGGTACCGGGGCACCTGTGGCTACCGGTGTGTCCGGCAACCAACTGGACCTCGAACTGGATGTGCAGCTCGAGCCTGGTGCTGTGCTGCGACTGGGCTTGCTGGGATCGGCTGACGGTGGCGTCTCCGGTAAATCCAAGGAGGAAACAGTGATCGAGCTGTGCCGGACCACTGAAGGCGACGGCCAAGGCACACTCCGCCTCGACCGGACTCAGAGCAGCCTCGATCCAACCGTTGATGTCGACGACAAGTCCGGACCGCTCCCGATGCCCGACGGCCGGGTGCACCTGCGCGTCCTGGTGGACCGATCCGCCGTCGAAATTTTCGCCAACGGTAAGCCGCTCACCGCCCGCGTTTACCCGACCCTGGCCGGCGAGCACGTGAGCCTGGCCGCCGAGGGTACCGTGAGTCTGCTCTCCTTCGATGCCTGGACCATGGCTGAGATCTTTGGAGGAGCTCGGAACCTCTTCCCCTAACTCAGGATCCGAGCTCTCCCGCCTTTGGAGTCATCCAGCTCATGGCCGGGGCATCCCGCCGCGAAGCGGACGTACGACCTATACAAGAGCAACTGCTAACACCAGCATCCGACCAGCGGCCGAACAGCGCCCAGCGCCGTTCGCCGGCTGGATGGCCGCACCCACCCTTCCTCAGGAAGACGAAATGAAATGAGACTTTGATTCATGACCGCGGTAACCGCGCCCACACGTGAGGCTTTCCGGCCGGCGATGCATTACGCCAGCAAAGACACCTGGCTCAATGACCCCAACGGCCTCATCTACTACGAGGGTAATTACCACCTCTACTACCAGAACAACCCCTTTGGGAATGTCTGGGGAAACATGTCGTGGGGGCACGCCACCTCCACGAACCTCATCACGTGGACAGAGCAACCCGTCGCTATTGCCTGCGACGAATACGAGGACATCTTCTCCGGCAGCGTCGTTTACGACCAGCACAACACCAGCGGACTCGGCGACGGAACTGCTGCACCCCTGGTCGCCATCTACACAAGTGCCTACAAGGAGAACTCACAGCACGCTGGGATCCAGGCCCAGTCACTCGCTTGGAGCACGGACGGCGGCTACACCTGGTCCAAGTACCACGGAAACCCGGTCCTGAACCGCAATTCCGCGAACTTCCGCGACCCGAAGGTGTTCCGCTACAACGGCCCGGCCGGCGCCTATTGGGTAATGGTCGCTGTCGAGGCACTGGATTTCACGGTCGTGATGTACCGTTCCGATGACCTGAAGAGCTGGGACTACCTCAGCAGTTTCGGGCCCGCCAACGCTACTGGCGGAGTCTGGGAATGTCCTGACCTGTTTCCTCTGCCACTTGACGGGAACGAGGACCTGATCAGATGGGTGCTGACGGTTAACCTCAATCCCGGCGGGCCGAACGGAGGATCTGCGGGACAGTACTTCGTGGGAGACTTCGACGGCGTGACGTTCAGGTCCGAAACCACGGTCACTGAAGGCGACCAGGATCCGGCGCACATGGCCGAGTATCTTTGGCTCGACTGGGGCCGGGACTACTACGCGGCTGTGTCCTTCAGCAACGTTCCGGACGGTCGCCGGCTCATGATGGCCTGGATGAACAACTGGCAGTACGGCAACGACATTCCAACCTCCCCGTGGCGAAGCCCCATGTCGCTTGTACGCGAGGTCTCGCTGGTAACTTCTGAAGGGGCACCGCACCCACCCAGCAGGCAGTGATTGACCCCGCAGCGCTTACCCGCACAGTTGCCTACACAGAGCTCGACGTCGATGGCATCCGTTCCGTGGCAGGCGGGGGCGCCGTGCAACTCATCGAGGTAACGTTTGTGCCCGGTTCCGCAGATGAATTTGGCCTCGTGATCCGCGGCAACGGCAACGAAGGTATAAGGATCGGCATCTGTCCGGGTGACGGCAGACTGCTCGTGGATCGAACGGTCTCGGGCAACACGGCGTTCCACAGCGCCTTTGCATCGATCGACACCGCGCCCCTGCGTGCCGTGGATGGAGCGTATAACCTGCGCATTTTCGTTGATCACTGTTCTGTGGAGATCTTCGCCCAAGACGGAGAAGTCACCCTCACCGAACTGGTCTTCCCAGACCCCTCCAGCACCGGCGTGTCGCTGTACACCACCGGCGGAACCGCAAAGGTCGCTTCGCTCAGGCTCACCACCCTCGCCTGACCATGGCTACCCAACCGCCGGATGGTTTCAGACCCACCCAATCAACGCAACGGGTGGACGACTGCGACCCAGCTTGCCTGCCAGGGGACGCGCCTGAAATAGAGAGTCCCCTGGCGCGCGTGGGTTCGGCTCAAGGCCGAGGGCGGGTTGCCGCAGCGTCCATGGGTAGCCAGGCACCAAAATCAGCGAGCTCTGCAAAGAACTCGGCATCATACGCCAGACCTTGTATCGGCATGTCTCACCCACGAGGAAGATGCGCCCGGACGGTCTGAAAGTCATCTCCAGGAGCTAGGTGCTGCCGCACCGGGCAGCTTGGGTTATGCCGCACGAGATACTGCTGCTGCATCGTGCCAAGCTGAACTGATGAATCTTCATATCCGGTAAGACCCTGTGTGCCCTTCGTTACGGCGGCCCGATGTGCGACGGAATACGGTGGTGTCTTCGTCCTTCTCGATCATCGTGCGCCCTTTGCCGTTATTCTGGATGATCCAGAAGACCTTTCGGTCCATGGAGAGCATGTCGATCCGTCCCGAGGAAAGTGATCCATCGTGGCGGCGGATTGCGACTTCGTCTGCGCGGGTGAGTTTGTTCCAGTCCGGTATGCGCTCCATTTCTGTCGTCGGAGCGCCGCTCGGTGCCTGTGTGAGTTCGTCCGGAGTGGTCTGCTGCAAGGGGGGTGTCATGGGTTCCCTGGTTTGTTTTTGGTTCCGTTTGATCCGGTCCGGGTGGGGACGTGGCGGGGAGCAGCGTGTCTGCTTCCCGCCACGTTGGCACCGGACCCGGTTCCTGCGCCCGACTGTCGGGTTACCTGTTGCGATGGATATGCAGGGCCGGGTGTCCGATGCAGCCTTGTGTGGACCCGGCGGAGGTCGCCGGGTGGGCGGGTCAGGTTATTGCCGAGGGCTGGAGCCTGACTCGTGAAGGGCACCGTCAGTGTGCCAGTGCCGGTTCAGTGAGCTGGAGCTTTTCGGCTTCGGTGGGCACGTAGCCCGTCTTGAGCTCGGATTGGAGTTTCTCGGTGTCGAGCGCACGCTGCCACTTGGCGATGGCGACGCAGGAGACGATGTTACAGACGGTGCTGGTAAGGGCGCGGGCTTCGCTCATGAAGCGGTCGATGCCGACGATGAGTGCCACTCCGGCAACGGGCAGCGTGGGCATGACTGTCAGGGTCGCGACGAGGGCGACGAAGCCGCTGCCTGTCACGCCCGCGGCGCCCTTGGAGGTCAGGAGCATCATTCCGAGCATGAGGAGGATCTGGTCCCAGCCCAGGTGGATGTCGCAGGCCTGGGCTATGAACATCGAGGAGAGCGTCAGGTAGACCGCGGTGCCGGTGAGGTTGAAGGAGTAGCCCGTCGGGACGACGAGGCCGACGACTCCGCGGTCGCAGCCGATGCGTTCGAGCTTGGAGAGCAGGCGCGGAAGGACGGGTTCGCTTGAGGATGTGGCGAGGACGATGAGGAACTCGTCGCGGAAGTAGCGCAGGATCCGCCAGAGACTGAAACCGGTGAGCTTCGCCAGGATTCCGAGGACGAGGACCACGAAGACGATGCACGCGGCGTAGAAGGCGAGGATCAGCATCCCGAGGTTGCCGATCGAATGGGCTCCGTACTTACCGACCGTGAACGCCATGGCGCCGAACGCCCCGATGGGTGCGACTTTCATGAGGAAGCCGAACACGACGAACAGCAGCTTGTTGAAGCTGTTGACCATGTTGAGGGCCAGCTGGCCGGGTGTGCCGAGCTTGCTGAAGGCGAAGCCGCAAAGCAGCGCGATCACGAGCACGGGCAGGACTTCGCCGTCGGCGAAGGCCCCGATGAAGCTGGTGGGGATGATGCTCATGACGAAGTCCACGGGGTTGCTGCTGGGCAGCTGGCTTGTGTACTTCGATGCGACAGAGGTATCGAGGTGGGCTGGGTTGATGTGCATGCCTGCACCCGGCTGGAAGAGCATGACCGCACCCAGGCCGATGGTCAGTGCCGCCCCTGTGAGCACGTAGAACAAGCCCAGCGACCGCAGCAGGGTCGGGCCGACCTTCTTGGTGTCGGTCAGTGAGGTGATGCCGCTGACAATGGTGCAGAAGACGATCGGCGCGATCATGAATTTCACGAGCTTCACGAAGCCGTCGCCCAGCGGTTTGAGTGAGGACCCGAGGTCCGGCCACAGCGCGCCGACGAGGATGCCGAGCCCGACGCCGATGAGTACCTGGACATACAAGTGTCCGAGGATGGATTTGATCTTCATTGAACAACTTCCTGGGTGAGTGCCCGTTCCATCCATGATGGCAGGGGCGGAATAAAGGGGCTAGGCCGTCAGTGCCACAGGCTGCGCGACGTCAATGTCGGCGACGGCGAGATGGCGGGCCGCCCGGTGGAGGGCGACCTCGATGACGTTGCCGAACTCGTCCGTGACGACCTCGGTGCTGATGACACCGGCAGGTGTGCCGATGCGCAGAAGCCGGGATCCTCGGTGAGCGCTGTCCGCCGGAGGCAGCACCTTCGCCACCACCGATCCCGGCAAGGCGGCTGCGAGGGAGACTGCAACGGCCGAGGTCAGCCCGATGGCCGGGTGGGGTGCGAGCATCGAGAGCATCCGCACCCGCAGATCATGGGTGTCCGCCGCGATCCTCGTTCCGTCGGCCGCGACATAGTCGCCCGGCCCCGCGACGACGCCGACCTTCGGCACGGCATTCTGCGGAGGATCTTCGGGCTTTCGCAGCCCCATCATCAGACCGGCCGACGCCCGGGCCGCCACGAGCAGGGGCAGCTGCTCGGAGAGGTTGCCGGTCATCGACGACAGGTCGATGCCTGCCTCGTCCGCCGGAATCAGCACCGCCGGCGCACCGGCGTCAACCAGAGTCGCCGTAAGTGTGGTCCCGGCGGCCGCGATCTGGTCAGCGACGCTCCCCGTCGGCAGAACCGCACCCGTGGTCTGCCCCCACGGAGCGTGGAACGACAAGCTGACGGGAACACCGAGTGCGCTGCTGCCGGGAACCCGGGCCAGGCCCGACGCCGGGACATTGCCGCCCGGCGTCGCGATCGTGCCGCTCAGCACGGCTCCGGTGTTGAGGTTGCGCATGCTGACCCGCGTCGTGCCCTCCTTTGGAGGAACGACACCTGACTGGACGGCATACAGTGCGATCGCGGTGGCGCAGTTGCCGCAATTGGAGCCGAGTTCCACCGTGGCGTCCCCGATCCCGACCTGGGCGAAGAGGTAGTCGAGGTCGGCCGGGCCGTCGGGAGTGGCCCGGACGACGGCAGCCTTCGACGTCGTCGAAGTGCCGCCGCCGACGCCGTCGAGCTGGCGGGCATCTGCGGCACCGAAGGCGTCGGCCAGCAGGCTGCGGATCTCCTCGCGGCCGGTCGCATGCTGGGCCATGTCTTCGGCGTCGAAGAGCCAACACTTGCTCGTGCCGCCCCGGTACCAGTGACCGCGGAGTTGCATGGTCTTCTTCCTTCACGTGTTGTTGTGTCGCGCCTCACGGCGCCTGCTCCTTCTACGATCCACGCATCGCGAGTTGAGCACAATCACAGGATTCTCCACTGGCCTCTACTTTTGCTAAACTCAGATCATGGCCGACCTCGATCTGCACCGCCTCCACCTACTCCGGGAAGTCAGCCGTTTCGGCTCCCTGACCTCGGCCGCGGCGGCCCTGTCCTTCACGACATCGGCCGTCTCCCAGCAGATCGCCAAGCTGGAACACGAAGTGGGCGTCGCCCTGATCGACCGGCATCCGCGGGGCGTCGTGCTCACCGATGCCGGTCAGGCACTCCTGCGCTACGCGGAAGACATCGACCGGACAATCGAGGCCGCCCGGGCCGAGATGGGCGAGTTCGCCGGCCTACGGCGAGGCCAACTGCGCATGGGGACGTTCCCCACCGTCGGAGCCTCCCTGATGCCCGACGTCGTGCTCGCCTTCCGAGCCCGCCACCCTGACGTCGCGGTCACGGTGGTCAGCGCACGCCGCGACGGTCTCCTCGAACGGCTGCGGCGCAGGGACATCGAGCTAACGCTGCTCTGGGACTACCCGTGGGAGCGCATCGAGGACGAGGACCTGAACCTCGTCCCGCTCATGAATGACCCCACCATGCTGCTCGTACCAAGGGACCACCCCGTCGCCGCACGCCGCTCGGTTCGGATCGACGCGCTCAGCGACCAGGAATGGATCGTCCGGGACGAACACCCCGTGGCCGACGTCCTCCGGCGGGTCTGCCGCGATGCCGGCTTCGAACCGCGCATCGCCTTCGCCGCCAACGACTACCAGGAAACCCAAGGCATGGTCGCCGCGGGCATCGGCATCGCCCTCGCCCCGCAGCTCGCCCTGAGTGCCCTCCGCCCCGACATCATCGCCGTTCCGCTCACCGGCTCCCCGACGAGGAGGATCCTCCTCGCCCACCTTGCAAACCGCAGGCTCAGCCCGGCCGGACAACAGGCCGCGTCCGTATTCCTGTCAACGGCGAAGCATTTGCAAACCCCAACACTCGCCGCAAGCAACCCCAGTTCCTGAGTCCTATGAATCGCAGCGGATTATGGCCGTCTTTCCCCAGCGCGAAATGGCCGCAGTGTGCTGCCTTGATGCCTCACTGCCGGGCAACGTCTCCGCGGAATTTATCAAGCTGAACGGTACCAAGGGGAGTTAGGCGGCTAGCTGTTCGGTGTTTTCCCTGGGCTGGTTGATCCACGCGGGTCCTGGGAGCGCGAGAATTTGGGGTCTCTGGTGGTGGTGAAGCGTTCGGGGAATTCCGGACCGTATTTGTCGACCATCACGTAGCAGTCGAAATACTTGCCCATGACCATGCCGGCAAGCTTGGTGATATCCCACGTGAACACCTGCCCCGGGGCCGTGGCGACCAGTTCAGGAACGGCCCGGGACGGGTGCTTGGCTGGGCGGCGGCGTTCCTTGACCTGTTTGTTTTCCTCCAGCACCCGATAAACGCTGGACAAGGACCCCCGGTAGATTCCCTGGTCCAGCGTATCGGTTGCGGATAACTTGGCTCGTGCCCTTGAGCATCTTGCCCATCTCAACCGTGAAGCTCCGAGCTCGGGACTGCCTCCGGTAAGACACGTTTGGAGCCCATTAGGTGAGATAAAGGTGAGTCCGGCACATGAAAATTCAAGAAACAGGTAACCGCGCGACCAAAGCCGCAGGTCGGGGCCACATTGAAACCACCGTTGAATTTGAACCGAAGAACGCCGGCCAGCCACAGCCCCCACGGCCCGCCGTTTTGGTCACTAAACCCGCAGGTCAGGGCCGATACTGTTGGATCCGGACCGAGGAAACCGGCAGGAATACATCCCCGGCCGCCAGTCATCGAAAACAAACCCGCAGCTCAAACCCAAAACTGGAGCCCCCTGTCGGATTCGAACCGACGACCCCCGCTTTACAAGAGCGGTGCTCTGGCCAACTGAGCTAAGGAGGCGCGCCCCGGCGGACCGGAGCTGGTGCGCGCGAGCGCTAGATAAGGGTAGCCCAAGACCTCCCGCCCACGGAAATTGCAGCGGACGGAAGGCCTAGGCGGGGAGAACTACTTCTTCGCTGCGATAGCCGCATTCAGGACGGTCATGAAGTCCGTCTTGTTGTCCCACTGCTGGCCGTCGACGAAGACCGTGGGCGTGCCGGAGATCCCGATATTCTTGGCCTCCTGGGTGACCACCTTGATGAACGGGCGGTAGGTCTTGTTGTCAATGCAGGAGTCAATGTTGGCCGATCCCGCTTGGGTGGCCAACTTCTTGAGGTCGTTGTCCGAAATGCCCGCACTGCCCTCGGCAGGCTGCTGTGCGTACAGCAGATCCACGAGTGCCGAGTACTTGTCCGGTGAGGTGTTCGCCACGCACGCGGCGGCGTTGGCGGCGCGAGAGGAGTAGTTGGTGCTGGAGCTGGCGTCCAGGAAGCCGAAGGGACGGTACTCCAGGGTGATCTTGCCGTCGTCGCGCAACTGGGTCAGCTGCTGGTTGTACGTGCTCTCGAAGTTCTTGCAGATGGGGCAGATGAAGTCGATGTAAGCCACAACCTTGACCGGCTTGCCAGCTTCAGCCTCGGCACCCGGAGCGGTCACCGTGGCTGGCTTGGTGGCCGGAGCTGCCGGCAGGTCCGCCAGGTTAACAGTTCCGGCGGCCACCTTCGTCACGTCGGTGCCCTTCAGCAGCGTCACGCCGCCGTGCACGTTGGCGTTCGCCGGCGTCGGACCCTGGTCGGCGATCGGGGCGTTGTTCGCAATGTTCTGGGTGACCACGAGGGCAATGACCGCGAGGATCGCCACGACGGCAACCACGATGCCCCATCCGATGAGCAACTTATTGCGCTTGTCTTTCTTCAGCTGAGCTTCGCGGATCTCGCGGGCCTTTTCGCGGGCCTGGGCGGTGCGCTCTGCCTTGGACAGGCGTGGTTCGTTTGCGGGGCTCATCAGTTCCTCGTGATTGATCGACGGCGTTAGTTTTTAGCTTTGGCAACGGGGCCAGTTTACGGGAGAAGAGTGGCAGCTTTGCTGGGGTCATCGACTCCAGTCTGAGGAACGAGCAAGTGTCCTTGATGATTCCCGCCGGTAGGGTGGGAGATGAGTCACAAGCAACCCCAGGGGGCAGCAATGCAAGAAACGGCAAGCGAAAAAATCGACAGCGCACCCGAAGGCAATCAGGCTCCAAAGGCCCGGAAACACGACTTCATGGTGGTCTCCAACCGCCTTCCGGTTGACCGTTACCCGAGCGATGACGGGGAAAGCGGCGAGGAAGGTTGGCGCCGCTCTCCTGGGGGCCTAGTGACTGCCCTCGCGCCGATGATGACCAAGAGCGACGGCGCCTGGGTGGGCTGGCACGGCGCCCCGGACGAAGCGTTGGAACCCTTCAGCCACGGCGGGATGGACCTGATTCCCGTGGAACTCAGCACGCACGATGTTGAGCTCTATTACGAAGGGTTCTCCAACGCCACTCTCTGGCCGCTTTACCACGACGTCATTGCCCCACCGGAGTTCCACCGAACTTGGTGGGACAGCTACCGCCGGGTCAACCGGCGCTTCGCCGACGCCGTCATCCAATACGCAGACGACGGAGCCACCGTCTGGGTGCAGGATTACCAACTCCAGCTCGTGCCGAGCATGCTCCGGCAGGCGCGCCCGGACCTGCGCATCGGTTTCTTCAACCACATCCCGTTCCCGCCGCCGGAGATCTTCGCCCAATTGCCGTGGCGCCAGGCCATCATCGAAGGCCTGCTCGGCGCCGATCTGGTGGGTTTCCAGCGCCCCAGCGACGCGGCGAACTTCATGCGCTCGGCACGCCGATTCATTGGCGCCAGCGTCAAACAGCAGCAGGTCCACGTCAAGGGACCGGACGGGCAGATCACCCATATTGCCCGCGCACAGGCCTTCCCGATCTCCATTGCCGTAGACCAGATCAGCGAACTCGCGGAGCGCCCGGACATCATCGAACGTGCCCGGCAGATCCGCCAGGACCTCGGAAACCCCAAAACCATCCTCCTGGGCGTAGACCGCCTCGACTACACCAAGGGCATCCCCCACCGTTTGAAGGCCTTCGAAGAACTCCTCAAGGAAGGCCGGCTCACCGTGGAGGACGCCACACTGATCCAGGTGGCGAGCCCCAGCCGCGAACGCGTGCGGCAGTACCGGCTCCTGCGTGAGGAAATTGAGGGCACCGTCGGCCACATCAACGGCAGCTACGACACCATGCAGAACACCGCCGTTCGCTACCTCCACCACAGCTACCCGGTCGAGGAAATGGTGGCTTTGTACCTCGCGGCCGACGTCATGCTGGTGACAGCATTGCGTGACGGTATGAACCTCGTGGCCAAGGAATATGTCACAGCCCGGACCAACAACACAGGCGCCTTGGTCCTGAGTGAATTCACGGGCGCGGCCGATCAACTCAAGCAAGCACTCCTCATGAATCCGCACGACATCGACGGGCTCAAGAACACCATCATGAGGGCCGTGAACCTGCCTTCGAACGAATCCCGCCGCCGGATGAAGTCCATGCGCAAGCAAATCCTCGACCACGACGTCGATCATTGGTCAGCCGAATTCCTCTCGGCCCTGGCAGAAATCGTGGTGCGCGATGACTCCTGAGACAGCAGCCACTCCCCCGCTGAGCCTGCCGCCCGAACTGCTCGACGCCGTCCGCAGAATCGCGGGCACCGAGCACCTTTTGGTGGCGATGGACTTTGACGGCACCATTTCCCCGATCGTGGACCACGCCGACGCCGCGCGCCCGCTCGAGCGCTCAGCCGCGGCCTTCGCTGAACTCGCCAAACTTCCGAGGACGACGACGGCGCTCATCTCCGGGCGGGCATTGGCCAGCCTGCGGGCGGTCGCCTCGCCTCCCGAGGCCACGCTGCTGATTGGCAGCCATGGCGCAGAGGCCTGGATGGGCCCCGGTTCGGCGGAACTCCAGCTCGACAACGCCCAAAGGGACCTCCTTGCCGAAGTCCGCGAGGTGTTGGCCGCAATCTCGCAGGAAGCTCCAGGGACAGTCCTCGAAGACAAGCCCGCCGGCGTCGTACTCCACACCCGGCGTGCCGCCGATGACGTGGCGGAGGACGCCGTCGCGGCCGCCCGGACGGTCCTTGAAGGCCGGCCGGGAGTGTTCCTCAAGAACGGCAAACGGGTCCTCGAGACCTCGGTGGTGCATTCCTCCAAGGGCGAGGCCGTCGAGTTCCTGCGCCAGGCCACCTCGGCTACCGGGATCCTTTTTGCCGGCGACGACGTGACGGACGAGGACGCCATCGCCAGGCTTGGGACCGGGGACGTCGGCGTGAAGGTTGGACTGGATTTCACCCAGGCCGAGTTCCGGGTCGAAGCCCCTGTCCACGTCGCCGAACTCCTGGAGGCGGTCCTTCGCGAACGCCGCCGCGAAGTCTCGGGAGACTCATCTCACATGTGACGTTCGTAACATTTGGGCGAATAACCCGGGCTGCTGCCATACTCTTGGTTGTGATGTGACGCACAACAACCGTGCGGTGTCACTCAGTCTCCCTTGCCCGGGCCCAGCCCGGGGCAGGGAGTCCAACTGAATAAACATGAACCATTCACAACGGATCGTCCGGCACGTACCTGCCGGTGAAGGGATTGATAACTGTGGCAACAGTTACTTTTGATAACGCTACGCGTCTGTACCCGGGCACAGATAAGCCCGCCGTCGATAAGCTCAACATCGACATCGCCGATGGCGAATTCCTGGTCCTCGTTGGACCCTCCGGTTGCGGTAAGTCCACCTCCCTGCGCATGCTCGCGGGCCTCGAGGATGTGAACTCCGGCCGCATTCTGATCGGCGACCGCGACGTCACGGACGTCCCGCCGAAGGACCGCGACATCGCAATGGTCTTCCAGAACTACGCCCTGTACCCGCACATGACGGTTGCGGACAACATGGGCTTCGCACTCAAGATCGCCGGCGTCTCCAAGGAAGAGCGCGCCGAGCGTGTCCGCGAAGCAGCCAAGCTTCTTGACCTCGAGCAGTACCTGGACCGCAAGCCGAAGGCACTCTCCGGTGGCCAGCGTCAGCGCGTTGCCATGGGCCGCGCAATCGTCCGCAACCCGCAGGTCTTCCTCATGGATGAGCCCCTTTCCAACTTGGACGCCAAGCTCCGTGTCCAGACGCGTACGCAAATCGCGTCCCTGACCCGGCGCCTCGGCGTCACCACGGTCTACGTGACCCACGACCAGGTCGAGGCCATGACCATGGGTGACCGCGTTGCCGTTCTCAAGGATGGCCTGCTGCAGCAGGTAGACACCCCGCGCAACCTTTACGACCGCCCGAAGAACGTCTTCGTTGCCGGCTTCATCGGCTCCCCCGCCATGAACCTGCTCGAACTGCCGGTCGTCGACGGCGGTGTCCAGTTCGGTGGCACGGTTTACCCGGTACCGCACGATGTCCTCGAAGAGGCACACGGCAAGACCGTGACGCTCGGTTCCCGTCCGGAAGACCTCGAAACCGTCGGCGCCGGTGAAGGTCTCGAAGTTGAGGTTGACGTCGTCGAAGAACTCGGCGCTGACGCCTACGTCTACGGCCACACCACGCTTGACGGCAAGAGCCACGACATCGTGGCCCGCGTCGACGGCCGCCGCCCCCCGATGAAGGGCGAGTCCATCTTCGTTCGTCCGCAGTCGGGCCACGTGCACTTGTTCGACACCAAGTCGGGCCTGCGCCTGGGCGACTAGTCCCCACCGGCACCCTAACCTCGCTCCGCTTCGGTCAGGGAACCCTGCCGGCGTGGGCCCACTCACCAGCCCCCTAACCTCGCTCCGCTTCGGTCAGGGAACCCTGCCGGCGTGGGCCGAGCACTACCGCATTACCGACGGCGGCCCTTCCGAGTGGACGGGCCGCCGTCGTCGTTAACAGCAGCCTCCATACGGAAGAATTGACCCCATGACCGAGCAAAGCGGTGCCAAGTGGCATGACGAACCCACCGACTACGCGCAGATCGGCAAACTCCCGCGCACCGAGGCTGCCAGCGCCAATGACACGGCACCTCCGGCGGGGGTCATCGGATCCCTCAACATCACTGCCGCATCAGCGGATCCCGAGCTCCTGGACCTGCCGTGGCACATCGCTCTCGAGGACTGGCCTGCGGCGAACCTGGCCGCCCTGCCCCGCGGCATTTCCCGGCACATCGTGCGTTTCGCGCACCTGGGCGGCTCCGTCATCGCCATCAAGGAAACGTCCGAACACGTTGCCCGGCACGAGTACCACATGCTCCGCAAGCTGGCACGGATGGATGTGCCGTGCGTCGAGCCGGTTGCAGTCATCACCGGCCGCACCACCGTTGACGGCAAGCCGCTGAACCCCGTCCTGGTCACCCGGCACCTCAAGTTCTCCATGCCGTACCGTGCGCTCTTCTCCCAAATGCTGCGCAGGGACACCCTCACAAGGCTTATCGATGCCCAAGCGCTGCTGCTGGTGCGCCTGCACCTGATCGGCTTCTATTGGGGCGACGTTTCCTTGTCCAACACCTTGTTCCGGCGTGACGCCGGCGCGTTCGCCGCGTACCTCGTGGACGCGGAAACCGGCGAGCTGTACCCCGATCTGTCGGTGGGCCAGCGCGAGTACGATCTGGAGATTGCCCGCGTCAACATCGCCGGTGAGCTCATGGACCTGCTCGAAGGCGGCCTGATCGAGGAAAAGGTGGACCCGGTGGCGACGTCGGAGCTCATCATGGACTCGTACCGCCGGCTATGGGCCGAACTCACTGAAAAGGAATCGTTCGAGCTCGGCGAACGCTGGCGCGTGGGCGCGCGCATCCGCCGCCTCAACGAACTCGGCTTCGACGTCGAGGAATACGCCATCAAGACCACCGCGGACGGATCCACTATCCAGCTTCAGCCCAAGGTGGTCGACGCCGGCCACCACCAGCGGCGGTTGCTTCGCCTCACGGGCCTGGATGCCCAGGAGAACCAGGCCCGCCGGCTGCTCAATGACATGGATTCATTCCGGGCGGACAACAACCCGGACATGGACGAAGAAATCAGTGCCCATACCTGGGTCAGCCAGATCTTCGAGCCCATCGTCCGATCCATCCCGCGCGACCTCGCAGGCAAGCTTGAGCCGGCGGAAGTGGTCCACGAAGTCCTCGAACACCGCTGGTACATGAGCCAGAAGCAGGACAGCCACATCCCCTTGGCGGAAGCCGTGCAGTCCTACCTGGACACCATCCTGCGCCACCGGCGTGACGAGGCTGCCATCATGCTCAACCCGGACACTGCGATGCTCAAGATCCTGGAAGCTGAAACCGAGGAATCCCGGTACGACGAGGACGAATACCCGGATTCTGACGACTAACGCGGGGGTTCAGGGCTCCAGCGTCTCCGCGAGTCCCTTAAGCACGGGTTCGCGCCCGAGCTCGATGTGGGAGTACGCCAGGGTGTAGGCGAGCTCGGCCTTGCCGCCCAGGATGGCGTTGCACAGTTCCATGTGCTCGTCGCGCTGGAGTTCGTTGCTGCGGTTGTGGGCGAGCCCGAAGATCCAGCGCATGCGTCCAAACAACGGCTTGACCGACTCGATGAGCAGCCGGTTGCCGGACAGCCGCACGATTTCGGCGTGGAACGCCGCACTGAGGCGTACGACGTCGTCGGTGCGGTCGTCGTCGATCGCTTGCCTCGTGTCGTCGAGGAGTTCCTTCAAACGGAGGCCGGGCTCTCCCGCCGCGACGCGGACGGCCGCCATGCGGGCCGCGAACGTTTCCAGGCAAAGCCGCACGTCGAAGAGTTCGTTGACGTCGGTGAGCGTCAATTGGCGCACCACGGCGCCCCGGCGGGGGAAGGTTTCAACGAAGCCGTCCTGCTCAAGGCGTTGGATGGCCTCCCGCACGGGGATTCGTGAAACGTTGTAGAGCTCGGAGAGCTCCCGCTCGCGCAGCCGCGCGCCCTGCTCGTATCTCCCCGCCACGATTCCCTCAAGGACCAGCTGGTAGACCTGTTCGGCCCGGGCTTCGTCGTCGCGGCCTGTCAACGTTTCGGGCATCGGCTTCGGCCACCCTTCCCTTCCCCATCGTCTTGCGTTCCACCCGAGCATACACGGGCGGAAACTCAGCTGTTTGGTATTCCAGATAGTGCGATATTTGTGATTTACATCCCATCGAACCTGCTCTAGTCTATTTTTGGTATACAAAAAGTCCGGAGCCTACTCCTTGGATCATGAATCGAGCACCCCCGTTGACCCAGCTACAGTCCACCGTCGAACCAACTGCTGCGAGTCCATCCCCCAGTCCGTCCCCGAATAGATCCACCGCCGAGGCGCGGTCGCTTCTGGCCACGGCCTGGTTGCGGATCCGCCGGAGCAAGATTGCCTTGTTGAGCCTCTGCGTGGTGGTGGCGATCATGTTGTTCGCCATCCTCGGCCCGCTGCTCAGTGCCGTGTCTGGAAACGATCCCTTCACGTCCAACACCAGCCCCGATGTCCTGGACGACCTCCAGACTCCCGGGTTGCCGCTCCCCGGATACATGTACCCCTCGGCCAGCCACTGGCTGGGCGTGGAACCCGGACTGGGCCGTGACCTGTTTGCCCGCCTCGCCTATGGTGGCCAGGTATCCCTCACCATTGCCCTGCTGTCCACTGCGGTCTCGGTGGTCCTGGGAACCGTGATCGGTGCGGCCGCGGGCTACTTCGGCGGCAAGACGGACGCGATCATCAGCCGGATCATGGATCTCTTCCTCGCCTTTCCGCACCTCTTGCTGGTCCTTTCGCTGACGCCGATCCTGCAGTCACGGCTGCGGGACACCCCGCTGGGTCAAGGAAGCTTCCTCCCCATGGCTTCGCTCGTGATCATCCTGGGCTTCTTCGGCTGGGCATACCTCGCCCGAATCGTCCGCGGCCAAGTGCTCAGCCTCCGCGAGCGCGAGTTCGTCGAGGCCGCGCGATCGTTCGGTGCATCGCATTTGAGCGTGTTGTTCCGGCAGATCATTCCCAACGTGATGGGCGTCGTACTGGTCTACGCCACCATGCTCATCCCCACGAATATCTCCGCGGAAGCAGCACTTTCCTTCCTCGGCGTCGGCGTCAAGGACCCCACGCCGTCCTGGGGCCAGATGCTCAACGCCGCCCAATCCGGCAACTGGTACCTCAGCGATCCCTGGTTCCTGGCAGTCCCCGGCGCCATGCTCATCGTCACCGTCCTGGCGTTCAACCTCCTCGGTGACGCCGTGCGCGATGCCCTGGATCCCAAGGCATCACGCCACTAATCCCCCTTCGTATCCATTCCACCCACCCCTATGAGGAGCACAATGAACACCCCCACCAGAGCGCTGGCCCTTGCCGTGCTGATCGCCACCGCTGCCACAGGCTGCGCGGCGGGACAGAACCAGCCCGGAACTGCCGTCTCCGGCGCTTCGAGCACCGAGCAGGCTCCCGAAGTGGTCAAGCCCGGTTTCACCACCAAGGGCGGCAACATCAACGTCCTGATGTCCTCGGACTTCCAAACCCTGGACCCGGGCAACAGCAACTACGTCCAGACGGCCAACGTCGGCCAGCTGTACTACAGGAACCTCACCATGGCGAAGGAGACGGCCGGCCAGCCGCCCACCATCGTTCCCGACCTCGCCACGGACACGGGCCAGGTATCCAAAGACGGACTCACCTGGACGTTCACCCTCCAGAAGGGCCTCAAGTTCGAGGACGGCCGCCCCATCACCTCGGCAGACGTCAAGTACGGCATCGAACGCACCTTCGCCCAGGACGTTTACACCCAGGCCCCGCAAGAGCTCAACGCAGCGCTCGACGCCGGTGGCTACAAAGGGCCATACAAGGATCCTTCCGCTGACCTCAAGGCTGTTGAAACGCCCGACGAACGCACCATCGTCTTTCACTTGAAGAAGCCGTTCGCCGAATTCCCGGCTCTGGCCTCCCGTTCCAACACCTCCCCTGTCCCGAAGGACAAGGACACCAAGCTGGACTACACCAACCACCCGGTGTCTTCGGGCCCGTACATGGTCGATTCGTACAGCCGCGGAAAGTCGCTCAAACTGGTGCGCAACCCCAACTGGGATCCGGCCACCGACCCCAACCGCTCGGCACTTCCGGACACGTTCAGCTTCTCGCTCTCCACTTCGCAAGCCACCATCAGCCAGCAGTTGCTTGCCAACTCGGATCCCAATGCCCTCACTTTGGACTCCAACGGCGCACTGCAGACCTCGGATTCCGCCAAGCTCGCTGATGCCCAGGTCAAAGACCGTGTTGCTTCGGGACTACTCGGCTGCAACGACGTCCTCAGCCTCAACACCGAGAAGATCTCCGATCCCGATGTCCGCAAGGCAATCGCCCTGGCCCTGGACCGCCAGTCCATCCTGGTCCAGTACGGCGGACGTCGCTTCGGAGAACTCACCCAGACCCCGCTCAACGCCAAGATGCGCGGCTACGTAGCCCAGGACCTGGAGATCGACCCCACCGGCAAGCCCAAGCTGGAGGAAGCCAAGAAGCTCCTCGAAGGCAAGAACTACCCCAAGAGCCTCACCTATGGGTATGCCAACAACCGGGACGCCTACAAGAACACGGGCACCGTGATCCAGCAGAACCTCAAGGCCCTGGGCATCGACGTCCAGCTCGTGCCGATCCCGGCCCCGAACTACTACTCCGTGCTGGCCAGCGACCAACTGCCGGACATTGCACGGTCAGGCTGGTGTGGCGGCGCCGACCCGGCGTCAGTGCGTACGTCAGCCGATCCCATCCTCGGACCGAACAACGACGGTACGAGCTACGGCTTCTCCAACACGTCGCGCTACTTCGATCCGCAGATTTCGAAGGCCATGTTCGATCTTCGGAACACGGCCGGGACCTCGGAGGAACTCGGCAAGAAATGGTCTGAGGAGTTCGGCAAGGCACTGAAGACCTACCCGATCATCCCGCTCGTCCGCAGCCACACCAACAGTGTGGTGGGCTCCAACATCCGCAACGCCCAAGTGGGCTACTTCTTCGGCGGCATCGACCTCTCGATCGTCGGCGTCGAGCACTAACCAGGCCAAATACACAACCGGGCCTGTTCCCACCAATCAGGCCAGCCCAGAAGGGAGGCGGGCCGTCCGGTTAATACCGGGCGGCCCGCAACCAGCACAATGATCAGATTCATCTTTCGCCGGACAGGCTCCTTGATCCTGCTTCTCGTAGCCGTCAGCTTCATCACCTTCACGCTTTTCCAGCTCGGACCTGCCGATCCAGCGTCTGCCGCTTGCGGCCAGGAGTGCACTCCCGAACGCATCGCGGAAGCCCGCGTGGCCCTTGGCATGGACCACCCTTTCCTGATCCAGTACATCGACTACATGCGCGGGCTGGTCTCGCCGCGGATGATCGGTGCTCCCGGAGCCGAATCGATCTGCCAGTGGCCATGCCTCGGCAAATCGTTCCAAACCAATGAAAACGTCTCGGACATCATTGCCCGCTCCCTGCCCTACACGCTCTCAATGGCGGTCGGCGCGCTCGTGCTCTGGACCGTTTCCGGCGTCGGGCTCGGTTTGCTCGCCGCCCTTCGCAAGGGATCCGCCACGGACAAGTTCATCGTCGGCGCAGCGTCCGTTGGAGTCTCGCTGCCCATCCCCGTCACCGGCCTGTTCCTGTTGCTGGTTTTCGTCAACCAGTTGCACCTCCTGCCCTTCACGACGAACGAGATCAACAGTCCCTTCGGTCCGCAGGGTCCGGGGGCCTGGGTGCTCAACTACTTCCTGCCTTGGGTGGCCCTCGCCGTGCTTTTCAGCGCGGCCTACATCCGGGTCACCCGGACCAACATGATCGAGACCTTCAGCGAGGACTTCATCCGCACGGCCCGCGCCAAGGGCCTGGCGCCCCGAACAGTGACGTTCAAGCACGGCGTCCGGGCCGGCATCACTCCGGTCGTGACCATGCTCGGAATGGACATCGGGCTCCTCCTCGGCGGCGCGGTCCTCACGGAGCAGATCTTCTCCGTCCCGGGGCTCGGTTTCACGGCAGTCCGGGCTGCCATTTCCGGCGACCTCCCCGTCACCATGGCCATCACCATGCTGGCCGCCTTCTTCGTTATCGTCGCGAATGTCGTTGTCGACCTCGCCTACGCTGCCATCGATCCCCGAGTGAGGCTCCAATGACCCAGCTCCAGCCCAGTCCGGGCGGTCAACCGGCCACACGAACCGCGCATCAGGCCGCGGGAACCGCCGCGTTCCTGGACGTCCGCAACCTTTCGGTGAAGTTCCCTACCGACGACGGCCTTGTTTCGGCCGTCAACGGGATGGATTTCTCCTTGGAGCGCGGGCAGACCCTCGGCATCGTAGGAGAGTCCGGGTCCGGCAAGTCGGTCACCAGCCAGGCGCTCATGGGACTCCTCAAGGGGACCTCAGCCCGGGTCACCGGCCAGGCGTTGTTCCAGGGCAAGGACCTTGTGACGCTGCCCGAGTCCGGCATGCGGCAGCTTCGCGGCCGGAACATCGGCATGATCTTCCAGGATCCGCTCTCGGCCCTGCACCCCTTCTTCACCGTGGGTCATCAAATTGCCGAGGCCTACCTCGTCCACAACAAGGCGAGCAAGAAGCAAGCCCGCGCAGCCGCCGTCGACATGCTCGGAAGGGTGGGCATTCCCAGCCCAGAGCAGCGCTACGACGAATACCCGCACCATTTCTCCGGAGGCATGCGCCAACGCGCCATGATCGCCATGGCATTGATCTGCGAGCCGGAGCTGCTCATCGCGGACGAACCAACCACCGCGCTGGACGTCACCGTGCAGGCACAGATCCTTGACCTCATGTCCGAGCTCCAGCAGGAAACCAACTCGGCCCTGATCCTCATCACCCATGATCTTGGAGTGGTGGCCGAAGTGTGCGATTCCGTGCTGGTCATGTACGGCGGGCAATGCGTCGAATCGGGACCGGTGGACGAGATCTTCTACGACACGCAGCATCCCTACACCCTGGGCCTGCTCAAATCGATGCCCACGCTGAGCAGTTCCTCGGGCAGGCTCAACCCCATTCCGGGCCAGCCGCCGTCGCTCCTTGACCTTCCGAAAGGCTGCATTTTCAGCGCCCGGTGCGAGTACGCGGCCCTCGCCGGCGACGGCGTGTGCGCGGGCCAGCGCCCGGAGCTCGTGGTCGAGGACGGCCACGGCAAGCGCTGCCACCTGAGCGGCCCCCAGATCGTCACTATTCGGAATACGCGTTAGGACCCGTCATGGACACGCAGGCAATTCTCCAGGTGGAGAACCTCCAGAAACACTTCCCCATCAAAGGCGGGCTGTTCTCCCCCAAGGGATCCAAGATAGTCAAAGCGGTCGACGGCGTCTCCTTCAGTCTCGCGCGCGGCCAGACTTTGGGGCTCGTGGGTGAGTCCGGTTGCGGCAAGTCGACCACTGGACGCATGATCGCGCGGCTCATGGATCCGACCGGTGGGAGGATCCTGATCGACGGGGTGGACATCAGCCAGCTGGGCGGCCGCGATCTGTACAACTTCCGCCGCAAAGTCCAAATGATCTTCCAGGACCCCTTCGCCTCGCTCAATCCACGGCAAACCGTGGGCACGGCCATCGCGGCGCCGATGCTGGCGCAAAAGATCAACCCGGCCGGCGGCCTCAAGAACCGGGTCAAGGAACTCCTCGAACAAGTGGGCCTCAAACCCGAGCACTACAACCGTTTCCCGCACGAGTTCTCCGGCGGCCAGCGCCAGCGCGTGGGAATCGCGCGCGCCATCTCTCTGAACCCCTCCGTGATTGTGTGCGACGAACCCGTATCCGCCCTCGATGTCTCGGTGCAGGCGCAAGTGGTCAACTTGCTGCAGGAGATCCAGCGGGACACCGGAGTGGCATACATCTTCATCGCGCACGATCTTTCCGTGGTCCGGCATATCTCGCACGAGGTGGCGGTGATGTACCTCGGCAAAGTCGTCGAGCAAGGAACCCGGGAGGAATTGTTCCGGGAGCCCCGGCATCCCTATACGCAAGCTCTCTTGTCCGCCGTGCCCCTGCCGGATCCCCGGGCAGCCCGCCAGCAACAAAAGATCCGGCTCCGGGGAGATCTCCCGTCGCCGGCAAACCCACCCAGCGGCTGCGTCTTCCGCACCCGGTGTCCGTTGTTCGGCACCTTGGGCGCGGAACTGCAGCAACGCTGCATCAGCGAAATCCCCCGACCAGCCAGCGCGGCTGCCCCCGCCTGCCACCACGCAGGTCTGGAATCAGCAGCCCCCGCTGGTGTGCAATAGATCCAACATCAAAGGAGCAATACATTGAACACCCTGATTCGTGCCGTCCGCCCCTGGGGACAAGCATTGAGCGACGTCCTCATCACGGACGGCAAGATCACCGGCGTCGAACCCCATGACCCGACGCGCGCTGCGGCGACCGGCGACACCACCGTCGTCGAGGGCCGCGGCCGCCTGCTCGTGCCGTCGTTCTCGGACGTCCATGTGCACCTGGACTCCACCCGCATCGGCCTGCCGTTCCGCGAACACACAGGCGGCCCCGGCGTGTGGACCATGATGATGAACGATCGGCAGAACTGGCGCAACGCGGAGGTTCCGCTTCAGGAACGGGTCAACAACACCCTAGGCCGGATGATCGCGCGCGGCACCACGCGTGTCCGCTCCTATGCCCAGATCGACGTCGACTGCCGGCTTGAGCGTTTCGACGCCGTGATGGCCGCCAAGGAGCAGTTCAAAGGGCAGGCCGACGTCGACATCATCGCGTTCCCGCAGGCGGGCCTCCTCCTCGAGGACGGCACTGTCCCCCTCATGGACCAGGCACTCAAGGCCGGCGCAAATGTCATGGGCGGCATCGACCCGTGCAGCCTGGACCGCGACCCCGCCCGGCATCTGGACATCGTCTTCGGGCTGGCCGAAAAGTACCAGGTCCCCATTGATATCCACCTCCACGAACCCGGCGAGCTCGGCGTCTTCAGCACGGACCTGGTGATCGAGCGCACCCGCGCCTTGGGCATGCAGGGCAAGGTCACCATGTCCCACGCGTACCAGCTGGGCAGCGTCTCCGAGGCCACCACGCGCCGCCTCATCGACGAATTCGCCGAGCTGGACATCTCCATGGCGTCGGTGGCGCCGGGATCCGCCGGCGTGGCGGGCCAGCTGCCCATCCCGCTGCTCGCCGAAGCCGGCGTCCGCATGGGCTTGGGAGAGGACGGTCAGCGCGACTACTGGTCCCCTTACGGCAACACGGACATGCTCGACCGTACCTGGCAGCTCGCTTTCACCCACGGCTTCCGCAAGGACGAGCTCATCGAGCACTGCCTCGCGATCGCCACCGTAGGCGGCGCCAGCATCCTTGACCCGTCCGCCACCCGCCTGAAGGGCACGGCACACCGCCCCGGCGTCGAGGTCGGCGATCCCGCGGAACTCCTGCTGCTCGACGGCGAAACGGTCGCCTCCGCAGTCATGGACCGCAGCACCGACCGCACAGTGATCCACCGCGGCAAGGTCGTGGCAGAGCAGCTTGAGCTGGTCTGATTCCGCACAAAAAAAGTGGCCGGTCCCTCATTGAGAGACCGGCCACTTTCGTTAGGACTTAGCGCCCGACGGCGGCGGGCTCGCCAAGGTGCTCCGCCTCGACGGCTTCCACGGACACGGCGCGCCCGCGCACGGCGAGGAAACCCGCAACCGCGAGCAGCACCGCTTCGGCAGCCAGGGCCCAGAAGGGAACGTCCCAGCCGCCGGACCACTCATGCAGGAATCCCGCTCCCAAGGGTCCCAAGGAGGCCAGCGCAAAGCCCAGGCCCTGGCTCATGGCGGACAGGCTGCCGGCGCTCTGTGGTCCGGTTGAGCGGATGACAACCAACGCCATTCCCAGCCCGAAGCCGGCACTCTGGACGATCCCCAACAGGCCGACCATGAGGAACTGCAAAGCAACGGGCGCCGCCAAGACTCCTATCAAAGCCGCCGCGACAAGCAGTCCCAAGCCCGGAGCCATAAACTTCAGGACCACTCGACGCCCCGCGAGAACGGGGGCCAGCAGGCTCGCGGGCAGCCCTGCGACGCTGAACCAGGCCAAAAGCCCGGCCGCCTCCGCCACGGTCTGGCCCTTCGACACCAGGAACACCGCGAGCCACGAAGTGATCGCGAAATACAGCATGGCTTGCAGCCCGAAGAAGGCAGTCACGGCCCAGGCCGTCCGCTGCTTCCGCAGCGGAATGGTGCCGGTTTCCCCCGTTGCGCCATCCGCCGTCGTCGTCTCCTGTAAGCCAGCGCCCGACGCCGGTCCGCCGGTTCTATCGGTTCCATCGGGGCGCCCGGCCGTTTGGCCGGTCCGGTCGATCAAGGCGGCCCCTATCAAGGCGGGAACGGCCCAGACGGCCAGTGCCCAAGCGAGGCTCCCGCCGAACGCTTGCTGCAGCGGCTGGACGAGTCCCGCGCCGAGCGCCGCGCCCAGTCCGAAGCCCATGGTGCACAGCCCCGTCCACCACCCGGTACCGCGGTTGGCTCTGACGATCTGTGGCACGAGCACGCTGGCGGTCATGATGGATGCTCCTGCCAGGAGCGTTCCGGGCAGCAACAGTCCCGGCACGAGTACGCGGACGAGCAGCGCGGCGGCAAGTGCCAGAAGCGCCGCCGCCACTGCCCGTCCAGTGCCCAGGCGACGGGCCAGCCAAGGACCGCAAGGGGCCGAGACGCCAAAGGCTAGTACAGGGAGGGCGCCAAGCAGCGGCAGCAAATGCGGGGATAGTCCGAAACCTGCCTGCAGCTGCCCCATGGTGCCGGCGATCGTCGTAATGGCCGGACGGAGGTTGATGGAGACAAGCGCCAGTGCGACGAGTACCCAGGCGGTCCTCCGAGCGGCATACGCGGACGTACCGCGGCGCGGCGGACGTGCTTGCCCCATTGATTGCCTCCCTAATCCAATTTGGTATACCAAACTAGATTAGGCGCATCGGGGGGCAAAGTAAACCGGCAGAAAAATAGCGGATGAGTGTGACGTGAGATCTTTGCGATCAGATATGGAATACCAAAGGCCCTAGATAGCTTTGCCGGGATTGAAGATTACGGTGGGGTCGAAAAGCTCTTTGATGCGGTGCTGCAACTCGCGGATGGGCCTGGGCTGCTCAAGGCCGAGCCAGCGCAGCTTGTACTGCCCCACCCCATGCTCGCCGGTGATGGTTCCGCCCATCTCGAGCGCGGCATCAATGGAGTCGTCCAAGGCCTTGTTGAGGCGGGCCATGGCATCCGCGTCCACTTCCATGTCCACGCGGTCCACCCAGAAGGTGGGGTGCAAGTTGCCGTCGCCGGCATGGGCCACCACCTTGAGCTGGACATCGTGGGTGACGGCCATGGCCTCAAGCGCGGCCACATAGTCCACAAGCCGCGACCTCGGAACGGCGACGTCCTCGCCTACCCGGTATTCGTTATCCACTTCGTCGCCTCGACTCGAGCGCCGCATGTCGATGAGGCGCTCGGCTTCCGCAGTCGATTCCGCCGTCACAGTGGCGCCGCCGGCCGCAAGCACTTCCCGCACCAACGCTGCCTCGGCAGCAGCTCCGAAACCGTCTGTCTGGATCAGCAGGAGCGCCTTTCCGCGTTCTCCGAGGTCCGAGCCGTACAGTTCGTCGAGCTGGGCCAGCGTTCCGGCGTCGAGCATTTCCATGATGGCTGGCTGGACGCGTGCCTTTCCGACCGCCAGGACGCCCGCGGCGGCACCGCGGAAATCCGGATAGAAGGCCGCAACTGTCTGTACCTCGCGGGGCAGGTAGCGCAGGCGCACCGTCACGCCCACCACGATCCCCAGGGTGCCCTCGGAGCCCACGAACAGTGCCGTGAGATCGTATCCGGCCACGCCTTTGAAGGTCTGGTGGCCTGTGTGGATGAGCGAGCCGTCCGCCAGGACGACGTCGAGCGCCAGCACCGAGTCCCTGGTCACGCCATACTTGGCACAGCGCAAGCCGCCGGCGTTCGTGGCCACGTTGCCGCCGATCGTGGACATTTTGTAGCTCGCGGGGTCCGGCGCATACATCAGGCCGTGTTCAGCCGCCGCGGCGTTCAGGTCAGCGTTCACCACGCCCGGTTCGACGACGGCGGTCTCGTCGTCCGCGTTGAACTGCAGGATACGGTTCATGCGTTCAAGGCTGAGCACTATGCATCCAGGGCTGGCATGGGCGCCACCGGAAACCCCGGTACCGGCGCCGCGGGCGACGATCGGAACTCCGTGCTTGGCGCAACTGCGCACCACGTGCTGCACGTCTTCAACGGATTCGGCGAACACGACTGCCACGGGCAACTGCAAGTCCAGGACTGGTCCCAGGTCTGCCGCATAGGCGGTGCGTGTCTGTTCGTCGACGGCGACTTGCCCCGAAGAGAGGCCGGCGGCCAGCTCATCGATGAACCCGCCGGGGCTTTTGCTTTGCCGAGTCGGAGCTGCGAGTGGAATCCGGCGGGCCATGACGATCTCCAACTTGGTTCTGTCCTGCGGATACGGCCGGCTGGCACCGGTGTATTCAAATCCGTGCCGGGTGTAGAACGCCTTGGCGCGGGCGTTCTCCTCGTGGACACCCAGTTCGATCAGTCCGGCACCGAGCTCGGCGCCTGCTACGGCACAAGCCTCATCGAGCAACTGGTCAGCCAGGCCCAAGCCCCGGTGTTCGGGTGCAACGTAGACGCTGATCAGCATGGCTTGTAGAGCCTGGGAAGAATCCTGTGGCTGCTTGATGACCACGCGCATGAGCCCACTGATCCGGCTGCCGTCCGTACCGTCATCCGCTACCAGGGTGATGCTCGAGTCGCCCGACATCGTGGCTGCGCGCTCTTGCCATTGGGTGTCAGTCTGGCGACGAGCGGCCGCGAGGCTCTCCACGTAGGCCATCGGTGTGTCCGACAACATCTCCAAGCGGACGTCGCGAAGCAAACGCCAGTCAGCCGCTTGGAGCCGACGGATTCTATTCACTTGCGCCACCCATGAATCGGACATAGCGCTCAAGAACTCCAGGCCAGTCAGCCGCGTAGTCCGCACGGGTCTGCGCGGGGTGTTCGGCACCCTCCCAGCCGTCGTGCACCAAGCGAACCTCCGTGCCCCCGTCTACAGCCCGGAAGGCCAGTCGGAGTTCAGTGGACCACATTGCGGTGCTGCCCGGATACCAGCTCGCGTGGAAGGACAAGGGCGGCTGCCAATCGTCGATGGTCCCCCATATCGAGGTACGTCCGTCGTCCGCCGTCTCCAGGATCAAGTTCTCCTCGAACTCAACGTGCGAGCCCGCCCCGTAGACGCTGTGGTCCTCCATCGGCCACCAGAGATGCGGGTGATCGGTGAAGCCCATGAAGGCATGCGCCACCGGCGAAGGTACGACGACGGTGCACACTACTGGGTCCAGCTCACCGGCTTGCTCTGGCTGGGGTTCGGAGTCCGGCGTGAGGTGACTAAAGAGGCTCTCCATGTGCACCAACTTTACCGCCCAGCGATGCCCCCTACTCCGGACCCAACCCGCTCCCCCTCAAACGCCCGCTCACGTATACCGGCTCCCGGCCGGACGCCCGCTCACGTATGCCGGCTCCCGGCCGGACGCCCGCTCACTTATACCGGGTCCCGGCCCGACGCCCGCTCACCTATGGGGGGTTCCCGGCGGGACGCTCGCTCAAGGCTGCTGCCGGACGCTGCGGGTGTGGCTGCGCGCCGGTGCGGCGCGTGGGTGAGCGGGGGTTTGCCGGAAACCGGGCCATACGTGAGCGGGGGTCTGGTCATGACCGTTGATATGTGAGCGGGGGTTGGGTGACCAAAACGCTCGCTCACTTATACCGGGTCCCGGCCGGACGCTCGCTCACGTATGCCGGGTCCCGGCGGGACGCCCGCTCACATCATGCCCGCGAGCGTCGGTCGTGGAACCCACATATCTGAGCGGGGGTTTGCCGGAAACCGGGCCATACGTGAGCGGGGGTTTGCCGGAAACCGGGCCATATGTGAGCGGGGGTTTGCCGGAAACCGGGCCATATGTGAGCGGGGGTTTATCGAAACCGGGCCATACGTGAGCGGGGGTTTGGTCACGACCGTTGATATGTGAGCGGGGGTTTGTCGGAAACCGGGCCATACGTGAGCGGGGGTTTCGGGACGCCGGCTCACTGTGCGGGTGGGTTTAAATGGTTCAGGCCCCGACGTGTGTCGGGGCCTGAACGT
>NZ_JARVRF010000050.1 GCF_030209835.1 Arthrobacter sp. efr-133-R2A-120 | reverse complement strand
CACCCATCCAGCATCCCGGACCACCAGCCCGAACTTTAGGAGACACGCCCTAGGCGGGGCTGGCTGGACCGGGCTTTAGCCGTCGAAGCTAGAAGCTCACCACCGGGGTGACCGTGATGGTGTCCGCCCCTATGTCCAGACGTGTGGTGAAGCTGAAGTCGTGAACGGCGCTGAGGTCGCCGACCAGCCCGCTGAAGAGGTCGATTTCGCGGGCTGTTACCTTGGCTTTGCCGTTGAGGGGCGCCACGACCCACTGTCCGTTAAAGGGGTCGATACTGACCTTGGGATATTCCGTGATTTCCCATTTGATGGTGCCGTCCACCACCCGGCTATTGGTGACATGGTAGAACGGGCAGTCGGGCTGGAGCTTTTGCTGCTTGGTGGCGTCAGCGGCGCAGGTGTCCAGGAATTCCTTGACCTTGTCGCTCACCACCTTGATCATGGCGTCCGTTGGCCTGGTCAGAAGGTTGACGGGTGCCTGAGGCAGGGCGCCGGTGGTCACCGAGGTGCTGGTAGCCGGCGCCGAGAAATATTTGCCGGTGAGGCTGGCTTCGTACTGGCCGGGGTAAAACACCGCGAAGCTGTTGCGGCCATTGGGCAAGTTCACCGGGACGCCATTCAGGGTGGCCTCGTTGGCATTCACCACGGTGACCTCGATCGTCGGCAAGGATGACGGCACGAAGGACCATTTGCCGAAGAACAGCCACTCGGTGCCCGTCCGTTCAAGCAGAAAGTCCGAGTGCAGGGCCTTGCCGTCAATCTGGTAGTCCATGGGGACTGTCACCCGGTTGCCGCCACGGGATTCGGCGTTGCCGAGCTTGATATCGGTGATCTTCGACGCCGCCGTCTGCAGGGCCGTACCGTCCAGCATCGCGGCATTGGCGTTGGGTACTGACGAGTGCAGGAGCCCAAGGGCTTCCCCGCCGCGTCCCTGCTGGAGAGCCGCGATGTAATCGCGCACTTGCTGCTGCGGGCTCGCTATGGAGTTGCTCACCAGGTTGATGGAAACGATCGCAGCGGCCACGGCAAGCATCAGACCGAGCAGCCACCCGGCCGCGGTCTTGACCAACGCTTGACTCAACTGCACGCCCTTTACGTTACCCGCCGGTTCCGCAATACCCCGGCATCCTTCCTCTCACGTGACGTCTGAACATGCTTTCGGAAGAGGCCCGACGGCGGGTGGTGGCTCCGCGTTAGCGGCGCCGGCGCGATGAGGTTCCGAACACGCCGCGGAGCAATTCCCGGCCGAGCTGCGTGCCGAAGGACCGTGCCATGCTCTTGATTCCGCCGCCGAGCGCACCACCCAGGACGCCCGCGAGATCGCCCATCATGCCGTCCCCGCCTTGCTGCGGAACAGGTGCCGGTGCGTCGGCAGGTGCTGGTGCGGGGGGCCACTCTTCGGGGGCGGAGCCTGGCAGCGGACGGCTGCTGGGACGGCCAAGGATCTCTTCCTCGATCCTGCGGGCGTCGGCGTCAACGGCGTTGGGGTCAAGGGAAGCAGGTACCGGCGGCTGACCCGGCGCTGCGTCTCCGGTGGCGGGTGCGGTGCCCTTGCCGGTCAGTTTCTCGTAAGCCGAAATGTTGTCCACCGCCGTGCCGTACTTCGGCAGCAGCGAGGAAGCGCCGATGGTGCTGCGGATCAGCTCGTCCGTGCTTGGCCCCATCACGGATTCGGGCGCTCGCAGCTTCGTCAGCGCCACGGGCGTTGGCGCGCCCTTTTCGTTCATGACGGTAATGACCGCTTCGCCTATACCAGCGGAGGTGAGGGTTTCCTCAAGGTCGTAGTCGCTCACCGGGAACGTCGACACGGTGGCCTTGAGGGCTTTGGCGTCCTCCGGGGTGAACGCGCGCAGGGCGTGCTGGACCCGGTTGGCAAGCTGGCCGAGGACGGCGGCAGGGACATCCTTCGGCGTCTGGGTGACGAAAAATATTCCGACGCCCTTGGACCGGATGAGTCGCACCGTGGTGGTGATGGCTTCGAGGAAGGCCTTGGATGCATCCGTGAAGAGTAAGTGGGCTTCGTCGAGGAAGAACACGAGCTTGGGCTTGTCCAGGTCTCCCGCTTCGGGCAAGTCTTCGAAGAGGTCCGCAAGCAGCCACATCAGGAACGTCGAGAACAGCATGGGTTTGGTCTGGAGCGTGGGAAGTTCGAGGCAACTGATCACCCCGCGGCCGTCGGGGGCTGTGCGGAGAAGTTCCGCGGTGTCGAATTCCGGCTCACCAAAGAACTTCTCCATGCCTTGGGCCTCGAGATTGACGAGTTCGCGCAGGATGACCCCGGCCGTGGCCTTGGACAGTCCGCCGAGGTCTTCGAGTTCCGCTTTGCCCTCATCCGAGGTCAGGAACTGGATGACTGCCCGCAGGTCTTTGAGGTCGATCAGTTCCAGTTTCTTCTGGTCGGCGAAGTGGAAGATCAGCTGAAGGCTGGATTCCTGGGTGTCGTTGAGTTCCATGATGCGCGAGAGCAGGATGGGGCCGAACGAGGTGATGGTCGCGCGGACGGGAACGCCGTTGCCATCCCCGCCCAGCGAGAGAAACTCGACCGGAAAAGCCTTGCCTGACCACTCTTGGCCGAGGCTCGCGGTGCGGGCCGTGAGTTTCTCGCTGGCCGTCGCCGCGGTGGCGAGTCCTGAAAGGTCTCCCTTGATGTCCGCCAGGAAGACGGGGACTCCGGCCGTGGACAGCTGTTCGGCCATCATGTGCAGGGTGACGGTCTTGCCGGTGCCCGTGGCCCCGGCCACCAAGCCGTGCCGGTTCATCATGGACAGCGGCAACCGGACTTGAGCTTCTTTGTGGACTTCGCCGTCGACGATGGCGGCACCTAGCTCGATCGTGGGGCCATCGAGGGTGTATCCCTGCTGGATCGTGGCAAGTTTTTCAGCTGTGGTTTTCTTGGCCATGCGCATAGCCTAGTGGTCCAGTCCCGCGGATTGGCCGAAAACTTTGCAGTACTGGTTTATGCTCGCTTGGCGTACCGGAGGTAGACGACGCCGTTGCCAAAGCGACGCTCGTCCAACAGCTCAAGCGTCAGGCCCACGCCGTCGGGGAGGAATTGTTTCCCGCCTCCGACGACCACCGGCGTGAGGAAGAGGCAGAACTCGTCCACCAGCCCGGCCTTGATGGCCTGGGCGGCGAGTACGGTGCCACCAATGGACATGTCCTGCTGTGCGGACTCTTTCAGCGCCCGGATGGCTCCGGCGTCGAACTCCCGCTCGAGGCGTGTCCTGGCGGTGGACGGACTCCCCAAACTGGTGGAGTACACGATCTTGTCCGCGGCACGCCAGATCTGCGCGTAGTCCCGCATGACCGGTGGCTCCCCGGAAAGGGTCATGTCCTCCCATGCGGACATGACCTCGTACATTCGCCTGCCGTAGAGGTAGGTACCGATGGGCCGCTCAAGGTCGTTGACGAAGGCGTGGACTTCTTCGTCCGGCATGCTCCAATCGAACTTTCCTTCGGCATCAGCGGTGTAACCGTCAAGGGACATGATCCCTGCGTAGATCAGTTTTGCCATGCACAGACGGTACACACTCGCGACGGCAACGGTATAGTGCCCGGATGGATGACAAAGCGGTTCTGCTCAAATATCTGCGCGCCCGTCGCGGCGAGCTCCTCGCCAAGCTTGACGGACTCGACGAGTACGACGTCCGCCGGCCTATGACCCCTACCGGCACCAACCTCCTGGGACTGGTCAAGCACGTGGCGAGCGTGGAGCTTGGGTACTTCGGGGAGGTCTTTGGCCGGCCCAGCGGCCGGGAATTACCGTGGTTTGCCGACGACGCCGAAGCCGATGCGGACCTGTGGGTTCCTCCGGGGGAGAGCAGGGAAGAGATCATCGAACTGCACCGCTACTCGGCCGAGCACAGCGATGCAACCATCGAGTCGCTCCCACTCGACGCTCCCGGGGAAGTGCCGTGGTGGCCGGAAGAACGCCGACACGTGACGCTTCACCAGATCCTGGTACACATGTGCGTCGAGACAGCCCAGCACTTGGGGCATGCTGACATACTTCGCGAGCTCATCGACGGTTCGGCCGGAAAAGGTCCCGGGGACCCGAACTTGTCACAGCGAAGCACCGAAGAATGGGCCGCCCACTGGGCACGGATCGAAGCCGCGGCGCGCCAGGCTGTGGGCTAGGGTCACGCCTGAGCGGACGCCAGGTCCTTCGTGAACGCCAAGTGCTTGATCTCTTCCGGATCCGCGTCGACGTCGAACAGCGGGGCGTAGCCGGTGGCCAGGTACAGGTTCTTGGCTTCGGGCTGCCGCGGACCGGTGGTGAGGTAGATCCGGCGGTAGCCGCGCCGCGCCGCCTCGGCCTCCAGCTCAGCGAGGACCAATCGGGCCAGCCCACGACGCCGGTGCGCCGAATGCGTCCAGATCCGCTTGAGTTCCGCCGTGTGGGAGTCGTAACGGCGGAATGCCCCGCCCGCCACGGTTTCGCCGTTCTCCTGCACGATGAGCAGGGCACCGTGGGGTGCGGCAAACTCGCCGGCCGGGTACCGGTTGAGTTCCTCGGCCGCGCCTCCGCTGCCAAAGAGGTCGCCGTAGCGCGTGGTGTATTCGACGGCGAGTTCGTCCAGGAGTGGCTTGACGCGTGGATCGCGCATGGGCAGTGTCAGGACGGAAAGGCCCGACGACGGCAGGGTTGGCGTTGTTGTCATGGCTTACCTTTCGTGAATTTGCCCAACTAGCTCGCAGTTGTTGTCGTTATGAGGCGTCAAAACGACAACAACTGCGAGTCAGTTGGGCGGACGGGGCTGGTTGGGTGGATCGTGCTTGGGCGAGGGGCCGCGAGTTCGGCCAGGAGGCGGCGGGCCAGGGCGTCGTTCTCGCGGAACGGTGCTGCGTTGGTTCCGGGCCGTGCGAACGCCCCAGCGCCCCAACCCGAGGTCCATGGTCCGACGGCGAAAAGCCCCGCCTGCCGCACGCCGTCGGCAGCTAGGACTTCGTGCGAACTCGAGACCAACAGCTTACCGGTGGAGTGGGGACCGTCCGAGGTGAGGAGCGACTGTTCGGTGCCCCAACCGGCGTCGTGCAGGTCCGCCAGCGCGGGGTTGGCCGATCGCGCCACCGACGGCGACGGCAAGCGGGCCTCGATGTACGCCGCCGCGTCCACCACCACGGGCGATTGGAATGAACCGGCCACGAAACGGCCGCTGGCCTCGTCCGGACGCACCCACATGCCCGGTCCCAGGAACTGCAGGAATCCAGCCCGGTGCAGGGCGAGGATTTCCCGCAACCGATGGGGCGGCGGGCCGGAATCCACGAAGCTGAAGAAGCCGTGCCACCATCCGTGCACCGCTTGTTGGGAGCGCGAATTGAGCCGCTCCTGCGGGACCAACCGGCCGAGCTCCATGTACACGCGGAGCAGGGCCGTGAACAAGGCGAGGGTTTCCGAATGGTCGGGACTCGTGCGGAGCTTGAGGTCGCGTTCGATGTAGTTCGCCACCGATCTCTGCACCGCGGCATGGTCCGCGAAGGCGCAACCGCTGAACGGTTGGTCCAGGGCCTCGAGGTCGAGCCGGAGAGTCGGGTCCGGGACGGCCGAGGCCACGAGGTTTTCGCGTTCGCGGCTGTACCAATCCAGGGCATCGAAGCGCGTCGAAAATGCGTCCCAGCCGCCGTCGACGCGTTCCGGATAGCCGGTGAAGAGCTCGCGGTAGTAGGCATGGCCGGCATCTTTGGCGATGAGCGGCCAAAGCTGCGCGCGAAAATCCAGCTCCTCGTGCGCGGCGAGCAGAGATTCCACGGCGCGTGCGGTGAAGTACCGCGGGGCGCCGACGGGTTCGCCGCGCAGGGTGGAGGAGATCTTCGAATGGTACGGCACTCCGCGCCGGGAGCCTGCCCAGAGCCGCGGTTCGGCGCCGGACGGCACATAGTCCAGGCCACCGTCGGGCCTGTCTTCGAAGCGGCCGCCACGGCCCTCGAACAAGAGCACCAACAGATCCACGAAAGCCAGCCCCATGCCCGATACCAGGACGTCCTGGCCAGGTGCGATCGCCGAATAGTCGACGTCGGTGGTGTACGACGGCGCCGCGTGGAACCCGCCGTTCCGGGCGGCGAACTCGGCGAGCCGCGCTGATTCCGGTTCGGCACGGGAGTCGGTGTGACCCAGCGAGTACAACACCAGATCCGCCTCCAGCACCCCGCCTGAAGCGAGCTGCACGCGGTATCCCGCTCCGCCGTCGCGCCCTGAAGCAGGATGTTCGACGGCGGTTGCCGTGTCCCGGTGGATCGTCACGGTGACGTCCGGGCCGAGGGCCGTTACGGCCCTGCGGAAGAACCACTCGAGGTACTTGCTCTGGAGCTGGCGGGTCGGAAACGATGCCGGTGTCAGCGCCCGGAGCTGCTCGAGGAGGTGGGCTTCCAACTCCGGGACGTCGCGGATGGAACCGTCCAGCACGCCGGTTGCCCATGAGGCGAGGCCCGGACCGTCAACGGAGGGACCGTCGCAGGCCACGGAGCTGTCGGTGAACATCGTGACGTCCGCTGCCGTGGAGTTGAGCAGCAGTCCCGGGCTCTGGTCATAGCGCCAGATCCTCCCGGAACCGGGTTCGTACGGCTCCACGACGTGGATGGAGAGGGGACGGTCGAAGAGGCCGGGCCTGTTGGCTGCGAGCCGTTCGAGGATGCCGGCTGAGCGCGGACCACCGCCAATGAACACGATGGTGGGGGCGAAGGACGGCATGGCAACTCCTGTTGGCGGTGGCTGGTGGTACCCGAGCCTAGGGACGTGGCGGGGCCTTGGTCGAGGCGTTGGTAACGGCCGTTCACTACACGTCACGGCGCGTCAACAAGCGCAAAGAACCGACTCATATGGCTCCCTATGAAGCCGCGCGAAGCGCCATGAAGCCCCGCGAAGCGCCATTAAGCCCCGTGAAGAAGTGCAAAAATCCGCCTTGCAGCCGCTTCGGGAGCGCCCCTAGATTGGCAGCCATCCCATAAAACAAGCGATACGAAGCGAGGTGGCGCATGAGTTCAGCAGCAACCACAGTGGCGCAGTCCGCACAGCAATCTGCACCGGAACCGGCGCCTGCCAGCGCCGTCGCGAAAAGCCCGACGGCGGCTACCGCCCAGGGTGCCGCCGCCCGGCCAGCAGCCGAGGATGCCGCCGCTCGGCGCGCAGCCGACTACTCCGGCTACAAACTCGTCCCGGCCCGGCATCCATGGCGCTGGGTGGGCACCGTTGTGGTGGCTCTTGGCGTCGTCGCGGTCGCCTGGTCCCTCGCGACGAATCCGCGCTGGGAATGGGGCATGGTAGCGCAATGGTTCACCGCGCAGTCCGTGGTTAACGGCCTCGTGGAGACCCTCAAGCTGACGGCCATCTCCGGCGCGCTCGGCTTTGTCCTCGGCTTCATCCTGGCCCTCATGAGGCTCTCGGCATCGCCGTTGCTGCTCTCGGTGTCCTGGACGTTCTCCTGGATCTTCCGCTCCACGCCGTTGTTGGTCCAGATGCTGCTTTGGTACAACCTGGGCTACCTCTACGAGAAAATCAGCTTGGGCATCCCCTTCACGGATATCCGCTTCTTCGAGGTCCAGACCACCACGCTCATCAGCCAATTCGCGGCGGCCGTCCTGGGCCTGACCCTCAACCAGGCGGCGTACTCGGCGGAGATCATCCGCGGCGGCATTCTCTCGGTGGACCAGGGCCAGCTCGAAGCAGCCGCTGCACTGGGCATTCCGGCATGGCGACGCTCCACCAGGATCGTGTTGCCACAGGCCATGCGGGCCATTCTGCCTACCGCTTTCAACGAGATCATCGGCCTGGTCAAGGGCACCTCGATTGTCTACGTCCTGGCTTATTCCGAGCTGTTCTACACCGTGCAGGTCATCTACAACCGCACCCAACAGGTCCTTCCGCTGCTCCTCGTAGCAACGCTCTGGTACGTGGCTATTACCTCGGTCCTGAGCGTGTTCCAGTACTACATCGAGCGGCATTACTCGAAGGGCGCCGTCCGCAACCTGCCGCTCACTCCACTGCAGAAGGCAAGGAAGTTCTTTGCCACCCACGCACCAGTGAATTTTGACCGAGCGAACCTTGACCGAGCGAAGGACGCCCGATGAGTACCGCTGCAACCCGCGGCCACGTGGAAATCACCAACGTCCGTAAGTCCTTTGGGGGAACGGAAGTCCTCAAGGGTGTGTCCCTGACGGTGCCGCCAGGCGGCGTCGCAGTGATCGTGGGACCCTCCGGCTCGGGGAAGTCCACGCTTCTGCGGACTATTAACCACTTGGAAAAGGTGGACGGCGGGTACATCACCATCGACGGCCAATTGGTGGGTTACCAGGTCCGCGGAAACAAGCTGCACGAACTGCGCGAAAAGGACATCCTCAAGCAGCGCACGGACATCGGCATGGTGTTCCAGAACTTCAACCTGTTCCCGCACCTGACCGCGCTGGAAAACGTGACCGAAGCACCCGTCGTCGCGCTCCACCGGAACAAAGCCGAAGCACGCAAGCGTGCGCTGGAACTCCTGGACCGCGTTGGCCTCAAGGACCGGGCCGATGCCTATCCACGGCAGTTGTCCGGCGGCCAGCAACAGCGCGTTGCCATCGCCCGGGCGCTGGCCCTTGACCCCAAGATCCTGCTCTTCGACGAACCCACTTCGGCGCTCGATCCGGAGTTGGTCAACGAGGTCCTCGACGTCATCCGCGAACTCGCCACGTCGGGCACCACGTTGATCATCGTCACGCACGAAATGGGCTTCGCCCGCGACGTCGCAGACACCGTGGTCTTCATGGACGAAGGCCAGATCGTGGAGCAAGGCAGTCCCCAGGAGATCTTCGCGAATCCCCGTGAACCCCGGACGCGGAGCTTCTTCTCCAAAGTCATCGAACCAGCTTTCAACATCTGAGGAACCCCTAAATGCCAAGCATCAAAACCAGGCTTCTGGCGCTCGCGGTGCTGCCCGCCGTCGTACTCCCGGCGCTCGCCGGGTGCTCCGACCCCGGCGCGTCCGCTGCTGGGGCCAGTCCGTCCGCGAGTGCTGCCCGCAACGGCGTCGTCTACAACACCTCGCCCGAGCAGAACCGCATCCGGGCACAGAAGGACCCCACCGCGGCGGCCGCGGTTCCCGCTGCGATCGGCAAGGACGGCAAACTGACGGTTGCCACCACCGCCGGGTCCATCCCGCTGTCCTTCTACGCGACGGACAACAAGACGCCCATCGGAGTCGAAGTCGACATCGCCCAGCTCGTGGCCGACAAGCTGGGCCTCGCACTGGACGTGCAAGTCACCTCGTGGGAGAACTGGCCGCTCAAGACGCAGTCCGGGGACTTCGAAGCCGTGTTCTCGAACGTGGGCATCAACAAGGACCGGGTGAAACTGTTCGACTTCTCCACATACCGCGCCGCATACATGGGCTTCGAAGCCAAGAAGTCGTCGACGTACAACATCAAGGGCGCCGACGACATCTCCGGATTGAAGGTCTCGGTGGGCTCGGGCACCAACCAAGAGAAGATCCTCCTGGCCTGGAACAAGGATCTTGAGTCCCGCGGCAAGGCTCCGGCAACCCTGCAGTACTACTCTTCGGACGCCGATACCATCCTGGCGCTCTCCTCCGGCCGGACAGACTTGAACATCGCGCCCTACCCGTCCGTTTCCTACCGGGAGAACACGCGGGACGACCTCAAAGTGGTTGGCAAAGTCAACGCCGGCTGGCCCTCCGAAACCCTCGTTGCGGCTACCACCCTCAAAGGCAACGGCCTCGCCCCGGCCATTACGGATGCCCTGAACTCAGCCATCAAGGACGGCTACTACGGCAAGGTCCTGGAGCGCTGGGGCCTGAGCGAGGAAGCCCTGTCGGAATCCAAGACCGTGACAGAGGCAAACTTCGGGGTCGCCCCGGCAGGGAAAACACAGTGAAGTTCCAGGTACTCGATATCATTCCGCACCTGAAGAACCCGGTGACGGGGGAAATCGTCTCGACAGCGGAACGGCTCAACCAAGTGGTGCAGACTGCGCGCCGGGCCGAGGAACTGGGTTTTGACAGTTTCGCGGTGGGGGAGCGGCATGCCGGCGAGTTCATCTCTTCGTCCCCGACGACGGTCCTCGCCGCGATCGCGGCCGTCACCGACCGCGTTCGACTGCAGACCGGCGTCACCGTCTTGTCGGTGCTCGATCCCGTGCGGGTGGCCGAAGACTACGCCACGATCGATCAGCTGAGCCGGGGCCGCCTGGAACTCGTGATCGGCAAGGGCAACGAAGTGTTGCAGTACCCCTTGTTCGGGCTCTCCCTCGATGATCAATGGGAGCTGCTCGCCGAGAAGTATGGCCTGTTGCGGCGGCTATGGCGTGAGGAGAACGTCACCTGGACCGGCCGTTTCCGGCCTGCGTTGACCGAAGCAACGACGACGACGCCGCGACCGTTTGCGGGTTCGCCGCGGATTTGGCACGGCTCGGCTGCAACCCTAACCTCGGCCGCGCTCGCCGCCCAGTGGGGCGATCCGATGTTCACCGCCAACGCGATCCAGCCTCGCGAGAACTACAAGATCCTGATCGAGCACTACCGCGAGGAATACGAACGCCACGGTCACGATCCGCGCCACCAGTACCTCGGTTCGGGTTCCGGCGCCGGCGGAGTGTTTATTGCCGACACCACGCAGGAAGCAAAACGCCAGTTCGGACCGGTTTACGAGGCACTGACCGCTGGACGCAACGTCCCGGGCAACAATTCGCCGTTCCGGGACATCGACCATGCCGTGGCTGAAGGACCGGCACTGGTGGGCAGTCCGGAACAGGTCATCGACAAAATCCTGAGCTACCACTCGCTCTACGGCCACGATCTGCAGTCCATTTCCTTGCCCACCACGCTGCCTTTCGAGCAGCAGCTGGAGATCCTGGAGCGGTTCGCGCTCGAGGTCATCCCGACCGTCCGCGCCGCCGCGCCCACCACCCTGTGGGAGCCAGCGGATCCCTACGGCGGTCGTCCGGAATTCGCCGGAGCAACGTCACTCGACGCAGCCGGAACCGTCACCACAGACCACGCAAACCACAGGAGGAATCTTGCCCACGCCCACTGAAACGGCTACGTCCACCACTGCGGCCTTCGCCGCCGCGTGGCAGGAATGGCACGCCGCGCACGAGCGACACCGTGCCGATCCGCACGGATTCCTCGCAGTTACCCACCTGCACTGGCTCGGTGCCGTGGCTGCTCCGCTCGACGGGGTGCCCGGCACCTGGAGTGTGGAGAACGACGTCGTCACTGTGGTTTTGGGACCAGGCGAAAGCCTGCTTCGGGACGGCCGGGAACTCAACACCGACGCCGTCGGGGCCACCGTCGCTTTCGGCCCGATCGCCGAACGCGACGGCATCAACCTCAACGCGGGGGACACGGTCGTCGAACTCGCCAAGCGCGGCGGCGAGTACATCGTCCGGCCGCGGCACCCCGGGAATCCGCTGCTCAACGAATACCGCGGAACGCCCGCATACGCACCGGATGCATCGTTCGCGGTGAACGGTACGTTCGTGCCGTTTGAGGTTCCCCGACCGACCACAGTGGGGGCCGCCGTCGAGGGTATCCAGCACGTCTACGAGGCGCCCGGCGAGCTCCACTTCAACCTCGCGGGCCAGGACTTGGTGCTCACGGCCTTCAACGGACATGCGCCGGGCACACTCTCGGTGCTGTTCACGGATGCGACGTCGGGCAAGACCACCTACGCGGCCAATCGCTCGCTCACGGTGACCCCGGAATCGGACGGCTCCGTGGTGCTCGACTTCAACCGTGCCGTCAACTTGCCGTGCGCCTACACGGACCTTGCCACGTGCCCGCTCCCACCCGCGGAAAACCGGCTGAGCGTGGCCATCGAAGCCGGCGAACAGATCCCTTACGAAAGGCAGGAGCAGCAATGAGCGGCATCTCCCGTCCGGGCCAGCCCGGATTCTTGGCCTTGGAGCTCGACGGCGACGGCGCCCACCCCGCGGCCTGGCGCAAAGCCCGGCATGCCCCGGATGAGTTGCTGAACGGTTCGCGGATCCGGAACACGGTGCTGGCGGCGGAGTCGGCAGGGTTTCATGTGGCGACGTTCGCTGATGGGTCTGGGACTGACGGCTCCGGCGCTGGCGGGCGAGATGTTGCAGGCCGCCTGAACGCCCTTCAGCGCGCCGCGTTCGCGGGTCCCGTCACGAGTTCCATCGTGCTGGTACCGGAAGTGGACACGGTCTACACCGAGCCGTTCCACATCTCCACTCAGCTGGCGAGCTTGGACTATGTCTCGGGCGGACGGGCGGGTTGGCTCGTCGCGGCGAGCGGCTCCGCGGAGGAGGCTGCCGCCGTCGGGCGTTCATTTGTTGAAGGTGCCGCCTTGGCGCAGGAGGCCGCGGCGTCGGTGGAAGTGAGCCGGCGGCTTTGGGATTCCTGGGAGGACGACGCCGTGATCCGCGACGTCCCCACCGGTCGGTACCTCGACGTCGACAAACTGCACTACGTCGACTTCGAGACGCCGGCGGATTTCGCAGGGGCCGGGTATTCCGTGAAAGGGCCCTCCATCATTCCGCGCCCGCTGCAGGGGCAATTGCCCGTAGTTGCGCAGGCCGACTTGCTTCCTTCGGACGTCGACGTGGTGCTGGTGTCCGCTCCGACGCCTTCACTTCTCGCCGCAGAGGTTGCGGAGGTGCGTGCCCGTCTCACTGCTGATGGCGCCGGCGCCGCGGTAGTAGCAGAGCTCGACGTCGTCCTTGACTCGCGCGGTCAAAGCGCCTCCGCGCGGCTCGCCGAACTGGACGCGTTTACTCCGTGGTCGAGTTCCCGGGCGCGTTTCGTCGGCACGGCCGCGGAATTGGCGGACTTCCTTGCCAAGTTGCTTGCGGTGGCCGACGGCATAAGGCTGCATCCGGCTGTGCTGGACGTGGAACTCGAGGAACTGGCGCAATTGGTCCTGCCCGAGCTTCGTCGCCGCGGGGTGCTGAAGCCTGTTGCGCAGGGCGGCACGTTCCGGGAATTGCTGGGCTTGGAGCGTCCTGTGAGCCGCTACGCGAGCCTCGGCTCGGAGGCGCGCGCCGCCGTCGTTGGCACGGAAAACTGAGGAGAGAACATGACACAGCACAACCGTGCTAAATTCCAGCCGAGCGGGAAGATCCAGTTCGGAATCTTCTTTCAGGGCGTCAACTCCGGGACCATCTGGAAAGCGCCCGAATCGGGTTCGCAGACCGACTTTGAGTCGTTCCGGAGGATCGCACAGACCGCCGAGCGCGGGCTGTTCGCGGCCTTCTTCTTGGGCGAGGGCCTGCGCTTGCGGGAGCACCTTGGACGCCCGCACGCCCTCGATGTCGCAGGCAGGCCGGACGCGCAGACCATGCTGGCGGCGCTTGCGTCGGTGACGTCCAATATCGGGCTCGTTGCCACGCAGAACACGACGTACAACGACCCCGCCGACCTCGCGCACCGGCTCGCCTCGCTGGACTTGCTCTCCGGCGGGCGTGCGGCCTGGAACGTCGTGACCACGGACAACGCGTGGACCGGGGCCAACTTCCGGCGGGGCGGCTACCTGGACCACGCCGATCGTTACGTCCACGCGGAAGCATTTGTCGAGACGGCCAAGAGGATTTGGGATTCGTGGGAGGACGGAGCGGTTTCCTCGTCCGTCTCCGCGGATGCGTGGGCGGTTCCCGGCCATGCGCGGCGCGTGCATCACTCCGGGCAGCACTATTCGGTGGACGTCACGCCCCGGTTGCCGCGCAGCGCACAGTACCGGCCAGTGCTGTTCCAAGCCGGCGATTCCCCGCAGGGCCGCGACTTCGCCGCCCGCCAGGCTGACGTCATCTTCTCCGCGCACCCGAAGTTCGACGACGCGGTGGAGTTCCGCGCCGATATCATCTCCCGTTCCCTGGCAGCCGGACGGGGCGCCAACGATGTCCAGATCATGCCGGCGAGCGAGTTCATCCTCGCGGGAAGCGACGAGGAAGCACGCGAGAAGAAGGAGTGGGTCCGCAGCCTGCAGATCGGGCCCCAGCAGGCGGTCGCGTATCTCGAACAGTTCTGGGGGCGGGAGTTGTCTGCCTACGATCCCGATGGTCCGCTTCCGGAGATCGATCCGGTGGTTGAGGAGACGTCCGAGACGCGTGGCAGTGGTTTCCACGGCGCCAAGGCCCGGCAACTCGCCGAGCAGTGGCGCGCGGAGGCCAAGGAGAAGGGACTGTCCATCCGGCAGTTCGTGAGCTCCAGGACTTCCAGGGTGGACGCGACGTTCACGGGATCCTACACAGCCGTGGCCGACACCTTGGCCGAATACGCCCGCGTTGGTGCCGTGGACGGCTTCAATATCTCGCCATGGCTCATCCCCTCGGGCCTGGATGACATCGTGAACCATCTCGTGCCCGAGCTGCAGGAACGCGGCGTGTACCCGACCGAGTACGCCGGCTCGACCCTCCGCGAGAACCTGGGCCTGGCGACGCCAGTCCGCTCGGAGGCGTTGGAGCCGGTGCCCGCCGGGGGCGTGCGGTGAGCTTCCGTGCGCGAGTCGCGGCCGCTGTCGTCGGCTTGCAAACCGACGACGGCGGTTCGCGCGACCCGGACGCGGAGCTGGTGCGGCTCCAACTGACCGTGTGGGAACAACCGCTCTGATTTGCTGCGGGCCCTAGGTGAGTTGCTCCGTGCGCTCGCGCAGGCCCCCTTCGCCGTCGAGCTCGGCTACTGTGTCGATGTTGAGGCGCCGGAGAAACCCGAGGTCGTGGCTCACGATGAGCAGTGCGCCACGGTAGGCGTCCAGGGCTTCGGCGAGTTGCTCGACGCTGGCAATGTCGAGGTTGTTTGTCGGTTCGTCGAGGATCAGCAGCTGGGCGGGCGGCTCGGCCAGAAGCAGCTTCGCGAGACTGACCCGGAACCGTTCTCCCCCCGACAAGCTGGAGACCGGTCGATCAACGGTCGATCCCCGGAGGAGGAGACGTGCGAGTTGATTGCGGATGTCCCCGGGCGCCGACGCCGGCGCCGCCTCCCGAACGTTTTCCAGCGCCGAACGGGAATCATCCAGGCCGTCGAGCCGTTGCGGGAGGTATCCCACCCGGTCGGTCAGCAGCCTTCCCGTGATCCGGCCTGAGGATTCTGCGGGGCGTCCCTCGACGAGGTGCTTGAGGAGTGTCGACTTGCCGGAGCCGTTGGGCCCCACGACGGCAACACGCTCGGGACCTTGGATGACAATCGTGCGGGAACCGTCGCTCAGCTCGGCGATCCGGCGGCTACGCGGCACATCGGGATCGGGAAGAGTGAGGTGGATGTGCTCAACCTCCCTGACCCTCGCGTCGGCGGCGTCGACGGCGGCTTGGGCTGACAGCACCTTGTCGTCGAGGTTCGAGCGCAGGGAGCCGGCGGATGCCTGCGCCGTGCTCGCACGGTTGCCGGCCAGGATCTTCGGGATGCCGCCGCTGGCTTGGGTCTTCTTCGCTGTGCGTTCGCGGCGGGCAAGCTTGGTTTCGGCTTCGACGCGCTGCTTCTTCTCGACCTTCAGCGCTTGCTGGGCGCTGCGGGCTGCCTGGACGGCAGAGGCTTGTTCCTGCTCGCGATGATCCGTGAAAAGACTGTAGGGGCCGCCAAATACGTCAAGCTTGCCGGCATGAAGTTCAGCCGTGGCGTCCATGTGCTCAAGCAGCTCGAGGTCGTGGCTGACCACCACGAGCGTGCCCGGCCAACTGTCGGCGAAGTCGGCAAGTTTGGCCCGGGTGCGCCGATCAAGGTTGTTGGTGGGCTCGTCGAGAAGCGTGACCGGGGTGCGGCGGATGCGCAGCCCGGTCAGGGCGATGAGCATCGCTTCGCCGCCAGAGAGCTCCCCGACCTGTCGCTTGAGGTCACCCGCGGAGAAGCCGATTTCGTGCAGCGCTTCGTCTGCCCGGGACTCAATGTCCCAGTCGTCGCCGACGGTGTCGAAATGGCGCTCAGCAACGTCGCCACCCTCAATTGCGTGGAGCGCTCTGAGGATGCCGTCGATGCCGAGCAACGCGGCGACCGTCGTGTACTGCCCGAGGGTCAAATTCTGGGCAAGGTAGCCGACGTCACCGGCGGTTTCGATGCGACCCAGGGTTGGCTTCAACTTGCCGGCGATCAGGCGGAGCAGGGTCGATTTTCCTGCGCCATTGCGGCCGACTAGTCCAGTCCGGCCGGTGGTCATGGTGCCATTGAGCCGCTGAAGAGCGGGAGTGCCGTCAGGCCACTCGAATGACAGGTCGTGCAAGGTGATGGCTGATTGTGCTGACATGAGACAGAATCCTTTGGTTTTTGCCCACCATGGGGGCGCAGTCATGGGTCAACGTGCTCTCTCCGGGGCGCGAAAACGCGCGCTTCGGAGGGCACTGCACCGGACGTACGGAATCTATCAGCCCGGGCGCAGGGCCGCCGGAAAAGCGGCTACAGACAGCTGAAAGCGAGATTTCTCACCGGGTGCGCATGAGCGCAAACAACCGGGTGGCCACCGAACGTCAGGTGGCTAGGCTCTGTCGACCTCAATCTCCATAGCCAAAACCATAACCGCAAACTTCTTGAGCGGCCAATTGTGGATGAGGGAAGGCATTAATCACGGTGGTTCACATGGATGATCTAAATAGGTGAGCACCGCGGGTGGTGTTCATTGGGACGCTTTCGGGGCCGAGAAGCCTTAGCTGGTCCTCGAATGTTCAGGGCTGCCGGGCGCCCTGAAGTGTAGCGTTTAGGGCGCCTTCACCGGGCACTTTTGCGGGCGGGTCATACGGGAATCAGAGAGTACCCACATTAAGGCTTTCCTGCAGGGAAGGCGGGAAGGTGTCGAGCAGGCCGGTGGGGGACCGGGTTAGGGGCAAGGTGCGAGGGCTCCTCTGGACCGAACAGCGTCCTCGGTTACTTGCCCACTGGTTCTGGGCCGTCGCCAACAAGGGTTCGGTGTCATTGTTCCCTCGCCTGCACCCCGCGGTTCCCTCGTCCGCACCCCGCGCCCACGAAAAAGCCCATGGCCTGGCGTGCCGGGGCACCCAGTGAAGGGAAGGCATCGGAGAATTGATCACGGCGTAGCGCTTGAACGAGCGTCCGGAATGGAAAAAGGATGGCTAATGGATCCAACGGGTCAGAAACCAGGACTCCCAACGGGAGGCTGGTCTGCGGATCCCTACGGGTCCGGAACCTCCAAATGGGGACACAGCGCCGGGCAAGCCGAAGGCGATACCGGCACCCAGAGCCCGCTGGCCGCACGGATCCCCGGACTACGGCTTCCCCGGCCTATGCTCGGCACCCACGTGCCCGTGTACACCCCTTACATCTGGATGCTCCTTGCCGTGCCTGTCCTGGCTGCCCGCGGCGACGTCGTGCGCATGGTGGCGGCGATCCTCCACACCGGTTCGGTCACACCGGCCACTGTGGTTCTTTTCTCTGCCGTGATGTCCTTTGGTGCCACCGGTCTCCTGGGCTACCTGGACTGGCGGAAGCTGCGCCGCGTCGGGGTCGTACGGCCTTTCCCTTGGATCTGGGCCTTCCTGCCCACGGTCTATGTCATCGGCCGGACAACCGTCATCAGGAAAGTCGCCCCGCGCAGGGGCCTGGCACCGGTATGGGTGCTCATCGCCTCATTCGCCCTGATCGCGTTGTACCTCAACCATGTCATCTAGACACGCTCGCCCACACCATCGCCCAACAAACCGCAGGCTAACGCTCAGCGGCGGGACGTTCGGCTCTTCTGTGCAGATTCTTCTGCCTCGGCTTTGGCGGACTGAACGATCTCGAGGAAATCCGCCTGTTGCAGGTAGTCCTCGCCTGGTCCGCGGATGACCCTGCCTAGGTAGGGGTCGCAGGCTGGTCCTGGGTCGAGATTGTAGACTCCACGCCCAAGGGCCATCTTCCGTCCGACCGCGGATCCCTCAGCTTGTGCTGCTATTTAACTGCCCTCCCGACTAACGCCGCTTCCAAGGACTGGGCGGTAACTCCCGTCAAAAGCGAGGGTTGTTGACCCTCGCTTTTCAAGCTAGGAGGTCACCACTCAAGCGGATTTACGAGGTGCCTCCTATATTGAGCACAAGTGCTGGACACCGCATAGGCAAGGCGTCGATGAACCGAAGCGAAGATGGGGAGGCGACCCGGCGTTGGGCTGAGGCGGAACGCTTGGCAGCAGGCTTGCCATCGGAGATCGAGCGCTCATGGAGTCGCCGGGCCTGGGCATTCATCATCTTAACCGTCTTGATCTTTATGACGCTCAGTGGCGCCGCCGCGTTCCTTTTGCCGCAGAATCTATTAGGTGATGCCGTCGCAGTGCCCGACTGGCTGAAAACAACGGGCTACATCATCGAGGCGGCGATACTCCTAGGCATAACCATCTGGGGTTCATGCCACCCGAACCGGGCAACAGCCCACCACCCGGGGCATGGTTTTGGCTCCCCTGTCGCTCACGCAACGGCGGCGCATCGCCATCCAAATCAAAGGTCGTGAGCCGGTCGATCCCGAAGAACTGCCCGTGGTGCTCGCCGTCGCCCGGCAAAGTCTTGCTGCCCAGCGATTCTCTCTGCGTATTCTGCCGGCCTACTTCCTGTTCACGGTGGGTAACCTGCTGTGGACTGGTTGGGGCCTCGCAAAGGTTCTCTTCGTCGTGGTACTGATCATGTTTGTCGTAGCTGTTCCTGTCGCGATCAAAAGCTTGCGGCGGACGAAAGATTTCATCAAGAACGCAGGCCCCGACGCGCCAAAGGCACAGTGAATCCGTCTTTCCGTTACCAGAGCACGGTAAAAGCAGCTGGCCAGAAAGTGACCGCATAAAGTTCCTCAATTGGGCTTACATGGCGTGCCAACTGACTGCAGGTTGGCCGACGCGCTCTGTGAGGCGGTTTTTCCTGGAGCTCGGGCTTTAGCTCGGGCGGCTAGGACCGTTCCGATGGTTGCAAGGACGGAGATGGCTAGGAAGTCCTGAGCGCCGCCTCCGGTGGTCACCACTCCGACTATCCCAATCCACCAGAACAGTGCCGCAGTAAATCCGCAAAGAACAACCAAGGATCTGCGTCTCGCAGACCGGGCGTCGCGAGCCTTTTGGCTTTGCGGCCGGTTAACGCACTTCAGTCCATCCGAGATATTCGAATGAATTCCGCAGGAACGTGGCTGGCAAGCCAAACCATGTTGCTTCCTCGGTAGAAGGTCGTATCCGCAGCGAGAGCGGCAACCGTATCGATGGTCAGAATCACCGGTTGTTCGCTTTTACGGCTTCCGACAAGCACTGCGGTATCGGCATCCGCTGACATGTGCACATATTGTCTCTTCATCGGCAGGAGGCCAACAGTGAAGATGGACCTGATACTTTCCGGGGATGTTCCGTGGAAGAGTTCGGCTGGCGGGATAGCGGCGACCACCGCAAAGGCTCCCGGCGTGCTGTGTCCATACAATGCACGAATTAATTGGCCCCGAATCTCGTGACGAGGTTTTGCCGCGGAATTAATCATCATCTGCAAGTCGGATAGGTCTAAGTCGAGCCACTCCGGAGACTCCTTGCGCAGGGCATCCACCAAGGCGTCTACAGGCGTCCAACCGTGTTCGTCGAGTTCAAGTTCGAACAACCATGGCTCGTGTCGGAGCGCCCGTGAGACAGCCTTGCTCAGTCTTGTCAGACCAAGCACACGTGCTCTGGCGGCATCTTCAGAATCCAAATGACTCCTCCGTCAGCTAGAACTCAATTAGGTCATCAACAGCGGCGTGCAGCCAGCTGTTGAAATCAGGGAATTCGCCCTTGGCTTCCCACCCCGGAGACGCCCAGTCGTGCACCAGGGCCACTTTTCCTGTGTCCAAGTCAAAGCAGACGCAGTCATCGTTGTCCTGACGTTTTGCGAACAGCACCAAATGCCGCTCTCCGTAGCGCTTGCGGATCCCCTCTTGCAAGTCACGCAAATGATCGCCTGTCAGTATCCACCACGGTTCCAGCTCGAAGAGTTCCAGTTCCGCCAGCCGACGGAGTCCTCGAGGGTATGAGAATCCCTCTGGCAGTTCCTCGGATGTGAAAAGTAACTCGCTCATTGGTCCTCCATGGGAATAGCAACATCAATCTGCACAAACACTAAACCCCTGTGGCCGCACCTCTGCAGCCCGACCCCGGTTGCCGGCGCTGGGAGCGAAGACGGCCGATGCTGGCATCACGAGGCGAGTCATCATCGGCAGCCAATCGCCCCCACCCTCACAGCATGAATCCAGAGGTCTCGATTTTCTTGGAGCGCCGGAAGTTGGGCTGTTAATCACCGAGGCAAAATCAATGGGCTCCGGGACTGATGAGGAAATAGATGCCTTGGACCTTGCTTACGACAACCTCGTCCCCGACGATCAGTTCATCGAAGACCTTTTCATTGCACGACGGGACGCGCACCCCGAAGACTTCGCCCCAGTGCAGGACTAGCGCCGAGGGGCCTTCCACGCCCGCACGGCATACGGACGCCCACGCCGGGGTCAGGATCACGAAGCACTCACGGTGGGGCCATTAGTTTTCACCCGGACGGCACCTGTACTGGCCTGAACCGCACGGGCCCGCCGCATTCGGGGCCGTCAGGGTGCTCCCCGGTCGGCTCTGTTTCCTATCGGCAGCACGCGGGCAACACGGACACCCGAGGAGTTCACCGTGTCTACAAAGATGGAGGTGACACTGACGGGCGGCATCAGGTAAGGCGCAGACTGGGGCACCGGCCATCTGCCGTCCAGGTTCCTGGTTACCGGGGCCGGAGTGCAGCCCTCCCCGAAACATGCCGAAACCGACGCTGGATCGTGTGCAAAGACCAACTCCGCAGCGCCTGTGTGTGCGTGTCCGACCGCGGGGCAGATGGTGCTGACACCCCCACGCATAAACACAGCCACGGCCAGGACAACGGCCAGCACCCCAAAGACGACCAGAAGTAGCCCCCGGAGCTTCATTCCGCGAGCCTAACCAGGAAGCGAAGATTCTAGACGGCAATCCCTAAAGTCTCTATGCACGCTGCCGAGTCTCGCAAACTGTAAGTGGTGGCCTATTGCGTTCCGCTCGGCTCACACCAGTCGACGTGCATCATGCACGTTGAAGGATCCCTCAGGGTGGGGATGCGAGAAGCGCTTTCGACCAAAGATCCCGATGACGCTCTGCGTATAGGGTTGCCGCCCGCCAGTGGTCCCCATGGCCTTCGACATACATCGAACCCCACGGCTCATGCCCCGAGTCATGGGAAGACTTTAGGAGGTGATACATCGCCGCGGCGCGCTGAGACATCGCTTCTGGAAGTTGTCTGCGCATACGTCGATCGGCATCGTACCCACCAATGAAGGCCGTCAAATTCTGCGCGGCTTCCTTTGGCGTCTGGTTCGTGTCCGAGAGCGTGAATGCTTGTGCGGCGTAGGCCAGATCCCACAGTCGTGTGCTGGGTGCGGCAGCGTCCCAATCGATAAACGTCCAACGATCACCGATGATGAGATTCCATGGGGCCAGGTCGTTATGGCAGATCAACTCTTCGCCCGGTGATGGGATCGCTACGTTCCACCGCGCGTCACGCGGTGGAACGAATGACTCGCTCGCGTCGTGGATCGCGCGCACCATCGCTCCGACACGGTGAAGTTCCGAATGCGTGAGTGGTTCTGACCCGAGCCCGAGTCGCCCCGGAATGAACTCGGTGATTTGTCGGCCGTGCTCATCCTGGCCTAGGACCGCTGGCACGTCGACGCCAGCTTTCCTAACTGCTGTCATGAACTCGAAGACGCTCGGGGTCGAGTCCATCCACGACTTGCGTACCGTCGATCCAATGCGTACGACGCCACCGCTGACATTGCCACCTTCGAGTATCTGCTCGGCATCCATTACTCGATGCTAGCTCCGTCCCCAAGGGGATCGGCTAACGGGCACCAAGGGTGACATGTATCCGAGGAATCACACCGCTCGTCGTGGCATTTAGTTGTTCGTTGCCCCGTGCGGCAAGATGGCAGGATGCCTCTTGCCAATCTGCTCACCAGCCTCAGGGCACTTCCTGAATCGGGATCGCGAGACGCTTATCTGCAGTTCCTGGATGTGGCGGGGGACGCCGCGTTTCGTCGAAATGGTGGGCCGGAGCATGTCACCGGGTCCTGCTTCGTGTTTTCGCCTGAATTCGATCGTGTCCTGCTGTGTTTCCATCGCAAGGGGCGGTTCTGGGTGCAGTTCGGCGGCCACGTCGAGTCGGAGGACGCGTCGGTGGCGGAAGCTGCCCAGAGGGAGGCCCGCGAGGAGTCCGGAATTGATGACCTGGTCCTGCTTTCTCCAGCAATCGTGGATCTTGACCGACACGATCTGCATGGGGGATTCTCATGTACCGCCCATTGGGATGTGGGGTTCGCCGCGACAGCAAACCCGGATGTGGAAATCGCCGTGAGTGAAGAAAGCGATGACGTCCGCTGGTTCCCGATCAATGAATTACCAGTTCAAGTGCCGGCAGACTTCTGCGCGCGCTTGGAACGCGCTCGGCGAACTGCGATGTCACTGAGTGGGACACGGATCCGTTAGCAGTGCACGACAAGCTCGGTGTTGAGGCGGCCATTCGTGATGTTTCGGCTACTGCTGGTCTAATGTTGACCGATGATTGAACCGCGCCAACTCAGTGAGAGCGTCAGCATGCGTGTACTGCGCGTCAGTGATGCGGCGGCGCTTGCGGCCGCATATGTGCGCAACCGTGCCTACCTTTCACCGTGGGAGCCGCTACGGCCCGAGGAGTACTACACCGAGACCTGGCAGTCCGCCGACATTGCGAACCGCCTCGTCGCGCATGAAGCCGGGGAAGCGCATCCGCTCGGCCTGTTCGACGGCGATCGACTCATCGGTCGATTCAACGTGGCAGGAATCGTCCGTGGGCCCTTCCAGAGCGCGGGGCTCGGTTACTGGGTGGACAGCGAGTACGCAGGCCGCGGGCTGGCGTCCGCTACGGTCCAGGCGGTAGTCGAAATGGCGCGCGACGAACTCGGACTGCACCGCATCGAGGCGAGCACTCTTCTCCACAACTCTGCCTCGCAGCGGGTGCTGCTAAAGGCCGGATTCCAGAAGATTGGTATGGCACCGCGATACCTGCAGATCGCCGGAAAATGGCAAGACCACAACCTCTACCAAGTGGTCCTTCACGACTGAAGGTCAGCCTGCGACCATGAACACGTCCACCGGATCCTCGGTCTCCAGGACAAAGCCGTGGCGTTCGTAGAGGCGTCGGGCCGGGCTGCCTTGGAGCACGTTGAGCCGGAACGGCCGGTGGTCCTTGGACTCGCCCATGACACGCCGAAGCACGCTGGCCCCAAGCCCTTGCCCCTGGAATCCAGGGGCGATGTAGAAGTGTTCGATCCACAGCGCATCGGGCTCCGGGCGGACGGCGATGACACCGGCAGCTTGCCCTTCGACGGCAACGACGAAGGTGTGTTCCGACTGGAACGCATTCAAGAAACGCTCCCGAACCCGGACCGGGTCCCAACGCCCAAGCCGCTCCAAATCAGGACGCATGACGACGGCGCGCAGTTCCGCGATCCAACCGGCGTCAGAAGGCAGGGCGGGACGCAGCGAGAATTTTGCAGGCACCCGACCATTCAACCCCAATCGATGCCCTAAACAGTGAGCACCCGCACCGGATTGCCCCGCACCCACGCGCGGACATCCTCGAAGGCCCCGCCATAGAAATGGGCGTAGCTTTGCGAGGTGACATAACCCAAGTGCGGAGTAAGCACGGTTCGCGGGGCCGTGAGCAGGGGGTGGCCAGCCGGCAAGGGCTCGACGTCGTACACGTCCAGGGCCCTCCGCCGAGCCACCCTTCGTTGAGGCCGCGGAGGAGGGCGGACTCGTCCACAATCGGTCCACGCGAAGTGTTGACCAGGACGCCTTCCGGGCCGAGGAGCCGCAGTTCGTCCTCCCCGACGAGCCCCCGGGACCGTTCCGATAACCGCACGTGCACGGAAACGACGTCGGCTTCCCGGAAGAGTGCTTCCTTGTTTACTTTCCGGGCACCGGCCGCGGCGGCGGTCTCTTCCGTGAGGTTCGGACTCCAGGCAATCACCTCCATGCCGAAGGCCTTGGCGTAGCCGGCGATCTTGCTCCCGATCCTTCCCAGTCCGAGCACACCAAGCGTCTTTCCTGACAGTTCGAAACCAACGGTGGATTGCCAGTGGCCGCCACGCAGCCGATGGTCCTCGAACGGCACCTTTCGTGCGAAAGCCAGAAGCAGGGCCCACGTCAGCTCGGGCGCCCCGGCGGGTGAGCCGCCCGTCCCACAGACAGTGATGCCCTGCTCCTCGGCAGCGCGCAAGTCGATGGCTGCGTTGGCCATCCCGGTGGTGACCAAGAGCTTCAGCTTCGGCAGTTGCCGGAGGAACCCGGCGTCGAAAGCGGTCCGTTCCCGCATGGCCATGATGATGTCGAAATCGCGGAGGGCGTCCACCGCGTCAGCCGATGGCTCCGTGAAGACGGTGACATCGACGCCGTCGTCGGCGAGCTCGGCCCACGGCGCGTAGTCGTAGGCGACCGCTTGGTAGTCGTCGAGGATGGCAAGGCGCTGGCCCATGGAATTCCCTTTCGCTTGTCCGGATCGCGGTTCCGGATACGTGGAAAGTTACACCCGGGAGCCGGCGCTAGCTCTTCGGCAAGCCCGGCGGGTTCAGTTCCGACTTGGCGATCGCCTCGGAGGAGAGGCCCCAGCGGTCCAGGATCTTCCCGTACGTGCCGTTCTGGATCAGTTTGTTAAGGGCTGCCTGTGCCGCAACGGCCAACCCGTTGCCCTTCTTCGTCGTGAAGGCAATGTCCGCCTTAAGGGGCCAGCCGCCGTTGACTGTTCCCACCTGCTTGGTCTTGCCGTCCTTTGCGGCCTTGTACGCCGCTCCAGCGTTCGGGCCGAACGTCAGGTCCGCGCGGCCGGATTGCACGGCGAGCGAGGAAGCGGAGTCGTCGTCGTAGTACTGGAACTCAACCGGCTTCAGCCCGTTCTTCTTGTTCTCGGCGTCCCAGCGCAACAGGATCGCCTCTTGGTTGGTGCCCGAGCCCACGATGATGCGCTTGCCCGCCACGTCCTTGGCTTCCTTGATCTCACCGATCGTGGAGTCGCTCTTGGCGTAGTAGCCCAGGAGGTCCGTGCGATAGGTCGCGAAGTCGAACTTCTCCTTACGCGCCTCCGTGACCGTGACGTTGGAGAGGACGGCCTCGTACTTGCCCGATTCAACACCCAAGGGCCAATCGGCCCAAGCCACGGGAAGGACTTCAACCTTCAGGCCCAGCGTTTCTCCGACTGCGTAGGCGATATCGACTTCGTTGCCGATGAGGGTCTTGTTGTCCGTCGCGAAGAAGCTCAGCGGAGCGGTACCGCCCGTAGTCACCACGGTGAGTTTGCCGTCGGCCTTGACGGCCTCCGGGACGAGCGCCGCCGCGGCGTCGTCCTTGGTGACAGGGAGGCGGTTCTGCTCGGGGCTGAGGTTGAAGGTTTTGCCGGCCAAGCTGGCGGTGGGAGCGGACGACGACGGTCCGGCCGCTGAGGCGCCCGGGTCCGAGCACGCGGCGAGGCCGAGAGTCGTGGTTACGGCGAGTGCCAGCGCGGTACCTGTTTTGAGGCGTGAAATGGCCATGGAATCCCCTTCGAAAGTGATGGATGGTGTGCGTTGCTGCAACTATCCGGCAGCGTCCGGAACCGGTCAAAGCGCTCTGAAACGCTGGGATACAGGGGTTAACCGGGCTTCATTCGAGGTCCCGAAGGGTCACATAACAGCCACGGTGTAGGCTTCCCACACACAACCGCCGACACGTGAGGAGATTTTTCGTGAGCAACGAGCAAACCCCGGTTACACAGGCGCTGGATTCCTACGCGGCTGCTGTCCATGCGAAAGACGTGGATGCTTTCGCGGCGCTCTACGACGACAACGTCCACATCTACGATTCCTGGGGACAATGGCAATACACAGGAAACGAGGCTTGGCGGTCAACGGCTGGTGAATGGTTTTCTTCGCTCGGCGACCAGCGCGTGCAGGTCGAATTCAACGATGTGCGGTCCGTCGCAGGGGAGGAGGTAGCGTTCGGGCATGCGGCCGTGACCTTCACCGGAATCTCGGCGGCAGGCGAACGGCTCCGGGCGATGACCAACCGCTTCACCATTTGCCTTGAGAAGAAGGGCGACGCCTGGAAGATCGCCCACGAACACTCGTCCCTACCCATCGACCTGGAGACAGGCAAAGGCATCTTCACGAGCTGAGACGGAACCCACGCAAGCGAGAGAAATAACCCGGGCGCCGCCGTCGTTGTCGCAAGAGTGGCCGGGAAACCGGCCCTTTGAGCGAATCCACCTTCGAAAGGCCGGCATCACGTGACTGTTCCCCTCTCCATCCTCGACCTGGCAATCATTGGCAAAGGCCAGACGGCGGCGGAGAGTTTCGCCGGGAGCGTCGCCATGGCGCAACTGGCCGAACGGCTCGGCTACCGCCGGATTTGGTACGCCGAGCACCACAACATGGGCTCGATCGCTTCCTCGGCCACGAGCGTGCTGATTGCCCACATCGCGGCCAACACGAGCACCATCCGGCTCGGTGCCGGCGGTGTCATGCTGCCCAACCACTCGCCGCTCACCATCGCGGAGCAGTTCGGCACCCTCGAGACGCTGCACCCGGGCCGCATCGACCTCGGCCTCGGACGGGCGCCGGGCAGCGACCAGAACACGATGCGTGCCCTCCGCCGCGATCCCATGGCCGCGGACACCTTCCCCCAGGACGTGCTTGAACTACAGGGCTACCTCACGGGACCCACGCGGATCCAAGGGGTCGAAGCGACGCCAGGCAAGGGCACCAACGTGCCGCTATACATCCTCGGGTCCTCCCTTTTCGGGGCGCATTTGGCGGCGCAGCTCGGCCTGCCCTACGCCTTCGCCTCGCACTTCGCACCCAATGCGCTGCAGGACGCCGTCGCCGTCTACCGCCGCGAATTCAAGCCGTCCGAGCAGCTGCAGGAACCGTACGTGATCGCGGGCGTCAACGTCGTGGCCGCGGATTCGGCGGCCGAGGCCCAGCGGCTTTTCCTTGAGGTCAAGCGGGACCGCGTCTCCCGTTTCCTGGGCGGCGGACGCGAATTCACCGACGCCGAAGCGGACCTCATCCTCGATTCGCCGCAGGGCCAGCACATCGCGCAGATGGTGAAGTACTCGGCAGTGGGTACGCCGGAAGTAGTCCGCGATTACCTTGACGAGTTTGCCCGCCACGCCGACGCCGACGAAGTGATCGTCGCCCACCAAAGCACGGGCACGGAGCAGCGACTGCGTTCCGTGGAGCTGGTGGCGGAAGCCGTGGGGCTGGTCCGGGTGTAAGGACTGAGCGATCGGCGCGGCAGTTATCCGGAAGCGTGCGTCTAAGCGAGGAACGAGCGAGCACGCGGAGGATGGCTGTTGTGCCGATCAAACTCGTTACACCCCGGCAATACGCGGGTCATGGAGGCGAAACTACTCGGGCGGAAACTGGACGAATCCACCCCGGAAGGATCGTCCCCATGGCTACTCCGCTCAATTTGTCCGTGGCCGATTCGGCGCTGCTGACAAAATCGCTTCCGTTGGGCCTCCTGCGGACGGCAGTCCAGTCCGAGGCCGCCCACGACGGAATCACTCCGGAGCTGCTCGCGGAACTGAGGATGCTGGCCCGGACTCCGGGTCTCCTGGTGGCCTGCAACTACGGTGGAACCCTCTGCGCCGCGGAAGGGGTATCCACTGAGACGCTTCCTTTGGGGAGTGCCGCCGTCGCGCTCCGGGCACTGGCAGCCCTGCCGAACACGCACACGGCCGTCATCTCCGGCAGGTCGTTGCGGGACCTTGCCGCGGTGTCACGGCTTCCTGCGGAAGTCCACCTGGTCGGTTCGCACGGCGCTGAGTTCGACATGACCTACGCGTACAGCATCTCGATGGCTACAGAGGCCGTCCTTCAGCAGGCGGCCACAGCCCTCAACGAATCCATCGGTTTCGAAAAGGGCGTAAGCATCGAGCGTAAGCCCGTGGCCGTAGCCATTCATACGAGGCCGGCCACGCCTGCCGTCGTTGCCCGGGTGACTCGAGAGGCGCATCAGATCGCCCGTGAATTGGGCTTGTTTTTCATTGTGGACGGATCCGTGCTGGACCTGTCCATAGTGGAGCCCTCCAAAGACGCCGCGCTGGAGCATCTGCGTACACAGTTGGGGGCCAGCGCGGCCCTGTTTGCCGGCGACGCGGAGAGCGATGAGCTCGCGATCGCCACCTTGCGGGGCCCGGATCTTGGCTTGCACGTTGGAGATGGAGAAACCAAGGCGCGCTACCGCTTGCCGGATCCGGAATCCTTCGCCAAAGTGCTCGCCATTTTGTTCGAACTGCGCCGTGCGTGGCTGTTCGGCGAGGACGCGGTGGGGCTGGAACGGCATTCGATGATCGGCAACGGGACCTCGACGGCGCTGCTCACCCCGGAAGCCAAGATCTGCTGGATGAGCCATCCCCTCCCGGATTCAGGCTCGTTGTTTGCCCACATCCTTGGTGGAGACCCCGCCGGCCATTTCAGCGTGGAACCGGTCAAGACGTCGAAGGTGCTGGGCCAGCGCTATGTGGACAACACCATGATCGTGGAGACGCGCTGGGCCGACGTCACAGTCACTGACTACCTTGAGCCCGCACCGGACGGCATCACCAGCCTGGTCCGTGTCCTGTCCGGAACCGGCAGCGCACGGATTGTTTTCGCACCGCGGCCGGACTACGCCAACGCCCCGTTCAACATGGAAATCCGGGGCGAAGAGCTGCACGTCGTGGGCACCTCGGATCCCATCATTCTCTTCGCTCCCGGAGTGTCCTTCACCGTCACAAGCGACGGCAAACACGGCACCGCCACCGCGGAAGTCAGCCTCGCGTACGGTCCTGTCGTCATGAACCTGAGGTGCGGTGACACTGAGCCGACGACGCCGGACCCCACCGGAGAGCTCGCCCGGCGGGCCGCCGTCGCGCACCAATCCCGGCAGTGGGTCCGTGGGCTGGAACTGCCCGACATGAAACCGTCGTTGGTGCGGCGCTCGGCACTGGTCCTGAAAGCGCTGGTGCACGAGCCGACCGGGGCAGTCCTCGCGGCGCCAACCACGTCGCTGCCGGAAGGGATCGGCGGCACCCGCAATTGGGACTACCGCTATTGCTGGCTCCGCGACGGTTCCATGACGGTCAACGCGCTCGTGGATCTGGGTTCCACCGAAGAGGCAGACGGGTTCCTGCGTTGGCTGGGCCGCATCCTCGAGAACGCGCCCGGTCCGGAATGGCTGCACCCCCTGTACTCGGTGACCGGCTCCCCGTTGTCCACGGAGGCCATTATCGAGAGCCTGCCCGGCTACGCCGGCTCGCGGCCCGTGCGGATCGGGAACGCCGCCGACCACCAGGTGCAGCTGGACGTCTTCGGGCCGATCGCCGAACTCATCCAGACCCTCAGTAAGCGCCGCGGCACCTTGCCGGACGAGCACTGGAAACTCATGGAGCAGATGGCCTCGGCCGTACTGGCCCGCTGGCACGAACCCGACCATGGCATCTGGGAAGCCCGGCGCGCGCCTCGGCACCACATCTATACCAAGGTGATGTGCTGGGTGACGCTGGACCGGGCGATGCACACGGCGTTCCGGTTCCGGCGCCCCATCGGGGCCGAGTGGGAGGAAACGGCCAACACCATCCGCGCGGAAGTACTCCGCGAGGGCTGGGATGATTCCGCGAGCTCCTACACCGTGGCCTACGACAGCCCGGACTTGGACGCGGCTGTGTTGCACATCGGGCTCTCGGGCCTGCTGGATGTCCGCGACCAGCGCTTCCTGGACACCGTCACCGCCGTCGAGCGGGAACTTCGGGTGGGTCCCACCGTGTTCCGGTACAGGTACGACGACGGCTTGCCGGGTTTGGAGGGCGGGTTCCACATCTGCACCACGTGGCTGATTGAGGCGTATCTGGCCGTTGGCCGGCTGGACGACGCGCTGGAGTTGTTCAACCAGCTCGTGGCGCTCTTCGGTCCGACCGGACTGCTTCCGGAGGAATTCGACCCCGGCACGGAGACCCACTTGGGAAACCACCCGCAGGCGTATTCGCATTTGGGCTTCATTCGCTGCGCGCAGCTCCTGGACAGCTACCTGGACTCGGTGGACGAAGAGTAGGAATTATCTAGGTGAGCAGCAGGGCCACTGCGATCATTGCCGGGACGGCCACCACCGTGGTGATCAGGACCGTATCCTTGGCCACGGTGATTCCCGTGTTGTAGCGGCTCGCGGCCACGAATACGTTCTGGGCAGTGGGCAGGGCCGCCGTGACCACCACGGCGAACAAGGCATGCGCTTCCAGGCCCAGCGCGAAGCGGGCGAACAGGTACGCCATCGTGGGGTGGACAAAGAGCTTGAAGCCACTGGCCAGGAGCGCGTCCGTCCTGCGGCCGGTGTCCTTTTGCAGGGGCCTGGAGCCGTTCAGGCTCATCCCGAACGCCATGAGCATTGCGGGAATGGCGGCTCCGCCGATCAAATGGATCGGATCCATGATGAGCGAAGGCACTTGCCAGCCCGTTCCAGCCACCACCAAACCGAGGGCCGACCCCACGATCATCGGGTTCCGCACGATCATCAGGAGGAACCGCAGGGGAGTGGTGCGGTGGGCGCTGGTGCTGGCATCGAGCGCCATCAGGTACATGGGCGTGAAGAACGCGAGCTGGAAGATCAGCAGCGGTGCCACATAGCTTGCATCGCCCAGGACGAACACCGCGATAGGGATGCCGAGGTTCGCGGAGTTGGCCAGGGAAGCGCTCATGGAGGACATGAGCGATTCGGGCAGGGAACGTTTGAGCCAGAACTTCACGATGATGAAGAACAAGCTGCCCGTGGCGACGGCGCCCACCGCCGTGACGAGGAGCGGAGCGGCAAAGATGTCGCGAAGATGGGCCTTGCCAAGGGTTTCAAAGAGGAGCGCCGGGCTTGCGACGAAGAAGGTCAGGCCGCTCAGGACCGAACGGGCGTTGTCCCCCAGGATCCCGCGCTTGCCGACGAACATGCCCACCAGAATGATGGCCCACACCACGAAGAACCCGGAAAGGACGCCCAGCACTACGGCCTCCGGAGGGGGACGGGCGCGGGGCGGCGTGGGTTCACAGTCCCAGCCTAAATCAGCTTTATTCGGCTGTAAGGCTCGACGGCGGCATGTTCCGCCATGTGGACCGCGAAGAAGGGGTGCCGGGAAGGACGGGTAGTCTAGTTCAGCTGGGCGTTGTTGAGGGCGTGCGGCGGGCGCATGATGCCCGGAGTGATGCCTTCGGCGGGATCGCTGCCGAGCTGGACGATCTTGTTGGCCCTGTCCACATGGACAACCTTGGGCTGGTAGGCCTTGGCCTCTTCGGTGGTCATCTCCGCATAGGTGATGAGGATGACGACGTCGCCCACGTGCACGAGGTGCGCTGCGGCACCGTTGATGCCAATGACTCCGGAGCCTCGCTCGCCGGCAATGGTGTAAGTCTCAAGGCGTGCGCCATTAGTCACGTCAACGATGGAGACGAGCTCGCCGGGGAGAATATCCGCGGCATCCAGCAGATCCAGGTCGACCGTCACTGAACCTACATAGTGCAGATCGGCATGGGTCACCGTGGCGCGGTGGATCTTGGACTTAAACATTGTGCGGTTCATAACGTGACAAGTTTAGCGCGTGGCCGCTCGATCGCCGGGTGATGCATGACACAGGCTATGCCTTTGCGCTGGCCTTCCCTGCCTGCCGCCTCTTCAAGGAGCCGTAGCCAGCGAGCAGTTTGGGGACAACCAGGTAGACGGCAGTAGGAACCACTACGAGAGTCAGGACGAGGGCGCGCAGTGCGGGGTGCCATGACTCCGTGAGTGGGGCGAGGATCGTCATGCCGATTGCCACGAGGGGGAAGATGGCCAGCCACGTGATCACTGCACGGATGTGTACAGAGGGTACGTGCAGGGAGGGGGCGTGCACAGAGTGCGCGGAAGGCACGGAAACCGGCGCAACCGCGGCGTTGTCCGCAGGTGCGGCAAGGGGGATTCGGGTGCTCATGACATTCTCCAACTAATTGGTTGCTTTCTGCGTGAGTTCAGACTAGACCGCGCTGACAAAAACTGCAACTACTTGGTTGGAATCTGTTAAGATTAGGAAATGGCATGGGATACCGAGCGGACCAAGCGACTCCTCCTTGAGGCGGCGACTGCCGAGTTTTGCCAATTCGGACTCGCCGGGGCCAGGGTGGACCGCATCGCCGCCGCGGCCGGAGTCAACAAGGAGCGGATCTATCAGTACTTCGGCAAGAAGGACCTTCTTTTCGACGCCGTGATCGCGTCCCAGCTCAGCAAGGTGGTGGACGAAGTGCGCATCGAGGGCGCTGGTCCCGAAGCTTTGGCCGACTACGCCGGACGCCTGTTCGACCATCACCACCAGGACGCCACCCTTCCGAGGCTGCTGTTTTGGGAAGGTCTGGAGCGGGGCGAATACGTGGTGAACCGCCCGGACAGGGCCGCGAATTGCAGCAACAAGGTTGACAGTGTTATCCGAGCCATGCCGGGGACGTCCAGGGAAGACGCGGCCGATTTGATGCTCACCATCATCGCGCTGTGTGACGCCTGGCCCGTACTGCCTGAGCTGGATGGCCTCATGGCCGGCAGCAAGGGGTCAAGCAGGGCGGAGCGCCGCCGCGAGGCGATCGTCCGGACCGTCCTCCTGGCCGCGCAGGCGCTAGCTACGCCTGCTTATTGAGTGTTCTGCCGATGATTGCCTGCGTCAGTGCGTCCACTACCTCGGCGTTCGCCAACGGGTTGCGGATCAAGGTGAAGTCGACGTCGCCCACGGGCGGGAGGTCGAAGCGCTTGGTGATCACCGTGAGGTCCTCGGGAACCAGCGACGACGGCATCACGGCGACGCCGATGCCTGCCCGCACCGCCGCTAAGACGCCGGCAATCTGCTTGGTAGAGCAGGTGACCCGCCAGGTCCGGCCCATGGCCTCCAAAGCGTCGATGGCCAGTTTCCGGCTGACGCTCGGGGCTGGATAGCAGATCAGCGGCACAGGGCTGGCAGGGTCCAGCACCGTCTGCTCGACGCCCACCCACGCAAACTTGTCATGCCGGACAACAGTGCCGTCCTTCGCCTCGCCCACCCACTTCACGAAGACGAGATCCAACTGGCCCGCGTTGACGCGTTTGTAGAGTTGGTCGCTCTGGCTGACGGTGAGTTCAAGGTTGATCTGGGGGTACAGCTGCCGGAACTCGCGCAGGATCCTAGGCAAGCCCGTAATGGCGAGATCGTCGGCGGTTCCGAATCGCAAGCGGCCGCGCATCGCGGAGCCGGAAAAGTACCTTGCGGCGGAATCGTGCGCGGAGAGGATGTTGCGGGCAAAGCCTGCCATGGCGTCGCCATTGTCCGTGAGCCGGACATCCCGGGTGTCGCGGGCTACGAGCGCCCGTTTGGCCGCCATCTCCAGCTTTCTTACGTGTTGGCTGACCGTGGGCTGGGCCAGGCCGAGGCGCTCGGCCGCCTTCGTGAAACTCAAAGTCTCGGCCACGGCCAGGAAGGACCGCAGCTGCACGGGTTCGAACACGGGACTCCTTGAATAGCTACGTTCACCGCCGCTCGCGTCGGTGTATTGCACTTCGCAATGCTAGTTATACAGCCAATTCACTTCCATAATCACCGCGGCCAACCCTAGCGTTAAAGGCATCCCAGCGAAACGCCTATCCAAGGACTACTTTTGGCACCCCCACCGCCCTCAGCGGCAAACGTCAGCCAACCCGCCATCGATTCCCTCGCCGCAAGCAGCCGAATTCCGCACGCTGCCGACCCGGACACGGTCACCCAGCCAATCGCCGTCGTCAGCGAACGGCTGCCCTGGCGGCACACCTTCATTTCCCTCAAAGTACCCAACTTCCGGATTTTCGCCATGGGCCACTTCGTGGCCGTCATCGCACTCTGGATGCAGAGGATTGCCCAGGACTGGTTGGTACTCCAGCTCTCCGGCTCCGTCACCGCCGTCGGAATAACCGTGGCATTGCAGTTCACGCCGTCGCTGTTCCTGGGCCCCTGGGGTGGCATGATGGCGGACCGCTTCCCCAAGCGACGCATCCTCATCCTGTGCCAGAGCGTCGCGGCCTCCCTGGCGGCCATCCTTGCCGTCTTGGCGCTGAGCCAGCACATCGAGGTGTGGCACGTTTACGTGATCGCGTTTGTCCTAGGCCTCGTGACCGTCCTGGACCAGCCCGCCCGGCAGGTCTTCGTCAACGAACTCGTGGGACCGAAATACCTGCGCAACGCCATCAGCGTCAACTCCACCACGTTCCAGCTGGGCGGCCTGATTGGCCCCGCCCTGGCCGGCGTGCTGCTCACCGCGGTCGGAGCGGGCTGGGCCTTCGCGGCGAACGCGGTGGCCTGCTGCTCCACTGTCACCATGCTCTTGATGCTGCGCAAGAATGAACTTTATGTCAGCACGCCTGTGCCAAAACGCAAGGGAATGCTTGCGGAGGGACTGCGTTACGCCCTCAGCAAGCCCACCATTTACTGGCCGTGGCTCATGGCCGGTTTCATAGCGGTCTTCGCGATGAGCCTGCCTGTGCTCCTCGCCGCCTTCGCGGACCATATCTACCATGCCGGTGCCGGCGGCTACGGCTTGCTCAACGCCATGGTTGCCCTTGGAGCGCTTGCTGGAGCAATCACTTCGGCCCGCCGCCGCCAATTGCGCCTGCGCTCGGTGGTGCTGTGCGCCGGGATGTACGGCTTGATGCTGTGCCTGGCCGCGTTGGCGCCATCCATGGTGTGGCTCTCCGCTGCCATGGTCCTCTCCGGATTCTGGTGCCTCATGTTCCTGACCGCCGCAAACCAACTAGTCCAGGTCAGTGCCAACATGAGCATCCGCGGCCGCGTCATGAGCCTCTACATCATGGTGCTCATCGGCGGCCAAGCCATCGGTGGACCCATGATCGGCTGGCTTGCCGAGCACCTGAACCCGCACGCAGCGCTCTTGGTGTCGGGCGGGGTGCCGGCGCTCGCAGCGGCGACAGTCGCCGTCGTGCTCGCCCGGAAGTCTGAATTGCGGCTCAAAGTGAACGTCCGGGACCGACGCCGGATGGTGCGGATCGTCCCGCAGTCGGCGTAGTGCCGAACACGGCCAGCCGGGCGCCCACAAGGCGCCCGGCTGGCCGTGTTCTTAGGCTTCGAGGCGACTACGCCGCAAGGTGCGGATAGTCCGCTGAGCGGCCTTGGAACTGGAGTACGTCCGGGTTGCGGATGATGCCGTCCCGGATCTCGATGGCTCGCGAGATCGTTTCGCTGGCGTCCCAGGCCTCGGGGCCAGAAATGACAGTCTCGAGGAACGGCAGGAGCGCTTCGCTGATCTCCCAGCTGGACGAATTCCACAGGTAGGACGGGCTGTGGTCCACGGCGTAGTAGTTGATGTGCTCGCCCACCGTGAACATGGGCTCGGCGAACGTCGTGGTCCGCGCCCAACTGAAGCCCATGCCTTCGTCGCAGGAGACGTCAACAATCAAGCTGCCCGGCTGGAACGCGTCCAGGTCCTCGGTCCGCAGGTACGTCAGCGGCGAGTTCGGGTCCTGCAGCGTGCAGTTGACCACGATGTCGCTCGCGGCAAGGAACGGCGCCAATGGCAGGCGGCCGCGATCGGTGATGACTTCGCTCAGGAAAGGGGCGTTCTGGTCGTGGTCGAACTGCACTATGCGCACCGAGTGGATGGGGGAACCCACCGCCGCAACGCCGCGGTTGGTCAGCACCTGGACGTCGTGGATGCCGTGGGCGTTCAGCGCTGTGACCGCACCACGCGCTGTGGCTCCGAAACCAATTACGACGGCGCTCAGCCGCCTCCCGTAGTCGCCCGTCGAGCCCGTCAGCGCAAGGGCGTGGATGACGGAACAGTATCCCGCAAGCTCGTTGTTCTTGTGGAAGACGTGAAGGCCGAAGCCGCCGTCGCTGGCCCAGTGGTTCATCGCTTCGAACGCGATCAGGGTCAGCTTCTTGTCGATGGCTAGCTGGGTGATGGTCCTGTCCTGGACGCAGTGCGGCCAGCCCCAGAGAACCTGACCGTCGCGGAGGTCGGCGACGTCTTCTGGCTGCGGTTTGGGCAGGAGGATGACATCGGAATCCGCGATCAATTCTTCGCGGCGTGCCATGCCACCGACCAGAGGCTCAAGTTGGCTGTCAGAAAAGCCGAAGCGTTCGCCGTAGCCGCGCTCCAGCCGGATGTGTTGCCGGAGTTCCGGAGCAATGCGCTCCAAATGCAGAGGATGGACGGGTAGCCGACGCTCGTCCGGCTTCCGCGATGACGACAGGATGCCAAGTGTCATGGCGCCTATATGGCCGCTCACTTTTTGTTGCCGGTTGCCGGCTTGGCCACCGTGGTTGCGGAGGACTCTGAGGCCCTCTTATCCGCGCGCTTTTCTTTGATGGATTTGCCGGATTTTTTCGATGCAGCTTGGCGAGGTGATTTGTCAGCCATGATCGCTCCCTAGAGCAGAGCCGAAATGGCTCCTAGCTCCTGACGATACACCCAGGGGGTGGGGCGCCTTGTATCCGGGCGGCTGGCCGTTCACGGGAAAAGTGGGCCATTGGCGAGAAAATGGAGCGGGCGACGGGAATCGAACCCGCGTATCGAGCTTGGGAAGCTAGCGCTCTACCATTGAGCTACGCCCGCATTGCTCCGCACATCAGCCGGAGCAGATCCCAGCTTAGCGCAGATGGCGCGGTGTTCCAGACACAGACTCACCGGTATCACGGTCTCATCAATTTCCCTCCGGAGCTCGTAAAGATTCGGTTAAGGCTCGACGTGGGTGTGTCGTGCCGCGCCGCGCCTGACTATTCTGTAGCAGTTAGCTGCTGTGTCATGGGGAACCCGGCTATGTCCAAGAGCCGTACGCCGAAAGAGGATTCCGTGGCATTTGCAGAGCATGAAGTACTCATCGGTCGCGACGCCATGACCGTCTACCAATTCCTGGTGGACGGCCTGAACAATCCCTTGTGGCGCAGCGGAATCAGGAGCATTTCCCTCCGTTCCGGACATGCCGGCGAAAAGGGCGCGGTCTACCAGCAGACTTTGGCAGGCCCGGGCGGGCGGCCGATCGCGGCTGACTTCCAAATCACCGAAGCCAGGCCAGGCGCTGAAGTGCGTTTCGCCGTCGTCGCCGGTCCTGCGCGGCCCACCGGCGGCTATTACCTCAGCACCGAGGGCCCCAATACCCGGCTGCGGTTCGCCCTGGAGTACCACCCCAAGGGCTTGCAGAAACTCATGAACAGCATGATCCAGAAGACCATGGAAGGTGAAGTGGTCCAGCTGGAGCGGCTCAAGTCTGTCATCGAGGAGCAGACCTCCGAGGCATAATCCCCACCGCCTCCCTCGCCTCGCTCCGCTCGCCCAGGGAACCCTGGCGGCGTGGGCCCAGTTACTGCGCCAGCTTGAGTCCGCCCAAACCGCTTACCGGAGTGCTCGGCGTCGTGAGGCGTCCGCCAGTCAGGTCCCAATACTCGATCGTTCCGTTGCCCAGCAGGCCCGCGACTCCAGTGGAGTTGAGGCCAGTGACACCCTTGAGTGAGCGCAACCCGGAGTAGTCCGTCCATCCGGTTCCCACCACCAGCCGTGCTTCTGACTTCGGCGTGGTGAGCCCCGAACCGCGGTAGAGGCGCAGGTTCCCGTTTGCCTCCACGGCCAGCAGGTCCTGGAAGCCGTCGGCGTCATAGTCCACCATGCTCAGGCGGATTGCACTGACGCCCGAGCCCACTTGTGTACGTCCGACCAGGGCGGTGAGCCCCAGGTTCCGGTACAGGTAGAGCGCGCCGGTGGAATCGGTGGCGAGGATCTGCGGGAGCCTGTTGTTCCCGCACCAGGTGCCCACGGCCATCGTCAGAGATTGCCAGCCCGATCCACCCAACGTCACCGGCGCCTTGAATCCCCCGCCCACCAGGCCGGGGTAGAGCAGGAGCCTGCCGTCCAGCATTTGGACGAGGACGTCGATCACGCCGTCACGGTCCCAATCCGTGGTCATGACTTCCTTCGCCCCGGTGAAACCGGACCCGACCGTCCGGGCCGCACCGAACGTACCGTTGCCGAGGGCCGGGTAGCCCCTTAGGTTGCCGGAGGGGTCGACGGCGACGAGGTCACCGGCGCTGCGGATGGCTGCCGCACTGAGGTCCAGCGTGGGCGGCTGGTGCTTCGCGATAGGGTCGCAGACGCTCGGGGGCGGAAGCTGGGGAGGGGCCGTGCCCGCGCCAGGGCTGTTGACGGTGCCGGCGGGGAGCGTCGTATAGCCAAAGAGATTGACCACGCCCCACATCGTGTAGCTATTGGGGGTGGTCTGGTAGTTGCCGTCCGTGAAGGTGATTCCGACGCCAATCACGTTGAAACGGGGATCACGCAGCAGCGCATCGTGGGCGGGTGAGCTTTTCCACCATTCGACAAGCTGGGCGGCATTCCGATCCCAGCGGACCGCGATGATCTCGCCCGCGCCGTTGTTGGGGTTCAGTGCCCTGGGATCGGTCCAGAAGTTGGGGCGGTGTTCGATCACCTGGCGGCTGGCGATGTTGTTGGACCAGTCCTGCGAAAGCGTGGACACCGTGGGGTTGTACTTCACCGGATTCAAGCCAAGCGAAGTCCTGTAGGCATTGATGGCGTTGAACACGGCCAACACCTGGGCGGAATTGTCGTCGTTGACCAATGCATGCGGTGAAACCAGCGGGACAGCTGCGGGGGAGGACTTCGACTGGTCCGGAGCCGGATCCGCCTGCGGGACATCTCCTGCGCCGGGGAGCGGGTCCGGGCCGGATGCCGGCGGGATAGAGGGCACCGGGGGCGGTCCGTCCACCGCCCGGGGCGACGATCCGTTGCCGGGCTCGACGGCGGGGCTTGCCTGCGCGGGCGAGCTCGCCGCTTGGACGGTTGACCCGGTGCCCGCGCCCTCGGGGACAGCTGCAACGGGGGCCGCCGCGGCCCGGGCTGCGGTGGTGGGCGCGGTGGCCGGTGGTGACCCCGGCGCAGGTGCGGCCTGCGGAAGGCCGGATCCCGACGGCGGTGCGGACGCCGTCGTCGTGCTTTCAGTACCTGCGGTGGTGCTTGAGGTGGAAGGCGCGCCCGCTCCGGAGAGCAGAGCCGGGACGGTTAGCGGACCGGAGGCAGGGGCCATTACCGTCAGAAGGCAGGCCGCCAGTACGGCAACGGGCACCGCAATTCGTCTCAATGTTTCCCCAGATTCGCATTGTGCCACCGTTCCCATACACAACAGCGGTAACGGCAGTCTATGTGGTGCACTATAGTCCCATGCGCCACTCCGGCACCACGGGGTATGGGGCGCATATACGGTACTTTTGATCCTGTGCTGATCTCTGACCGCGACATACGTGCCGAAATCGACTCCCGACGTATCGTCCTGGAGCCCTACGACCCCGCGATGGTTCAGCCGTCTTCGGTGGATGTGAGGATTGACCGTTTCTTCCGGCTGTTCGACAACCACAAATACGCGCACATCGACCCCTCCGAGGAGCAGCCTGAGCTGACCCGCCTGGTTGAGGTCGAGGGCGACGAGCCCTTCATTCTGCACCCGGGCGAGTTCGTGCTCGGTTCAACGTATGAGACCGTGAGCCTGCCCGACGACGTCGCCGCACGACTTGAAGGAAAGTCTTCGCTGGGCCGCCTCGGATTGCTGACGCACTCTACGGCCGGCTTCATCGACCCTGGGTTCTCGGGCCATGTGACGTTGGAACTGTCCAATGTTGCCACGTTGCCCATCAAGCTGTGGCCTGGCATGAAGATCGGCCAACTGTGCTTCTTCCGTCTATCCTCTGCCGCCGAACATCCGTATGGTTCCGGCGGTTACGGCAACCGCTACCAAGGCCAGCGCGGCCCCACCGCGAGCCGCAGCCACTTGAACTTCCACCGGACGTCTGTTTAGCCCCTGCCTGCTTGGGTTTTCCAGGACGCTCGCTCAGATATGTGGGCAATACCGCGGACGCTCGCTCAGATCATGTGAGCGAGCGTCGGCGGGAAACGCCCTAAAAGTGAGCGAGCGTCGGAGGCGGGGCCAACGGAGCTCACGCCTCGAAGGACGCAATCGGCTCGGATGCCTTCGGTTTGCGGGGGGACTTGCGGAAGGCCTTGACCGTCGGCTCCACGAAGCGGGCTGCGAGCGGTCCGATGATGGCCATGAGCAGCACATACGCGGTGGCGAGGGCGGCAAGCTCGCGCGGTACGACTCCCGACGCCACGGCCAGGCCTGCGATGACAATGGAGAATTCACCGCGGGCGATCAGGGCGGCTCCCGCGCGGAAACGGCCGGGAACGGCGATCCCCGCCCGCTTTGCCGCCCAGAATCCGGTCAGTACCTTGGTCACGGCTGTCGCGAGAGCAAGGAGCAGCGCCCAGCCCAGCACTGGGGGAATGGTTGACGGGTCGGTGTTGAGTCCGAAGGCCACGAAGAAGATCGCCGCGAAGAGATCCCGCAGAGGTTCAAGGATCCGCGTCGCGTTGTGGGCAGTTGCCCCCGAAATGGCAATTCCCAGCATGAACGCCCCCACCGCCGCGGAGACCTGGAGGGCGGACGCGATGCCAGCCACCAAGAGCGCGGCTCCGAGGAGATTGAGCAGGAAGACTTCGGAGTTTTCGCTGTGCACGGCCTGGGATACCCGGTGGCCGTGTTTGAGGGCCACCACCAGCACCAGGGTGACCACGGCCAACGCAATACCCACCGTCTGGAGCCCGCCCAGGAAGCCCACGCCAGCGAGGATCGCCGTCAGGATCGGAAGATAGATGGCCATGGTGAGGTCTTCGAACACCAGAATGGCCAGCACCACTGGCGTCTCACGGTTACCGATACGGCCGAGGTCCGTGATCACCTTCGCGGCGATGCCGGAGGAAGAAATATAGGTGACGCCACCCATGACGATCGCCCCCACAAGTCCCCAGCCAAGCCACACGGCGATGCCCGCACCCGGAAGGAAGTTCAACACCAGGTCCAGCACACCGGCTTGCCATGAGCGCCTCAGGCCGGTGACGAGTTCCGCCGCCGTATATTCCAAGCCGAGCATCAACAGGAGCAGGATGACGCCGATTTCGCCGGAAAGATGGGCGAACTCGTGCATACCATCCAGTTTGATCAGTCCACCCGCCCCGAACGCCAGTCCCCCCACCAGATAGAGCGGAATGGGGGACATGCCGATCCTGCCAGCCAAGCGCGCCAAGAGGCCGAGACAGAATACGACTGCGCCCAGCTCAATGAGGGTCAGGGCCAGGGGGTCCATGAACGTCAGCCGTTGCGCAGAATGGCAGCCGCAGAGTCAAGACCTTCCTGCGTACCGACAGCCACCAGCAGATCACCCGTGTGAAGGACGACGTCGGGAGCCGGTGAGGGAACCACTTCGCCTTCGCGCATGATCGCCACGATCGAGACACCACTGCGGGTGCGGATCTGGGCTTTGCCCATGGGCTGGTTGTTGAAAGGGGAGTCTGCGGTAATGGAGAACTGCCGCGTGACGATGCCGGGGATTTCCTTGTGGGCTTCGGCCAAACGCATGGCGATGTGCTGCCCGCCCAGGAGGTTGCCCAGGGCGGCGGCTTCGTCTGCGGTCAATGGAATGGATGCCTGGCAGGTATCGGGATCGTCCCACGTGGAGACGAAAAGCTCGGTCTCACCCTCCCGCATCTCGACAACACCGATCCGGCGTCCCGAGGCCGTGATGAAATCCTTGCGGACCCCGAGGCCTGGAAGTTCTGTCTCATCCACGTTCATAAGTCCACCCTAGCCCTCTTGAAGGGGCGGCGGAATGACGCCACTCGCAGCCGCCGCACAAAGCGGTCCGCGCCTTTCTAAGGGGTCAAAGCCAGGCCGCGCGCGGCGTCGTCGTAGTACTCGCGGTTCGCCAATCGGGCGGCGGCTGCCTCGTCCAGAACCACCACAGTGTCGGCATGCCATTGCAGGATCGAACCAGGGCACGACGCCGTCAGCGGGCCCTCGACGGCGGCAGCGACCGCGGCGGCCTTCGCGGCACCAGTGGCGATGAGCACCAGCCGGCGCGCATCCAGCACAGTCCCCAATCCCTGGGTGATGCAGTGAGTCGGGACGTCGGCGTCGTGGTCGAAGAACCGGGCGTTGTCCCGCCTCGTGCGGGCGGTCAACCGCTTCAGCCGCGTCCGGGAGGACAGGGAGGAGCCGGGCTCATTGAAGCCCACATGGCCGTTGGCGCCGATGCCCAGGATCTGTACGTCGACGCCTCCAGCAGCTGCTATCGCGGCATCATACGCTGCAGCTACGGCCTCGAGCTCGGCCTGCGTGGCGCCGGTGCCGTCAGGAACGTTCAGCCCCGCCAGCGGGAGTCCTATGACATCGCAGACCTCGCGGATCAGCACCTGGCGGTAGGACTGGACATGTCCAGCCGGAAGGCCCACGTATTCGTCCAAGGCGAATCCCTTCGCGGCCGAGAAATCCACGAGGCCCGCGGCCGCCGCAGCTGCGAGCTCCGCGTACAGTCCCAGCGGAGACGAACCGGTGGCCAGTCCCAGTACTGGTCCCCTGCCCGCAGGGAGTCCTGCGAGGACGGCGTGGGCGGCGGCCGAAGCAGCCGATTCCGGGGTGGTCGTGACGATGACTTCCATGGCAACTTTCTGTGGATGGGTTGGGCGCTAGCTAGCCAAGGTCAGGCTTTGACAGTGCCGTTCAGCAGCGCCGTCAGGGCCTGGGACACCGTAAGCGACGCACCATAGGTGACGATGTCCGCCCCGCCGCGCGGCCAGCCGCACTCGACGGCGATCACCGCGTGCCCCTCCGCCCTCAAGCGGGCAAAGACGGTCCACAACGGGTGTTCGGCATCCAGGCCGCGCCCGACGACGGCGACCCGCGCGCCGTCGGGCACCTCGCCTTCGCGGACCACTGCCGAAGTCGTGGCCGCGGGTCCCCACGGCACGCGGCCGACGGCGAAATTGGACCCCGTTTCAACCTGCACGATCGCCACGGGTTCTTGCCGGGCGAGCCACCTTTCGGCAGCTTCGGACACTTCGAAGGCCTCGGCGATGCGCTCGCCGTCGAGCCCCATCGCATTGGTAAGCACGCCGGAAAGCTGCGGCTCGCCATGAAGTCCCAGCTGGCCCCTGATGGCAGCCTCCTGGATTTCCGCGGCGCCCGCAGCGGGGAAACGCGAGGACAGTGCTGCCGTTCGGGCAACCGCGTCCGCGAGGCGCTGCATGGGCAATCGCCCCTCTTCAACGGCATCGGCGATTGCGGTGATCGTTTGCTCGAAGAGGGCCGGTCCAGTTTCCGAACCAAGGCACAGGAGGTCCGCCCCGGCAATCAGTGCCCGGACGGCTGCTTCCGGAACACCGGTCTCGGCGGACGCGCCGGCCATGTCCAGGGCATCCGTGATGATGACGCCGTCGAATCCCATGTCACGGCGCAGCAAGTCCTGAAGGATACGCGACGAAAAGGTCGCCGGGTGGTCCGGGTCCAGGGCTTCGACCAGGATGTGGCTGGTCATGACCGTGGCTCCGCGGGCCGCGACGAGCGCACGGAACGGTACCAGCTCGCGGGTATCCAACGTAGCGGCGTCGGCCGTGACACGGGGGAGCGCCAGGTGGGAGTCCGTGGTGGTGTCGCCGTGGCCCGGGAAGTGTTTGGCGCAGGAGGCCACACCGGCGTCTTCGAGGCCGCGGATCCAGGCAGCGGTATGCCGGGCGACCAGATCCGGTTCGGCTCCGAAGCTGCGGACGCCGATCACGGGATTGTCCGGGGCCGAATTGACGTCTGCATCGGGGGCGAGGTTCAAGTTGATGCCGAGGCCCGCGAGTTCGTGGCCGATCGCGCTGGCGCTCGCAGCGGTCAGTTCGACGTCGTCCAAACGGCCGAGCACAGCGTTTCCGGGCTGCGTCGATCCCGTGGGGTAGTGCAGCCTGGTGACGTCGCCGCCCTCTTCATCGACGGCGATGAGCGTGTTCGGGGAATGTGCCCGCAGCCCGGCGCAGAGCTCGCGCAACTGGACGGGGGACGCCACGTTGGTGCCATAGAGGCACACAGCCGCCAGCCCGGCGTCGTACGCTTCAAGGATCCAGACGGGGACGGCGATGCCGGTGAATCCGGGCATGAGGGCTCCTGCCGCGAGGCGGCGGAGGTGGGCGCGGTCGGGCCCGGTGGCAAAGGACTGAGTAACGGGGGACTGAATCGTGTCCATGTCCGGCTCCTTCGAAGGGATGCTTGGCTGGCTAGTCAGGGCTGGAAGAGGCGCAGGCGCGGCACTTAGGCCACACCAAGCTGGTTCCAGAGGACCATCACGGCGGCTCCGCGCAGGACAATGTCCTGTGCATCTGCGGCGAGACGGACGGACACCGGTGAAGGGTCCTGGTGCAAGAGCCGCTCAAGCAGGGTCTGCTGGACGGCGTTGAGAAGGGAACCTTCCAAAAGCTCCCGGGGTCCGCTGAGGACCACTTCGCCCAAATCGAGGGCGCCAACCACGGGTGCGAGGGCGATGGCGAGCCGCTCGCCTGCTTCCCGGAGAACGACGTCGGCCGCGGCCTCCGGTTCGGAGCTCGCCGCTGCTTCGGCCAGGGCCCGTTCGAGGCTGGGGACGGACATCCAGGTTTCGAGGCAGCCTGTTTTGCCGCACTTGCACATGGCCCCGCCGTCGGTGCCGACCGTGACGTGGCCGATTTCGCCCGCCGCGGAGTGGGCGCCCCGGGCACGCCTGCCGCCTACTATGAGCCCTGAACCGACACCGCGGCCGATTTTCACGAGGACTTCGTCGTCACTGCCGCCGCCGAAGGTGTGGTCCGCATGGACTGCGGCGTCGGCGTCGTTGGAGACGAGGGTCGGCAAGCCAGTGCGTTCCTGGAGGAGATCGCGTAGGGCGACGTCCTTCCATCCGAAGTTGGGGGCCGTGGTGACCACGCCGTCCGCATTGACGATGCCTGGGGTCCCGACGCCGATCCCCAGCAGTGTGGCGTTGGCCCGTCCGACGGCCGCCGAAGCGAGTTCGAGGACCTGGTTGACGACGTCCAGGCCTGTCTCATCGGAGAGGGAGCGTTCCACACGTTCGAGGATGTTGCCGTCAAGGTCCAGGACAGCGGCGCGCAGCACGGAATTTTCGGCCAAATCCACGCCGATCACCTGAAGGCCTTGGCGATTGATGTCCACCAGGATGGCCGGCTTGCCGGGGCGGACTTCATCAGAGTGCCCCAGCTCCACCACATGGCCGCGTTCCAGGAGGTCCGAGACGAGGTCGGATACTGTGACACGGGTCAGGCCCAGGGTCCGGGAGAGTTCCGCGCGGCTCATCGCCCCTGCCGAGTGGAGCGTCTGGCGCACCAAGGAGAGGTTGTGGGCGCGCCCGTCGGAAGGCAGGGTCGCTGCGCTTGTTCGATCGGTGCGCTGGCGGTCTCGAAGGGCTTCCATGTGAGTTAGTAAACTCTACTAACAATCAAAGATCAAGGGTTTTCGGCAGATTATGTGGAATCAAGGCGCCCATCTGTCAGCTCAGGGGAACAATGGCGATTTCCGTCTTGTTGGGCGACTTGACCGGCAGGATCACCAGCAGGCCGGCCAGGAGCACCACCATGATGCCCAGGATCCCCCAGCGTTGAGCCGCGCCTGGGGCAACCAGGGGCGTGGCCACGGTGATGCATAGGGTGAACAGAGCCGGCGCCAGGAAGCTCACCGCCCTGCCGGTGGTGGCGTAGAGCCCGAACAGTTCGCCGGATTCGCCGTCCGGCGCGAGCCTCGCGAGGTAAGCGCGGGAGGAAGCTTGCGCCGGTCCCACGAAGAGGCACAGGAACAGTCCGAATACCCAGAACGTCGTGCTGCCTGCCCAATGGGACCCGAAGAACACGTAGTCGCCGTTTCCAAGCACCAGGATCACTGTCCCGGCGACCAGGAGTCCCATGAGGGAAATGACGATGACGGCCTTCGGCCCGATCCTGTCGTCCAGGAATCCGCCGATCATGGCTCCAACGGCTGCCACCACATTGCCGAAAATCGCGAAGAAGATGACTTGCTTGAGCTCGAATCCAAAAGTCCCGGCAGCAATGACCCCGCCAAAGGTGAAAACCGCCGCCAGGCCGTCGCGGAAGATGGCGCTCGCGAGCAGGAAGTAGATGGTGTGCGGGCTGGTTCGATAGATGGCCTTGATCCGGCGGACCAGCAAACCGTAGGAGGCCAGGAACCCGAGCCGGGATTCCGCCTTCTTGACGGAGAGCTCCGGCACCGCGAACAGGACCGGTAGCGCGAAGATGAAGAACCAGAGTGCGGAGAAGACAGCCACGAGCCTGATATTAAGGCTGTCCTGGGTGGAGGCTCCGAACCACTCAAAAGACGGCTGGACGAAAAGCTGCAGCACCACGAGCAGCGCGACAATTCCGCCCAGGTATCCCATTCCCCAGCCGAAGCCACTCACTTTGCCGATATTGGCGGGCGTGGAGATCTGGGCCAGCATGGCGTTGTAATTGACCCCGGCGAACTCGAAAAACACATTGCCGAGCGCAATCAACGAGACGCCCAGAAGCAGGAACTCGGGCTTGGGGAAAACGAAGAAACACGAGCCTGTGAGGACGGCCACGAGCGCGGTGTTGACCCCGAGCCACAGTTTCCGGCGGCCACCGGAATCGGAGCGTTGACCCGTGACCGGTGCCAGCAGGGCAATCGCGACGCCGGCAATCGCCAACGCGGCACCCAACGCCGCCGATGCGGAGTCTTCCCCGCCAAAGGCCTTGGATGTCAGATAGACGGTAAACACGAAGGTGGTCATCACGGCGTTAAAGGCCGCGGAACCCCAATCCCAGGATGCCCAGGCAAGGATCTGGCCCTTGTTCGACAGGGCGGGCCCTGAAGCAAGCTCGGATGCCGGGTGCGGGGCCTCAGGCGCAGTTGCCATGTTCATGGTTGATAAACTACCTGCACCGAACCCAACGTTTGACCGCCTGCTCCAACTTTTGACAATTCATTCCTGACTTTGCGGAGATTCCAGTGATCACAGTTCTTGCCGTGACCTTTGCAGCGGCAACTGTGGCGCCCTGGATCTTCCGGAAACTTCAGCGGAATGCCTTCTATGTCCTCGCGGCGGTTCCCACCATCGCTTTCATCTGGCTGATCCTGCAGTATGACCGGGTCTATCCCGGAAAAGGCGGGGACCCCAGCGGCGGCTTCATCGAAGAAGTCCTCCCGTGGATTCCCAACCTCAAGCTTGAATTCGCCTTCCGCATGGACGTTTTGGCCTGGGTAATGTCCTTGCTGGTCCTGGGTGTCGGCGCGTTGGTCCTGGTCTATTGCGCCCGGTACTTCAAGAACAAGGATGCGGGCCTTGGCGGGTTCGGGGCCCAACTACTTGCCTTCGCGGGGGCGATGTTCGGACTGGTGACGGCGGACGACCTCCTGATGATGTTCATCTTCTGGGAACTCACCACCGTCCTGTCCTACCTCCTGATCGGCTACGCCCGCACCCGCCTCGCCGCCCGACGCTCGGCCTTGCAAGCCCTCATGGTCACCACCGCTGGCGGCCTGGCCATGCTCGTCGGCCTCATCATTCTGGGCCAGGCAGCCGGAACATACCGGATTTCGGCGATCATGACTCAAGCGGCCACCCTCGTCACGGGACCGGCCCAGGGGGCAGTTGCTGCCGCCGTCGTACTCATCCTGGTGGGGGCGATTACCAAATCCGCGCTGGTCCCCTTCCACTTCTGGCTCCCGGGCGCCATGGCCGCACCCACCCCTGTGAGCGCCTACCTGCACGCAGCGGCAATGGTGAAGGCCGGTATCTACATCGTGGCCCGCCTGGCTCCGGGATTCAGCGAGAGCCCCTACTGGTTGCCGCTGGTGCTCGGGCTCGGCCTTGCGACGATGCTGGTGGGCGGCTATCGGGCGCTCCGGCAGACCGACATCAAACTCATCCTCGCCTATGGAACCGTCAGTCAGCTCGGCTTCCTCACGATGGTGGTGGGCCTCGGCCGGCCCGACGCCGCACTGGCCGGCCTCGCGCTGTTGCTGGCGCACGGACTCTTCAAGGCCGCATTGTTCCTGGTAGTGGGCATCATCGACCACCAATCCGGCACGCGCGATATCCGCAAACTCTCGGGTGTGTACAAGTCCTCGCGGGCGCTCGCCATCGTGGCGGGCATCGCCGCCGCGTCCATGGCCGGCATACCTCCGCTGGCGGGTTTCGTGGCCAAGGAATCCGTGTTCGAGGCGTTCGTCCACTACGGCACTGATCACTCCGGTACTGGCCCTGATTCGCAACCGTGGGGGCTGGTCCTGCTAGTCGGCTTGGTGCTGGGGTCCATCCTCACGTTCGCCTACAGCGCCCGCTTCATGTGGGGTGCGTTCGCCACCAAACCGGGCGTGGACCGGACTCCCTTCAAAGCCATACAGCCATCGTTCCTGGCGGCGCCGGCCATCCTGAGCTTCCTCACCATCGTGTACGGTCTGTGGCCGGATCCCGTTGACGGTTGGATCCAGCCGTATGCGGCGCTTTTTGTGGAACCCGCTGCCGGAACAAGCGCAGCCGCAACAAACGCAGCCAGCGCCAGCCACCTCGCGCTGTGGCACGGACTGACGCCCGCCTTGGGACTGACCGCCCTGACGTTCGCGGCCGGCGTCGTGATGTTCTACGCCCGTAACCACGTGTCCCGGGCGCAGGGCCGTGTCCCGGACTGGGTGGATGGCGATCGTGCCTACCAGCGCACCATCGGGGCGTTGGACGACGTCGCCGTGTGGGTCACCGGGCGCACGCAGCGCGGTTCCCTCTATTTCTACCTGGCGGTCATTCTCACGGTGGCTTTCGCCGTCCCGCTCACGGCACTTATCGTGGCCAACAAGCCGCTCCCGGGCGGTCTCTTCCTGATCGACCCGAATTCGCCGCTTCAGCTCATCGCCGCGGCAGGAATCGTTGTTGGCGCGCTGGCCGCAGTTCGCGCCAATAAGCGCTTCCTCGCCGTGCTGATGGTGTCCGTCACCGGCTACGGCATCGCGCTCATGTTCGCGTTGCAGGGAGCACCGGACCTCGCCTTGACGCAAATGCTGGTGGAGACCATCATCCTGGTGGCCTTCGTGCTGGCGATGCGAAGCCTCCCTCCGGAGCTCCGGGACCGCACCGGCGGCAAATACCGGGTGGTTCGCGTCATTATCGGTGTGGCGTTCGCGGTCACCATGATCTTCGTGGCGATCTACGCGATGGGCGCACGCATCGCCGAGCCTGTGTCGCTCTCCTTCCCCCGGCTGGCCTACGAGGGCGGCGGGGGACTCAATGTGGTCAACGTGACTTTGGTGGACATCCGGGCGTGGGACACGTTCGGTGAGATCTCGGTGCTGGCAATCGCCGCTACCGGCGTCGCGAGCTTGATCTTTGTCCGAAGCAGGGGTGAGCGCCTCAACAAGGCCTCCACGATTCCCGAGGGCACTGTGGGAAGGCGCGCCGCCGCCGGGGGCAGTTCGCGCGACGATGCCTCGCTGGCACTCGTCCGCAAGTTCGCGGGCAGCCTGAGAGACCCCTGGCTCGTGGCCGGCCGAACCCTGGCACCCGAACGGCGTTCCATCATCTTCGAGGTGGTCACGCGGCTGATTTTCCACTCGATGATCGTTTTCTCCGTGTACCTGCTGCTGGCGGGACACAATCTTCCGGGAGGCGGCTTCGCCGGCGGACTCACTGCCGGGCTCGCCCTGACCATCCGATACTTGGCCGGCGGACGGTTCGAGTTGCGGGAAGCCGCACCGATCAGCGCCGGCATGCTGCTGGGAACGGGGCTTGCGACGGCGGCCGCGGCGGGCTTCGTGCCGTTGCTTCTGGGCGGTCAAGTGTTCCAAAGTGCCATCATCGAGTTCTGGCTGCCGCTATTCGGTGACATCAAGTTCGTGACCTCCACGATCTTCGACATCGGCGTGTACCTCGTTGTCGTAGGCCTTGCCCTGGACGTGCTGCGGAGCTTGGGTGCCGAGATCGACGAACACTTCGAAGAGACCGCCAGCGGAGACGCGGGGGATTCAGGGGACGCCCGGCCGGAAGCCCGTGCGGCTACTGCGACGGCGGCAACCACCGCAACGTCGGCAACCACCTCGCCCGGGAAAGGGACCCCATGAGCGTCAACTTGACCTTGTTGATCGTCATGGGAGTGCTCTACGCCTGTGGTATCTATTTGATCCTGGAACGCAGCCTGACCCGCGTCCTCCTGGGGCTCATGCTCCTGGCCAACGCCACCAACCTTTTGATCCTCGCGACGGGTGGCTATGCCGGACTTGCCCCGCTGTTCAACAAATCGACGGATCCGCGCGACTACAACGATCCTTTGCCGCAAGCGTTGATCCTGACGTCGATCGTGATTTCCTTCGCGGTGACGGCATTCATGCTTGGCATCATCTACCGGACCTGGGCGTTGGCACGCCAGGACGATATCCAGGACGATGCCGAAGACCGGCGCGTCGCGAAGACACCCAGCTTTGACGCCGAAGACGACTCGGTGGTTCCCGAGGAAACATCCGAATTCCCGGTCACGGCAGTCACCGAAGCTGCCAAGGAAGGAGGCCCCCTGTGAACATCGCCAGCCTGGCGCCGCTCGCCGTCGTACTTCCCATCCTCGGTGCCGCACTGACATTCGCCCTGAACAGGAACCCGCTGGCCCAACGCGCGGTCAGCATCGCTTTGTTGTCCCTTACCTTGCTCCTGGAATGCTGGCTCCTTGCCTCGGTATGGACTACAGGCACCGCGTCCGTCACTCTGGGCGGCTGGCAGCCGCCGTTTGGCGTGGTGATGGTGGTAGACCAGTTCTCCTCGCTCATGTTGGTGGTCTCCTCCGTCATCAGCCTCGCCGTGCTCGTCTATGCCACCGGCCAAGGCATGGCCGACGGCGACCGCGAGGCACCGGTCTCGATCTTCCACCCGACCTACCTGATCCTGGTGGCCGGCGTCTCCAATGCCTTCCTCACCGGTGACCTCTTCAACCTGTACGTCGGCTTCGAGATCTTGCTGACGGCGAGCTACGTGCTCATGACCTTGGGCGGCACCGGTCCGCGCATCCGCGCCGGGGTCACGTACGTGGTGGTTTCCGTCGTGTCCTCGGTGTTGTTCCTTATCGCCATCGCGATGATCTACGGGGCCACCGGGACCATCACCATGGCGGATCTCGCCATCAAGTTGGCCGAACTGGATCCGGGCACCAGGAACCTGCTTCACGTCATGCTGCTCGTGGCATTCGGCATCAAAGCCGCCGTGTTCCCGCTGTCCTTTTGGCTGCCGGACTCGTATCCGACGGCGCCAGCACCGGTCACAGCCGTGTTCGCCGGCTTGCTCACCAAAGTGGGTGTCTACGCCATGGTCCGGACGGAGACCCTTCTCTTCCCGGGCGATACTTTGAATACCCCGTTGATGGTGGTTGCACTCCTCACCATGCTGGTGGGCATTCTCGGTGCCATAGCCCAGAGCGACATCAAACGATTACTCTCCTTCACCCTGGTCAGCCACATCGGCTACATGGTGTTTGGGCTGGCCATGTCTTCCGTTGCCGGGCTGGCTGCCGCCGTCTTCTATGTGGCCCACCACATCACGGTCCAAACGAGCTTGTTCCTGGTGACTGGCTTGATTGAGCGCCGCGGTGGGAGCTCCTCCGTGGACAGGCTGGGTGGGCTCGCAAAGCTGTCTCCGCTCCTCGCGCTCTTGTTCTTCATTCCGGCCATGAACCTCGCAGGAATCCCGCCCTTCTCCGGGTTCTTGGGGAAGCTCGGACTCCTCCAGGCAGGCATTGCCCTGGGGACGCCACTGGCCATTACCTTGGTGGTGGGCGGCGTGGTCACGAGTCTCTTGACGTTGCTGGCAATTGCCCGCGTCTGGAACCGCGCATTCTGGCGGAAACCGGAGGATGCGGATTACCCTGCCGCCGTCCTGAAAGACACGGCGGCCGTCGGGCTGCTTCCGCGGACCATGGTGGGGCCAACCGCCGCGCTGGTGGTCTTTGGCGTGGCGCTGACAGTCTTCGCCGGTCCGCTGTTCCAATTGGCCGGAAACTCCGCGGAACAGATGCTGGACCGTACCGCGTACATTCATTCCGTGCTCGGCGGGAATGCCAAAGTTCCAGGAATCGCGGCACCGCAGGGTGACGCACCCACCGGGGCCGTACCGCAGGGAGGTGGCAAGTGAGCCGCAAGCGGATTTCGTTCCGCACCGAGTTGCCCCTGCTGGTCTGGCTGGTGGTCGTTTGGGGTGCGCTTTGGCGGGACTTCAGCCCCGGCAACCTGGTGTTCGGTGCGCTGATCGCGGTGGTGGTAGCCAGGGTCTTCTACTTGCCTCCAGTGGAGCTCAGCGGACGATTCAACGTGCTGCGGGCCATTCCTTTCGCCGTCGTGTTCCTTGGCAAAGTGGTGGCCGCGAGTTTCCAGGTCATGTACTTGGCGGTCTTCCGGGGCCCCTCGGTAACCAACGCCGTCGTCGCGGTTCCCCTGCGTAGCCACTCCGACCTCATGGTGACCGCAACAGGGCACGTGATTTCGCTGATTCCGGGTTCCCTGGTGGTGGAGGTGGACCGCTCGACGTCCACGCTCTATATCCACGGGCTCAATGTCCGCAACGATGTGGACACCGCCAAGCTGCGCAAGGAAGTCCAGGACACGGAGGCCTCGTTGATCCGGATCATGGGTACCCGCACGGAATTGGACGCACTCCAGGCCGAAGGCTGGCCTGCAACGAGGGGAGCCGGCTCATGAAAGACATCGTGCTGATCGTCACGGCGGTGATTCTTAGCCTCGCGGCGGCAGGCGCGATCTACAGGATCGCCGTCGGGCCTTCATTGCTGGACCGGGTGCTCGCCTCAGACGTGCTGCTCGCCATACTGGGGGCCGCGCTGGCCATCGACATGGCCGTCAACAGGCACCTCAACAACCTCGTGCTGCTCGTCGCGCTGACGCTGATCGGGTTCATCGGATCGGTGACGGTGGCCCGCTTCGTGGCCGACCGGAGGGGACAAGTCAATGACTCCTAACGCCACCGGAGCGGACGCCGTCATCGATGCCGTCACCGCGGTACTGCTGATTGTTGGTGCCCTGATGTCATTGGGCGCGGCAATTGGACTGTTGCGGTTCCCGGACCTCATGAGCCGCATGCATGCAGCTACCAAGCCCCAAGTGCTGGGGCTGTTCCTTGTCTTGGCGGCCATGGGGCTGCAGATGCGCGAATGGTGGGTTTGGCCGGTCCTCGCGGTCGCTTGGATTTTCCAACTGCTGACTGTGCCCGTGTCTGCGCACATGGTGGGCCGGGCAGGGTACCGGACCAAGCACCTCCACCCCGAGCTTCTCAGCACAGACGAACTCGAGGCCGTGGTGCTGCGGGCTGCCGGTCAACGGGCGGCGGAGAAAGCTCAAGAAGCGGGCTCGGCAATGCCCCACGCTGGGAACGCCCGCAACGGCGGGAGCGAAGATCCTAACGGCGTCAACGGCGGGCCGTCAGCCTAGACGATGTCCTGCGTCTTCGAGAAGCGGGAGATGGCGCGCTGGGTGCTCCGGCCGGCGAGAACCTGGATGACGGCACTGACAGTTGCCGAAATCAGGGCGAAGGTCAGCGCTGAGCGGAGGCTCGTCTCCATGTCGTCGTGTCCCTTGGGCGGCTTGTTGCCCGTGGTTTTTTCCCACAGCGCGTTGACGAGCTTGGTGCCGACAAAGCCTGCGCCGATGCTCACGCCGGTGCCGAGCAGTTTGATGAGGAGGTTCATTCCGGGACTCCTTGCGGGTGGAAACAGGACCGTCCCCAGCCTAACCCCACTTCAGGGCAGTTCCGGAGCAACGGATGGGGCTTGGCGCCTCAGCCGGAAGAACTCCTGCAAGGCTCCCGGCTTTGGACGCACGGGAACAATGTCACGGTCTTCGGCCAGCACCGCTTCCACCGTGCCGAGGGCGAGGAGCTCATCCAGTAGCGCCAGCGTGGGTGGCATGAGCTTGAGCGTTCCGGCGGCTTCGGCATCCAGGATTCCGCGGACCGGCATCCACAAGGACGATGACGCTTCCGTGGTCTGGTGCCTTGGCTCGGCTCCGGAAACCGGGCAAGCAAGGTAGAAGTACGTGTCGAAGCGCTTGGGCTGGTCCGGCGGAGTGACCCAGTTGGCCCATGGGCGGAGGGTGGCGGCGTCGAGCTTCAGCCCGGCCTCTTCGAACACCTCACGCTGCGCGGCCGCCAGTACCCGGCCCGCGTTGAATCGGGCGGAGGAAGGCTCGACGGCGATGCTGCTCCGGTGCCATGCGGCGGCGTGCCGCTCGACGACGTCGTCCGTGAAGTCCCAGCCGGAGCTGTCCGCCTGGTCCACTCGTCCGCCCGGGAAGACGACCATTCCGGCAGCGAAATCCATCGTGGACACCCGGTGCTGGACGAACACCTCCAAAGCCTGCGCCGCGTCTCCAGAGCGCCCAGGAACTGCGGCATCCCGGAGCAGGATCACGCTCGCGGCGAGCCTCGGTTCGGCCACTGTGGTGCTGTTCGCTTCGCCCATGCCTGCCAAGACCGCTCCTTTGCCCGCTTGCTGTGTCACATTCTGCTGGATCATTCTCCCAGTTTCTGTGGCCGCCCGCGCCATTCCGGGCCGGACTGCGCTCGCCCGGCAAATGATCCAGGGGAATCCGTCGGTACGCTTTTTGCCGCCGCGCCCGCAACCCCTCCAAGGTGTAAACTGAACCACGCCCAAAAGGGTGGATTGATAACGACAGGGGAGCGCCGCCGTCGGGCTCGCAGCAATGCGGCACGGAGGACGGGCGCTGAGAGTGCGGACAGCCGCAGACCCTCGAACCTGATCCGGCTAGTACCGGCGCAAGGGAGTCGAGTTCTCATAGTGTCCGGAACCGGCGCGGCGGAGGCCGCTCGCAGGCAACCGGGGAACACTTTCCCCTCCTGTTCCTCAGGAGGACAAAATGACTGGTATTTCTGCAAGGCCGGGCCTCACCAAGCCTGGTTACAACTGGCGCGTCGTGGACATTGTTGTGGCGGCACTGATCTCGATCGCCGGTGGCGTGATCTTCTGGGCATGGGACCAGATGGCTCTGGTCGCCACGCCTATGTCCGCCGGCTACCCGCCCCTGAGCGGCCTGATCGCCGGCGGCTGGATGATTCCGGCAGTCTTGGGCATGCTCATCGTCCGCAAGCCCGGTGCGGCAATTTTCTGCGAAACAGTGGCCGCCACGAGTGAGCTCATCATGGGTTCGCAGTACGGCACCACGGTGCTGATCTCGGGCCTGCTCCAGGGCCTCGGTGCGGAACTCATCTTCCTGGCCTTCATGTACAAGAAGTTCAACCTGCCTGTGTCCCTGCTGGTCGGTGCCGGTGCGGGCCTGTTCTGCGGTCTGAACGACTCCTTCCTGCCGTGGGGCTGGAACATCGCCTACGAACCGGTCGACAAGCTCGCGTACATCGTGTTCTGCACGGTCTCCGGGGCCGTCATTGCCGGTGCCCTGTCCTGGATCGCGACCCGCGGCCTGGCCAAGACCGGTGTGCTGAGCGCGTTCGCGTCCCGCAAAGCCGCTTCGGAGCCCGTCTTTTCCTGATGCCCAGTCCTGATTCCGGCACCTCTGCCGTGGTGCGACCCGCCGCCATTTCCGCGCAAGGCTGGGGCTGGCGGCACGCCGGCCGCACCACGCAGGCCATCCACGCCCTCGACCTGGACATCCGTCCCGGCGAGCGTGTTCTGCTGCTTGGCCCCTCGGGCGCAGGCAAGTCGACCCTCCTGCATGCCCTGGCTGGCGTGTTGGGCGAGGAAGGCGACGACGCCGACGAGACCGGTTCGTTGCTCGTGGATGGTGTTTCGCCGAAGGCCCAGCGGGGCCGTGCCGGACTCATGCAACAGGACCCCGAAACCCAGGTGGTGCTTTCCCGGCTGGGCGACGACGTCGCGTTCGGCGCCGAGAACCTTTGCGTGCCGCGGGAAGAAATCTGGAAGCGGGTCCATGAAGCGCTCGACGACGTCGGGCTGCGGCGTAGTGCCGGTGGCAGTGCGAGCGGCAACTTTGCGCTCGACCACCCGACGTCGGCCCTCTCGGGCGGGCAGAAACAGCGCCTTGCGCTGGCCGGCATCCTCGCGATGCGGCCCGGCTTGATCCTCCTGGACGAACCGACCGCCAACCTGGACCCCGCCGGAGTGTTGGAGGTCCGCGATGCCGTGGGCCGCTGCCTCGACAAGACCGGCGCCACTTTGGTGGTGGTGGAACACCGGGTTTCGGTCTGGAAAGACCTTGTGGACCGGATCGTGGTGCTCCAGCCGGGCAGTTCCTCCTCCACGGGAGTCTCGACGCCGGCAGTGCTCCTGGACGGCGATCCGGACACCGTTCTGGCGCAAGCAAGGGACATGCTCACTGCTGCGGGCGTTTGGGTGCCCGGGTACGTGCCGGCCACCCGGCCACGTTCGGGAACAGGCGCCGGAACGGCGGCCGGCTCCGGGGCGGGGAGCTCCTCGGCGGGGAGCGGAGGAGAGCTACTGCTCGCCACCCAGGAGCTCGCGGTGTCCCGCGAGCGGTCACGGCGCCGGGGGTTCAAAACCATCCCGCCCCTTCCCGTGCAGGCCGGACTCAACGCCGAAGTGTTCGCAGGGCGAGCGCTGACCATCACTGGCTCCAACGGCGCGGGAAAATCGACGTTCGCTTTGACTCTCGCGGGGCTGTTGGCGCCGGTGTCCGGGGCGCTGACTGCCGCCGTCGGGCTCAGCGACGGTGCCGGCACTGACCCGTTCAAGTGGAAGGCCCAGCAGCTGATTTCCCGCATCGGGACCGTGTTCCAGGAGCCCGAGCACCAGTTCGTCACCGGCCGGGTGCTCGACGAGCTCATGTTCGGCCCCAAGCACCTTGGCCATGGCGAGGAGCGCGTGGACGAATTGCTGGAGCGGCTGCGCCTGCGGCATCTCGTGGAGGCCAATCCGTACACGCTCTCCGGTGGCGAAAAGCGACGGCTATCGGTGGCTACGGTACTCGCCGCGCACCCCCGCGTCCTGGTGCTGGACGAACCCACTTTTGGCCAGGACGCGAACACGTGGGCTGAGCTTGCGTCGTTCCTGTCGGAACTGCTCGACGCCGGCACATCCGTGGTTTCCGTGACCCACGACCAGGAATTCAGCTCCGTCCTTGGCGGCGCCGAGATGCGGCTCGAGCCTGCATTCCAAGGCGGCGCCCGGCAGGAAGCGGGTGCGGCATGAGGGACGCACTGACCCTGCGCGGCAACAATGCCCTCCTGACGCGCGCGAATCCGCTGGCCAAGTTCGTGTCGGTCTTCCTGATCACCCTGGTGTTGGCGTTGTCCATCGACTTGGTGTCAGCCTCGACCGCGCTCCTCGGCGAACTGGCGTTGTTCCCCCTCGCGGGGCTCACCGTGCGCTTGCTCTGGCAGCGCGGCTGGCCCTTGATTATCGCGGCCGCGCTCGGAGGTTGGAGCACCGCGATCCTGTCGGCGGACAGCGGAAGGATACTGCTCGACGTCGGGATCTGGTCTATCAGCGAAGGCTCACTTCAGCTGGGACTCGGCTTCATGCTGCGTGGCCTGGCCATCGCGCTGCCAGCCATCCTCCTCATGAGCTGCACCGATCCGACCGACCTTGCCGATGCCTTGGCGCAGAAGGCGAAACTGCCGCACCGTTTTGTCTTGGGCACCTTGGCTGCGCTGCGGCTCGTCGGGCTCATGGCGGAGGAATGGCAGACCATCGGCATGGCACGGCGCGCGCGGGGTGTCGGCTCGCACGGGAGCCCGCCGCAACGGTTCAAGGCCATGCTCGGCCAAAGCTTCGGGCTGTTGGTCCAGGCGATCCGTCGGGCGTCCCGCTTGGCCGTGACCATGGAGGCGCGGGGCTTCGGCGGCGGACGGCGGACCTGGGCACGCGAATCCACCTACAGCCGCCTGGACGTCTGGGTTCTCGCTGGCGGGCTGGTCATTGCGGCCGCAGCCGTGCTCGCGGCCCAATGGGCAGGGACGTGGCACTTCGTCTGGCTGAAGCAGCCCAACTGACTCGCATTTGTTGTCGTTTTGGGGCCTCATAACGACAACTACTGCGAGCTACTTGGGGGGACGAGTGGCTGGCTTCCGGTGGCCGCGAGCAAACGCAACACGCAGGCTTTGGACCACGCATATCGCACGAGACGACTATTCTCCAGCGTAATCGGCGTGTTGTGTCACAAAACCTCCAGTCCGTAGACCATCCGTGATATTTATTAGTCATGACGCAACCGACTGCCGAACATGTAGGTCTCCTTCTTCGCGACGCCCGTGGCGAAAAGGGCTGGACACAGGGACAGCTCGCTTCGGAACTGGGTACCAGCCAAAGTGCCATTGCCCGTATGGAGCAGGGCAAGCAGAACCTCAGCCTACGCATGATCGAGCGCCTTGAGTCGATCTTCGGGCGAACTATCGTCAAGGTCGGCAAACGGCAGATGACCCACCTGCGCGTGGAGGGCGGACGCACGCTCTCCGGCTCGGTGGACGTCAACAGCAGCAAGAATGCCGGCGTCGCCCTGCTCTGCGCGAGCCTCATCAATCGCGGCACCACCACTTTGCGCCGGCTTGCCCGGATCGAAGAAGTCAACCGGATCGTCGAGGTCTTGACCTCCATCGGTGTCGAGTGCACCTGGCTGAACGGCAACGATCTGCGCATCCGCCGCCCGGAGACCCTTGACCTCGCCTCCATGGACGTGGAGGCCGCACGCCGCACCCGCAGCGTCATCATGCTGCTCGGCCCCCTCCTCGATGAGGCAGCCTCATATCAACTGCCCTACGCCGGCGGTTGCGATCTCGGGACTCGAACCGTGGAACCGCACATGCAGGCGTTGCGGCAGTTCGGGCTCTCGGTGGAGGCCAAGGCCGGCTTCTATTCGGTACAGGCCCCACCTGCCGACGGCGACCACCGCACCTTCGTGCTCACGGAGCGCGGCGACACCGTGACCGAGAACGCCATCATGGCCGCCGCACACCGCAGCGGTACCACGGTGATCCGCAATGCCAGCCCCAATTACATGGTGCAGGACCTCTGTTTCTACCTGCAGAGGCTCGGCGTGGTGATCGACGGCATCGGGACAACCACCCTGAAGATCACGGGCCGCCCGGCGATCGACGTCGACATTGAATACTTCCCTTCGGAAGACCCGATCGAAGCCATGAGCCTGATCACCGCGGGCATCGTGACCAACTCGGAGGTCACCATCTGCCGGGTCCCCATCGAGTTCATGGAGATTGAACTTGCCACGCTTGAGCAGATGGGCCAGCAGCTCGACATCTCCGGCGAATACTTTGCGCGCAACGGACGGACTCGCTTGGTGGATGTCACCACCAAGCCATCACGCTTGCGTGCGCCTGAGGACAAGATCCATCCGATGCCGTTCCCAGGGCTGAACATCGACAACTTGCCGTTCTTCGCGGTCATCGCAGGCAATGCCGAGGGACAGACCATGATCCACGACTGGGTCTACGAGAACCGTGCGATCTACTTGACCGAGCTCAACAAGCTCGGTGCCCAGGTTCAACTGCTCGATCCGCACCGCATCTATGTCAATGGTCCGACCAAATGGCGCGGCGCGGAAGTCGGATGCCCCCCGGCACTCCGACCCGCAGCTTGCCTGCTGTTGGCCATGCTGGCGGCCCGCGGCACGTCCGAGTTGCGCAACATCTATGTGATTGAGCGCGGATACGAGGACCTGGCCGAGCGGCTCAACACTATTGGTGCCAAGATCGAGTACTTCCAGGACTGACGCGCGTCGGATTCTGCACGATTCGAACTTCCGGCAGAATCATTCGGGCGTGCCGCAAAATCCCGATCTGTCTCCGCAAGGCCGCCATGGCGCACAATGGATCCGTGCGCACTTTTGGTGTGGAAGAGGAATTGCTGATCGTCGATCCCGTGACCGGCGAGCCGCTCGCCCTTGCCGACGCGCTCCTCTCGGGCCCCGCCCAGGACGGCCCCGAAGGCCACGATGGCTCCGGCCACCATGACCCACCCCACGACGGCCCCGCGCTCGACGGCAACGGCAGCCCCGAAATCGGGCCTGCCCTTGAGGAGATCGACGGTCCCGATACCGGCCTGAGCCACGAGCTCAAGCTTGAGCAGATCGAAACCCAGACCCGGCCATGCCGTAGTTACTCGGAGCTCTTGCACCAGATCCGCAGGGCCCGGGGCCTCGCGAGCCACGCCGCACGGCGCCACGGCGCAAGGATCGCCGCGTTGGCCACGTCGCCCGTCGACGCCGCGTTGCACACTACTCCGGATCCCCGGTACGCCATCATGCTCGAACGCTTCGGCATCACCGCACACGAACAGCTCACCTGCGGATTCCACGTGCACACCTCGATCGAGTCCCCCGAGGAAGGTGTGATGGTCCTGGACCGCATCCGGGACAAGCTCGCCGTCTTCACCGCGATCAGCGCCAATTCTCCCTACTGGCGGGGGCTGGCCACGGGTTTCGAGAGCTATCGGACGCAGGCATGGAACCGCTGGCCTTCGTCGGGACCGTCGGCCATCTTCGGTTCCTTGGCTGCTTACCGGAGGGTTGTCAGGAGGCTCATCGAAACGGGAGTGTTGCTCGACGAGGGGATGGTTTACTTCGACGCCAGGCTCTCCCGGCACGTTCCCACAGTGGAGGTCCGGGTGGCCGATGTCTGCCTACGGGCCGAGGATGCGGCGCTCCTCGCAGTGCTCGTCAGGGCCTTGGTCGAGACTTCTGTTCGTGAGTACCATGCCGGAATAGAGCCGGCGGCCGTACCCACGGCGCTTTTGCGGATGGCGTCCTGGCAGGCAAGCAACTTTGGACTGCGCACCGAGCTGCTGGACTTCGGAACGTTCCGCCCGGAGCCCGCCGCGGACGTCGTCTGGTCGTTGGTGGAGTATCTGGAACCTGTGCTGGCCGAGCAGGGTGAATTCGACCTGGTCCAAACCGGAGTGGCAGCGATCCTGGGCCGTGGCAACGGCGCCATCGAACAGCGTGGTGTCGCTGAGCGCTGGAGCGAGAGCAACGGGGGCGCGCCCGACGCCGCCGGGCTGGCCGCCGTCGTCGAGCACGCTGTTCAGATCACGATGCGCTCAGAGCGGGACGAGAGCGACACCAAGCCGCAGCCCGTCCTCACTTGGGTGCGCCAGGACTGGCGCGAAGCGCCCGGCTAGGGCGTGTCTCCTAAAGTTCGGGCTGGTGGTCCGGGATGCTGGATGGGTGTC